>NZ_LZKR01000076.1 GCF_001672915.1 Mycobacterium sp. 1245805.9 | reverse complement strand
GCGCGCCGGGCGCGGCCGCGACGCGGCGGGGGGGGCGCCCGGCGCGCCGAGCGCCGCGGTGGGCCGCGTTGCCCCGCCATGGGGGGGGGGGGAGGGGGGGGCGGCGGCGGCCGCGCGACCCAGCCCGCCGATCGCCATCGCATCGGGTTTGAGGCCGTTGAGGCGCTGCGCGGCCTGCAGTTCGCGGCCGAATTCTTCGGCCGATGCGGGCCGGTCGGCCGGGTCGAGCGACATCGCCCTCTCGATCGCCGAGCACACCGCGTCCGGTATTCCTTCCGGACGCAGATCCGGAACGCCGGTCGTGCTGATCCGCAGGTACTGCGCGATCAGGTCCTCACCCTTCCTACGCTCGTGGGGGGCGTTGCCGACGATCAGCGCATAGATGGTGGCGCCGAGCGAGTACATGTCGGCCGCGACCGTCGCCGGGCTGCCGGTCATCACCTCCGGCGCCGTGTAGTCGATGGTGCCGGAGAAGAACCCGGTCGCCGTCTCGTAGCCGCCTTCGATGTGGGCGATGCCGAAGTCGCTCAACTGCGGTTCGCCGTAGTCGTTGATCAATATGTTCGCCGGCTTGATGTCGCGGTGCAGCGTTCCGGCCCGGTGCGCGGTTTCCAGTGCGCCGCAAAGCTTTACACCGATGCGCAGGGCGTCGGGCCAGGACAACGGTCCCTCGCGGCGCAACCGCACCGCCAGGGAATCCGCGGCGTGGTAGGGCATCACGATGAACGGCCGGTTGCTGTTGGTCAACCCGACCCGCAGGATGTTGACGATGTTGGGGTGCCCGGACAGCCCGCCCATCGCGTAGCCCTCGCGCAGGAAGCGTTCCCGGCTCTCCTCGTCCATGTGCGACGGCAGCAGCTTGACCGCGACGTTTCGGCCCAGCGCCGTCTCGTAACAGCGGTAGATCACCCCGGCCCCGCCACGGGCCACCTGGTGCGCATCCTCGAAACCGGCGGCCGCCAGCTCTGCGGCGATCCCGCCGGATACCGATGCCACGCCGTCGGACCTGGGTTCTTCGGGCATTCCTGGGCGCTTAACCTCCCGTACATACAGCTCAGAGAGCTCAAGAGTATCGTCGCGTGACCTCGCGGGAGTATCTTTCGGCGACCATCGTTATCAAGCCAAGACGTGGCGGCCAACCACGGGAGGATGCAACGGGTTTGGCTGGCGCCATCGGGTGGAGCTCGGGCCAGAATGGCGATATGACGTTGGATCTGAACGCATATTTCGAACGCATCGATTTTCACGGCACCGCGGAGCCGACGCTCGACGCGCTGCAGGCGCTGGTGCGCGCCCACACGCGCGCGGTCCCGTTCGAGAACCTCGATCCACTGATGGGAACGCCCGTCGACGACCTCGGCCCAGATGTCCTGACCGACAAGATGGTTCAGCGGCGCCGGGGCGGCTACTGCTACGAGCACAACGGGCTGATGGGTTATGTGCTGTCGGAACTCGGCTTTCGGGTGCGGCGATTGGCGGGCCGGGTGGTCTGGATGCTCCCGCCCGACACGCCGTTCCCCGCGCAGACCCATACCGTGCTGGCGGTGACGTTCCCCGGCTCGCAGGGGTCCTACCTCGTCGACGTCGGCTTCGGCGGGCAGACACCGACCTCCCCGATCCGGATCGAGACCGGCACCGTGCAACAGACCGAGCTCGAGCCGTACCGACTCGACGACGGCCGCGACGGGCTGGTGCTGCAGGCGCAAATCCGCGGCGAGTGGGCGCCGCTCTACGAGTTCACGACGCGCACCGCACCGGCGATCGACCTGAAGGTGGGCAGCTGGTTCGTCTCGACCCACCCGTCGTCGCACTTCGTCACCGGCCTGACGGCCGCCCGGGTCATCGACGACGGCCGGTTGAACCTGGCGGGGCGCTACCTGACGGTCCACCGCGCCGACGGCAGCGAGAAAATCCGGCTGGACGACGCGGCCGCCGTCGTCGACGCCCTCAGCGCGCGGTTCGGCATCAACGTGGCCGATCTGGGTGACCGGGGCGCTCTCGAGGCCCGCCTGGACAAGGTTCTGGGTGCTTAAGGCGCGTTCCGATGTGACCGGCCGCAGGCCGATGCCGAATAGTGATCACCGCAATAGCCCGTCTAATGCGGCGAATAATAAGAGCGTCTATTAACCTGTCCCAACGTGAGTCGGGATCACGGGTCAGCCGGTGTCGTCGGGGCTGCCTCGGGCAGTGTAGACACCAACGCTGTCCTGGGCGGCGGGATTGTGGTGCCCGAGGGCGTCACCTTGACGTCGAATTTCGACCATAACCGAGCCTCGTTGGGTGACAGTCCGGCCTACCGCTTCATCGACTACTCGCAGGACCAAGAGGGGCGGATCCTCGAGCTGACCTGGAACGAGCTGTGGTCGCGCGTCTGCGCCATCGGCGCCCGGTTGCAGCAGGTCACCAAGCCCGGGGACCGGGTGGCGATCCTGGCCCCACAGGGCCTGGATTACGTGGCGGGCTTCTTCGGCGCCATCCACGCGGGAAATGTCGCGATCCCACTCTTCGCCCCGACGTTGGCCGGGCACGGCGAGCGGCTGGGGGCGGTGCTGGCCGACGGCCGGCCCGCCGCGGTCCTGACCACCACCGCGGCCGCCGAATCGGTGCGGACGTTCATCCGGACCCTGCCCGCGAACGAGCGGCCGCGGATGATCGCCGTGGACGCGGTGCCCGCCACCCTCGCCGAGACCTTCGTCGACCCCGTCCGGGACACCGACGACCTCGCCTATCTGCAGTACACGTCGGGTTCGACCCGCACGCCGGCCGGGGTGGAGATCACCCATCGCGCGGTCTACACCAACGCGATGCAGATGATCCTGCACGGCGGGCTGAACACCGACGTCCAATGCGTGAGCTGGCTGCCGCTGTATCACGACATGGGCCTGATGATGATCGTGTTCACCGCGTATTTCGGCGCGCACGTCGCGCTGATGGATCCCATGGCCTTCCTTCGCCGGCCCTACCGCTGGATCAAGCAGCTGGGCATCGCGGCGACGCGCGGCCGGACGATGGCCGCGGCACCGAACTTCGCCTTCGAGTTGACGGCCCAGCGCGGGTTGCCGCCGAAGGGCGAAGACCTCGACCTCAGCAACGTGGTGTGCCTGCTCAACGGGTCGGAGCCCGTGAGCATGGCGGCCATCGAGCAGTTCACCAACGCCTTCGCCCCGTACGGCCTGCCCACGTCGGTGGTCAAGCCGTCCTACGGGATGGCCGAGGCGACACTGTCGGTCGCCAGCATCGCCTCGGACGCCACGGCCAGCGCGATCTTCCTCGACCGCGAGCAGCTCGGCGCCGGCCGCGCGGTGGTCGTCGATCCGACCGCATCCGGTGCGGTTTCCCTTGTCTCCTGCGGCCAGCCGATCCTCGAGGAATGGGCGGTGATCGCCGACCCGGACGGCGCGGAGGTACCCGACGGCACCGTGGGGGAAATCTGGTTGCACGGCAACAACGTCGGTCGCGGATACTTCGGCCGCGAGGAAGAAACCCGGCGAGTGTTCGGCAACAAGCTGCAGTCCCGGCTCGAGGTGGGCAGCCACGCTGAGGGCGCTCCGGACAACGGGTCCTGGCTGGCGACCGGCGATCTCGGCGTCTACGTCGACGGGGAGCTGTACCTGACGGGCCGGATCAAGGACCTCATCATCATCGACGGCCGCAACCACTACCCGCACGACATCGAAACCACCGTGAGCGAAGCTTCGCCCGCGATCCGCACCGGCTACGTCGCCGCGTTTTCCGTTCCGGCCGAGGCGGTTTCAGCCCTTACCGGGAGCGGCGGCTCCGGCGAGCAGGTGGTCGTCGTCGCCGAGCGGGCCGCCGGCGCGGGCCGCGACTTGGGACCGATCGCCGACACGGTGCGGGCGGCGATCTCCCGGCATCACCAGATTCGCGTCGCCGACGTTCGCCTGGTGGCCGCCGGGGCCATCCCCCGCACGACGAGCGGCAAGCTCGCCCGCAACGCCTGCCGGGCCGAATACCTCGCCGGACGGTTCAACCGCTGACGGACAGCCAGGGGCCGATCCGCTTGAGGGCCTCTTCGATGTCGCTCGTGGGTCCGGCGAACGACAGCCGGACGAACGAATGGCCGCGCGCGGTGTCGAAGTCGATACCCGGTGCGATCGCAACGCCGGTGTCGGCCAACAGCTTTGAGCAGAACCCGAGCGAGTCGTCGGTGAAGTCCGAAACGTCGGCGTAGACGTAGAACGCGCCGTCGGTGGGTGCCAGCCGGTCGACGCCGATTCCACGCAGGCCGTCGAGCAGCAGCGAGCGGTTGATCGCGTAGTGCTGTAGGTTGCCGTCGGCCTCGGCGGTCGCCTCCGGGGTGAACGCGGCCACCGCGGCGCGCTGCGACAGCACCGGCGGGCAGATGGTGAAATTGCCGGTCAGGCAGTCCACCGCGCGGCGCAGCTCCGCCGGCAGCAACAGCCACCCCAGCCGCCAGCCCGTCATCGCGTAGTACTTGGAAAAGCTGTTGACCACCACCGCGTCTCGCGAGGTCTGCCAGGCGCAGCTGGTCGGCGGCGCCCCGTCGTAGACCAGCCCGTGGTAGACCTCGTCGCTGATCAGCCGCACCCCGGAGGCCTCGCACCACGACGCGATGGCGGCCAGCTCGGCCGGCGGAATGACCGTCCCGGTGGGATTGGCGGGGCTGGCCACGATCACGCCCTTGATCGGCGGGTCGAGCTCGGCGAGCATCTGCGCCGTGGGCTGATACCGCGTGTCCGGCCCGCAGGCGATGTCCACGACCTCACATCCCAACGCGGACAGGATGTTTCGATAGCAGGGGTAGCCGGGACTGGCCAGCGCGACCCGATCTCCCACGTCGAAGCACGCCAGGAACGCCAGCAGGAAGCCACCGGAGGAACCGGTCGTCACGACGACCGCGTCGGCCTCGACGTCGATCCCGTGTTTGCGTTGGTAGTCCGCCGCGATCGCGGCGCGCAGCTCCGGAATGCCCAGCGCGACGGTGTAACCCAGCTGGTCGAGGTGCAGCGCCGAGGCCGCGGCCGCGCGGACCGGCTCGGGCGCGCCGACGCTGGGCTGGCCCGCCGACAGGTTGACCAGGTCGCCGTGGCTGCGCTGGCGCTCCGCGGCGGCCAGCCAGACATCCATCACATAGAACGGCGGGATGCCGGCACGCAGGGCGACGTGGTCAATCACGTTCGGATGATTTCGGATTCCAGTCGGCGCAGCAGCTCTCGCGGCGGGTCGAGCAGTTGCGCGCTGCCGTGGGCGCGTTTGAAGTACAGGTGCATGTCGTGTTCCCAGGTGATCGCGATCCCGCCGTGCAGCTGGATCCCCTCGGCGGCAACGGCTTTCAGGGCCTCGGTGGCGGCGAGGCGCGCGGTGGCCGCGCTGGTGGGGTTGGGGTCGTCGCACGCGTCGGACACCACGGCCTTGGTCGCGGCGACGGTGACATACAGGTCGGCCATCCGATGCTTGAGCGCCTGGAAGCTGCCGATCGGGCGGCCGAATTGCACCCGGCTCTTGGTGTATTCGACGGTCAGTTCCAGGCAGCGTTCGGCGGCGCCGATCTGCTCGGCCGCCAACAGGATGGCGGCGAGGTCCGCGATGCCGGGGTCGGCGCCGATGGCTTCGGTCTCCTCGGGTTGCAGGCAGGCCAGGCGGCGGGTGGGGTCCATGGTGGCGACGGGTTGCGCGGCGAAGCGGGTCCACCTGCTCAGCGCACCGTCGGCGGCCGCGACGACGACGTCGGCGACGTCCCCGTTGACCACGTAGTCGGGGTCGATCACCAGGGCGCCGATCGAACTGCCCTCGGCGAGCGCCGCCAGGGTTTCGGCGTCCGGTTCGGCCGCCGCGAGCAACGCGAGTTCCGCCAGCGTGGTGCCCAGTAGGGGGGAGGGCACCAGGGCCCGGCCCAGCTCCTGCAAAACGACTGCGGCGTCGGCTAATTCGCCGCCCGCGCCCCCCAGCTCCTCGGGGATCACCAGCGCGGCGGCGCCGACCTGCTCACACAGCAGCCGCCACAGCGCCTCGTCGTAGCCGCGCTCGGACTCCATCGCGGCGCGCACCGCCGCCGGTTCGGCGTGCTTGGCGACCAGGGCCGCGACGGTCTCGCGCAGCAGCTGCCGTTCTTCAGTCATGGCGCCACTCCTCAGCATCGCTCCGTCCCCCGCAAGCGGGAGGTGCCCCCACTGCATCGTCGCCGGCGCACGTCACAACGCCTCCAGGACTCGCCGCCGATGCGCCTCGGGGGTACCCCAGGCCGAGCGTAGCGCCTGCACCCGCAGCAGCCACAGTGACAGGTCGTGCTCCTGGGTGAACCCGATGGCGCCGTGGGTCTGCAGCGACGCACGCGCCGCGAGCAGGGCCGCATCGGATGCGGCCGCCTTCGCCGCGCTCACGTCGCGTGGTTCCACCGTCAGCGCCGCGCCGTACAGCAGGGGGCGGGCCAGCTCGATCGCGATGTGCACGTCGGCCAGCTTGTGCTTGATCGCCTGGTACGAACCGATCACTCGCCCGAACTGGCTGCGTTGCTTGGCGTAGTCGACGGCGCCGCTCAGCAACGCCTCGGCCGCGCCGACCAGCTGCGCCGCGGTGGCCAGCGCCCCGAACTCGTAGGCGCGCTTGACATCAGCTCGCCACGCGTCACCGGCCGGCGTGACGTCATAGAGGCGGCGGCTGGGATCGACGGACTGATGGCCCTCTCCCGCTTGGGCTTCGGTGACGCCCTCTTCCGTGGCCAGCAGCACCAGCCCGGCGGTGTCGGCGTCGACCGCGCGCGACGCGTCCGGCGGCAGTGCGACGGTGGCGATGAGCTCACCGGATGCCAGGCCGGCGCAGCGCTCGGCCTGATCGTCCGACGCCAGCAATATCGGTGCCACGGCGACCGATTCGGTCACCGGACCGGGAACGCACCAGCGCCCGAGGCATTCGAGGGCGACCACCACGTCGACGGGATGGGCCTCGATGCCGTCGAATTTCTCCGGCACGGCCAGCGCCGTGACGCCGAGGTTGGCCAGCTGCTCCCACACCTTGCGGCCGGGCGAGGTATCGCCGGCGGACCACGCGCGGATCGCGCCCGGCAGGTCCGCGGCGCCCAGCGCCGCGTCGATGCTGGCGGCGAAGTCGCGTTGCTGTTCGTCTAATGCGAAGTCCACGGTCACTTCTTCTCTCGAGGCAGGCCCAACAACCGTTCGGAGATGATGTTGCGCTGAATTTCGTTGGTGCCGGCGTAGATTGGCCCTCCGAGCGCGAACAGCAGCCCGTCGGTCCAGGGGCCGGCCAGCTCGCCGTCGGCACCCAGAATGTCGAGCGCGGTCTGATGTATGGCCACGTCGAGGTCCGACCAGAACACCTTGGTCACCGACGATTCGGCGCCGAGTTCGCCGCCGGCGGCCAGCCGGGTCACGGTCCCGAAGGTCTGCAGGCGGTAGGCCTGCGCGTCGATCCACGCGTCGGCGACCCGGTCGGCGAACGCCTCCGGGGAGCCGCGGTCCTTCCACAGGCGCACCAATCGTTCGGCCGCGGCCAGGAAGCGCGCCGGGCTGCGCAGCGACATCCCGCGCTCGTTGCTCGACGTGCTCATCGCGGCGCGCCAGCCGTCGTTCGGGGTGCCGATCACGTCCTGGTCGGGGACGAAGACGTCGTCGAGGAAGATCTCCCCGAAGCCGGTGTCGCCGCCGAGCTGGACGATCGGCCGCACGGTCACGCCCTTCGCCTTGAGGTCGAACATGAGATAGGTCAGCCCGTTGTGCCGCTCGGCGTCGGGGTCGGAGCGGAACAGGCCGAACCCCATCTCGGCGAACGGGGCTCGCGAGCTCCAGATCTTCTGCCCGTTGAGCAGCCAGCCGCCGTCGGTTCGGGTGGCGGTGGACCGCAGCGACGCCAGGTCGCTGCCGGATTCGGGTTCCGACCAGGCCTGCGCCCAGATCTGTTCACCGCTGGCCATTTTCGGCAGGATCCGGTCGAGCTGCTCGGAGGTGCCGTGCGCGAACAGCGTCGGGGCCAGCATCGAGGTCCCGTTGGCGCTGGCCCTACCGGGCGCCCCGGCGCGAAAGTACTCCTCCTCGAACACCACCCAGTGCAGCAGCGGCGCGTCGCGACCCCCGTACTTCTTGGGCCAGGTGATCACCGAGAGGCCGGCGTCGAACAGCACCCGGTCCCAAAGCCGGTGTTGCGCAAACCCTTCGGCGTTGTCGTAGGACTTCGTCGGAATCGAATCGGCGTTGGCCGCGAGGAAGTCGCGCACCTCGGCTTGGAAGGCCAGCGTCTCGTCGTCTAGTTGCAGGTCCAATTCAGGCCAACTCTCGCAGTTGTGGTTTGACCACCTCGCCGGCGGCGTTGCGCGGCAGCTCGTCGACGAACCGCACCGAGCGCGGTGCCTTGAAGTTCGCCAAATGCTCTCGGGTGTAAGCGATCACCGATTGTTCGTCGAGCTCGGCACCGGGCCGGGTCACTATGAACGCGCGGCCCACCTCACCCAGCCGCTCGTCGGGCACCCCGATCACCGCGGCGTCGACCACCCCGTACATCCGGGCCGCGCGGCCCTTCGTGACGAGGTGCACCGCGCGACGGCCGCCCTCATCGCACTGGGCGTGCGGGCCGGGGACCGGGTTGCCATCTGGTCGCCGAACACCTGGCACTGGGTGGTGGCCTGCCTGGCGATTCACCACGCCGGGGCCGCCATGGTGCCGCTCAACACCCGATACACGGCCGGAGAAGCCGGCGACGTCCTGGCCCGCACGCGTGCGCCGGTGTTGTTCGGGATGGGTCGATTCCTGGGCAATGACTGCGTGGCCGACCTGGACCGCGCGTCGCTGCCGGCGCTGCGCCACATCGTCCGCGTCCCGATCGAGGCGGACGACGGAACCTGGGACGAGTTCATCGCCCACGGCGGACGTGAAGGATCGGTCGTCGGTGATCAGGGCGTCGTGGTCGGGAAGCTGGTGCGCCAAACGATCCAGCGCCGCGGGCACGGTGCGGGGATCGGTGGACACGGGAACTCCTTAACAAAGCAAGTGCTTGGTAGGTTAGCCTACAGGGCATGCAGGACGCCGAAGAGTTCCGGGCCGAGGTCCGCCAGTGGCTCGCCGACAATCTCGTCGGTGAATTCGCAGCTCTCAAGGGCCTCGGCGGCCCCGGGCGAGAGCATGAGGCGTTCGAGGAACGCCGGGCGTGGAACCAGCACCTCGCCAAGGCCGGACTGACCTGCCTGGGCTGGCCGGTCGAGCACGGCGGGCGCGGCTTGTCGACCGCGCACCGGGTGGCGTTCTACGAGGAGTACGCGAAGGCGGACGCGCCGGACAAGGTCAACCACTTCGGCGAGGAGCTCCTCGGCCCGACGCTGATCGCGTTCGGGACGCCGGAGCAGCAGCAGCGCTTCCTGCCGCGCATCCTCGACGTCACCGAGTTGTGGTGCCAGGGCTATTCCGAGCCCGGCGCCGGCAGCGACCTGGCCAACGTCTCGACCACCGCCGAGCTCGACGGCGACCAGTGGGTGATCAACGGCCAGAAGGTGTGGACGTCGCTCGCGCACCTGTCGCAGTGGTGCTTCGTGGTGGCGCGCACCGAGAAAGGCTCCAAGCGGCACGCCGGCCTGTCGTACCTTCTGGTGCCGCTGGACCAGCCCGGCGTGCAGGTCCGGCCGATCGTCCAGATCACCGGCACGGCGGAATTCAACGAGGTGTTCTTCGACGACGCCCGCACGGACGCTTCGTTGGTGGTGGGCCAGCCCGGCGACGGCTGGCGCGTGGCGATGGGAACGCTGACCTTCGAGCGCGGCGTCTCGACGCTGGGGCAGCAAATCCGTTATGCCCGCGAGCTTTCCAACTTGGCCGAGCTCGCGCAGCGCAACGGCGCCGCCGACGACCCGTTCATCCGGGAGCGGCTGACGCGGGCGTGGACCGGGCTCCGCGCGATGCGCTCGTACGCCCTGGCCACCATGGACGTCGAGCAGCCCGGCCAGGACAACGTGTCGAAGCTGTTGTGGGCCAACTGGCATCGCGATCTGGGCGAGCTGGCGATGGACATCATCGGCAGGCCTTCAATGACGCTGTCGGACGGGGAATTCGACGAGTGGCAGCGGCTGTTCCTGTTCACCCGGGCCGACACGATCTACGGCGGGTCCAACGAGATCCAGCGCAACATCATCGCCGAGCGGGTGCTCGGCCTACCCCGAGAGGTGAAGGGATGACGCTCTCCGAAGCGCCGAAAGAGATTGCCGGACACGGGCTTCTGGAAGGCAAGGTGGTCGTCGTCACCGCGGCCGCTGGGACCGGCATCGGGTCGGCCACCGCCCGGCGCGCCCTGGCCGAGGGGGCCGACGTGGTGGTGTCGGATCACCACGAGCGACGGCTGGGGGAGACGGCCGACCAGCTCGCCGCGCTCGGCCTGGGCCGGGTCGAGAAGGTCGTGTGCGACGTGACGTCCACCGCCCAGGTCGACGCCCTGATCGACTCGACCACCGCGCGCATGGGCCGCCTGGACGTGCTGGTGAACAACGCCGGGCTGGGCGGGCAGACCCCGGTGGTCGACATGACCGACGACGAGTGGGACCGGGTTCTGGACGTCACGCTGACGTCGGTGTTCCGGGCCACCCGCGCGGCGCTGCGGTATTTCCGTGACGCCAAGCACGGCGGGGTGATCGTCAACAACGCCAGCGTGCTGGGCTGGCGCGCCCAGCACTCACAGTCGCACTACGCCGCCGCCAAGGCCGGCGTGATGGCGCTAACCCGTTGCAGCGCAATCGAAGCCGTCGAGTACGGGGTCCGGATCAACGCCGTCTCCCCAAGCATCGCGCGACACAAATTCCTGGACAAGACGACCTCGGCCGACCTGCTCGACCGGCTGTCGGCCGACGAGGCGTTCGGTCGCGCCGCCGAGCCGTGGGAAATCGCGTCGACCATCGCGTTTCTGGCCAGCGACTACTCGAGTTACCTGACCGGAGAGGTTATTTCGGTATCAAACCAGCACGCGTAAAGTTCGACCGGATCAGCTACGGCAACTGCCGCTTGAGATTGAAAATGCGCGCACCCGCAAGTGCCGGATCCTTGACGTCCGCCTAACCCAAGCCCGTCAACGTCTTTACGATGCTGAAGAACCCCGTGAGGCGGCTGCCGGAGTTGAGGAAGCCCGAGTCCTGGCCGGCGATGAAGCCGCTCGGTATGCCAGGGAGGGGGCCCGTGACGCCGGTGTTGAAGAACCCCGACATCTGGCCGGTTATGAAGCTGCCGCCGCTCGCCGTGTTGAAGAAGCCCGATACAGCGCCAAAGTTGGGGTCGGTGGACGTGTTGAAGAATCCCGAGACGCTGGTACCCGTGTTTCCAAAGCCCGACGTGGTGACGTTGGGGACGTTGGTGATGGACCCGAAGCCCGTGTTGAAGTTGCCGGAATTGTAGAAGCCCGTGTTCACTGTGCCCGAATTTCCATCAAACGTGTTGAGCGTGCCCGAGTTGTCCATGCCGGTGTTGGCCATACCGGAATTGAAGAATCCGGTGTTTAGCACGCCCGAGTTTCCGAAGCCGGTATTCAGCTGGCCACCGTTCCCAAAGCCGAAGTTGCCTTGGCCAGCGTTCCCGAAGCCGATGTTGCCGAAGCCGGAGTTTCCGAAGCCAATGCTTTGCAGCTTGCCCAGGTCGGCGGCAACGGTGTTTTGCCCCGAGCTACCGAAGCCGATGTTGCCGTCACCGGAGTTGAAGAAGCCGATGTTGTGGGTACCGGAGTTGCCGAAGCCGATGTTGCCGCTGCCCGAGTTCAGCAGCCCGGCGAGGTTGATGCCCACCTGATTGTTGCCGGTGAGCCCGATGCCGATGTTGTTGTTGCCGGTGTTGCCGAAGCCGATGTTTCCGATGCCGGTGTTTCCACCGCCTATATTGCCGCTGCCGGTGTTGCCGAAGCCTTGGTTGGCGTTGCCCAGGGATCCGTTCGGGCCGGTGTTGCCGAAGCCGATGTTATAGGCGCCGACGTTGCCGAAGCCCAGGTTTCGACTTCCGATGTTGCCGAAACCCACGTTGCCGCCGGGGTTTGTGGTGCCGGCGCCAATGTTTCCGAAGCCGGTGTTTCCGACGCCCTGATTTCCGCTACCGATGTTGAGGTTGCCGGCGTTGCCGCCGCCGACGTTTCCGTTGCCGTTGTTGCCGTTGCCGATATTTTGTCCGCCGGTGTTGCCGTTGCCCAGGTTGCCGGTGCCGTTCTTGTTGCCGACGCCCAGGTTGGGCAGGCCGGCCAGCAGATCTTGCAGGGTCTGCGCGGGGCTGAGCCCCGCCGCGGCCGCCGACGCCCCGGAGTAGTAGCCCGACATCGCGGCCACGTCCCGGGCCCACATCTCCTCGTACTCGCCCTCCAGCGCGGCGATCGCGGGCGCGTTGAGGCCGAACCAGTTCGACATGACCATCTGCACAAGCGAATTGCGGTTGAGATCAATGAGGATCGGTTGAACGGTCGCGGCCTGCGCCGCCTCGAAGGCGCTGACCACCGCCCGTGCCTGCCCGGCCGCCCCCGCCGCTTGCGCCGCCGCCTGACTTAGCCAGCCTGCATATGGCGTGGCCGCGGCCGTCATCGCCTGCGCCGAGGCCCCCTGCCACGCCTGACCGGCCAGCCCCGAGGTGACCGCGGAAAAGGACGACGCCGCCGATCCCAATTCCGATGCCAACCCGTCCCATGCCGCCGCCGCTTCCAGCATGGGTGCCGAACCGGCGCCACTGAACATCAGCAGGGAATTGATTTCCGGCGGCAACACCGCGAAGTTGGCCATGCTTGAACCTCCCACTCGATTCCCCCGGCCGCATTTGCGCGACCGGTGCCCGAATGAAACCGAGTAATCCGAAGGGGATGCTACGACCTCGGGCACGCTGGCGTTTCGCTTTTCGAAAAGCGAAGGCCTTGGCGAAAGGCTCGGCCAGATGAATGCAAAATTTGGCCGTGTCTATTCGAGTTACCTGACCGGAGACGTGATTTCGGTTTCCAGCCAGTACCCGTGAAACCGATCGGCTATGGCACCAGGAACAGTCCTAGGCTGAACAGGCCCGCCAGGAAGCTTCCCCTGTTCAACAGGCCCGAATCGGCGCCGATCTGTCCCCCAATCGCGTGGACCGCCGTCGGGAGGCCGGTGTTGAAGAAGCCCGACATACCGACATTCGCTCCGCCGCCGGGGTTGGCCACGTTGATCGCGTTTCCAATCCCCGATAGGACTCGGTTACTGCCGCCGCCGGTGGCTGAGTTCAAGAAGCCCGAGATGAAGTGGTCCCCATTGCCGCCGCCGGTGTTGAAGAAGCCCGAGATACCGGCCCCGGTGTTGCCGAAGCCGGAGTTGGCGAGCCCGGAGTCGGTGGCGAACCCGACACCGTTGTTGGTGTTGCCAAAATTCCAGAAGCCCGTGTTGAAGCTGCCCGCGTTGCCGTTGCCCGTGTTCGCGTTGCCCGAGTTCCCATTGCCCGTGTTCGCCACGCCCGAGTTCCCCATCCCGGTGTCTGAGCCGCCCGAGTTCCCGAAGCCGGTGTCAACGCTGCCCGCGTTCCCGATGCCGGTGTTGAGGCTGCCGGTGTTCCCCAGGCCGGAGTTCGCGACACCGGAGTTCCCGATGCCGAAGTTATTGAGAGCGCCCGGGGTCAAGGTGTTGGTGCCGGAGTTGAAGATGCCGACATTGCCGTTACCGGAGTTGAAGAACCCGATGTTGTTGGTGCCGGAGTTGCCGAAGCCGATGTTGCCGGTACCGGAGTTCAGCCCGTTGAAAGTGAACTGATTGGTCGCGGTGTTGAAGAAGGCATTGCCGATGCCGATCTCGTTGTCACCGGTAAGCCCGAAGCCGATGTTGTTGTTGCCGGTGTTTCCGGCACCCATGTTGCCAATGCCCTTGTTTCCCAGGCCGACGTTGTTAGTGCCGGTGTTGCCCATGCCCATGTTGTGGCCGGTGGTCAGGGTGCTGCCGAAGTTTCCGAACCCGACGTTTCCGGCACCGAAGTTTCCGGCACCGGAGTTCCCGCTGCCGAAGTTTCCGCTGCCCATGTTGTTGTTGCCGAAGTTTCCGTTGCCGATGTTTCCGGAGCCAGTGTTGCCGCTACCGACGTTGGCGTTGCCGCTGTTGCCATTGCCGATGTTCCCCGTCGTACCGATCTTGTTGCCGATGCCCAAGTTGGGCAGGCCCGCCAGCACGTCTTGCAGTGTCTGCGCGGGCGTCAACTGCGCGGCCGCCGCCGCGGCCCCGGAGTAGTAGCCCGACATGGCCGACACATCCCGGGCCCACATCTCCTCGTACTCGCCCTCCAACTCGGCGATCGCAGGAGCGTTGAGGCCGAACCAGTTCGACATCACCATCTGGACGAACGAGTTCCGGTTGAGGTCCACCAGGAGCGGGTGCACGGTTGTTGCCTGGGCGGCCTCGAACGCACTGACCACCGCGCGGGCCTGCCCGGCGGCGTCCGCGGCCTGCGCCGCCGCCGAACTGAGCCACCCGGTGTACGGGGTAGCCGCCTCCGCCATCGCCTGGGACGCCGGCCCCTGCCAGGCTTGACCGACCAATCCGGACGTGACCGCGGAAAACGACGACGCCGCGCCTCCCAGCTCCGAGGCCAGCCCGTCCCAGGCCGCCGCTGCCTCCAGCATCGGTGCCGAGCCGGCACCAGAAAACATCAGCAACGAGTTGATCTCCGGGGGCAACACCATAAAGCTCATTACCGCAACCTCCTAGCCCTTCACCAACCGGCGAACCACTGAACTATGCGGGGTACGGTCGGAAACGAGCCGGGTCTTCCTCCACTGGCCCTTAGTCGTTTCTAATCGGGCAGGCCCCCACGCCGGGGAGATTACAACGGTGCGCGGATAACCGCGTGCGTTTCCGTGAGAATGCCCACTGATGACTCACGACGAGTGAAATCGCAACCTGGCCGTCATCTCGCGTTCCTGTTTGGGGCCCTTCATTGCCACGCTGCGGCATATAAGCCAGCGGCTACTCGAGTTACCTGACAGGAGAGGTCATTTCGGTGTTCCGGTGAGGTTACGGCAACCGGCTGAGGTCAAACAGACCCGACACGGTGGTGCCCACGTTGAAGAAACCCGAGGTGTAGCCGCTGACGCCCGACAAGAAGATGTTTTGGCTGTCGGGGATGGCGTGGTTTCCGATGCCCGAGACGTGGTAGCTCGCGAAAGAGCCACCGGTGGCCGAGTTGAAGAAGCCCGACATGAAGCCGTTGAAGCCCGGGCCGCTCGCGGTGTTAAAGAAGCCCGAGACGTCATCGCCGGTGTTGCCGAAGCCCGAGCTGGTCAGGCCGGAGTTGGTGGTGATCCCGGTGCCTGTGTTCGTGTTGCCCGAATTCCAGAAGCCGGTGTTGATGAAGCCCGAGTTGCCGTCACCGGTGTTGAGGTCGCCCGAATTCGAGCTGCCCGTGTTGTCGATGCCCGCGTTACCAAAGCCGGTGTTCTGGGCGCCGGAGTTTCCGAAGCCGGTGTTGGACTCCCACGCGTTCCCGATGCCCGTGTTTCCGAGGCCCGAGTTGCCCAGGCCGACGTTGTTGCTGCCGGAGTTGCCGAAGCCGAAGTTGTTGAAGTGGTTCAGCGGCGACAGTGTGTTGCTGCCCGTATTGAAGGCCCCGACGTTGCCGTCGCCGGAGTTGAAGAAGCCGATGTTGTTGGTGCCGGAGTTCCCGAAGCCGATGTTGCCCGTGCCCGAGTTCAGCGCACCGAGATGAAACTGGGTGGTCGCCCGGTCGAAATATGTGTTCCCGAGGCCGATTTGGTTGTCGCCGGTAAGGCCGAAGCCGATGTCGTTGTTGCCGGTGTTGCCCCCGCCGATGTTCCCCTTGCCGAGGTTTCCGCCGCCGTAGTTTCCGTTACCGACGTTTCCGAAGCCGAAGTTGTTGTTGCCAGAATTGCCCATGCCGAAGTTCTGGCCGGAGGTGGCGGTGGCTCCGGTGTTTCCGAAGCCAATGTTGCCGAAGCCCGCGTTGCCGGAGCCGAAGTTGTTGTTTCCGGTGTTCCCGGCGCCGACGTTCTGGTTGCCGATGTTCCCGCCGCCCACGTTCTGGCTGCCGGTGTTGCCGGTGCCGGCGTTCTGGCTGCCCTTGTTGCCGGTGCCGAGGTTGGCGTTGCCGAGGTTTCCGATTCCCAGGCTGGGCAGGTTGGCGAGAAGGTCTTGCAGCGTGGCCGTGGGCACCAATTGCGCGGCCGCCGCCGACGCCCCGCCGTGGTAGCCCACCATGGCGGACACGTCCTGGGCCCACATCTCCTCGTACTCGCCCTCAAGCTGGGCGATCGCGGGCGCGTTGAGGCCCAACCAGTTCGACATCACCAGCTGCACAAACGAATTGCGGTTCAGCTCGACCATCAGCGGGTGCACCGTCGCCGCCTGCGCCGCCTCGAAGGCGCCGGCCACGGTGCGGGCCTGCAAGGCCGCGCCGGAAGCCTGGGCCGCCGCCTGGCTGAGCCACCCCGCGTACGGTGTTGCCGCGGCCGCCATCGCCTGCGATGCCGCACCCTGCCACGCCTGGCCGGTCAAGCCCGAGGTGACCGCCGAGAACGACGAGGCCGCCGATCCCAGCTCCGAAGCCAGCCCGTCCCAAGCCGCCGCGGCATCCAGCATCGGTGCCGACCCGGCGCCGCTGAACATCAGCAGAGAGTTGATTTCCGGCGGTAGCACGGCGAAGTTCGCCATTTGAAGAACCTCCTACACGTTTCCGCGGCCGCGATGGCGACCGCGCTTGGCGACGCCCGCGCGGCAAGTACAACCGGTCCGATGCGCTACCGATCCCAACAAATGACCCAAAGCAGAACTTATGGACGGCCTGCGTCGGTGGGCTCAAAAAATCGGGAATCTTCCCCATTGTGGTCCCAGCCGCTGCCCGAAAGCGCGATGGTCGACTCGAGTTACCCGACCGGAGAGGTGATTTCGGTTCCGAACCAGCGTCCGTTAGCGAGTAGGGCAACACGTGACTGAGGTTGAAGATCCCCGACGCCAGGTTGCCCATGCTGAAGGCGGCGAACCCGACCCGTTACAGGCGGCCGAGGCTGAAGAGGCCCGCGAAACCGGTGCCGATGTTCAGCAAGCCCGAGTCGAGGCCGCTCACGAGGCCCTTTTGATGGATTACAGGAATTGCTTCAGGACTTGTTGAATGTTGAGCAAGCCGGCGATGCTGCCGAAATTGCACAAGCCCGAGTGGTCGCCGCTGATGCGTGGCTTCGTGCCCCGGAACAAGTTTCCGGAAAAGACGACGTCGGGCAAGCTGCCAAGCCCTGAGGCCTGGCCGCCATGAGCATGGATGGGCTACAGGCGGGCGAGGTTAAACAGACCCGCGATGCCGGTGCCCAGGTTGCCCAAGCCGGAGAGATCGCCGCTGAAGGGGCCGCTCCCGGCGCCGATAATGGGACCCGTGACGCCGGTGTTGAAGAAGCCCGAGACATCGCTGTCGCTAACCGAACCGCCGCTGACTTTGTTGAAGAGGCCCGAGACGTCTCCGTTGAAGGCGGTGCCGCCGCTGGCCGAGTTGAAGAAGCCCGACACAAACTGGCCGGTGTTCCCGAAGCCCGATTCACCCTTACCGGTGTTGTTGAATCCCGAGTTCACCTGGCCGCTGTCGGTGGTGAACCCGATGCCGGTGTTCACGTTGCCAGAATTCAAGAAACCCGTATTTGTATTGCCCGAATTCCCAAAGCCCGTATTGACGTCACCCGCGTTCCAGAAGCCCGTGTTGGCGTCGCCCGAATTTCCGAAGCCTGTGGCGGTGTTGCCCGAATTCCAGAAGCCGGTGTCGGACTGGCCCGCGTTCCCGAAGCCCGTGCCGAGACTATTCGAGTTCCCGAATCCGAAGTTCAAGACGCCGGAGTTTCCGATGCCAACGTTGTTGATGCTGCCCACAACTCCGGCCCCACCCGGCACAAGGGTATTGACGCCCGAGTTGAAGATGCCGATGTTGCCGCTGCCCGAGTTGAAAAAGCCGATGTTGTTCGTTCCGGAATTCCCGAACCCGATGTTGCCGGTGCCCGAGTTCAGCCCGGCGAAAGCGAATTGACCGGTCGCCGAGTTGTAATAAGCATTCCCGACACCGATCAGATTGTTACCCGTAAGCCCGAAGCCGACGTTGCCATTGCCGGTGTTCCCGCCGCCGATGTTCGCATTGCCGAGGTTGCCCAAGCCGAAGTTGCCGTTGCCCTGGTTACCGATGCCGAAGTTATAACCGCCCGGATCTCCGGTCATCATGCTGGCCTCGCCGAAATTCCCAAAGCCGATGTTGGCGTTGCCGACGTTTCCGCCGCCCAGGTTGGAGTTGCCGGTGTTTCCGCTGCCGAGGTTGCCGCTGCCTTTGTTGCCGTTGCCCAGGTTGCCGTTGCCGAGGTTGCCGATGCCCAGGTTGGGCAGCGTGGCGATGATGTCTTGCAACGTCTGCGCGGGCACCAATTGTGCGGCCGCCGCGGACACCCCGCCGTGATAGCCCACCATCGCCGCCACGTCCTGGGCCCACATCGCCTCGTAGTCGCCCTCAAGTTCGGCGATCGCCGGCGCGTTGAGCCCAAACCAATTCGACATCACTGCCTGCACAAAGGAATTCCGGTTGGCCGCCACCGCCAGCGGATGGATCGTTGCCGCCTGCGCCGCCTCGAACGCACTGGCTACCGCCTGCGCCTGGCCGGCCGCGCCCGCGGCCTGGGCGGAGGCCGAGCTGAGCCAGCTCGAATATGGACCCGCCGCGGCCGTCATTGCCTGCGACGCCGGCCCCTGCCATGCTTGACCCGCCAGCCCCGAGATCACCGAGGAAAACGAATCCGCCGCCGCTCCCAGCTCATCGGCCAGAGCGTTCCATGCCGCAGCGGCCTCCAGCATCGGTGCAGATCCGGCGCCGCTAAATATCAGTGTGGAATTGATTTCCGGGGGTAACACCAAGAAACTCATGACCGTTGACCTCCACGCTTGGAACCCATTTATCGGCATCGGGCTGGCCCCCAACGTCGGTGAGAATACGACGCTGCCGGGGGGTTTCTCCCGGTTTTGGCTGAATTCCGCTCACTTCGAAACCCGCGAATTTTCCGCCACCGTGGCGCGGAGGCCGCGTCGGTGATGGGGGGCAAACCCGCGCCCTCGCTGGCCGAGCAAGCGCTTGGTTGATACCCTGATCGGGTGGACCGAGTGGCCGGTCAGGCTAACAGCCGGCGAGACGAGTTGCTTGCGCTCGCCGCGACCATGTTCGCCGAGCGCGGTCTGCGCGCCACCACCGTGCGCGACATCGCCGACGGCGCGGGCATCCTGTCCGGCAGCCTCTACCACCATTTCTCCTCCAAGGAGGAGATGGTCGACGAGCTGCTCCGCGAATTCCTGGAGTGGCTGTTCACCCGATACCGCGAAATCATCGACAGCGAGCCCAATCCGCTGGAGCGGCTCAAAGGGCTGTTCATGGCGTCGTTCGAGGCGATCGAGGATCGTCATGCGCAGGTCGTCATCTACCAGGACGAGGCCAAACGGCTGCTGTCGCAGGCCCGGTTCTCCTACATCGAGGACATGAACCGCCAACAACGCAAGATGTGGGTCGAGGTGCTCAATCAGGGCATCGACGAGGGCTGCTTCCGGCCCGACCTCAATGTCGACCTTGTCTACCGTTTCATCCGTGACACCACCTGGGTGTCGGTGCGCTGGTATCAACCCGGCGGACCGCTCACCGCGCAGCAGGTGGGTCAGCAATATCTCGCCATTGTCCTTGGTGGGATTACCAAAGAAGGAGTCTGAAAGATGGCCCGTGTCGGCGACGATGCAGTGGGGGCGCCCCCAGCCGCGCAGCGGCGAGGGGGACGAAGCGATGAGGAGGAGCGACACAATGGCTGAGGCGTACGTCATCGACGCTGTACGTACCGCGGTCGGCAAGCGCAACGGCGCATTGGCCGGGATCCATCCCGTCGACCTGGGCGCCCTGGGTTGGCGCGGACTGCTCGACCGAGTCGACGTCGACCCGGCCGCCGTCGAGGACGTGATCGCCGGTTGCGTCGACGCCATCGGCGGGCAGGCGGGCAACATCGCCCGACTCTCGTGGCTGGCCGCCGGTTATCCCGAGGAGGTGCCCGGCGTCACGGTCGACCGGCAGTGCGGTTCCAGCCAGCAGGCGATTTCCTTTGGCGCCCAGGCGATCATGTCGGGGACGGCCGACCTCATCGTGGCCGGTGGCGTGCAGAACATGAGCCAGATCCCGATCTCGTCGGCAATGACCGTCGGCGAGCAGTTCGGGTTCACCTCGCCCACCAGCGAATCCAAGCAGTGGCTGCACCGCTACGGCGACCAGGAGATCTCGCAGTTCCGTGGCTCGGAGATGATCGCCGAGAAGTGGAACCTGTCCCGCGAAGAGATGGAGCGCTACTCGCTGACCAGCCACGAGCGTGCGTTCGCGGCCATCCGCAGCGGACACTTCGACAACGAAATCATCACTGTCGAAACCGAATCCGGCCCATTCCGGGTCGACGAGGGCCCGCGTGAGTCGTCGCTGGAGAAGATGGCCGGCCTGAAGACCCTCGTCGAGGGTGGTCGGCTGACGGCGGCGATGGCCAGCCAGATCTCCGACGGCGCCAGCGCGGTGCTGCTGGCCTCCGAGCAGGCCGTCAAAGACCACGGGTTGAAGCCCCGGGCCCGCATCCACCACATCAGCGCCCGCGCCGCCGACCCGGTGTTCATGCTGACCGGGCCCATCCCGGCGACCCGCTACGCAATGGAAAAGACCGGCCTCTCAATCGAAGACATCGATACCGTCGAGATCAACGAGGCGTTCGCGCCGGTGGTTCTGGCGTGGCTCAAGGAGATCAAGGCCGACCCCGAAAAGGTCAACCCCAACGGCGGCGCGATCGCCCTCGGTCATCCGCTCGGCGCCACCGGCGCCAAGCTGTTCACCACCATGCTCAACGAGCTCGAGCGCATCGGCGGCCGCTACGGACTGCAGACGATGTGCGAGGGCGGCGGCACGGCCAACGTCACGATCATCGAACGGCTCTAGTTTCTTTGCCGAGCGTGCGTGTTTGGACGCCGACACGCCGCAGATCGCGTACAACTGCGCACGCTCGGCGCGGGATGCGACCGGTCAGCCGCGGGCCGGATCGAACTCGAGCACTTGGGTGAGCCGAATGTTGTTGCCGGACGGGTCACGGAAGGACGTGTCGATACCGTAGGCCTGCGGCGTGGGAGGATCGTTGAACGTGATGCCGCGAGCAGACAATTCGTCGTAGGCGGCTTGGCAATCGTCGGTCTCCAGGAACAAGGTGCCGCCGGCTCCCTTGGCCACCAGCTCGGCCAGTTGCGCGCTGGCCGCCGCGTCGAGCATCGGTGGTCCCGGAACGGGCATCAACACCAGCCCGACGTCGTCCTGCTCGACGGGTCCGACGCACAGCCACCGGAAGTTCCATGCCTGCATCGTCACGTCGGCCCGGACTTCCCATCCGAGGGTTTTGGTGTAGAACTCCAGCGCTGCCTCTTGGTCGTGCACCCAGAACTGCGCGTTGGCGATCTTAAGCATCGGCTCTCTCCTGACTTTGTTGCGTTGCCTCGACGCTACGGATTACGCGGGTCCGTCGTCTTCTCGAAACGTGCGGTTTTGTGGCCGTCCGTAGGCCAGCGCGACGCAGCGCGGAATTCGTAGGTAACGCTCCGCGGGTGGGAAGGTGGCCCGGTAGCTCTGTGGCGTCACGCCGAACATGCGGCGAAAGCTCGTCGTGAACGAGCCGACGCTTTCCCAGCCCACAGCGATGCAAACGGCGGCCACCGTCCAGTCGGTCGTGCGCAGCAATGCGGCGGCTCGTTCCAGCCGCCGCGTCAGCAGGTACTGGTGTGGCGACTCGCCGAACGTCGCCTTGAAGCGTCGACTGAAGTGCGCCGGGGACAGGCCTGCGGCCGCCGCCAGGTCGGCGACGAAAAGCGGTTCGTAGTAACGCGCGTCGACGAGGTCTTTGGCCCGAAGCAGGTGCCGGGCGACCGGTGCAGATGCCACCTCCCCAGTCTGCCCGCCGTCACCGGGCGGCCAGCACCAGCGCGATCCCGCCCAAGGCCAGCAGCCAGCTCGTGAAGCTGCCCACCAGGAAGTACTCGGTCACCTCGTCGATGCCGACGTCGACGTCGCCGTTGCGGTTCTTTTGGGCGCTGAGCTCGGGAAAGCGGATGATGCCCTTGGCGGCGACGACGGCGCTGGCTGCGGCCACCTGCCCGCCGACGCCGAGGCTCAGGATCAGCAGGCGTTCCATTGGGCCCAGCAGCCGGCCGCCCTTGAGCCGGTCCGACGGCTGCGGCTCGCCGGCCGGACGCACCGCGCCCACCGAGCCAAGCACGAGGCGCACCAACTGATTTCCGGTGGCGAACTGCGCCAGCACCACCGCGACGATCATCAGCAGCCGGCTGGGCGTCACGTGGCTCAGCGGCAGCTGCACCCAGCCGGACCACCGCGCGATCACGCCTTTGACCGGAGATGACCATCCGGACAGCACGATCAGCAGCACCAGCGCGGCGGCGAACACGGCCAAGGGGGCCGCCTGCTGACGGCCGCTGCCCTCGGCGCGCAGGCATAGCCACTCCCAGACGACGGCCGCGGCGGCCGCCAGCACGAGCAGCGGCGTATCGCCGCGATGCCATAGCGCACCCAGTGTCGCGCAGCCCGCGACCACGACCGGACCGATCACTAGCGGGGGCCAGGCCGCGCGGACCGCCCGTCGGCATAGGTCGGCGATCCCGACCGCGATCAGCAGCACCGCGACGGCGCTCATGGCAAACTCCGAAGATATTGGGAGGCACGGACAATCAGGTCCAGACCGTCGCGGGCCGCCCGCTGGGAGACCGCGGAAGGGCTGATGCCCTCCGCCGCGGCGAGTTCCTTCTTGGTCCGCCCCGCCATCAAGCCCCTCACAATCCGTAACGATCTTTCATCGAGCGATCCAAGCAGATGGTCCCGACAAATCAGGGCGGCGTTGACGGCGGCGACGTCGGTGCGCGTGTCCCCGTCCGCCCGGAACGTGGTGCGCACCAGCATGAAGCCGGGCTGCCGCTGGGCCTCGGCCGTCTGCTGGATGGCCGCCCGGGCGGTCCACCAACCCGGCCCGTCCTGGATCCCGGCGTCGGCGTCGAGGATGGCGACCGTGCCCCAGCCGATCCCGAACCGGACATCGGTCTCGGGTGCCAGCAGCAGGCGCACCGTCAACGCGGCGTCGATGGCGGCACCGACGGTCTGGTAGCTGCCCTGGAATTCATCACCCACGGTGAAGGCGGGCGGGTCGACGGCACCGCCGGCGACCTCCCCCAAGGCGGTGGCGACGCGGCGATGCAGCGCCGGCCGGTCGCGCGCGCGCCGGGACCCAACGACGTCGCCGATCAACGTCGCGCGCAGTGAAGTTATAGCCTTCACCTTAGCCATATAAAGATTATAGCTTCATTTACGGCTAATTTAGAAAATAGCTTAATCGCGCCGCCAGTGCCTGCTGTTCAATTTGGCGAATGGTCCGTGAGCCTCAGGTATCCGCCGATGCCGACCCGCTCAAAGGTGCGTCGGCGTTGGGCCGACAGCATGGGCAGGGCCTCCGCCGCGTCGATGATCTCGGGCTGCGCCACCTCGTAGTCTTCGCCCTGGGACGAGATCGTCGCTCGCCCCGCCGCACGCACGTTCCGCAACCAATCCACGTCCGTGCCATAGGGCAGCGGTATGACGAAGCCGTCGGCGATGCGCTCCGCGACCACCGGTGTGGTGTACTGCTTGCCCGAGCGCCGCCCGGTGTGCGTGATCGCCGCCGCGTACCAGTGTTTGTGGCCGGCCAGCTGCACCATCAACGGGTTGAGGAGGTACTTGTTGGAAGCGCGAACGGCGTTCAGAAGCGGAGTGGGCCAAGAGCCCGGTGTCAGCGCACTCATTGCTCCAGGATGGCGCGGCGCCACGCGCGACGGCCAGGGTCCTTAGTCCACCGCTGAGGGTTCTTCGACCAGCGCCGTCGCGGCCTTCAGGTGGGCGATCGCGTCGCGCACGATCGATTCGATCAGCTCGGCGCACGACGGCAGGTCGTCCAGGATGCCGGCCACCTGACCGGACGCCAGCACGCCGGCCTCGGTGTTGCCCTCGACCAGCCCGGCTTTCAGCAGCATCGGGGTGTTCGCCGCCATCACCACCTGCGACCAGGTCAGCTCCTTGCCATGCCGCATCGCCAGGCCGTCGCGGATCATCGATCGCCAGGTCATCTGCGACATCTTCTTAAACTTCGCCGCATTGCCCACCGCCGCCGCCAAACCCCTAACGGGCGAACCGCTTTCCAGCTTCTCGACCAGCCCGGTGCGCAGCACCCGGTGCGGCATGCCGTCGACTCGGGTGGTGACGACCGTGCCGTCCAGCGCCGCCTCGAGGTAGCGGCGTTTGACCGCGTCGGGCACGGTGGAATCCGAGGTGAGCAAAAACCTCGTGCCCATCGCCACGCCGGCGGCCCCGTACGACAACGCCGCCGCGAGGCCGCGCCCGTCGAAGAATCCGCCGGCCGCGATCACCGGGATCCCGCTGCCCTGCACGGCGTCCAGCACCGACGGCAGCAGCAGCGTGGTCGCGACGGGCCCGGTGTGGCCGCCGCCCTCGCCGCCCTGCACGATCATCGCGTCGGCGCCCCAGCCCGCGACCTTGCGCGCGTGTTTGGCCGCGCCGATCGACGGAATGACCACCGCCCCGGCGTCTTTGAGCCGCGCGATCAGTTCCTGCTTGGGCGCCAACGCGAACGACGCCACCTTGACACCCTCGCGGATCATCAACTCGACTCGGTCACCCGCGTCGGCAGCATCGGCGCGGATGTTCACGCCGAACGGCTTGTCGGTCGCCGCCTTGACCTTGCTGATGGCCGTCGCCAACTCGTCCAGGGTCATGGTCGCCGACGCCAGGATGCCCAGCCCGCCCGCATTGGCCGTCGCGGACACCAGCCGGGCACCGGCGACCCAGCCCATCCCGGTCTGCACCACCGGATGCTCGACGCCGACCAGCTCGGTCAGCGGCGTCCGCAGCCTGGTCAACGGATCTCCCTGTCGCGCAGCGCCTTCGGGTCGATGACCTCACGGATCAGGCGCAGCTCGTCGTCGGTCGGCAGCCGGGTCTCTCCCGCCTCGTCGAGGCCATCCACCTCGAACGACGTGTTCTCCCGGACGTCATCGGGCGACACACCGGGGTGCAGGGACACCGCCCGCATCGTCCTGCCGGGCCCGTTGAAGTCGAACACCCCGAGGTTGGAGACCACCCGGTACGGGTTGGCGAACCGGAACGCCGGGTTGTCCGCATCGATCTTGTCCCAGCCGATGCCGCACACCACGTCGACCGCCTCGCAGAACACCCGCTTGGAATGGTTGCCCACCCAGTAGCTGGTCGCGTGGTTGATCGCGTTTCCGGGCGCGCCACGCAGGCCGAACATCTGCCGGGTGGGGTGCTGCAGCGGGCCGAACGCCGAGATGTTCTGATTGCCAAAGCGATCCACCTGATTGGCGCCCATCACGACGTGCCGGCGGCCCCAGGCCAGCGTCTCGAACACCCGGCCGAAGGGCATCCAGCCCTCGATGTTTTTTGGGCGCCCGGCTTCGCCGAGCGCGGGGGTGTCCGCCAGCAGCTGCGCCTCGCCGTCGGTCAGCAGGATGTCCGGCGAGAAGGTGAGCCGGGCCAGCCGCGCCCCGACGGACGCCATGTTCGTCATCGGGCTGATCATGATTTCGCCCGCGTCCCTGAACAACTCGGCGCAGGCGACCGCGCAGACCTCCGCTCGGGTGCTCATCTCGCGGCCTCCTCTCCGAACGCGCGAACGGCGGCCTGGTAGTCGTCCTCGCTGCCCGACAGGTAGGTCTGGACGAAGCTCTGCCAGCCCTCGTCGGTGGACGCCGCCTCGGCGTAGTGGCGCTGAAACTTCTCGTCGCGCCCGTAATCCGGTGCGGCGGTGGTGAAGTGGGCCCCGCCGGGAGCCTCCACGACCGCGTCGACCATCATCCGGTTCACCAGCAGGGCCTGCGGCGGCACCGCCTTGACCAGTTCCTCGGTCGGCACGACGCGTTCCACCGACAGGTAGCGTTTGTCGGCGGCCATCAGGAAGAGGTCGTCGAAGTAGGGGTCGATGCCGCTGTAGGCCGCATTGCCTTGGCTGTCACCGAGATTGAGGTGCACGAAGGCGGCGTCCAGGCGCAGGGCCGGCATCGCGAGCAGCGTCTCGTGGCCGCCGCCGGGCGCGGGGTAGGGGCTGGTGACCGTCCGCAGCTCGCCCTCCCAGAAGTCGGGAACCGAACTGCCCAGGCCGGCGCGGATCGGCAGGAACGGCAGGCGCTGCGCCGCCGCCTGCAACCCGCAGCGCAGCATGCCCTCGTCCATCTCGCGGGCTTCGATGGCGCCGCTGGTGCGGGCCTTGGCGAACCACGGGTCGTAGAACGGCGCGGAGTCCAGCGACACGAATCCGTAGTAGACGCGCTTGACCTTGCCCGCCGAGCACAGCAGCCCGAGGTCGGGTCCGCCATAGGTGACAACCGTCAGGTCCGCGACGTCAGTGCGCAGCATCGCCCGCACGAAGGCCATGGGCTTGCGCCGGGAGCCCCAGCCGCCGATGCCGATCGTCATGCCGCTGCGCAGCTGCGCGACGGCGTCGTCGAGGGTGGTTCGCTTGTCGCTCACGACTTTTCACCCTTCGTCGTCCCGGCGAACGCATCGCGGTGCTCGTCGGCCACCCCGGCGAGGTTGAGCTCGAACGTAAAGCCTTGTTCCATGCGGTAACTCGAGTTGACCCGTTGCACGTCGATGAGGTTGAGCGCCTCCTTGGCCGCGCGGATGACGCGCGTGTCCTTGGCGGCGATGTCGCGGGCGACCCGCAACGCGGCCTCGTCCAGCTGGTCCCGGGGCACCACCTCGTGCACCGAGCCGAAGTGGTGCAGGGTGGCGGCGTCCACGGTGGCGGCGGTGAAGAACAGCCGCCGCATCAGATGCTGCGGCACCAGCCGCGACAGGTGCGTTGCCGCGCCGAGCGCGCCGCGTTCGACCTCCGGCAGCCCGAACGTGGCGTCGTCGGAGGCCACGATGACGTCGGAATTGCCGACCAGGCCGATGCCGCCGCCGACGCAGAATCCGTTCACGGCCGCGATCACCGGCACGGCGCATTCGTAGACGGCGCGAAAGGCGGCAAAGCAGCCGCGGTTGGCGTCGATCAGCGCGGTGAATCCCTCGGTGCGCTGCATCTCCTTGATGTCCACGCCCGCGTTGAAGCCCCGGCCTTCGGCCCGCAGGATCACCGCGTGGGTCTCGGGATTGGCGCCGGCGGCCGTGATGGCGTCGGCCAATTCGAACCAGCCGCGCGACGGGATGGCGTTGACGGGCGGGTAGTCGACGGTGACCGCGACGATGCCCGGTTCGGTGGTGGTGGTTGTGATGGGCAAGGTGCCACTTCCTTGTGGGGTAACTACCTAAGCAAGCACTTGCTTGGTACGCTAGCACAGTGACTCCCGCCGAAGCAGGCTCGCCCCTTTCGGAAGGCATCAACCTCGGGCTGGCTGGGCGGGTGGTTCTGGTCACGGGCGGCGTGCGCGGCGTCGGCGCCGGCATCAGCTCGGTTTTCGCCGAGCAGGGCGCCACCGTGATCACCTGCGCGCGCCGGCCCGTCGAGGGCTCGCCGTACGAGTTCCACCCGTGCGACGTGCGCGACGAGGAGGCCGTCAAGTCGCTGATCGACTCCATCGTCGATAAGCACGGCCGGTTGGACGTCGTCGTCAACAACGCCGGTGGGTCGCCCTACGTGCCGACCGCGGAATCCAGCCCCAAATTCAACCGCAAGATCATCGAGCTCAACCTCATTGGTGCGCTGCTGGTTTCGCAGTTCGCCAACGACAAGATGCAGGACCAGCCGGGCGGTGGGTCGATCGTCAACATCTGCAGCCTGTCCGGCCGGCGGCCATCGCCGGGGACCGGCGCGTACGGGGCCGCCAAGGCCGGCCTGGAGAGCCTCACCCAGACCCTGGCGGTGGAATGGGGACCCAAGGTGCGGGTCAACGCCTGTGTGGTCGGGATGGTCGAGACCGAACAGGCCGACCTGTTCTACGGCGACGCCGAGTCGATCGCGGCGATCTCGAAGAACGTGCCGCTGGGCCGGCTGGCCAAGCCGGCGGATGTCGGTTGGGCCGCAGCGTTTTTGGCCTCGGACGCGGCGTGCTACATCAGCGGCGCCTCGCTGGAGGTGCATGGCGGCGGCGAGCCGCCGCACTACCTGGCCACAACGAATGCCAGTGCGATCAAGTAGAGGAGACACGAACAATGGGTTTGGTTGACGGCCGGGTCGTCATCGTCACCGGAGCGGGCGGCGGTATCGGTCGCGCGCATGCGCTGGCCTTCGCGGCCGAGGGCGCGCGCGTGGTGGTCAACGACATCGGGGTGGGCCTGGACGGCTCGCCGGCGGGCGGCGGCAGCGCCGCCCAGGGCGTGGTCGACGAGATCACCGCGGCCGGTGGCGAGGCCGTCGCCGACGGATCCAACATCGCCGACTGGGACCAGGCGGCCGGGCTGATCCAGAACGCCGTCGAAACCTTCGGTGGCATGGACGTTTTGGTGAACAACGCCGGCATCGTCCGCGACCGGATGATGGCCAACACCAGCGAGGAGGAGTTCGACGCCGTCATCGCCGTGCACCTCAAGGGGCACTTCGCCACCATGCGGCACGCCGCGTCGTATTGGCGAGGGTTGTCGAAAGAGGGCAAGACGGTCGACGCGCGGATCATCAACACCAGTTCCGGTGCGGGCCTGCAGGGCAGCGTCGGGCAGGGTAACTACAGCGCCGCGAAGGCGGGCATCGCGGCGATGACGCTCGTCGGCGCCGCCGAGATGGGGCGCTACGGCGTCACAGTCAACGCCATCGCGCCGTCGGCGCGGACCCGCATGACCGAGACCGTCTTCGCCGAGATGATGGCCACGCAGGACCAGGATTTCGACGCCATGGCGCCCGAGAACATTTCGCCGCTGGTCGTCTGGCTGGGCAGCGCCGAATCCCGCGACGTCACCGGCAAGGTGTTCGAGGTCGAGGGCGGCAAGATCCGGGTCGCCGAGGGCTGGGCGCACGGCCCGCAGATCGACAAGGGCGCCCGGTGGGATCCGGCCGAGCTCGGACCCGTCGTCGCTGACCTGCTTGCCAAGGCTCGCCCGCCCGTCCCCGTTTACGGGGCCTAGGAGCCAACCACTCGCGCCGAAAGTGAAGCTGTTGCGAGATTTTCGCCAATTTTTCGCAGTGGCTACACGCTCGGCGCGGGGTCGCAGATGACGATCGGGATGGTCCGGTCGGTCCACGACTGGTAGTCCTCGAACGTGGGATACATGGCGACCATCTTGGGCCAATACTCCTGGCGCTCGGCATCAGTGGCGTCGCGGGCCGTCAGCGACAAGATCTCGTCTTTGATCTGCACGGACACTTTGGGATTGGCCTTGAGGTTGAGGTACCACAGCGGATGCTTGTCGCTGCCGCCCCGGGATGCGCCGAGGATCACGCGGTCGCCCTCACGCAGATAGAGGAGTGGGCTGACGCGTGGTTCGCCGGTCTTACGGCCAGTCGTGGTGAGCAATGCGACCGGAGCGTTCTGGAAGGTGCCGCCAAGTTTTCCGTTGCTGCGCTTGTAGATCCAGGTGTTGCCCTTGGCCATCCACTTCAGGAACAAGTCGACCCACGGCGCGTTCAAAGCGCGTGGTTTTGATTTCGGCATGACTGTAGATCCTACGGCCGGGCTAGCGCTGAATGAACGGACGCAACCTGGCCCTGATGTGATGGATCAGCCCGTCGGATTCCGGTATCACGAAGGTCTCGTCGACCCGCGACGCGACCCGCCGCCCGCCGAACGAGACCCTGGTCAGCACGTCGTACACGGCGCGCACCTCGTCGCCGGAGACGGTGTACTGCGGCGTCGTCGTGGCCGAGATGATGCGGTATTGCGGTCCGCGATTCAGGCTGCGCCGCAAGTGATTTCCGGAGAATCCGGATTTGAGGCCCACCTCGATCCGGGTGCAATCCGGCGCGAACGGGACGGCGTCGGCGTCGTGGGTGACCAGTGCGTCGATGTACGCCTGGGCCGCCGCGATGCGGTCGGCCTCGGAGACGCCCATTGGATTGCCCGCCTCCTCATCGCGCTTCGCGCTCTGCATCGTCGCCGGGCGCTAGATGCGTTCGATGATGGTGCCAGTGGACAGGGCGCCGCCCGCGCACATGGTGATCAGCGCGGTCGTCTGGTCGGTGCGCTCGAGCTCGTGCAGGGCGGTGGTGATCAGCCGGCTGCCGGTGCTGCCCACCGGGTGCCCGAGCGCGATCGCCCCGCCGTTGACGTTGACCTTGGCCATGTCGGGCTCGTGGACGCGCGCCCAGGACAGCACCACCGACGCGAAGGCCTCGTTGATCTCGGTGATGTCGATGTCGCCCATCTTCATCCCGGCCTTCTCCAGCACCTTCGCCGTCGACTGCACCGGGCCGTCCAGGTGGTAGTAGGGCTCGGCGCCGACGAGCGCGTGGCTGACGATCCGGGCGCGGGGACGCAGCCCCAGCGCCTTGGCCTTGTCCTCGTCCATCCACAACACCGCGGCGGCACCGTCGGAGATCTGCGACGAGGTGCCCGCCGTGTGGATGCCGCCCTCGATGACCGGCTTGAGCTGGCTCAGGCCCTCCAGGGTGGTGTCGCGAAGCCCCTGGTCGCGGGACACCATGTGGCGCTCGCTGGTGGGCTGCTTCTGCTCGTCGAGCACCGGTGCCTCGATCGGCGAGATTTCGCGGTCGAACCGGCCCTCGGCCCACGCCTGCTTGGCGCGCAGCTGCGACTGCAAGCCCCAGGCGTCGATGTCCTCGCGGGTGATGCCACGGCGCTTGGCGATCCGCTCGGCGGCGGTGAACTGGTCGGGCAGGTCGATGTCCCACGAGGCCGGCCGCAGGATGCTGCGGTCGGGGCCGGCGTTGGCGCCGAGCCCGACGCGGCTCATGGCCTCGATCCCGCACGCGATGCCGATGTCGATGACGCCCGCTGCGATCAGGCCGGCGACCAGGCCGTTGGCCTGCTGGCTGCTGCCGCACTGGCAGTCCACCGTCGTCGCGCCGACGTGCTCCGGCAGCCCGGCGACGAGCCAGCTCACCCGGGTGATGTTGTTGGACTGCTCGCCGAATTGCGTCACGCAGCCGCCGACGACCTGTTCCACGTCACCTGCGTCGATGCCGGCCTTTTCGACGAGTGCCTTTTGCACCGCGCCCAGCAGCTCGGTGGCGTGCAGTCCTGAGAGCCAGCCATTGCGCTTGCCGATCGGGCTGCGGGTGGCTTCGACAATTACCGGGTTACCCATGCGGTCAGGCTAGAACACGTTTCATTACTATGACAAGCGACGATGCGTCGGCGCCTTTTTTCTACGGTGGAGGCATGTTTTACTGGCAGCAGAGCTCCACTAGGAGAGCTAGTGTCCTGGGATCGCCAGTCACTGGGGAGTCGCAGAGCCAGTCGCAGGACCAGCATAGGGACCAGCAGTAAGGAGAAGTAGCGTGCCCAGCCCCAACCTTCCGCCCGGGTTCGATTTCACCGACCCCGACATCTACGCGGAGCGGATTCCGGTCGAAGAGTTTGCGGAGGTGCGTTCGACCGCACCGATCTGGTGGAACGAGCAGGCCCCGGGCCACGGCGGCGGGTTCCACGACGGCGGCTTCTGGGCGATCACCAAGCTCAACGACGTCAAGGAGATCTCGCGGCGCAGCGACGTCTTCTCCAGCTACGAGAACTGCGTGATCCCGCGGTTCAACGAGGACATCGCGCGCGAGGACATCGAGCTGCAGCGGTTCGTCATGCTCAACATGGACGCGCCGCACCACACCCGGCTGCGCAAGATCATCTCGCGCGGCTTCACCCCGCGGGCCGTGGGGCGCCTGGAGGACGAGCTCCGGGAGCGCGCCCAGAAGATCGCCCGGGACGCGGCGGCCGCCGGTTCCGGGGACTTCGTCGAGCAGGTGTCTTGCGAGCTCCCGCTGCAGGCGATCGCCGGCTTGCTCGGGGTGCCGCAGGAGGACCGTGAAAAGCTGTTCCGCTGGTCGAACGAGATGACCGGAAATGACGACCCCGAGTATGCCGACATCGATCCCAAGACGTCGTCGTTCGAGGTGCTCAACTACGCGATGCAGATGGCCGCCATCAAGGCGGAGAAGCCCGGCGACGACATCGTCACCACGCTGATCAACGCCGACATCGACGGGGAAAAGCTGTCCGACGACGAGTTCGGCTTCTTCGTGATGATGCTCGCGGTGGCCGGCAACGAGACAACCCGCAACTCGATCACGCAGGGGATGATGGCGTTCGCCGACTTCCCCGACCAGTGGGAGCTGTTCAAGAAGGAGCGCCCGGAGACCACCGCCGACGAGATCGTCCGCTGGGCCACCCCGGTCACCTGTTTCCAGCGGACCGCTCTGGAGGACTACGAACTCTCCGGCGTGCAGATCAAGAAAGGCCAGCGGGTGGTGCTGTTCTACCGCTCGGCCAATTTCGACGAAGAGATCTTCGACGACCCCTACACCTTCAACATCTTGCGGGATCCCAACCCGCACGTCGGTTTTGGCGGCACCGGTGCGCACTACTGCATCGGCGCGAACCTGGCCAAGCTGACGATCAACCTGATCTTCAACGCCGTGGCCGACCACATGCCCGACATCAAGCCGATCTCCGAGCCGGAGCGGCTGCGCTCGGGCTGGCTCAACGGCATCAAGCGCTGGCAGGTGGACTACACCGGTAAATGCCCGGTGGCGCACTGACAATGGACTTCGATCTCACCGCCGAACAGCAGGCCGTCGCCGACGTGGCGACGTCGGTGCTGGACCGGGATCTTTCGTGGGAGGCGCTGGTCAGCGGGGGCGTGACGGCGCTGCCGGTTCCCGAACGCCTTGGGGGCGATGGGGTGGGTCTGCCCGAGGTTGCCACGGTGCTGACCGAAGTCGGCCGCCACGGCGCCATCACGCCGGCGCTGGCCACGCTGGGTTTCGGCGTGGTGCCGCTACTCGACCTGGCGTCCGATGAGCAGCAGGACCGTTACCTGGCCGGGGTCGTGAAGGGTTCGGTGTTGACCGCGGCGCTCAACGAGCCCGGCGCGGCACTACCCGATCGGCCCGGCGTGACGTTCGCGGGCGGGCGGTTGTCGGGCACCAAGATCGGGGTGGCCTACGCCGAGCAAGCCGAGTGGATGATCGTGACCGCCGACAGCGCGGTGGTGGTTGTGTCGCCCAAGGCCGAGGGTGTGCGGCTGGTGAGCACGCCGACGTCGAACGGCTCGGACGAGTACACCGTCACGTTTGACGGTGTGGCGGTTGGTGATTCGGACGTGTTGGCGGGCGCCTCGGCGCGCCGGGTCAACCAGCTGGCGCTGGCGGCGATCGGCGCGTACGCCGACGGGTTGGTCGCAGGGGCGCTGCGGCTGACCGCCGACTACGTCGCCAACCGCAAGCAGTTCGGCAAGCCCTTGTCGACGTTCCAGACCGTGGCGGCGCAGCTCGCGGAGGTCTACATCGCTTCACGCACCATCGATTTGGCGTCGAAGTCGGTGGTCTGGCGGCTGTCCGAAGGGCGTGACGCCGATAGCGACCTGGACGTCCTTGGCTACTGGATCACGTCGCAGGCGCCGCCGGTGATGCAGACGTGCCATCACCTGCACGGCGGCATGGGCATGGACATCACGTACCCCATGCACCGGTACTACTCCACGATCAAAGACCTGACCCGCCTGCTCGGCGGGCCGTCTCTTCGCCTTGACCTGGTGGGAGCGCAATGTTCATAGACCTGACCCCCGAGCAGCGGCAGCTGCAAGCCGAACTGCGGGAATACTTTTCGACCCTGATCTCGTCCGACGAGATGAAGGCGATGGAGCAGGACCGGCACAACGAGGCCTATCGCGCGGTGATCCGGCGAATGGGCAAGGACCGAAAGCTGGGGGTTGGGTGGCCAAAGGAGTTCGGCGGCTTGGGTTTCGGCCCGATCGAGCAGTCGATCTTCGTCAACGAGGCGCACCGGGCCGACGTGCCGTTGCCCGCGGTGACGCTGCAGACCGTGGGTCCGGTTCTGCAGCAATTCGGCAGCGAGGCGCAGAAGAAGAAGTTCCTGCCGGCGATCCTGGCCGGTGAGGTCCATTTCGCGATCGGCTACACCGAGCCCGAGGCGGGCACCGACCTGGCGTCCCTGCGCACCACCGCGGTGCGCCACGGCGACGAGTACATCGTCAACGGCCAGAAGATCTTCACCACCGGGGCGCATGACGCCGACTACATCTGGCTGGCCTGCCGCACCGACCCGGAAGCCGTGAAGCACAAAGGCATCTCGATCCTGATCGTCGACACGAAGGATCCCGGATACTCCTGGACGCCGATCATCCTGTCCGACGGCGCCCACCACACCAACGCCACGTACTATAACGACGTTCGGGTGCCCGCCGACATGCTGGTCGGCGAGGAGAACGGCGGCTGGCGGCTGATCACCACGCAGCTCAACAACGAGCGGGTGATGCTGGGTCCCGCGGGCCGCACCGCCGGCATCTACGACCGGCTGCACGCCTGGGCGTCCAAACCGGGCGGCGACGGCGTCACGCCGATCGACCACGAGGACGTCAAGCGGGCGCTCGGCGAGATCTACGCGATGTGGCGGATCAACGAGCTGCTGAACTGGCAGGTCGCCGCGGCCGGCGAGGACATCAACGTGGCCGACGCCGCGTCAACGAAAGTCTTTGGCACCGAGCGTATTCAGTACATCGGCCGACTCGCCGAGGAAGTCGTCGGCAAGTATGGAAATCCGGCGGAACCGGAGACCGCCGAGCTGCTGCGTTGGCTGGACTCGCAAACCAAGCGCAACCTGGTGATCACCTTCGGTGGAGGCGTTAACGAAGTGATGCGTGAAATGATCGCGGCCGCCGGCCTCAAGGTGCCGCGGGTGCCCCGATGACGGACGCGGACACCATCAAGAAGGCCGTCGCCGAGATCACGTCCACCGTCGTAGCCGCGCCCCGCACGGGCCGGGATCCGGTGAACCAGCCGATCATCAACAACTGGGTCGAGGCCATCGGCGACCGCAACCCGATCTACACCGACGAGGCCGCGGCGCGCGCGGCCGGCCATCCCGGACTGGTGGCGCCGCCGGCGATGATCCAGGTGTGGACGATGTTCGGCCTGGGCGGTGAACGTCCGACCGACGATCCCATGGGCCCCCTCATGGAACTGTTCGACGACGCAGGCTATGTCGGCGTGGTCGCCACCAACTGCGAGCAGACCTACCACCGGTATCTGCGGCCGGGCGAGCACGTGACCGTCCACTCCGAAATGCGCGACGTGGTCGGCCCCAAGCAGACCGCGCTCGGTGAGGGCTGGTTCATCAATCAGCACATCACCTGGCGCGTCGGCGACGAGAATGTCGCCGAGATGGCCTGGCGGATACTCAAATTCAAGCCTCGCGAGGCCGCCGCGACCCCGTCTTCGGTGCCGGAGGATCTGGACGCCGACGCCATGATGCGCCCCGCGGTGTCGCGCGACACCGCCTTCTTCTGGGAAGGCGTGGCGGCTCACGAGTTGCGCATTCAGCGGCGGCCCGACGGAAGCCTGCAGCATCCGCCGGTGCCGGCGGTGTGGCAGGACAAAGAGCAGCCGATCGACTACGTGGTGGCCGGCGGTAGGGGCACGGTGTACAGCTTCGTGGTGCACCACGCGCCGAAGGTGCCGGGGCGCACGCTGCCATTCGTAATCGCGCTGGTGGAACTCGAAGAGGGTGTCCGCATGCTGGGCGAGCTGCGGGGGGTGGACGCCGCCGCGGTGAAGATCGGAATGCCCGTCCGGGCAACCTATATCGACTTTCCCGCGGGGGAGTCCGGCCCCGAATGGACCCTGTACGCATGGGAGCCCCAAGCATGAGCGCACCCGCCATCGAAGTGGGTACGAAGCTGCCCGAGCTCAAGATCGAGGGCACCCCCACGTTCATCATCTCGACGGCCATCGCCACCCGCGACTTCCAGGACGTGCACCACGACCGGGATCTGGCGCAGGCCAAGGGGTCCAAGGACATCTTCGTCAACATCCTCACCGACACCGGGCTGGTGCAGCGCTTCCTGACCGACTGGGCGGGGCCGACGGCGTTGATCAAATCGATCGGGCTGCGGCTGGGCGTGCCGTGGTACGCCTATGACACGACCACCTTCTCCGGTGAGGTGACGGCGGTGGAGGACGGGCTGATCACGGTTAAGGTGGTGGGCCGCAACAGCCTTGGCGACCATGTCATCGCTACCGCCACGCTCACGATTGGGGACGCCTAATGCTGTCGGGTAAGGCCGCCATCGTCGGCATTGGCGCTACCGACTTCTCGAAGAATTCCGGCCGAAGCGAGCTGCGGCTGGCGGCCGAGGCGGTCCTTGACGCATTGGACGACGCCGGTTTGAGCCCGTCCGACGTCGACGGGCTCACGACGTTCACGATGGACAGCAACAACGAGACCGCCGTGGCGCGGGCGACCGGCATCGGTGACCTGAGGTTCTTCGCCCAGACGGGGTACGGCGGGGGTGCCGCGTGCGGGACCGTCGCGCATGCCGCGGCGGCTGTCGCGACCGGGCTGGCGGACGTCGTGGTGGCCTACCGGGCGTTCAACGAACGCTCCGGCCAGCGCTTCGGGCAAGTGCAGACCCGGCTGGTGGGAAATGCAGGCGTGCAAGCCGATTCGACCGCGGCGGACAATTCGTTCTCTTACCCACACGGGCTGTCGACGCCGGCCGCGCAGGTCGCGATGATCGCGCAGCGGTACATGCACTGGTCGGGCGCGACGAGCCGCGACTTCGGTGCGGTCTCGGTGGCGGACCGCAAGCACGCCGCCAAGAACCCCAAGGCGTACTTCTACGAGAAGCCGATAACCATTGAGGACCACCAGAATTCCCGGTGGATCGCCGAGCCGCTGCGGCTGCTGGACTGCTGCCAGGAAACCGACGGAGCGGTGGCCCTCGTCGTGACGTCGGTGGAGCGCGCGCGTGACCTCAAGCAGCGGCCGGCCGTCATCGAGGCGGCGGCCCAGGGCGCCAGCCCCGACCAGTACACGATGGTCAGCTACTACCGCCCCGAACTCGGTCTGCCCGAGATGGGCGTCGTGGGCCGGCAGCTCTGGGAGCAGTCCGGCCTGTCGCCGACCGACATCCAGACCGCCATCCTCTACGACCACTTCACGCCGTTCACCCTGATTCAGTTGGAGGAGTTGGGATTCTGCGGTCGCGGCGAGGCGAAGGACTTCATCGCCGACGGCGCCATCGAGGTGGGTGGCAGGTTGCCGATCAACACCCACGGCGGTCAACTCGGCGAGGCCTACATCCACGGCATGAACGGCATCGCGGAGGGTGTGCGGCAATTGCGTGGGACATCGGTGAACCCGGTGCCCGACGTCGAGCACGTCGTCGTCACCGCGGGTACCGGCGTGCCCACCTCGGGCCTGATCCTCGGCTAGCTTTTCCGCCGAGTGTGCGGCCAGCCGCACGCTCGCGCACGAGTGTGCGGCCAGCCGCACGCTCGACAACGTGTTGATGGCTGAAGTGACGGTACTGCGGCTTCCTGCCACGCTGCCGTAGTGCGAGAGCCATTCATCGGTAGCTCGGCCATTGCCACAGGGGCATTGACCAAGTCGCAGCTGGCCACTCACTTTCGCCGACTCTTCCCAGACGTGTACGTGGAGCGTGATGTCGCCATCACCGCCGAACTACGCGCCAAAGCCGGGTGGCTATGGAGCGGACGCCGAGGTGTTGTCGCGGGGTTCGCCGCATCCGCTCTGCGTGGCAGCAGATGGGTCGACGATGCGAAGGTCGTGGAGTTGCTTCACGACAATCGGCGCAGTCCACCTGGCATCCAGGTACACGGGGACCGTATCGAGGAGGACGAGATCGAGCTGGTGGCCGGTATGCGGGTCACCTCGCCGGTGAGGACGGCACTGGACTTCGGCTGTTGGTACCCGACCATGACCGCTGTGGCGGCGATCGACGCCCTCGCCAGAGCAACGGAAATCAAAGCGGCTGACGTCGAGCTGCTGGCTCGAAAATACGCCGGACGCAGGGGCATCGCACGAGCACGCCGGGCGGCAGACCTGTCCGATCCGGGTGCACAATCACCCAAAGAATCCTGGTTGCGTGTGGTCCTGATCCAAGCGGGCCTACCGCGACCGCAGACACAGATCCCGGTTTTCGACGAGGTCGGCAATGTCTTCGCTTACCTCGATATGGGGTGGGAGGACGTCAAGGTCGCCGTCGAATACGACGGCGACCAGCACCGCAGCGATCGCAAGCAATACACCTGGGACGTAAGGCGATTGGAGAGGCTACGGCGGTGCGGCTGGTTCGTCGTACGCGTGGTCGCGGGCGACGGGCCGGTCGACATCGTCGACCGCGTTCGGGCGGCATTCGCCCGGCGAGCGTGCGGCTAGCCGCACAGTCGAGACCGAACGTGCGGCCAGCCGCACGGTCGGCATGAAAGCCGAGCTATGCGCGGGCGACAACCGGGAAAACGGTCTCCATTCCGCGCCGGCCCTTGATCTCCACCTGCTCGGAGTCGCCCCAAACGTATTGCGCCTCGGCGGCGGCGTGGACGCCGCTGCTGACCATCACGGCCGGGCGCCCGGCCCGCCCGGCGATGCCGGCCAGCCGGAAGGCCACGTTGGTCGCGTCGCCGATCACGGCCGTGACCGTTCTCGTCATCGCGGCGATCGCGGCCCGGCCCTGCACCACGCCCCAGCCCATCCGGATCGGCGAGCCGTCCGGGCTACGCAGCGGGAGCGTCGGGCCGAGCTCCTCGACCCTCCGGTTCGCGGCCAGCGCGAAGTCGATCGCGAGCTCGTTGGCCTTTGGGATCGTCCGCAACTCCCAGACGGCATAGAGTGCGTCGCCGGCGTAATGGTTGAGCGTGCCGCGATGGGCCCGCAGGACACTGTTGAGGTCGCGCCAAAGATAGTTCAGGCTCTGGGCGATCACCCGGTTGTCGGTGACCTCCGAGATCGTCGAGTAGTTCGTGATATCGCCGACGACCATCACCATGGTCTCCTCGACGATCCGGGTCAGGGTCGGGCTGGTGTTCGTCAATCCCGCGGCAGTGAACCGGTCCGACCGGAAGATCAGCACGACGTCGCCTATCGAGATCCGGTCGTCGGGTTTGATGGGGACCTGCATGGCGCGCTCCAGCGGCATGCCGTTGAGCAATGTTCCATTGGTGCTGGTGTCGATGAGGTAGGCCCGGTCGGTGGCGGCGTCCAGGCGGATCTCGAGGTGGTTGCGAGAGATGTTCGGATCCGGGATAACCAGTCGGCGCTCGTCATCGATGCCTGCGCACTGACGGCCCACGAACAGTTGATCGAAGATCGGCACGATTTTCTCGCCGCCGTTCACGTGCACGACCAGCTGGGCCAGCGGCTGGTCCCACCAATCGGAGCGCATGGCCTACCGACCTCGCCGCACTCGAACGGCCGCCTGTGCGAGCGAGACCCATCGTTGGCTGCCCCGCCCGCACTGACCACCCTGTGCACACACTAAGCGTCTGCCATCTGAAGATGCTGAGCTGTTAGCTGCAGGGCTAATCGTATCCGACGCTCAGCGAGCGAGCGCCGGCTGCGACTCGAGGGCCGCGCGGGCCGCCATCCGTCCCGCCGCCAGCGCGGCGTCGATGTTTTTGAAGTCCAACGGACCGATCGCCGAGACGTCCGGCTCGATGATCGCCGTAACTCGGGGAAGCTCGCGCAGGTTCCACTTGGGGGCCGCGAGTTCGACGCTGCGAAGCAACGTGTCTTGCAGCGGCGGGAGGGCTACGTCCGTGCCGGTCACCAGCCGCCGGATGAACGCGGGAGGCTGAAGTTTTGCCGGTAGCGGGCCAAAGCCCTTCGACGGCACCCACGTCGTGCGCAGATCGACGCAGATCACCTCGCCATCGGGGTCGGAACACATCACGTCGGCCGGCAGGATGTTCATCAGTCCGCCGTCGACGAGGAGCCGCTCGCGATGCTGCACCGGCGGCAGGAGGCCGGGGATCGAGATCGATGCGCGCACGGCGACCCACAGCAGCCCTCGCCGATGGATGACCTGATCGCCCGTGATGATGTCGGTGGAGACGGAGAAGAACTCCCTCGGCAGGTGCTCGATCAGGGTGCTGCTGCCGAAGAATCCCTCTATCAGTCGGTCGACACGGCGACCTCGCGTGAGGGCTATCGCGGGGATCGTGTAATCGCTGACCGGCCTGGTCTCCGCGACGTACTTGCGTGCCGCCGCGGTGCACTCCCGCGCGTCCAGGCCCAGCGCGAAGGTGGCGGCGGCGAGGGCACCGGAACTGGTTCCGCCGAACCGGTCGATGACGACGCCGGCACGCGTGAGCTCTTCGTAGACCCCGTAATGCGCGAGGCCCCGCGCGCCCCCACCCCCAAGCACGAGACCCAGAGACCGGCCGGCGATCCGGCGCGCCAGCGCGCCGATGCCGTCGGCGTCGGCGGGGTGATGCGAGATCGGCTGCAGCAGGTCCCACCAGCTCGGATCCGGTACCACGCTGCAGGTGACCAGGTGGACCGGCCCTTGCGTCACGGGCGGTTCGAGCGATTCGGGCGGACGGGCCCGATCGGCGAGGACCACGATTCGGTCGCTTTGCGCGGTGACATACCGTCGCCAGCTGTCGCCCGAGCCTCGGTCGGCCACCAGCAAGACCCAGTCGTTGCTGCGCTCGACGCGGTCGAGGGTCTCGCTGAACGCGTCGACGAGCTCGCCGTAATGGTTGGCCGCGGCCGTCGTTTCGACGGGCGGCGCGACGACGGCGGCCTGGCCGTGCGATCGCAGGCGAGCCGCGATCGCGTCGACGATCGGCATCGCGACCGCATCGCCGGTCGACACCACGCCGACGACCCGGCGACCGCGAGAGACGGTGGCGGCTCGTGACTCGCGCAGCATCACCGCCATCGCCCGGAACATCGCCGATTGCAGTTGCGGCGCCTTCGCGAGCACTTCGCTGAATGTGTCGGCGGCGATCCTCCAGACGACGCCGTCGCGAAGGGCCCGTACGCCGGCCGAGCGAGGGGCGCCGGTGATCACGCCCAGGTCTCCGATCGAATCACCGGATGCCATCTCACGAAGCACCTGTCCATCGAGGCCGACGGCCGCGAACCGTCCCGAGGCAATCACATAGATGGAGTCCGACGGGTCGCCCATCTGGAAGAGCCACTCGTTGGCGGGGACGTGCTGGCGATCGACGGTGCTCGTGAGGAGGTCGAGTTGTCCGTCGTCGATCTCGGCGAATATCGGAATACTGCGCAGCGCCGTTCGCTCGTCGGCCGCACGCGGTTCGGGCGGCTGCCGTTCAGCGACCATGAAAGGACGAAAGCATATTGCGCCGTTTAGCGGTAGTCCGCTCGGAGCGAAGGCGCTATGCGGGCACGAGTTCTACGCCGGAGAGCACCACGGCGTTCTCGCGCGACGGCGCGACAACGGTGGCCACGAAGCGGCCGTTCTCCTTCCAGATGCCGACCTTGAGCGTTTCACCGGGAAACGCCACGCCGGCGAACCGCGCGCCGTACGCGGCCACCGCGCCGGCATCGCCGTCGAGCAGCGCGTCGGTGATCGCCTTGCAGGTCATGCCGTAGGTGCACAGGCCGTGCAGGATGGGCCTGGGAAACCCTGCGGCGGCGGCGAATTCGGGATCGGAGTGCAGCGGGTTGCGGTCGCCACACAGCCGGTACAGCAGCGCCTGCTGCGGCAGGATCGGCACGTCGACCTCCAGGTCGGGCGCCCGGTCCGGCGCCCCATCGGACGACGACGGCCCGCGCTCACCGCCGAAGCCGCCCTCGCCGCGCGCGAAGATCGACCGCCGCTGCGTCCACAGCAGCGTGCCGTCCGGGGCGCTGACCGTCGTCTCGCTCCAGATCACCGCGGCCTTGCCCTTGTCCCAGATGTCGGTGAACCGGGTGACGGCCTTGGCCGAGCCCGACGCCGGCAGCGGCCCGGGCACCTCGACCCGCTCGCTGGCGTGCAACACCTTGGCCAGCTCGATGTCGATGCCGGGGAACTGCACCGTCGGCGGCTTGGTCATGTGAAAGGTGGCGGCGACGTTGCCGAACGTCGGCAGCACCTGCGGGGTGTCGTCCACCAGATAGCGCAGCTCGCGCGGATCCATCGGGTCCGACCCGGCGCCCAGCCCCAGGTGATACAGCTGGATATCGCTGCTGACCCAAGAGAATTCGATGGGATCCAGCTCGGCGTTCAGCGCGACGTCGACGTCGATCGGCATGCTAGTTGGCCCCCGCGATGTGCAGTGCGGCCAGGTAGCCAAAGGTCATAGCCGGCCCGATGGTGCCACCCGGGCCGGGGTAGGTGTGGCCCATCACCGGCGCGCTCACATTGCCCGCGGCGTAAAGGCCTTCGATGACGCTGCCGTCGTCGCGCAGCGCCCGGCCGTGCACATCGGTGCGGATGCCGCCCTTGGTGCCCAGGTCCCCGGGCACCATCTTGGCGGCGTAGAAGGGCGCGTGGCTGATCTCGCCGAGGTTGGCGTTCGGCTTGTTGGTGGGGTCGCCGTAGTACCGGTCGTAGGCGCTCTCCCCGCGGTGGAAGTCCTCGTCGACGCCCGATCGCGCGAACCCGTTGAACCGCGCCACGGTGGCGGTGAAGTCGGACACCGGGAGACCGGCCTTCTCGGCCAGCTGCTCGAGCGTGTCGGCCTGGATGATCACGCCGGAATCCAGCCACTTGCGCGGAATGCGTTGCCCCGGTTGCAGTCCCGCGAAAATGTAGCGGTCGCGGTATTGCTGGTCGAACACCAGCCATGCCGGGATGTTCTCACCCGGTCCGGGACCCTGGCCGAATTCCCCGCCGTACATGTGGTGGCAGGCCTCGACGTAGGGCATCGACTCGTTCATGAAGCGCTTGCCCGACATGTTGACGATGATCGAGCCCGGCGAGTTGCGCTCGGACAGCGCGAACCACGGCGCGCCCACCAGCGGCACCGTCGGGCCCCACCAGGCGTCCTCCATCAGATCCAGTGCGGCGCCGAGCTTTTCGCCGGCGAGGATGCCGTCGCCGGTGTTGGCCTTGGCCCCGACGGTCCATTCGGTGGTGATGGGGGCACGCTGGTATTTCACCCGCATCTGTTCGTTGTGCTCGAACCCGCCGCTGGCCAAGATCACGCCGCGCCGGGCCCGGATGAGTTGTGGATCAACGGAATCCGATGCGGTGGTATCGCGAACGTACACCCCGCGCACCACGCCGTCCTCCACATAAAGGTCGGTGAGCGCTGTGTTCAGCTGCACCGGAACCCCGGCGCGCTGCAACCCGATGCGCAGCGGCCCGATCAGCGCCCGGCCCATGCCGACCAGGTTCTTGCCGGTCGCCTTGGCCCACATCGTGCGCGCGCCCACCTTCAGGCTGCGCGCCACGCCCCGCGGGTGCCGCTTGAGCTGGTTGAGCCGCACGTAGTCCTGTTGCATCACAACGACGTTGAGCGGCACCTTGCCATAGGCGGGCTCCAGGCCCGCTTCGTCGGCGCCGAGCTTGCGGGCGTTGAACGGCTTGGGCTCGATCGAGCGCCCGTCCGCGCGGCCCCCCGGCGCCTCGGGGTAGTAGTCGGAGTAGCGCGGCACCCAGCACATCTTCAGGGGCGTGTGCTTCAGCACGAAGGACAGCATCTCGGGGCCGCGCTCGAGGTAGGTGTCGATGCGCTCCGGCTCCACGATGTCGCCGACGATCCCGTGCAGGTACTTCCGGGCCGCCTCGGGCGTGTCCTTCACCCCGTCGCGCTTGAGCACCTCGTTGTTCGGAATCCACACCCCGCCCCCGGACCGCGCGGTGGAGCCGCCGTAATGGGGGGCCTTCTCGATGACTACTGTCGATAGGCCTCGGTGCGCGGCGGCAAGGGCGGCCACCATGCCGGCTCCGCCGCTCCCGACCACGACGACGTCGTACTCCTGCGATGTCATGTAGAACACGTTATAGAATTGCCCGGGTTGGGCGCTACCGGCCCGGTCACGAGAACGAGGGGACTTCGGTAAATGCTCAGTGTTGCGATCCGCGACGAGCTGGCCGCCGACCTGGCGCAAGCCGAGCGCAGCCGTGAGCCCATCGCCCCGTTGACCGCGGCGTACCCGGACATCGACGTCGTCGACGCCTACGAGATTCAGCTGATCAACATCCGCCAGCGCGTGGCCGAGGGCGCCCAGGTGCTGGGCCACAAAGTCGGGCTGTCCAGCAAGGCCATGCAGCAGATGATGGGGGTCGACGAGCCGGACTACGGTCACCTGCTCGACGAGATGCAGGTGTTCGAGGACATCCCGGTCAAGGCGGGCCGCTACCTGTACCCCCGGGTCGAGGTCGAGGTGGGTTTCATCCTGTCCGACGACCTGCCCGGCGCCGGCTGCACCGAGGACGACGTGCTGGCGGCCACCGAGGCGCTGGTCCCGTCGATCGAGCTGATCGACACCCGCATCACCGACTGGAAGATCGCGCTGTGCGACACCATCGCCGACAACGCCTCGTCGGCGGGCTTCGTGCTGGGCAAGGCCCGGGTATCGCCGGCCGACATCGACGTCAAGGCGATCGACGCGGTGCTGACCCGCAACGGCGAGGTGATCGCCGAGGGCCGCAGCGACGCCGTGCTGGGCAACCCCGTCACCGCCGTGGCGTGGCTGTCCCGCAAGGTGGAAAGCTTCGGGGTGCGGCTGCGAAAAGGTGACATCGTGTTACCGGGATCGTGCACGCGAGCGATAGATGCACGCGCTGGAGACGAGTTCGTCGCGGACTTCACGGGACTGGGTTCCGTGCGGTTGTCCTTTGAATAGCGCCGGAATAGCTTTGAATTAGTCCAGAAAACGAGGAGCATCATGCCGTCCAAGGCGAGTGTGGCCATTGTCGGGTCGGGAAACATCAGCACCGACCTGCTCTACAAGCTTCTCCGGTCGGACTGGCTGGAACCCCGCTGGATGGTGGGCATCGACCCGGAAAGCGAAGGCTTGGCGCGGGCCCGCAAGCTCGGCTTGGAAACCACCCACGAGGGGGTGGACTGGTTGCTGGCGCAGCCGGAGAAACCCGACCTGGTGTTCGAGGCGACCAGCGCCTACGTGCATCGGGACGCTGCGCCGAAATACGCGGCCGCCGGCATCCGGGCCATCGACCTGACCCCGGCCGCGGTGGGCCCGGCGGTGATCCCGCCGGCGAACCTGCGCGAGCACCTGGACGCGCCCAACGTCAACATGATCACCTGCGGCGGGCAGGCCACCATCCCGATCGTCTACGCCGTCTCTCGGGTCGTCGAGGTTCCGTATGCCGAGATCGTCGCCTCGGTGGCCTCCGTTTCGGCGGGTCCCGGCACCCGCGCCAACATCGACGAGTTCACCAAGACCACGTCGCGCGGCGTAGAAACGATCGGGGGCGCCGAGCGCGGCAAGGCCATCATCATCCTGAACCCCGCCGACCCGCCGATGATCATGCGCGACACCATCTTCTGCGCCATCCCCGAGGACGCCGACCGCGACGCCGTCGCCAAGTCCATCCACGACGTCGTCGCCGAGGTGCAGACCTACGTGCCCGGGTACCGGCTGCTCAACGAGCCGCAGTTCGACGACCCGTCGCTCAACTCGGGCGGTCAGGCCCTGGTCACCACGTTCGTCGAGGTCGAGGGCGCCGGGGATTACCTGCCGCCGTACGCGGGCAACCTGGACATCATGACCGCGGCGGCCACCAAGGTCGGCGAGGAGATCGCGAAGGAATCCTTGACCGCATCGGCGGGAGGAGCGCAGGCATGAGTGACCGCGCCAGCGACGATGCAGAGCGCAGCGATGAGGAGGAGTGGCGCCATGAGTGACATTTTCTTCAATCCGATCTGGGACGTCCGGATGACGGACACGTCCCTGCGCGACGGGTCCCACCACAAGCGCCACCAGTTCACCAAGGACGAGGTCGGGGCGATCGTGGCCGCCCTGGACGCTGCCGGCGTGCCCGTCATCGAGGTGACCCACGGCGACGGGCTGGGCGGCTCGAGCTTCAACTACGGGTTCTCCAAGACGCCCGAGCAGGAGCTGATCAAGCTCGCGGCCGAGACCGCCAAAGAGGCCAAGATCGCGTTCCTGATGCTGCCCGGGGTGGGCACCAAAGAGGACATCAAGGAAGCGCAGGACAACGGCGGCTCGATCTGCCGGATCGCCACGCACTGCACCGAGGCCGACGTGTCGATCCAGCACTTCGGCCTGGCCCGCGAGCTAGGCCTGGAAACCGTCGGCTTCCTGATGATGTCCCACACCATTCCGCCGGAGAAGCTGGCCGCCCAGGCGCGCATCATGGCCGACGCCGGCTGCCAGTGCGTCTACGTGGTCGACTCGGCCGGGGCGCTGGTCCTCGAAGGGGTGCGCGACCGGGTGGCGGCGCTGGTCGCCGAATTGGGCGACGACGCCCAGGTCGGCTTCCACGGCCACGAAAACCTCGGGCTGGGCGTGGCCAACTCGGTGGAGGCCGTCCGCGCCGGGGCCAAACAGATCGACGGGTCCTGCCGCCGGTTCGGAGCCGGCGCGGGCAACGCGCCCGTCGAGGCCCTGATCGGGGTGTTCGACAAGATCGGCGTGAAGACCGGCATCGACTTCTTCGACATCGCCGACGCCGCCGAGGACGTCGTGCGCCCGGCCATGCCGGCCGAATGCGTGCTCGACCGAAACGCCCTGATCATGGGGTACTCGGGTGTCTACTCGAGCTTCCTCAAGCACGCGGTGCGGCAGGCCGAGCGCTACGGCGTGCCCGCCCACGCGCTGCTGCACCGTGCCGGCCAGCGCAAGCTCATCGGCGGGCAGGAAGACCAGCTCATCGACATCGCCCTGGAAATCAAGCGCGAGCAAGAGAGCGGCGCCGTCGTCACGCATTAGGCGTCTCGCCGGCGCCGTGCCGATTCGGCCTAGAATTCTTTGAAAACGGCGGAAGGCACCGATCCTCCGCCGGCCTTGGCCTAGCGTTGTTCTGTCGACTGCATGCGCGAGGGGTTCGGATGAGTTTTTTCACGTTGCCGCCGGAGATCAACTCGCTCCTGATGTACGCGGGCGCGGGTTCGGCCCCGATGCTGGAGGCCGCGGCGGCCTGGAACGGGCTGGCGTCTGAGTTGTCGTCCGCCGCACAGTCGTTTGCATCGGTGACGTCGACGCTGGCCAGTCAGGCCTGGCAGGGTGCGGCCGCGCAGGCGATGGCGGCCGCCGCCGCTCCGTACGCCGGGTGGTTGAATGCGGCGGCTGCGCAGGCGGCCGGGGCGGCGGCCCAAGCCCAGGCGGTCGTCAGCGCATTCGAGACCGCGCTCGCGGCGACGGTGCATCCCTTGCAGGTGGAGGCCAACCGCAACGGCCTGGTTCAGCTGGTGATGAGCAATCTGTTCGGGCAGAACTGGCCCGCGATCGCGGAGACCGAGTTCAACTACCTGGAGATGTGGGCCCAGGACGTGACGGCGATGGTGGGCTACCACGGCGGCGCGTCGGCGGCGGCCGGGCAATTGCTATCGGGGCAGGCGAGCCTGCCGCCGATTCCGAGCCTGCCCGGGTTGGGCGGCATCGGCGCCGGCGCCTCGAGCCCGGCGGGTGGTACCGCCGCCACCGGCGCGGGCGGCGCAGCCGCGGCCGGTTCGAGCGGTGGGGGCGGCGACGGCGCGGGCGGCGTGGCCTCGGGTGGCGCCGCTGGCGGCGGCGGAGGAGGCGACACTGCCGGTAGCGCGGTCGCTGCCGGGGGCGCGGACAGCGGTTACGCGAGTGGTGTCGGCACCGCCGATCCCACCGCCGGAGCCGCGGCCACCGGCGGCGGCTACGTCGGAACCGGAGACGCGGGCGCGGCGAACGCCGCTGCCGTGAGTGGTGGTGGCGGCGGCTCCGCTCCCGGCATGGGCATGCTCGGCGCCGGTGGCATGGGCGCGATGATGATGGCGTCCGCCGCTATGGGGGCGTCGAACTCGTCGACCACCCCGTCGGCTCAGCAGGGTCCGCCGGCCAAGGTGGAGGAAACCGCGCCAGCCGCGCCGCCAGTCGAGGAAGCGGTGGCATCGGAAGTCGCGGAAGTCGAAGAAACGATTCCGGTGGCCGCGACACCACTCGGGACGACACAGGCCGCGGCCGGGCCGGCCGCGGAGGTCTCGGCGGCCAAACCCAAGGCCTCGGAGACCCCGGCGGAGGCGGGGGAACGCGAGCGAGTGGCGCTGGCGCTCGACGACGCGCCCGAACCGGAAGCCCGGGCCAACTAACCTTCGGCACACCGCGGGGCGTCGGTCCATGCGTAGTGCGGTCTCGCCCGGTCTGCTGAAAATCGAGATTTTCGTATAGGGGTGCCCTAGCGTTTCCGCTTGTCGTGTCCAGTCGGGCCGAGAAGAGGACCTATCCGATGAGCTTTATGGTGCTGCCCCCGGAGATCAATTCGCTGCTGATGTTTTCGGGCGCGGGGTCGGGCCCGTTGTTGGAGGCGGCGGCGGCCTGGGAAGGCTTGGCCTCCGAATTGGGTTCGGCTGCTTCGTCCTTCGGGTCGGTGACCTCGGGGCTGGCCGGTCAGCCGTGGCAGGGCCCGGCGTCGGCGGCGATGACGGCTGCGGCCGCCCCGTATACGGGGTGGCTCAGCCAGGCGGCCGCGCACGCAGCGGGGGCCGCCGGGCAGGCCCGCGCGGTGGTCAGCGCGTTCGAGGCGGCCCAGGCGGCGACGGTGCAGCCGATCATGGTGGCGCTCAACCGCAATTCGCTGGTCCAGATGGTGACGTCGAACTGGTTTGGGCTGAATGCGCCGGCGATCGCCCAAGCCGAGGCCGACTACGAGGCGATGTGGGCCCGGGACGTGTCGGCGATGTCGGGCTACTACTCCGGGGCCTCGGCGGCCGCTGCGGCGCTGGCGCCGGCGCAGACACTGCAGGACTTGCTGGCGGGTCTGCCAAATTTGGGGATCGGCAACATCGGCCACGCCAACCTGGGCAGCGGCAACGCCGGCAGCCTCAACGCGGGCAGCGGCAACACCGGCAGCCAGAACATCGGCAGCGGAAACTTCGGCAGCGGCAACATCGGCGGTGGCAACGGCGTCGTCGGCATTCCGAGCAGTGGGAACGTGGGCTTCGGCAACGTCGGCAACTCCAATCTCGGATTCGGCAACGGCACCTTCGGCGTCACGAGCGACAGAAACGTCGGCATCGGAAACCTTGGTCTTGCCAACGTCGGCGGCGGAAACAGCGGCAACAACAACTTCGGCTTCGGCAATGCCGGGAACTCGAACGTCGGTCTCGGGAACGGCGGTGGCAACAACAACGTCGGTGCGGGAAACACCGGCAGTGGCAACTGGGGCTTCGGCAACGACGGGGCGGGGAACATCGGCTTCGGCAACACCGGCACCAACAACATCGGCATCGGCCTCACCGGCAGTAACCAGGTCGGCATCAACCTGGCCGGGCTGCTGAATTCCGGCAGCAACAACATCGGCTTGTTCAACTCGGGCACCGGTAATGTCGGCTTCTTCAACTCCGGCAGCGGCAACGTCGGCCTGTTCAACTCGGGCAACGGCAACATCGGGATCGGGAACTCGGGCCATGTCGTCGGCGCATTGCCGGTGGGGCACAACTTCGGATTCGGCAATGCCGGTGACCTCAACACCGGGTTCGCCAACGCCGGCAGCATCAACACGGGCGCCGGAAACGGTGGCCTAGGAAACATGGGTGTGGGCAACGGGGGCGAGCTGAACGACGGCAATTTCAATAGCGGTGAGCTGAACACGGGCAGCTTCAATTCGGGCCTTGTCAACACCGGCTTTTTCAACTCGGGCAACACGAACACGGGTTGGGGCAACTCCGGCAGCACAAATACCGGTGCCTACAACGCGGGGGCGCTCAACACCGGCTTCGGCTTCACCGGCACGGGTCCGGGCCCGAACTCGGGCTTCGGCAACACCGGCAGCGACGAATCGGGTTTCTTCAATTCGGGAATCACCAGCTCGGGCTTCGGTAATGCCGGCTTCGGCGACAGTTCGGGCCTGCTGAACACGGGGACTGCCGACGCGGGTATCCGGAACAGCGGCTCGGATGCCGCCGGCATCCTCAACTCGGGCGACATAGTTTCCGGCATCGGCATTTCGGGCGACGAGAGCTCGGGCGGGTTCAACGCGGGCACCCGGGTGTCGGGCTTCGGGCGCTAGCGGAGCCCGGTTCGGTTGCCGTCGCCGCGGGTAGTGTTGATCGCGACGTCTCTGGCAAAGGAACGATCCGATGACCGTGAAAACTCTGAGCCCCCTCCGGCGCGGACTGTGCGGCCTGGTTGCCGCCGGGATACTGGGCGCCCCCGTGCTCGCGATGCCGCTGGCCGGCGCCGATCCCCAATGCGATCAGACCGTGGGTCAGTCCATCGACTCGTACCTGACCCGGCACCCGGACGTGAAGCAGCAGCTGCAGGCCAGGTCCCAGGCCGAGGGTGGCGGCGGCAACGTCATCGACTACCTGAATCGGCATCCCGATGTGCGGCAGCATCTGATCGACCTGTCGCAGCAGTGCGTGCCATAGCGAGCGGGTGTCGTCTCGAAACGCTGTCGGCGACGCGCGGGAACGTTCGCCATTGACTAAAAAGTAGAACACGTTCTAGCGTCTAGGCGTGTTCTCTGATCCCCTCAACGAAGCCATCGTCGAAGCCGAAAAACTCGTCGCGGCCGCACCGTTTATCGAAACCGAAGCCGACCTGCTCGAAGGGCTGCAATACCTGGGCGGCTGCATCGCCGCGTGCGAGCATCTCGCCTTCGACTACGACCGCGACCATCCATTCCTACAGTCGGGCACCGGGCCGTTCACCAAGATGGGCCTCGACAACCCCGACACCCTCTACTTCGGCACCCGGGTGCATGCGGGCCATGAGTATGTGGTCACCGGCAGGCGCGGCACCACCACCGACCTGAGCTTCCAACTGCTCGGCGGCGAGTACACCGATGACAACGTTCCCGCCAGCCAGGCTGCGTTCGACGACCGAGAGCTCGACATCGCCGAAGACGGCAGCTTCGAGTGGCGGGTGGTCCCCACCAGCGCGGGTCAATTGGTGATGCGCGAGGTCTACGGCGACTGGTCGGCGCAGCGCGGCACCCTGGCGATCGCCCGAACTGATACTGCTGGCACCGCCCCGCCGCCGCTAACTCGCGAAATGATCGAAAGGCGTTACGCGACAGCGGGAAAGCAGCTGGTTCAGCGCGTGAAGACCTGGCTGCAATTTCCCCAGTGGTTCTATGACAATCTCCCGGTCAACACCATGGTGGCACCTCGGCTGACGCCGGGCGGACTGGCCACGCAGTACTCGTCGGTCGGGCACTGGGATCTGCGGCCGGACCAGGCCCTGGTTATCACCATTCCGGTTAGTGATGCTCCCTACCTCGGCTTCCAGCTCGGCAGCCTGTGGTACATCTCGCTGGATTACATCAACCACCAGACCTCGCTGAACAACACTCAGGCGCAAGCGGATCCGGACGGCAAGGTGCGCATCGTCGTTGCCGACCAGAATCCGGGAGTCACCAACTGGGTAGAGACCCTCGGCCACCGGCGCGGATACCTGCAGTTCCGCTGGCAGCGGGTGTCGCGTGAGCTCACCGGTGCGGATGGTCCGACGGTCGAGCTGGTTGACCTCGACGGGGTGCCGAGCAAGTTGCCGTATTTCGACCACAACAAGATCTCCGAGGACGACTGGCGCGCGCGAATTGCGCTGCGGCAGCGACAAATTCAGGCAAGGATGCTGGGATGACGAAGTTGCTAGCCGGCAAGGTCGTGCTGATCAGCGGCGTGGGCCCGGGCTTGGGCACGACGCTGGCGCACCGATGCACGCGGGAGGGCGCCGACCTGGTGCTGGCGGCCCGCACGCCGGAACGGCTGGACGACGTCGCCAAGCAGATAGCCGACGCCGGCGGGCGCGCGACGACGGTGCCCACCGACATCACCGAGGACGACCAGGTGAGCAACTTGGTCGATGCCACGCTCGAGGCCTACGGAAAACTTGACGTGTTGATCAACAACGCGTTCCGGGTGCCCTCGATGAAGCCGTTGGCGGCGACCAGCTTTCAGCACATCCGGGATGCCATCGAACTCAGCGCCCTCGGCGCGTTGCGGCTGATCCAGGCCTTCACCCCGGCGCTGGAACAGGCGCACGGATCGATCGTCAACGTCAATTCCATGGTGCTGCGGCACTCGCAGGCCAAATACGGCGCCTACAAGATGGCCAAGTCCGCGTTGCTGTCGATGTCGCAGTCGTTGGCGACCGAACTGGGCGAGAAAGGGATCCGTGTCAATTCCGTTGCGCCCGGCTATATCTGGGGTGAGACGCTGCAGGCATACTTCAACCATCAGGCCGGCAAGTACGGCACCACGGCCGAGCAGATCTACGAGGCCACCGCGGCCAACTCCGACCTCAAGCGACTGCCGACCGAGGACGAGGTGGCCTCGGCGATTCTGTTCATGGCCAGCGACCTGTCCAGCGGCATCACCGGGCAGTGCCTGGACGTCAACTGCGGGGAGTATCACACCTGATGACCCAACGGACCAACGTCGGCACCGTCGAGGACCTGCAAGCGTCGGCGACCAAGCTGTGCGGGCTGGACGACTTCGGCGCCGACGACGACAACTACCGCGAGGCGTTGGGCGTGCTGTTGGACTCCTATCAGCGTGACGCGGGCCTCACTGAGTTGGGCAGCAAGATGAATCGGTTCTTCTTGCGCGGCGCGCTGGTGGCCCGGTTGTTCGCCGAGTCGGCGTGGAAGCAGTACCCGCAGTACGTCGACGTGGCCATCGAGCGGCCGATCTTCGTCACCGGCCTGCCGCGCACCGGAACCACGATCTTGCACCGCCTGCTGGGCGCCGACCCGGTACATCAGGGCCTGCACCTGTGGCTGGCCGAGTTTCCCCAGCCGCGGCCGCCCCGCGACACCTGGGACGAAAACCCGTGGTACAGCGCGCTGAATGCCCAGTTCGAAAAGGCTCACTCAGAGAACCCGGAGTACACCGGCCTGCACTTCATGGCCGCCTACGAGCTGGAGGAGTGCTGGCAGCTGCTGCGGCAGTCGCTGCATTCGGTGTCATACGAAACGCTGTCGCACCTGCCCACCTATTCGCGCTGGCTGTCGGAGCAGGACTGGACGCCGTCATACCAGCGGCACCGCCGCAACCTTCAGCTGATCGGACTCAATGACGTCGAAAAGCGTTGGGTACTCAAGAACCCCAGCCATCTGTTTGCGCTCGATGCGCTGATGGCGACCTATCCCGATGCCCTGGTGATACAGACCCACCGGCCGGTGGAAACGATCCTGGCGTCGATGTGCTCGTTGGCGCAGCACACCGCTGAGGGCTGGTCGACGACCTTCTCCGGCGCCCAGATCGGCGCTGACAACATGGAAACCTGGTCGCGCGGTCTGCGCCTGTTCAACACCGCACGCGCCAAATACGATCCGGCCCAGTTCTACGACGTCGACTACCACGACTTGATCGCCGACCCGCTCGGGACGGTCGCCAACGTATACCGGCACTTCGCTATCCCGCTGACCGACGAGGCGCGAAAGGCCATGGAGGACAGCCACGCCGAGAGTCAGACCGGCGCCCGGGCTCCCAAGCACAAGTACTCCCTGGCCGACTACGGCCTGACCGCCGAGGTCGTCAAGGAGCGGTTCGCGGGGCTGTAGTCCGCGAGTTGCTCACGCTGGTCACGGCTGCCGCTCCAGCCTCTGCGCCGGGCGGCACCCAATGTGCCTGCCTCACAGCGACAATTGGTTAGCCCGTGGCGCTGTCGCTATGAGGCAGACACAACGGCTGCCCGGCCCGACAGGGGCCCACGGGGAGGTTAGGCCGGATCGTCGGGGTGATCCAGGTAGCCCTCAGCCGCCGCGTGCTCGATGCTGTCGCTCAGCTTCGGGCAGGCCCGCGCACGCGCGGTGTCGCCACCGGATTCGCGTATTTCGGTGAAGTACGCGCAACGCTGCGCCGCCTGGGTGTTCCACTGCACCGCGGTGTGACCCGGGCCGAGCCTCTTGACCGTGACCGTGACGTGGCAGAATCGGCAATCCACCGGCAGCAGCCCCGACGTCAGGTAGCGCTCGCGATCGGCGCGGCTGGCGTCGGCGACCGCGGCGGCGCGATCCGGGTCGTCGGCGAAATCCCTTGACTTCAGCCAGGATCCGGACCCACCGTTTCGCGCGGGCGGCCCGTCGTGATCGTGATGATCGCCGTAGAGCAGCAGCATCGACCGGGCGAGCCGATCGACATCGGGTACTGCCGGCTGGTCCTCGGGCATGGTCTCAGTGCTGCTCGGCGGGTACGCCTTCGGAGTCGGGTTCGGATTCCCGGGCCTTGAGGTTCTCCTCGACCTCGGCGTTCCAGTACTCGTTGGCGCGGGTGGTGTCGATCTCAATCTCGAAGCGCTCCACCATTTCTGGCGTGATGTCGGCGACGTCGACGTAGAACTGCTGGTACCAGCGGCGCAGCTGGTAGACGGCGCCGTCCTCCTCGACCAGCAGCGGGTTGTCGATGCGGGTCTTGTGCTGCCAGATTTCGACGTCCTGCAGGAAGCCCTTGCTGACCCCTTCGGTGAAGACCCGCGAGAGCTTGTCGGTCATCTTTTCGTCCATGCCCTTGGGCTTTTCGACGATGACGCCCCACTGCAGCACGAACGAGTTCTGGGTGACCGGGTAGTGGCAGTTGATCAGGATCGACTCGGCCTTGTAGCCGCCGTAACTGTTGTGCAGCCAGTTGATCATGAACGACGGCCCGAAGTAGGACGCCTCCGAATCCAAGTGCGCCTCACCGTAAGACGTGCCCAGGTCGTTCACGTCGGGCCGGCCCACGTTGTGCAGGTACTGCGACGCGATGTGACCCTCGAAGACATTCTTGAAGTACGTCGGCAACCCGAAATGGATGTAGAAGAAGTGCGCCATGTCGGTGACGTTGTCGATGATGTCGCGGCAGTTGGACCCCTCGATGAGGATGCGGTTCCAGCGCCAGTCGGTCCATTCGTCGCTGGCCGCCTCGGGGATCTCGGGGATCCGGACCGCGGGGTCCGGCGGGTTGCCCTCGTGGTCGTGCCAGACGAACAGCAGGCCCCCGCGCACGTCGGTCGTCCACGAGCGGGTGCGCGCGGTCTTCGGGGTGCGCTTGGCGTAAGGCACCAGCTTGCAGCGGCCGTCGCCGCCCCAGCGCCAGTCGTGGAACGGGCAGGCGACTTCGTCGCCCTTGATGGTGCCCTCGGACAGGTCGCCGCCCATGTGCCGGCAGTAGCCGTCTAGCACCTTGATGTCGCCGTGCGAGTCGGCGAACACCACCAGCTTGGTGCCGAACGCCTGCACCGAATGCGGCTTGCCGTCCTGGAAGTCCTTCGCGACGCCCAGGCAATGCCAGCCCCGGGCATATCTCGTCGGCAAGGCTCCGGGATCGATTTCCCGGATACCCACCGCCTTGGTGTCGGTAGTCACCAGTCACCTCCAGTGGTCTCTAACTAGAACACGTTACAGTTTTGGGGCTGGCCGGCGCAATGACCGCTGGTCTAGCCGCGTTATCGCGGGCGTATTGGCGCAAGGTATATCTAGACGATGCCGCTGTTTGCTTTCGAGGGCCGGTCGCCGCGCGTCGATCCGACCGCTTTCGTGGCCCCGACCGCGACCCTGATCGGCGACGTCACGGTCGAGGCGGGGGCGTCGGTCTGGTTCAACGCCGTGTTGCGCGGTGACTACGGGCCGATCGTGGTGCGGGAAGGCGCGAACGTTCAGGACGGATCGGTGTTGCACGCCCCGCCCGGCATTCCGGTGGACATCGGGCCGGGCGCGACGGTGGCGCACATGTGCGTGATCCACGGTGTGCACGTCGGCAAGGAGGCGCTGATCGCCAACCACGCCACAGTTTTGGACGGGGCGGTGATCGGGGCGCGCAGCCTGATCGCCGCCGGGTCACTGGTGCTGGCGGGCACCCAGATTCCGGCCGGGATGCTGGCGGTCGGGTCGCCGGCGCAGGTGAAGGGGCCGGTTGCCGGAACCGGGGCCGAGATGTGGGTCAACGTCAACCCGCAGGCCTATCGTGATCTGGCGCAGCGCCACATCGCCGGGCTGAGGCCGATCTAGCGTTCGCGGGCAGGCAGTTTCACGGTCGAGAACATTTGCGTGCTCGCGGCCGCCTGTCCTTACAGCTCGAATCGCCGCTCAGCCCTTGGCAATTACGTCAGGCCGGGCGTCCCGGGGAAGCCCAACAACAACCCACGGGCACCACCTGCGCCGCCATTGCCGATAGTGGCCGGCGAGTTGCCGCCATTACCGCCGTTACCGCCGTTGCCGACGAGTTGCGCGTTGCCGCCGTTGCCGCCGTTCCCGCCCACACCCGCAGCAGCGATCGCCTCGCCGCCCGCGCCGCCCGTGCCGCCGGATCCGATGAACCCTGCCTTGCCGCCGTTTCCACCAGCCCCGCCGGACGCGCCAAGTCCGCCGGCACCGCCGGCGCCACCGTCGCCGTCGAGCGTGCCGCCGGCGCCACCGTCACCGCCGTTACCCCCGAGAGTGCCGCCGGCCCCGCCGGCTCCGCCGGCTCCACCGGTGCCGAACAGCCGGGCAGTGCCGCCAGCGCCTCCGCCCCCACCGACGGCGGCCCCCGACAGGCCGCCCGCACCGCCGGCGCCGCCGGCGCCGAGCAGCCCGGATTGGCCGCCGGCGCCGCCAAGCCCTCCGGCGCCATTGACGCTCGTCCCGCCCGCGCCGCCGGTTCCGCCATTGCCGGAAAACAGCGCGCCGCCGCCGCCACTACCGCCGGTCCCGCCCGCGGCACCCTGTGAAAACCCGCCGCCGCCGGCGGCGCCGCCATGCCCGGACAGCCAACCCGCGTTGCCACCCGCACCGCCGATCCCGCCGTCCCCGCCGGCGGTGTTCAGCGAAGAACCGCCGGCACCACCGGCGCCACCGGCCCCGGTGAACATCCCGCCGGCAGCGCCCGCGCCGCCGGCTCCTGCGGTACTGCCGGAGCCCGTGGCAATCCCACCCGCTCCGCCCGCGCCGCCGGTTCCGAACAGGCCGGCGCCGCCGCCGGCACCCCCGGCGCCCGCCGTGCTGGTGGGCGCCGCCGACATCCCGCCGGTGCCGCCCGCCCCGCCGGTTCCGAACACTCCAGAGTGCCCGCCGGCGCCGCCGGCGCCGCCGTTCGCGTTGGGCTGTGCGCCGATGAAGCCGCCGATGCCGCCGGCGCCGCCGCCACCGCCGTTGCCGGAGAGCATGCCGCCTGCGCCGCCTGCGCCGCCGGCGCCGCCCCCGCTGAGCCCGCTGTCCCCGCCGGCCCCGCCGAGGCCGCCGGAGCCGAATAGCCCGGCGTTACCGCCGGCGCCGCCGCCGCCCGCGACGCTGATGGCATTACCGCCTGCGCCGCCCGCTCCGCCGGCTCCGTAAATCAGGCCGCCCGCACCGCCGTTCCCGCCAAAGCCGCTGCGGCCGTTGACACTGATACCGGCCGCGCCGCCGGCCCCACCGGTTCCGAAAAGCCCGGCGGCGCCGCCGGCCCCGCCAGAACCGCTCACGGCGCCGACGGCTTGGGCGCTGCCGCCGGCGCCGCCCGCCCCGGCGGTACCCCAAAACAGCCCGGCCGCGCCGCCGTTGCCACCGTTTCGGCCCGCCGCACCGGACCCGCCGTTGCCGCCGTTGCCGACCAATATCCCGCCCGGCCCGCCGTTTTGGCTTGTCCCCGGCGCGCCGTTGGCGCCGTTGCCGATCAACGGGCGACCCAGCAGCGTCTGGGTGGGCGCGTTTATCGCGTTCAACACGCCCTGCAGCGGCGAAGCGTTGGCGGCCTCGGCACTCGCGTAGGCGACGGCGGCTGTGTTCAGGGCACGCACGAACTGCTCGTGAAGAGCCGACACCTGTGCGCCGAGCGCCTGATATGCCTCGGCATGCCCGGTGAATACGGCCGTGATGGCCGCCGACACCTCGTCAGTCGCCGGCGCCAGCAGTCCGGTAGTGGGGGCGAGCGCGGCGAGATTCGCCTCAGTGAGCGCTGACCGAATAGTTGCCAGATCTGCCGCCGCGGCATCGATCACCTCGGGCGCCGCTATCAGAAAGGACATGTGGCACCCTCCCCGCACGTGTCAACCCTGGGCGTTGGCTTATGGCCGTCAAGCCGGCAGAGCGTAACAGCTGCTGGGACACAAAATCTCGCGTTTTCGCCAAAACGCGCGGTGCGCGGAACCGGCCCGCGTTCTAGACGTGTCGCGTGTTCGCGATGGCGCGGTCCATCTCCCAGTACGCGCGCAGGGCGACCATCTGGCCTTCGTCGTTGGCCTTGTAGGTGAAGACGCCCTCCGCCGTGGTCTGATAGTCGCCCGTGGTGATGAGGATGTGCCCGACGTTGGCTTCCTCGTTGCCGCATTGGTAGGTGTCGCGGAAGAAGAACTCGATCTTGGTGGTGGGCGCGATGGTGTTGTCCCAGAACGCCTCGATCGCGGCACGCCCGCGATGCCCCTTGCCCTCGGGATCGAGGGGCGACGGCCCGATGGGGTCCTCGACGATCGCGTCGTCGGCGAACACCGCCAGCCACGCCTCCTTGTCCCTGGCGATGACCGCCTCGCGGGAGCGGCGCCCGGCCTCGTGGGCGGGGTGCTTGGTCTTTTCCTGAATGTTCGTCATGCCGGGACCTTTTCGGGCTTGTCGGCGCCGACCACCCACATGGAGTAGTACTGCGAGCCGCCGCCGTACGCGTGGCCCAACGCCTTTCGTGCGCCGGGAACCTGGTGATCGCCGCCCTTGCCCATCACCTGAATCGCGGACTCCGCGAAGCGGATCAGGCCTGACGCGCCGATGGGGTTCGACGACAGCACGCCGCCCGACGGGTTCACCGGCAGCCGGCCGCCGATCTTGGTCTCGCCGGCCTCGGTGAGCTTCCAGCCCTCGCCCTCGGGCGCAAACCCGAGGTTTTCCAACCACATCGGCTCGAACCAGGAGAACGGCACGTAGATCTCGGCGGCGTCGATCTCGTCGATCGGGCTGGTGATGCCGGCGGCCTTCCACAGCGCGGCGGCAGCGTCGCGCCCCGCCTGCGGGCTGACCTGGTCGCGGCCGGAGAACTGCAGCGGCTCGGTGCGCAACGCGGTCGCGTGAATCCAGGCCACCGGCTGCCCTTGCGCCACACGGGCTTCGGCGGCCTCCTCGTTGCCGATGACGACCGCCGCCGCCCCGTCGGACGACGGGCAGGTCTCGTCGTAGCGGATCGGGTCCCACAGCATGGGTGACTCCATCACCTTCTCGACCGTGATGTCGGGCTGGTGCAGATGGGCCAGCGGGTTGCGGGCCCCGTTGAGCCGGTCCTTGACCGCGACCATGGCGCCGATGTTCAGCGGCGCCCCCGAGCGGCGGATGTAGGACCGAACGTGCGGGGCGAAGTATCCGCCGGCGCCGGCGCCGACCGGCTTGATGAACGGGATCGGAATCGACAACGCCCACATGGCATTTGATTCCGATTGCTTTTCCCAGGCCATAGCCAGGACGCGGCGGTACTTTCCGGACTGCACCAGGCTGGCGGCGACAACGGCGGTGGACCCGCCGACCGAACCGGCGGTATGCACCCGGATCAGCGGCTTGCCGGTGGCGCCCACGGCGTCGGCCATGAACAGCTCGGGCATCATGACGCCCTCGAAGAAGTCCGGAGCCTTGCCCACCACGACCGCGTCGATGTCGTCGAAGGTCGAACCGGAGTCTTCCAGTGCGCGGTCGATCGCCTCGCGCACCAGGCCGTTCATCGAGACGTCTTTGCGCTTGGCGACATACTTCGTCTGCCCGGTACCGAGTACCGCGGCAAGGTGTGCCCCTGCACCGGCCATCAGTTCTTTCCTTCCATGACCGCTACCAGGTTCTGTTGCAGGGCGGGCCCGCTGGTGGCGTGCGCCAGCACCCGCTCGGCCGAACCGTTCCAGATGTGTTGTGCGGCAAAGCCGATCCGTTCCAGGCCGGCGACGAACATGGGGTTGGCCGCCAGGGCCCCGCCGGACGGATTGACCTTCGTCGCGCCCGGAATGTTGATCGCCTCCGCCAGGATCAGGTGCTGATGGGTGAAGGGGGCGCAAATCTCGGCGACGTCGAGGTTGCGGGTGTTGCCACCGGTGGCGGCCTTCGCCGCGGCCTTGGTCGACGGCGACTCGGTGAGGTCGCGAACGCCCAGCGACGGGGATTCGATGCGGTGTTCGATACCGGTGATCCAGGCCGGGTTTTCGCGCAACTCGCGGGCCCGGTCGGCGGCGGCGAGCACGATCGCGGCGGCGCCGTCGGTGATCGGGGCGATGTCGTGGCGGCGCAACGGATCGGCGAAGAACGGCCGTTCCAGCAATTCGTCCAGGCTGACCGGGGGCTGCACGGAGTCGACGCGCTTGGCGTTCGCGAAGGAATCGAATGCTACGCGCGCCATCTGAATGTCGGTCCACTTGCCGGTGTCGAGCCCGATGCGGGCCTGCAACCCGGCCATCGACACCGAGTCCGGCCACAACGGCGCCACCGTGTAGGGGTCGGTCTGCCGCGACAGGATCTGGCGCAGGATCCCCGCCGAGGACTTGCCGAAGCCGTACACCAGGGCGGTGTCGACCTCGCCGGTCAGGATCTTGATGTAGGCCTCGTACAGAGCCCAGGCCGCGTCCATCTCGACGTGCGACTCGTTGATCGGCGGAACGGCGCCGATGGAGTCGATCGCGGAGATAAACGAAAATGCCCGGCCGGCAAGGTAATCCGACGATCCGGAGCACCAGAATCCGATGTCGGCCTTGGTGATGCCCAGCTCCTCGTAGAGCTGGGCGAAGCACGGCATCAACATCTCGACGCCGTTGGTGGTGCCGTCGGTGCGGCGGACGTGCGGGGCATGGGCGAAGCCGACGACCGCAACATTGCGAGCGCTCATGTGCAGCTGGGTCCTTTACAGGTGGTGCTTGTAGGTGTCGTACTCGGCGTCGGGTTCGCCGGTCGGCCGGAAGTACTCGATGTTGTCGATGCCAAATCCCCACTCGTCGCGGGGTTTCCACACCGCCTCGACACGCATGCCCATCCGCACCTCGTGCGCGTCGACGTCGGCGACCAGATGCAGGAACGGGATGTCGGCGCCGTCGAGCAGCACATAGGCCGCCACGTACGGCGGCTTGATGCGCTGGCCCTGGAAGGGGATGTTGATGATGGCGAACGTCGTCACCGTGCCCTTGTCGGGCAACTCGACGAACTCGGTGGTCGGCTGGCCGGTGGCCGGATCGGCGCCGTGCGGCGGGAAATACACCTTCCCGTTTTCCCCGGTCCTCGCGCCCAGCAGCTTTCCTTCGGCGATGGCGCGAAGGTAGGCGCTCTCCTCGTGCGAGGCGGTGTGCTGGATCGTCAGCGAGATCGGCGTGACGATCATGGTGACCGGGTCCTGGTCGCTTCCGGGGCCTTCCGGTTCGGCCTCCTCACCCAACGCAAAGTAGGCGATGTTGGTGATGGCGCCCACCGTCTCGTCGGCCCAGTGCACGTGGACCCGAGCGCCGGTGCGGATCTTGCCGGGCTCGCCCGCATCGACGGCGTGCATCAGCAGGGTGTCCGCGCCGTCCAGCTTGATCAGCGCCCACGCGAACGGCCGGTCCAGCGGCTGGCCCTCGATCGGCTCGGGCTGCCAGGTCCACGACGCGACGGTGCCGACGCTCGACACCGGTACCATCTCGCCCAGCGGCTCGTAGGTGACGGGGTCATATTCCGCCGGCGGGACGTGCACCCGGCCATCCGATCCGCGCACCCCGAGAATGCGGCGGTCACGCAACGCGGTGAAGAACTTGCTAAGCGTGGCGCCCACCGAACGGGTGTAGTCGAATGACAACGTCAGTGGCGCGGAGAGCGGTGGCTCACGGTGATCCATCAAGGTCGGGCTGCTCGAACTGGCTGTCACGCCATCGAGTAGAACAGGTTCTAAGAATCGTTTCAACATCGGGTCAGGAGAGGCACTCATCATGAAGCTGGGGTTGCAGCTGGGGTATTGGGGCGCCCAACCGCCGGAGAACCACGCGGAGCTCGTCGCGGCGGCCGAGGAGGCCGGATTCGACGCCGTCTTCACCGCCGAGGCGTGGGGATCGGACGCCTACACGCCGCTGGCCTGGTACGGATCGTCGACGTCGCGGGTGCGGCTGGGCACCTCGGTGGTCCAGCTGTCGGCGCGGACCCCCACGGCCTGCGCGATGGCCGCCCTGACGCTGGACCACCTGTCCGGGGGCCGGCACATTCTTGGGCTGGGCGTGTCCGGCCCACAGGTGGTGGAGGGGTGGTACGGCCAGTCGTTCCCGAAGCCGCTGGCCCGCACCCGTGCATACATCGACATCCTGCGGCAGGTGTGGGCGCGTGAGGCGCCCGTGACCAGTTCCGGGCCGCACTACCCGCTGCCATTGACAGGTGCTGCGACGACCGGGCTGGGCAAGCCGCTCAAGCCCATCACCCATCCGCTCCGGGCCGACATCCCGATCATGCTGGGCGCCGAGGGCCCCAAGAACGTGGCGCTGTCCGCCGAGATCTGCGACGGCTGGCTGCCGATCTTCTACACCCCGCGGCTGGCCGACATGTACAACGAGTGGCTCGACGAGGGCTTCGCCCGGCCCGGTGCCCGTCGCACCCGGGAGGACTTCGAGATCTGTGCGACGGCCACCATCGTCATCACCGACGACCGCAGCGCCGCCTTCGCGGCCATGAAGCCGTATCTGTCGCTGTACATGGGCGGCATGGGCGCCGAGGACACCAACTTCCACGCCGACGTCTACCGCCGGATGGGCTACGCCGAGGTCGTCGACGACGTCACGAAGCTCTTCCGCAGCAACCAGAAGGACAAGGCCGCCGAGATCATCCCCGATGAGCTGGTCGACGACGCCGCGATCGTCGGCGACATCGACTACGTCCGTAAGCAGGTCAAGGTGTGGGAGGCCGCGGGCGTCACGATGATGGTGGTCAACGGCCGCAATGCCGAGCAGATCAGCGAGCTTGCTACCTTGGTGTAGCCCGGTCCCAAAGAGGGTTGCCGTCCGAATAGAACGCGTTCTAGATTGGCCCGATGACAGCCTCGCAACACACGATCGCCGGCACGGTGCTCACGATGCCGGTGCGGATCCGACGGGCAAACCAGCACATGGCGATGTTCTCGGTGGACGCCGACGCCGCGCAACACCTGATCGACTACAGCGGCCTGCAGGTCTGCCGTTACCTGCCGAGGCGCACGATCGTCGTGCTGATGCTGATGCACTACATCGACGGCGACCTGGGCCAGTACTACGAATTCGGCACCAGCGTGATGGTCAACCCGCCGGGATCTTCGCCCAGCGGACCGCGGGCGCTGCAGTCGGCCGGCGCCTTCATCCACCACCTGCCCGTCGACCAGCCGTTCACGCTGGAGGCCGGGACCAAGATCTGGGGTTACCCGAAAGTCATGGCGGACTTCACCGTTCGCGAGGGCCGCCATTTCGGATTCGACTGCACCGTCGACGGGCAGCTGGTGATCGACATGGAATTCCGTCGGGGCCTGCCGTTTTCGCTGACCCCGCGCCAGCAAGCGCAGCGCACCTACTCGCACCGCGACGGCGTCACCCGCGAGACCTCCTTCGAACACACCCTGGACGGGGTGCGCACCCGATTCGGCGGGGTGCGGGTCCGGCTGGGCGATCACCCCTACGCGAAAGAGCTGGCGTCGCTGGGCCTTCCGAAGCGTGCGATGGTGTCCAGCTCGGTTGAGAACGTGCAGATGACCTTCGGCGATGCTCAGGAGATCTCATGACGGTGACTTCGGTGACCAGACCCGATGTGGACCTGACCGACGGCACTTTCTACGCCGGTGACTCGCACGCGGTCTACCGCTGGATGCGGGAGAACGAGCCGGTCTTTCGCGACCGCAACGGGCTGGCGGCGGCGTCGACGTACCAGGCCGTCATCGACGCCGAGCGCAAGCCCGAGCTGTTCTCCAATGCCGGCGGCATCCGACCTGACCAACCCGGCGTCGAGATGATGATCGAGATGGACGACCCGCAACATCTGTTGCGGCGCAAGCTCGTAAACTATGGCTTCACCCGCAAGCGGGTGAAAGACCAAGAGGCCAAGATCAATTCGCTGTGCGACACGCTGATCGACGCGGTGTGCGAGCGCGGCGAGTGTGACTTCGTCTGGGACCTGGCCGCGCCGCTGCCGATGGCGGTCATCGGCGACATGCTTGGGGTGCTGCCCGAGGAACGCGCAATGTTCCTCAAGTGGTCCGATGAGCTGGTCGGCGCGTTGAGCAGCACCGCGGCCGAAGCGGACATGCAGGTCACCATGGATGCTTTCGCCGCCTACAGCGAATACATGATGGGGATGATCGCGGCCCGCAAGTCCGAGCCGACCGACGATCTCGTCAGCGTCCTGGTGCACGCCGAGGTCGAGGGATCGCGGCTGGAGGACCACCAGATCGTCACCGAGGTCCTGTTGCTCCTGATCGGCGGCGACGAGACCACCCGTCACACGCTGTCCGGCGGCACCCGGCAGCTGCTGCTGCACCCCGACCAGCACCGGCGGTTGGTCGACGATCTGAGCCTGCTGCCCAACGCGATCGAAGAGATGCTGCGCTGGACCGCGCCGGTGAAGAACATGGCCCGCACCGTCACCGCCGACACCGAATTCCACGGCACGGCGCTGCGTGAGGGCGAAAAGATGATCCTGCTGTTCGAGTCGGCCAACTTCGACGAGAAGGTCTTCGAGGATCCGGAGAGCTTCAACATCGAGCGCTACCCGAACAACCACCTGGCGTTCGGGTTCGGGACGCACTTCTGCCTTGGCAACCAGCTCGCGCGGCTGGAGCTGTCGATCATGCAGACGCGGCTGCTGCAGCGCCTGCCGGACTTGCGGCTGGCGTCTCCAGATGCCGCGTTGCCGTTGCGGCCCGCGAACTTCGTTTCCGGCCTCGAGAAGATGCCGGTGGCGTTCACGCCGAGCGCGCCGCTGGGCTAATCGGCCCTCGTCGCGCCGAGCGTGTTCTGAGGGCGAGGAATCGACCAAATTCCGTGCGTGAGTTCACGTTCGGCGAGACCATGCCGTGGCCAGCCGTGCCAGGATGCTGCCCCGCGTGTGTTCGGCCATGACGCGAATGGTGATCCAACCCATGGCGTTTAGAGCTTCATAGCGCTCGATGTCCCTGCGCAGTTGCCGGCGATCGGTGCGATGGTGGTCACCTTCGTACTCGAGGGCGATTTTGAGATCCTCCCAACCGAGGTCAACAACCGCGACCAGCTCGCCATATTCGCCGTAGACCGGGAGCTGGCTCTGCGGCGGCGGGTATCCGGCCTCGATGACCATCAGTCGCAGCCAAGTCTCCCGGGGTGACTCAGCGCCGGCATCGACAAGTGCAAGCGCGCGCCTGGCTCGCCGTATGTTCCGGTGGCCTTTGTAGCGTTCCGCAACCAATTCCGCGTCGGCGACCTTTAGCCGCGTTGCTCGGGCAAGGGCATCGATAGCAGCGACAGCGTTCCCTACCGGATTGCGGCAGGCCAGGTCGAATGCCGTGCGCGCAGGGTTCGTCGTCAGCACGTCGTCGATCACTTGAGTCTCATCGTCCGCGACGGTGTCCGACCAGGTACGGATGCCGGCCGGGGGGCGACGATGTTCGTAGAGCAATTGCGCCGGCGCGCGGTGATCTACCCATTTCGCACCGTGCAGGGCCGACGCTGATTGTCCCGCGACGATCCCGCGCCGCCGGGACCACAGCCAGGCGGCACGAGCGCGTGTCACTGCGGTCAGATCCGTGTCGCGGGGGACGTAGACGTTGGGATGGATTGCGACGAATCTGCTTCGCAGCGCGTGCCGCGTGACCGCGCCCGCTGCGAGCGCTTCGCTTCCGATGAACGGTTCTCCCACGCGGGCAGTGTGTCCCACGCCACCGACAGGTGCGCCCAGCGTGAAACCAGGTATCAAATTCGGGCGGAATCGCGCCGCCAGTTCACGCTCGGCGCGAAGGGCGTGCGTCAGCGGTTCTGGAAGTTGGGCTTGCGCTTCTCGGCGAACGCCCGCGGGCCTTCCTTGGCGTCGTCGGAGAGGAACACCTTGATGCCGATCTGGGTGTCGATCTTGAACGCGTCGTTCTCGTGCAACCCCTCGGTCTCCCGGATCGCACGCAGGATCGCCTGCACGGCCAGCGGACCGTTGTTCTCGATGATCTCGGCGATCTCTAGCGCCTTCGTCAGCGCCTGACCATCCGGGACGACATGCCCGATCAGGCCCATCTCCTTCGCCTCGGCGGCGGTGATGTGGCGTCCGGTCAGCAGCAGGTCGCAGGCGACCGTGTAGGGGATCTGCCGTACCAGTCGCACCGCGGACCCGCCCATCGGGTACAGGCTCCACTTGGCTTCCGAGATGCCGAATTTGGCGCTCTCACCGGCGACTCGGATGTCGGTGCCCTGCAGGATCTCGGTGCCACCGGCGATCGCGGGTCCCTCGACGGCCGCGATGAGGGGTTTTGTGAGTCGGCGGCCTTTGAGCAAGGCGTCGATGCGTGACGGGTCGTAGCTGCCGTCCTTGAACGAGTCGCCCGGCGGTTTCTTGGTTGCCGTCTTCAGGTCCATGCCCGCGCAGAAGTAACCGCCGGCCCCGGTCAGGATGCAGCACCGGATGTCGTCGTCGTTGTCGACGCGGTCCCAGGCCTGCACCATGATTTCCATCATTTCGGTGCTCAGCGCGTTGCGGGCGTGCGGCCGGTTCAACGTGACGATCAGGGTGTGACCGCGCTGCTCGATGAGTGCGTCGGGTCCCGTTTGCTCGTTTGCTGGAGCCTCGGCCACGGCTGGTGCCTTTCCGTTGACGTTGGGGGTGAGCTTGTCAAGAAATGTAACACGTTCTAATTTGGTGGCCGTGGCCCTGAATATTGCCGACCTTGCCGAGCACGCCATCGACGCTGTGCCTGACCGTGTTGCCCTCATCTGCGGCGACGAGAAGCTGACCTACGCCGAGCTGGAGGAGAAGGCCAACCGTTTCGCCCACTACCTGATCGACCAGGGCGTCAAGAAGGACGACAAGGTCGGGCTGTACTGCCGCAACCGCATCGAGATCGTCATCGCCATGCTCGGCATCGTCAAGGCCGGCGCGATCATCGTCAACGTCAACTTCCGCTACGTCGAGGGCGAACTTCGCTACCTGTTCGACAACTCCGACATGGTCGCCCTGGTCCACGAGCGCCAATACTCCGACCGGGTGGCCAACGTGCTGCCGGACACCCCGAACGTCAAGACGATCCTGGTGGTCGAGGACGGCAGCGACAACGACTACAAGCGCTACGGCGGCGTCGAGTTCTACGGAGCGTTCGCCGACAGCTCGCCCGAGCGTGACTTCGCCCCGCGCAGCGCCGACGACATCTACCTGCTGTATACGGGTGGCACGACGGGCTTCCCCAAGGGCGTGATGTGGCGTCACGAGGACGTCTACCGGGTGCTGCTCGGTGGAACCGACTTCGCCACGGGCGAATTCGTCAAGGACGAATACGATCTGGCCAAGGCCGCGGCCGCCAATCCGCCGATGATCAACTATCCGGTTCCGCCGATGATCCACGGCGCCACCCAGTCGGCCACCTGGAGGTCGATCTTCTCGGGCCAAACCACCGTGCTGGCACCGGAATTCAACGCCGACGAGGTCTGGCGCACGATCCACGAGCACAAGGTGAACATGCTGTTCTTCACCGGCGATGCGATGGCCCGGCCGTTGCTCGATGCGCTCGACAAGAAAAACGACTACGACCTGTCGTCGCTGTTCATGTTGGGCAGCACCGCGGCGTTGTTCTCGCCGAGCATCAAGGAGCGCCTGCTCGAGCTGCTGCCCAACCGGGTCATCACCGACTCGATTGGCTCCTCGGAGACGGGCTTTGGTGGCACCAGCATCGTCGCCAAAGACGCCCCTCACAGCGGTGGGCCCCGCGTGACCATCGACCACCGCACCGTCGTGCTCGACGAGGACGGCAACGAGGTCAAGCCCGGGTCCGGCGTGCGCGGCTTCATCGCGAAGAAGGGCAACATCCCGGTCGGCTACTACAAGGACGAGAAGAAGACCGCCGAAACGTTCAGGACCATCAACGGAGTTCGCTACGCGATCCCGGGGGACTGGGCGGTGGTCGAGGAGGACGGCTCGGTCACCATGCTGGGTCGCGGCTCGGTCTCGATCAACAGCGGCGGCGAGAAGATCTACCCCGAGGAGGTCGAGGCGGCCCTGAAGGGCCACCCCGACGTCTTCGACGCCCTCGTGGTCGGTGTGCCGGATCCGCGTTACGGCCAGCACGTGGCCGCCGTCGTGCAGCCCCGGCCCGGGGCGCGGCCCTCGCTGGCCGAGCTGGACAGCTTTGTGCGCTCCGAGATCGCGGGATATAAAGTGCCGCGCAGCCTTTGGCTGGTCGACGAGGTCAAGCGTTCGCCCGCCGGCAAGCCCGACTACCGCTGGGCCAAGGAGCAGACCGAGGCCCGCCCCGCCGACGACGTGCATGCGAGCCACGTGACGACCTGATCGGCTCCTAGTGGCCTGACCCACTTCCCGGTGGGTCTAGAGTCGAAGCGCGATGACGATCGACGTGTGGATGCAACATCCGACGCAACGGTTTCTGCGCAGCGACATGCTGGCCTCGCTGCGGCGTTGGACCGGGGGAGCGATGCCCGACGCCGACATCCCGATCGAGGTGACAATCGCGGCGATGGACGCCGCCGGCGTCGACTTCGGCCTGCTCAGCGCGTGGAGCGGTCCCAATGGCCAGGACCTGGTCTCCAACGACGAGGTTGCCGGATGGGTGCGGTCGCATCCGACGCGGTTCGCCGGTCTGGCGACCGTCGACCTCGATCGCCCGATGGCCGCGGTCCGCGAGCTGCGGCGCCGCGTGACGGAGGGATTCGTCGGCCTGCGGGTGGTGCCCTGGCTGTGGGACGCACCGCCCACCGACCGCCGCTACTATCCGCTGTTCGCCGAATGCGTCGAGCGCAACGTTCCGTTCTGCACCCAGGTCGGGCACACCGGCCCGCTGCGGCCGTCGGAGACCGGGCGCCCGATTCCCTACATCGACCAGGTGGCGCTCGACTTTCCCGAGCTGGTCATCGTCTGCGGCCACGTCGGCTACCCGTGGACCGAGGAGATGGTGGCCGTCGCCCGCAAGCACGAGAACGTCTACATCGACACCTCGGCCTACACCATCCAGCGGCTGCCGGAAGAGCTCGTCAGGTTCATGAAAACCGGCACCGGGCAACGCAAGGTCTTGTTCGGCACCAACTACCCGATGATCACCCACACGCACGCGCTGGCGGGGCTGGACGAATTAGGGCTTAGCGACGACGCCCGCCGAGACTTCTTGCGCGGCAACGCCCAACGCGTCTTCGGACTGGAGGAAAACAGGTGAACGGCGCACAGGCCCTGATCAATACCCTGGCCGACGGCGGCGTGGACGTGTGCTTCGCCAACCCGGGCACGTCGGAGATGCATTTCGTCGCCGCACTCGACGCCGTTCCCGAAATGCGCGGTGTGCTAGCGCTTTTCGAGGGTGTGGCCACCGGCGCGGCCGACGGCTACGCGCGCATCGCGGACCGGCCGGCCGCGGTGCTGCTGCACCTGGGCCCGGGACTTGGCAACGGCCTGGCCAACCTGCACAACGCGCGCCGCGCGCGGGTGCCTATGGTGGTGGTCGTCGGCGACCACGCCACCTATCACAAAAAGTACGACGCCCCACTGGAATCCGACATCGACGCGCTGACCGGCACCGTCTCGGGATGGATGCGCCGCACCGCGCGAACGGCCGACGTCGCGTCCGACGCCGCCGAGGCGATCGCCGCCAGCCGGTCGGGATCCCACATTTCGACGCTGATCCTGCCCGCCGACGTGTCCTGGTCGGACGGGGGGCAACCGGCGCGAACGCCGCCCGCCGAGCCGCCGCGACCCGATCCCGCCCTGGCCTCCGAGGTGCTCGAGGTTTTGCGTTCGGGGGAGCCCGTGGTGCTCATGGTCGGCGGCGACGCTACCCGGGGGCCCGGGCTGGCCGCGGCCGCCCGTATCGCCCGGGCGACCGGGGCCAAGTTGTTGTGCGAGACGTTCCCGACCCGGCTGGAACGCGGCGCGGGGGTCCCCGCCGTCGAGCGGCTGGCCTACTTCGCCGAGGCGGCCACCGCCCAGCTCAACGGCGCCAAGCACCTGGTGCTGGCGGGCGCCAAGTCACCGGTGTCGTTCTTCGCCTACCCGGGCATGCCCAGCGACCTGGTGCCGGCGGGCTGCCAGGTGCATGTGCTCGCCGAATACAACTGCGCCGCAAACGCTTTGGCCGCTCTGGCCGATGAGGTGGCGCCCGGCACGCAAGCCCCGCTGGCGGCCGCGTCGCGTCCGCCGCTGCCCACGGGTGCGCTGACGTCCGCGTCGGCCGCCGCCGTCGTCGGGGCGCTCCTGCCGGAAGGGGCGATCGTCGTCGACGAGTCGAACACGTCGGGCATCATGCTGGAGCGCGCCACGGCCGGTGCGCCGGCCCACGATTGGCTGACGCTGACCGGCGGCGCGATCGGCTACGGCATTCCCGCCGCGGTGGGCGCCGCGGTGGCCGCCCCCGATCGTCCGGTGCTGTGCCTGGAATCCGACGGGTCGGCGCTGTACACGATCTCGGGGTTGTGGACCCAGGCGCGGGAAAACCTCAACGTGACCACGGTGCTGTACGACAACAGCGCCTACGACATCCTGCGGATCGAGCTGGCGCGGGTCGGGGCTGGGTCGTCGCCCGGCCCGAAGGCGTTGGACCTGCTCGACTTGTCGCGTCCCACAATGGATTTCGTCAAGATTGCCGAGGGCATGGGAGTTTCCGCGCGGCGCGTGACCACGGCCGAGGAATTCGCCGATGCCCTGCGGGCTGCCCTCGCCGAACCGGGACCGCACCTCATCGACGCCGTGGTGCCGTCGATAACGGGCTAGCACCTCAGGCGTCGAAGGTCGTCGTTCCGAGACCGCTGGGGCTTTCCGAGATGTAGACCGGTCCCAGCTCGAAGGGGATGTTCCCGGTGTTCATCACGCTGCCGGTAACCGTGAGGGGAGTCGCGGCGGTGGTCGTGTAGCTGTACAGCAGCTGGCCGGTGCTGGTCTGGACGGTGATGACCGTTCCCACCGGCACGGTTCCGGACGTCTGGCCGGTGCCGAGTAGGGATGCCGGGATCGATCCGAAGTTGTCGCCGGAATCGATGAGCAACGAGGGAACGACCGTGGACGTCGTCGTGCCCCCCGGGGGCGTGACCTGTACGTCCACGTTGGCGACGGTCGGCGAGCCGGTGATGGAGACGGTGCCCGGCAACGGATTTGGGCCGAACACCAGTTGGTTGTGGGGTTGGTTGACGAGCACACCCTGGTCGAGGGTCCCGGGCAGCGCCGTGATCACGGTGCTGGTGCCCGGACCCCCGGCGTTCGGCCCGATGCCCAAAACGCCGACGACGCCGGTGCCGGCCCAGTAGTTTGCGAAGCTTGTCGCGTTGCTGCCGGTGAGGATGTCAACGGCGGTCGGCGCGGTGACGGCGGTGACGGATCCATTCGCCCCCGTCAAGAACGCCACCGATTCGTCGGACGTCGAGTAGTTGACCGTCACCGACGCGCCCGGACCGGAATAGGAAACCGAACCGGTCGCGACGGAGGGGCCGGCGTTCGGGACGTACTGCCCCTCGATCACCAGACCGCTGGATCCGGTGTCGACCAGCACGGGCGCCGGCGGCCCGCCGTTTATCGAGACGTACACGATCGGGAAACGCCCCTGAGACAGCGTCAGCGCGATGGCCTGGTTTTGCGAAATCGGGGTTCCGTTGCTGCCGGCGCTGTTGCCGGGGCCGCTGCCGGCCCCGCCGATGCCGCCGGTGCCGTTGGTGCCGGGCGAGCCGACCGTGCCACCGCTGCCGCCGGTCCCGCCGTTGCCGCCGTTGCCGCCGTTGGCGCCACTGCCGACGGCGCCGACGCTGCCCCCGAAGCCGGCCGCGCCGCCGGAGCCCGCGGCGCCCGCTTTGGCGCCGTTGCCGCCGGTGCCGCCCTGGCCGCCGTTGACGCCGGTGCCGGCCAACGTGGCCGAGCCGCCGTTGCCCGCGTTCGCGCCATCGCCCCCGCGGCCGGCGTTGCCGCCGGTGCCGCCGTTGACGCCCGCGCCGCCGGTTCCGCCGTTGCCCCCGGCGCCGCCGGCGCCGCCGTCGCCGCCGTTATCGCCCTGGGCGTTGAAGGTGGCGCCACTGGCGTCGCCGCCGGCGCCGCCGTTCCCGCCCTGGCCGCCCATGCCTCCGTTGCCGCCAGCGAAGCCGCTGCTGCCTTGCCCGCCGGCGCCTCCGGAGCCGGCGGTGCCCCCGGTGCCCCCGTTTCCGCCGGTGCCGACGGGCAGCCGTTCGCTCCCGGGTGCCGCTTGGAAGCCGGTGCCGGGCGCGCCGCCCGCGCCGGCCGCCCCCCCGTTGCCGCCGGGGCCCCCGGCGGCAGCGGGTGTGTCGTATTCACCTCTCCGC
>NZ_LZKR01000075.1 GCF_001672915.1 Mycobacterium sp. 1245805.9 | reverse complement strand
GGTGCCGTTGGTGCCGTTGCCGCCGCCGCCCCGTCGCCGCCGGTGCCGCCGCCGCCGCCGTTGCCGCCGCTGCCGCTGGAGTTGCCCCCGGCGCCGCCGGCGCCGCCATGGCCCCCCTGGCCGCCCTGGCCGGCCACGCTGCCGAAGACGTTTCCGCTGACGTTGCCGCCTGTGCCGCCGGTACCGCCGCCTCCGCCGGTACCGCCCGCGCCGCCGCTGCCGGCCTGTCCGAAGAGTCCTCCGCCGGTCCCGCCGGCCCCGCCGGCGCCGGCGGCGCCGCCGATACCTCCGGCGCCCCCGGTTCCGCCGGCCGCGATGCCGTCTCCGCCGCCCCCGCCGTGTCCGGCATGGCCGCCGCCGCCGCCGTTTCCGCCCGACCCCGCGGCGCCGCCCAGCAGGGCCTGGTTCGCGCCGCCGGCCCCGCCGTGGCCGCCGGCTCCGCCATTACCGCCGGGTCCGCCGGTGCCGCCGGCCGAGTTGCTGTCGACGCCGGCCGCGCCGGTGCCGCCAAGGCCGCCCGCTCCGCCGGCACCGCCGGCGCCGAACAGGGAAAGCAGTTGCCGGTTGGCCCCCCCGGCGCCGCCGTCTCCGCCGTGACCGCCTTTCCCGCCGAAGACCCCAGAGCCGCCGGTCCCGCCGGCGCCGCCGGCCCCGCCCGGGCCGCCGCCGATCCACCCGTTGGCCCCGCCGGGCCCGCCGTTCCCGCCGGCGCCGCCGATCAGGGCCTTGCCGCTTCCACCGGTTCCGCCGTCGCCGCCGTGACCCCACAATCCCGCCGACCCGCCGGCGCCGCCGGTCTGACCGGCGCCGCCCGACCCACCATTGCCGCCGTTGCCGATCAGCCAACCGCCGTCGCCGCCGGCCTGCCCCGTGCCCGGCGCCCCGTTGGCCCCGTTGCCGATCAGCGGGCGGCCGGTCAGCAGCTTGACCGGACCGGGCGGCAAGCCCAGGCTCTGGATTTCCCCGACCAGGGACGTCAGCGGGTCGGCGTTGGCCGCCTCGGCGGCCGCATACTGCCCACCGCCCGACGTGAGCGACTGCACGAATTGGTCATGGAAAAGCGCCGCCTGTGCGCTGAGCGAGTGGAACTCCTGGGCATAGCTGCCGAACAGCTGGGAGATCGCGGCCGAGACCTCGTCCTGCGCCGCGGCCACCACAGCGGTCGTCGAGGCGGCCGCCGTCGTATTGGCGGACCTGATCGCGGATCCGATCGCGTCCAAGTCCGCGGACGCGGCGGTGAGGATCTCCGGGTCTACCTGCACGAAAGAGGACATCTACGGCTCCTAATCCCTTGTGGGGCCGTAGATTAAAGTCGGCGACTTGCGAGATTCTTGCGGCTGCTCGGCTCGAGGCCGCCTCGCGGTTGACTTTGTTAGGGCTGACCGGCGCCCCCGTCATTGCTGTTGGCAACCACGCCGTGCCCGCCGAAGCCGCCAACGCCGAAGGTGCCCCCGGCACCTCCGCTGTTGAGAAAAACACCATTGTTGGCGCCGATACCGCCCGTCCCTCCGGCGGCACGGGCGGCCACGTCGGTGCCGGCGGGATCGGGGGTGGCAGCGGCACTGGCGGCGACGGCGGGACCGGCGGCAGCGGCGGCCTCGCCTTCACTTCGGCTGGAGGGCTCCCCCAGGCTCTGGGAGTCGGCGGCACGGGTGGCAGCGGCGGTGCAGGCGCCACCGGTGGCGGATCAGGCGGCGCCGGCGGCGGCGGAGGCGCGGGCGCTACCGCAGTATCGACCGTGGCGGCGGGCATGGCGGTGCGGGCGGCCTGGGCGGCAATGGCGGCCTGGGCGGCACCGGCGGCACCGGCGCAGACGGGGTCAACAACCTGCCTACCCTTCTGGGGGGCAGCGGGGGAATCGGTGGCGATGGCGGTGACGCCGGTGCCGGTGGGGCCGGCGGCACCGGTGGAGGGTTCTTCGGACAGGCCGGCGCCGGCGGCCAGGGCGGTACGGGGGGAGCCGGTGGTGCCCGCGGTAGGGGCGGCGCCGCCGACGGCGCCCTTGTCCAGGGTTTTGCCGGCCAAGGCGGTCAAGGCGGGCATGGCGGCGCCGGTGGGGCTGGCGGCAACTCCAGCGGCGGAATCAACGGCACCGGCGGCGGCGGGGGCCACGGCGGCGCCGGCGGTACCGGCGGTACCGGCGAAACCACCCCGGCCGGCGGCAACGAAGTCTTCGGCGGCGGCGGGGGTAGCGCCATCGGCTTGTTCGGTGGCGGCGGAGCCGGCGGAGCCGGCGGCATCGCCCACAGTGGCA
>NZ_LZKR01000074.1 GCF_001672915.1 Mycobacterium sp. 1245805.9 | reverse complement strand
GCTGGCGCTGTCCGCGATGGGCAGCCGGCTGCGCGAGGTGCTGCCGCTGGCGGTGCTGGTGATCCTGGCCTCGCTGCTGTTCAACGGGAGCCTGGTGCAGCTGGTGAGCAAGTGGGGCTTTCAGCAGGTTTCCTGGTTCGTCCCGGCGCAGTGGGGCTTCGCGGCGTCGGCGTCGGTCGCCGATCTGCGCAGGGTCGACGCGCTCGCCGCCAACGCCCAGATGTGGACGCATTATTCGGGCTGGTGGGTGTTCGACATGGTGATGCTGTTGGGATTCGCCGCCGGCGCGGCCGGCTTCGCCCTCTACCGGCTGCGGGCTAGACATACCGCCTGACGTGGCGGCAGTAGTCGGCGTATTCGTCGCCGTAGCGCTGCCGCATGAACCCCTCCTCGCGCAACACTTGCCGGTGGAACAGAGCCGTGCCGGCGAGCAGGTAGATCAACGGAACCCAGTTGGGGAACACCAGCAGCTGGCCGACGAGGAAAACGAAGAATCCGACGTAGATCGGGTTGCGGCTCACCGCGAATACGCCCGTCGTCACCAGCCGGCCGGGCTCCTCGACGTCGATGCCGACCCGGAAGCTGTTGCCGAACGACACCAGGCTGAGCACCAGGATCAGGACCCCGATCAGGCAGAGGGCCACTCCGACCCAGGCGAGAAGCGTCGAGTGGAAGAACAGCTGACGGCCGGCCAGGGGCCAACCGAAGGCGGCGCCGAACACCGTATAGAAGTAGAACAGCGCGACGGGCGGAATCAGGAAGTCGGTCTTGTCGAGCTTCCCAAAATGCATTGCTTGAGTGCCGGTTCTGCGCAGCAGTATCACTCTGCCGATGACGGTGCCGATCAGGAGCACGACCGTGGCGGCGGCGAGATACTGCGGCATGGCTTGATCATGGCACCCGCGCCGCGGCGCCGAGCGTGCGCTCAATGCGAAAATCCGGCCCCAGACCCGCAACCGGTGCACGGTGGGCGATTGTTGTTCAAGGTCTGTTTCAACGCCTGAGCAGCGGGCTACCGTCGTTTTATGGCGCCAGACACGAAGAGCACGGCCGAACACCTGCGCAACGCCTTGGACGGGCGGTGGCGCGACGTGAAGAACCGGATGCGGGACACGATGACCGAGGAGCTGTTCCGCCCGCATTACACGCCGAACACGGTGATCGCCCGCACCAAGGTGGCCGAGCAGATGCGGATCATGGCGGCGTTCGGGGCCGCCGCCGACAACTTCCGCAAGGAGCACGGCGGGACCGGCGACGTGGGCGCCGCGATCACGATGATCGAGATGCTCGCGATGTCGGACCTGTCGCTGATGGTCAAGGCCGGGGTGCAGTGGGGGCTGTTCGGCGGTGCCGTCGAGAACCTGGGCACCGAGCGTCACCACGAGGCGTACGTGAAGCAGATCATCAGCCTCGAGCTGCGCGGCTGCTTCGCGATGACCGAGACCGGACACGGCAGCGACGTCCAGTCGGTGGAGACCACCGCGACCTACGACGCCGAGACCGAGGAGTTCGTCATCGACTCCCCCACCCCGACGGCGCGCAAGGACTACATCGGCGGCGCCGCCCAAACCGCCACCATGGCAGCGGTTTTCGCGCAGTTGATCACCCACGAGGACGGCAAGCCGGTCAACCACGGCGTGCACTGCGTTCTGGTCCCGATCCGCGACGCCGACGGCAACGACCTGCCCGGGGTGACGACGTCGGACTGCGAGTACAAGGGCGGCCTGCCCGGCGTGGACAACGGCCGCATCGTCTTCGACCACGTCCGCGTGCCGCGGGTGAACCTGCTGAACAAATACGGCGACGTGGCGCCGGACGGCACCTACAGTTCGCCGATCGACAACCCCAACCGCCGGTTCTTCACCATGCTGGGCACGCTGGTTCGGGGCCGGATCACGGTGGGCGGCAGCGCGGGCGCCGCCGCGCGCGTTGCGCTGGACATCGCCACGCGATACGCGTTGCAGCGCAGGCAATTCAAGGCACCGGACAACGACACCGAGGTGCTGATCATGGACTACCTGGTGCATCAGCGCCGGCTGTTTCCGTTGATCGCGAGGTCGTACGCGCTGCAGTTCGCCCAGAACGAACTGGTCAGCAAGTGCCACGACATCCAGACCGCGGATGCCCCCGACGCCGACGAGCAGCGCGAGCTGGAGGCGCGGGCCGCCGGGCTCAAGGCGGCCAACACCTGGCACGCGTCCCGGGCCATCCAGGAGGCGCGGGAGGCCTGCGGCGGCGCGGGTTACATGGCCGAGAACCGGCTGATCGGGCTGCGCGGCGACACCGACGTGTTCACCACGTTCGAGGGTGACAACCATGTGCTGACCCAACTGGTGGCCAAGGAGCTGCTGACGGCCTATGCCGACGACATCCGCAGCATGAGCCCGGTCGAATGGGTGCGCTTCGCCGCCAACACCGTCGGTGAGCGGGTGCGGAAACGCACTGCGGCCGAGGCGATTATGCAGACGATCATCGACGCCCGGCAAGACAGCGAAGAGGAAGGCAGCCTGTTCAACCGCGGCACCCAGGTCACCATGTTCGAGGAGCGCGAGGACTATCTACTGTCGTCCGTCGCGCGCCGACTGCAGGGAAAGTCCAAGGAGATGTCGGAATTCGACGCGTTCAACGCCGTCCAGGATCACGTGCTGCACGCGGCGAGCGCGCACATCGACCGGATTGTACTGGAGGCGTTCGTCGCCGGGATCGACTCGTGCGAGGACGAGGACGCCCGCGAATTGCTCGAAACGGTCTGCGATTTATACGCGCTGTCGGTGATCGAGGACGACAAGGCCTGGTACATCGAGCATGGCTACCTGTCGACCGGGCGGGCCAAGGCCGTCACCCGCGGCATCAACGATCGGTGCCGCAAGCTGCGCCCGTACGCCGAGACGCTGGTGGACGGATTCGGCATCCCGGAGCAGCTGCGGTACGCGGAGATGCTGCATCCGGAGAACCTGCCGGACTGAGTCCGCGGAAGCGGTTGTGCGGCAGCGTTACTGATGCGGGACCTTGCCGAGCGCCTGCAGCTTGCCGTCGGATCCGATCTGGAACTTCACCGTGCCGATTCCGGTGGGACAACAGGGTTCGTCCTTGCCGACCTGCCATTGGTACTGAACGGTGACCGTGTCGTCGGACGGGGGCAGCACGGTGATGTACGGCTTCGGATTGGGCGTGGGCGAGCCCAGCGGGGTGTTGTGATCGAAGAAAAGCAGCTGCTGCGGCGTCGACTCGCTGGCGATGGTCGGGATGATCTGGACCCAGTACAGCCGGCACTTCTTGGTGTGCCCCCGCGCGATTTCGACCCAGGTCGAGCCCGGCACCTCGACCGGGACCGAGGCGATGGCCTGGCGCACGGTGTCGGCCGTCGGACCGTCGGAGTCCTTGCAGGCATCGCCCCGCGACGGCGGCGGCGGCGTCGGTTTTCCCCCGCAGGCCGACACCAACAAGATCAGCAGAATCACAAATGGGCGGCGCACATTGTGAGCTTAACGAAATCTGTGAATATCCCATTTGTTTCGTCGGAAGCGTGCTTCTGAGAGGCAATTCACCGGTCGCCGCGGGTAATCTGGCGGTCGTCGCGGATCGGCGCTGACCTGCGATTAGGCGGTATTTCACCGGACCTCACAGGGCAGTCCGGATGCCGTGAAAGGAAGCCGTAAAACGGCGGAAACATCGGACGCCCGATGCCGAAACATCGCTGCCGCACCATTTGGTGCATTGGGCCCTTGCGCGCTCGAGGGGAGGAAAGAAGGCGTGGCCAAAGAGCCTCGTGGCGTTCGCGCCGACGCCGTGCAGAGCATGTGCGCCTACTGCGGCGTCGGCTGCGGCATGGTGCTGCACGTCACAGGGGACCCGGCGAGCGGCCGTCGTCACGTTACAAAAACCGTTGGGAACAAAAGCCACCCGGCCAACTTCGGCCGGCTGTGCACCAAGGGCACGACCACGTCCGACATGCTGGCCGCGCCGGGCCGGATGGAATCGGCGCACGTGCGCGCCGACCGCGGCGAGCCCCTCGAGCCGGTCGACATCGACGACGCGATCACTCGGTGCGCGAAGCGGCTCCGCGCGATCATCGACCGGCACGGCCCCGACTCCTTCGCCATGTACGTGTCCGGCCAGATGTCCGTCGAGGCGCAGTATTTGGCGAACAAGCTGACCAAGGGCTTCATCGGCACCAACCAGATCGAGTCGAATTCGCGGCTCTGCATGGCCAGCGCGGGTTCCGGATACAAGCTGTCCCTGGGCGCCGACGGACCGCCCGGCTCATACCAGGACTTCGACGCGGCCGACGTGTTCCTGGTCATCGGGTCCAACATGGCCGACTGCCACCCGATCCTGTTCCTGCGCATGATGGAACGCGTCAAGGCCGGCGCCAAGCTGATCGTGGTGGACCCGCGCCGCACCGCTACCGCCGAGAAGGCCGACCTGTTCTTGCAGATCGCTCCCGGGACCGATCTCGCGCTGCTCAACGGGCTGCTGCACCTGATCGTCCAAAACGGGCACACCGATGCCGAATTCATCGCCGAATTCACCGAAGGCTGGGAGGTGATGCCGAGCTTCCTCGGCCCGTACAGCCCGGAACGAGTCGGCGAAATCACCGGTATCCCAAGCGAAGACATCCGCACCGCGGCGCGCTGGATCGGCGAAGCCGAAAACTTCGTGAGCTGCTGGACGATGGGGCTCAACCAGAGCACCCACGGCACCTGGAACACCAACGCAATCTGCAACCTGCACCTGGCGACCGGCACCATCTGCAAACCCGGCAGCGGCCCCTTCTCGCTCACCGGGCAGCCCAACGCCATGGGCGGCCGCGAAATGGGTTACATGGGGCCGGGTCTACCCGGTCAGCGCTCGGTCGTCTCGGCCGCCGACCGCGAATTCGTCGAGGACCAGTGGGGCATCCCCCGCGGATCGCTGCGCACCGAGGCCGGCACCGGCACCGTCGACATGTTCTCCCGCATGGCCGACGGCCAGATCAAGGCCTGCTGGATCGTCTGCACCAATCCCATTGCCTCCGTGGCGAACCGGAAAACCGTGCTGGCCGGCCTGGAACGCGCGGAGCTGGTGATCGCCCAGGACGCATTCCTGGAGACCGAGACCAACGAGTATGCCGACGTGTTGTTGCCGGCCGCCCTGTGGTCGGAGGCCGAAGGGGTGATGGTCAACTCCGAGCGGAACCTGACCCTGTTCCAGCCGGCCGTCACCGCGCCGGGCCAGGCGCTTCCGGACTGGCAGATCATCGCCCGAATCGCCTGCGCGATGGGGTTTTCGGAGTCGTTCAGCTACGGCTCCGCGGAGGAAGTGTTCGAGGAGATCAAGCGATTCTGGAACCCGGCGACGGGCTACGACCTGCGCGGCGCCACCTACTCTCGGTTGCGCCGGACGCCGCTGCAATGGCCGTGCCCGCCCGACGGTGCCGACCGTAACCCCATCCGCTACCTGAACGACGGCGTCAGTCAGGCCAGGCTGGTCCGCGACGACGGCAGCACGCCCCGGCTGGCCTTCCCCACCCCGAGCGGTCGCGCGATGTTCTTCGCCCGTCCGCACCTGTTGCCCGACGAAATGCCCGACGACGACTTCCCGTTCCTGCTCAACACCGGGCGCCTCCCGCACCAATGGCACACGATGACCAAGACCGGGAAGGTCGCCAAGCTCAACAAGCTCAACCCCGGGCCGTTCGTGGAGATCCATCCCGACGACGCGGCCCGCCTACAGATCTGCGACGACGACTCGGTCGAAATCGCCTCCCGCCGCGGGCGGGCCGTGCTGCCCGTCGTCATCACCGACCGCGTCCGGCCGGGCAACTGCTTTGCGCCCTTCCACTGGAACGACGTCTTCGGCGAGTACCTGTCGATCAACGCCGTCACCAACGACGCCGTGGACCCGGTCTCCCATCAGCCCGAGTTCAAGGCCTGCGCGGTGTCCCTCACCAAGGTCGCCGTCGCGCAACCCGATTCGAGCGACGCCCCGCCGGCCGCCGACGAGATCAGCCTGGCCCGCGTCGACGCCGTCGCCGAACTCCTCGGGGTGGCAAACGAACCGGCGCCGCAGTTCGGTCCGCTGGGCCGCTCCTACCTTGCCGGCCTCGTCGCGGGGCTGCGCTCGGAAGCCGGACGCCGCTCGGGGGTGCCCACCCTGCCGCAGAACGCCCCGTTCGATTCCAGCACCCGGCTGTGGGTCGACCAGCTGACGTCCCCATGTCCAGTTGCTCAGCTCGGCCTTGTTCTCCGGCCTCAGCAGCTCGGCCAGTTTC
>NZ_LZKR01000073.1 GCF_001672915.1 Mycobacterium sp. 1245805.9 | reverse complement strand
GAACAGCGCGAGCACCTGGTCTTCGACGGCAACCGCCACCTCCCGCTGGCCGGCTTAGACGGCATGGCCGAGCGCACCATCACGATCTCCAGCGCGGCCAAGATGTTCAACTGCACCGGATGGAAGATCGGGTGGGCCTGCGGCCCAGCGCAACTCATCGCCGGCGTGCGCTCGGCCATGCCGTCTAAGCCGGCCAGCGGGAGGTGGCGGTTGCCGTCGAAGACCAGGTGCTCGTACACCTCGTCGGTGATCACCAAAAGGTCGGCGGCCACCGCGATCTCGGCGATGGCGGTGATATCGGTCGGGCTCAGCACCGTTCCGGTGGGGTTGTGCGGCGAGTTGACGATCAGGGCGCGGGTCCGCGGCGTCACCGCGCGCCGCAGGGCGTCGGCGTCCAGCGCGAAGCCACGGCCGTCGGGCACCAGTGGCACCGCAACCCGGTGCGCGCCGGCCATCGCGACCACCGGCGAGTAGGAGTCGTAGAAGGGTTCGATGAGCACCACCTCCGAGCCCGGCTCGACCAGCCCGATTACCGACGCCGCGATGGCCTCGGTGGCCCCGACCGTCACCAATATCTCGGTGTCGGGGTCGTACTCGATGCCGAAGTGCCGGCGCCGATGCGCGGAGATGGCCTGGCGCAGCGGCGCGACGCCGATGCCGGGCGGGTACTGGTTGGCGCCCGCGGCGATGGCGTCCTGGGCGGCCTTCAGCAACGCGGGGGGCCCGTCCTCGTCGGGGAAGCCCTGGCCGAGGTTCACCGCGCCGATCCGCGCGGCCAGCGCCGACATCTCGGCGAACACCGTCGTCGCGTAGGGCCGCAGTCGCGACACCGTCATGGGGGTCGAGCTTAAGGCCGGCGCTCTCACCGAACGTGCGGCTGGCCGCACGTTCGGCGCCCAGCGTGCGGCTGGCCGCACAGTCGGCGTCCTGACCAGCGCCATTACTCCCAACCAACAGGTTGGTTTAGGGTGTAATCCGGATCCGAACCCCCATTTGTGAAGAGGAAGCCGACATGTCCGAAGAAGCCTTCATCTACGAGGCGATCCGCACCCCCCGCGGCAAGCAGAAGAACGGCTCGTTGAACGAGGTCAAGCCGCTGAACCTGGTCGTCGGCCTGATCGAGGAGCTGCGCAGGCGCCACCCCGACCTGGACGAGAGCCTGATCAGTGACGTCGTCCTGGGCTGCGTTTCACCCGTGGGCGACCAGGGCGGCGACATCGCCCGCACCGCGGTGATCGCGGCCGGTATGCCCGACACCGTCGGCGGCGTGCAGCTCAACCGGTTCTGCGCCTCGGGCCTGGAGGCCGTCAACACCGCCGCGCAGAAGGTCCGCTCCGGCTGGGACGACCTGGTGCTCGGGGGCGGCGTGGAGTCGATGAGCCGCGTTCCGATGGGCTCCGACGGCGGCGCGATGATGGCCGACCCGGCCACCTCCTACGACGCGTACATCGTCCCCCAGGGCATCGGCGCGGACCTGATCGCCACCATCGAGGGCTTCTCCCGCGAGGACGTCGACGCCTACGCGCTGCGCTCGCAGGAGCTGGCGGCGGCGGCCTGGTCCGGCGGCTACTTCGCCAAGTCGGTGGTTCCCGTCCGCGACCAGAACGGGCTGCTGATCCTCGACCACGACGAGCACATGCGCCCCGACACCACGATGGAGGGCCTGGGCAAGCTGAAGCCCGCTTTCGAGGGCCTGGCCGCGATGGCCGGCTTCGACGACGTGGCGCTGCAGAAGTATCACTGGGTCGAAAAGATCAACCACGTCCACACCGGCGGCAACAGCTCGGGCATCGTCGACGGCGCCGCGCTGGTGCTCATCGGCAACGAGAGGGCCGGCACGTCGCAGGGCCTGACGCCGCGCGCCCGCATCGTGGCCACCGCCACCACCGGCGCCGACCCGACCATCATGCTCACCGGCCCGACGCCGGCCACCCAAAAGGTGCTGGACCGGGCCGGACTTACCGTCGACGACATCGACCTGTTCGAGTTGAACGAGGCGTTCGCGTCGGTCGTCCTGAAGTTCCAGAAGGACCTGAACATTCCGGACGAGAAGCTCAACGTCAACGGTGGCGCCATCGCGATGGGCCACCCGCTGGGCGCCACCGGCGCCATGATCCTGGGCACCATGGTCGACGAGCTCGAGCGCCGCGGCGCCCGGCGTGCGCTGATCACGCTGTGCATCGGCGGCGGCATGGGCGTCGCCACCATTATTGAGAGGGTTTAAGACCATGGCAGAGAACACCATTCAGTGGGACAAGGACGCCGACGGCATCGTCACGCTGACGCTGGACGACCCGACCGGGTCGGCCAACGTGATGAATGAGCATTACAAGGAGTCGATGCACAAGGCCGTCGAACGCCTTGTCGCCGAGAAGGATTCGATCACCGGTGTGGTGATCACCAGCGCCAAGAAGACGTTCTTCGCCGGTGGTGACCTGAAGGGCATGATCAAGCTCGGCCCCGAGAACGCCGGCGAGGCGTTCGACACCGTCGAGGCGGTCAAGCGTGACCTGCGCACGCTGGAGACCCTGGGCAAGCCGGTGGTGGCCGCCATCAACGGCGCGGCGCTGGGCGGCGGCCTGGAGATCGCGCTCGCCTGTCATCACCGCATCGTCGCCGACGTCAAGGGCGTCCAGATCGGGCTGCCCGAGGTCACGCTGGGCCTGCTGCCCGGCGGCGGCGGCGTCACCCGCACCGTGCGGATGCTGGGCATCCAGAACGCCTTCGTCAACGTGCTGAGCCAGGGCACCCGCTTCAAGCCGGCCGCGGCCAAGGACAACGGCCTCGTCGACGAGATCGTCTCTAGCGTCGAAGAATTGGTGCCGGCGGCGAAGGCGTGGATCAAGGCCAACCCCGAGTCGCACACCCAGCCCTGGGACGTCAAGGGCTACAAGATTCCCGGCGGCACCCCGTCGTCACCGGCGCTGGCGGCCATCCTGCCGTCGTTCCCGTCGTTGCTGCGCAAGCAGCTCAAGGGCGCGCCGATGCCGGCGCCGCGGGCCATCCTGGCCGCGGCCGTCGAGGGCACGCAGGTGGACTTCGACACCGCCACCCGCATCGAGAGCCGCTACTTCACGCAACTGGTCACCGGCCAGGTCGCCAAGAACATGATCCAGGCGTTCTTCTTCGACCTGCAGCACATCAACGGCGGCGGGTCGCGGCCGGACGGCATCGAGCCGGTCAAGATCAACAAGATCGGCGTGCTGGGTGCGGGCATGATGGGCGCCGGCATCGCCTACGTGTCGGCCAAGGCCGGGTACGACGTCGTGCTCAAGGACGTCAGCATCGAGGCCGCCGAGAAGGGCAAGAATTACTCGGAAAAGCTTGAGGCCAAGGCGCTTCAGCGGGGCAAGACCACCGAGGAGAAGAGCAAGGCGCTACTGGACCGCATCACGCCGTCGGCCGACCCCGCCGACTTCAAGGGCGTCGACTTCGTCATCGAGGCGGTCTTCGAGAACCAGGACCTCAAACATAAGGTGTTCCAAGAGATCGAGGACATCGTCGAGCCCAACGCGCTGCTGGGGTCCAACACCTCCACGCTGCCGATCACCGGTCTGGCGACCGGCGTGAAGCGGCAGGAGGACTTCATCGGGATCCACTTCTTCTCCCCGGTCGACAAGATGCCGCTGGTCGAAATCATCAAGGGCGAGAAGACTTCCGACGAGGCGCTGGCCCGGGTATTCGACTACACGCTGGCCATCGGCAAAACCCCGATCGTCGTCAACGACAGCCGCGGCTTCTTCACCAGCCGCGTCATCGGCACGTTCGTGAACGAGGCGTTGGCGATGCTTGGTGAGGGCGTCGAGCCCGCCAGCATCGAGCACGCCGGGTCGCAGGCCGGCTACCCGGCCCCGCCGCTGCAGCTGTCCGACGAGCTCAACCTGGAGCTGATGCACAAGATCGCCGCGGCCACCCGCAAGGGCGTCGAGGACGCCGGCGGCACCTACGAGCCGCACCCGGCCGAGGCCGTGGTCGACAAGATGATCGAGCTCGGCCGCCCGTCGCGGTTGAAGGGTGCCGGCTTCTACGAGTACGTCGACGGCAAGCGCACCCAGCTGTGGCCGGGCCTGCGCGAGACGTTCAAGTCCGGTGCGTCGCAGCCGCCGCTGCAGGACATGATCGACCGGATGCTGTTCGCCGAGGCGCTGGAAACCCAGAAGTGCCTCGACGAGGGCGTGCTGACGTCAACGGCCGACGCCAACATCGGCTCGATCATGGGCATCGGGTTTCCCCCGTGGACCGGTGGTAGCGCGCAGTTCATCGTCGGCTACGAGGGGCCGGGCGGGATCGGCAAGGACGCCTTCGTCGCCCGTGCCCGCGAGCTGGCCGCCAAGTACGGTGACCGCTTCCTGCCGCCGGCCTCGCTGACGTAGCTCGGCCACCAGACGCAAAAGCCCCCAAAACCTAGTGTTTTCGGGTGCTTTTGCGTCTGCTCGCGCTCAGAGGGCGGCGGCGATTCGGCGCCATTGCTCGCGGGGGAAGGCGCTCGGGTCGGCCGTCACCACCTGGACGCAGACGTGGTCGGCGCCGGCCGCCCGGTGCTCGGCGACCCTGCGCATGACGGCAGCTTCGTCGCCCCAGGCGATGATCGCGGTGAGCAGCCGATCGCTGACCTGGGCCAGGTCGTCTTCGGAGAAACCGCTGCGCCGCAGGTTGTTCGCGTAGTTGGGCAACGCCAATAACGCCCGCAGCCAATCGGTTCCGACGCGGCGCGCCTCGTCGGCGTCGTCGGTGAGGATCACGGTCTGCTCGGGCAGCAGCAACGGGCCCTCGCCCAAAGCCGAACGGGCGGAAGCGGTGTGCTCGGGGGTGACGAGATAGGGGTGGGCGCCGCGGGCGCGGGTCGCCGACAGTTCGAGCATCTTGGGGCCGAGCGCGGCGAGGACGCGGGCTTCGGTGGGCACGGGCCGGGGTGCGGCGTCCAGCCCGTCCAGGAACGACGCCGTCGCCGCCAGCGGCTTGCGATACCGCCCCGGCTCGCCGGCGTCGATGAGGGGCGCGTGGCTGACGCCGATCCCCAGCAGGAAGCGGTCGCCGTGCTCGGCGGTGAGCGCGGCGAAGGATTCGGCGACGTCGCCGGCCGAGTGCATCCAGAGATTGAGGATCCCCGTGGCGATCACGGTCCGCTTGGTCGCGGCAAGCAGGTGACCCACCGCGTCGAACACCGGTCCGCCCACGTCGGGGATCCACAGCGCCGTGAAGCCTAGCTCGTCCAATTCCGCTGCCGCGTCCGCGATCTCGGCCGCGTCGCCGTAGCGCAGTTGGCTGCTCCAGATACCCACGCCGCCAAGGTCCACGGGCGATCATCCCCTTCGTGTCACACTTCGACTTCGCTGTAGTCGGGCACCCGCATCGAGTCGTATATGCGCACGCCCTTGGTGTTCAGCTTTGCCAACCCTCTGGACAGCGACCCGGGCATCAACGAGATCAGTTGGACCCCACGGGTTAACGCCCAGACGCCGGCTCGGGAGCCGGGGATGATGGTCCTGGCGGCGCCCCGCGCGAAGGACCGGCTGCGATGCACCGGCTCGCGCATCTCCAGCTCGTAGGCCGCGAACGCGCGCAGGTGATCGCCGTCGGCGCGGGCGAGTTCCCCGGCCAGCACGTAGGCGCCCAGCACGGCGAGGCTGGTGCTGCCGCCGACCGCGGGGCCTGGGCAATACCCGGCGTCTCCGACGAGGGTGACCCGGCGCCGCGACCAGATGTTCATACGCAGCTGGCTGATCGCGTCGAAGTAGAACGTCGGCGTCCGGTCGATTTCCCCCAGCCAGTCGTCCACCTGCGGGTGCATCCCCGCGAAGGCATCGCGGAGTAATTCCTTCTGCCGCAACGAATCCCGATAGTCGTAGTCGAGCTCCTCTTTGCTGCGGAACATGAATACCAGCCGGGCGTCGTCCAGATGATCCGCGGTGTAGACCGCCACGAGTCGGCCGACGCCGATGTGGCCGAGCATTTCGCCGGGGACGGCCAGCGTCTTGGGCGCCGACACCACCGCCAGGTAGCCACCGATGAAGCGGGTGAGGCCGGCCTCCTCGCCGAATACCAGGCGCCGGACGTTGGAGTGCAGCCCGTCGGCGCCGACGATGACGTCGAAGCTGCGGGCGGGCGCGCGCTCGAAGGTGACCTCGCCGTCGGGCTCGATCGCCGTGATGGAATCGCCGAAGAGGTACTCGACGTCGTCGCGGCCGGCGTCGTAATAGATCTCGCTGAGGTCGTCGCGCATGATCTCCACGTGCCGGTCGGAGGCAATGCCGACCAGCTTGGTGAGGTCGACCTCGGTGGGCTGGGGCCGGCCTTCCCGATACATCGTCAGTCGGTCGGTTCCGGTGGCGAGCGCCTCGATGCGGGGCAAGACGCCCATCTTCGCCGAGATTTCCATCGCCGGGCGGAACAGGTCGACGGCGTGGCCGCCCGTCTTGCGCAGCGTCGCCGCGCGCTCGACCACGGTGACGTCGAAGCCGTGGCGGGTGAGCCAGTACGCCAGCACTGGCCCGGCGATGCTGGCGCCGGAGATCAGAACCCGCATAGCGGCTAAGCCTAACCGCCGGTATTGGCCCCGGAAGCAGCGCTAGTTCTGGTCCTGGGCGTTCTGCTGGAAGATGTCGCCCGAGGTCTGGCCGTTGTCGTTGACGAAATTCGTGTCATCGGTGGGGAAGGGCGGCGAGGCGTTGAATAGCGCCAGCACCGCGGCGGCCGCGGCACCCGCGAAGATCAGCTGGATCGCGAGGCCTGGCCGACGGCGTGGAGTGGTTTGGTGCCCGAGGTTTGTCATGCGTCATGTCTAAGGCTCGGTCGTCGGCGACGGCTGAGTCCGAGCTTTTGATCCGCTGTGAGGCCGCATCGTCACCGGGCTAAAGTCCCTTGCTATGCGCTTCGGTCTCTTTATCCCGCAAGGCTGGCGGATGGATCTCGTCGGCATCGATCCCGAAAAGCAGTGGGCGGTGATGCGCGACCTGGCCGCCTACGCCGACGACGGCGCCTGGGACTCGCTGTGGGTATACGACCACTTCCACACCGTCCCGATGCCGACGGGCGAGGCCACCCACGAGGCGTGGTCGCTGATGGCGGCGTATGCGGCGACGACGTCGCGGATCAAGCTCGGCCAGATGTGCACGGCGATGAGTTACCGCAATCCGGTGTACCTGGCCAAGGTGGCCGCGACGGCGGACATCATCTCCGGCGGCCGCATCCAGATGGGGATCGGCGGCGGCTGGTACGAACACGAGTGGCGCGCTTACGGTTACGGTTTCCCGTCGGCCAAGGTGCGGTTGGGCCGGCTGGACGAGGGTGTGCAGATCATGCGCGACGCGTGGCGCGACGGCAAGGTCAGCTTCGATGGCGAGCACTACCAGGTCGACGGCGCGATCGTCGCGCCGAAGCCCTTGCAGGGCAACGGCATACCGCTGTGGATCGCCGGCGGCGGCGAGAAGGTGACGCTGCGCATCGCCGCGAAATACGCGCAGTACACCAACTTCACCCCGGAGCCCGACGCGTTCGCGCACAAGTCGTCGGTGCTGGAAGGGCATTGCCGCGACGTCGGTACCGACTTCGGGGCGATCGTGCGTTCGGTCAACGTCAACGCGATCATCGGAACGTCCGACGACGACGTCAAGGACCGGCTGCGACGGGTGCGCGACCGGTTGGTCGGCTATGTGCCCGAAGCCGCCGCCGATGCGATGATCGCCGGCACCACCGGTCCGGATTCGGCGGTCGGCACCGCGGAACAGGCGATCGAGCGGCTCGCCAGGATCCGCGACCTCGGCTGTGAATACGCGATCTGCTATTTCCCGGAGGCCGCGTACGACCGCTCGGGCATCGAGCTGTTCGAGCGGGAAGTCATCCCCGCGCTGAGCTAGATATCGGTGGTGGCGTACCGCGTCTTGACCGGGGGCGCGGCGAGCAGCGGGGGCAACTCGGTCAGTTTGCCCTCGCCGGCCCGGAACGCGCGGTAGGCCTCGTCGTGCTCGACCGTGTCCCACAGTTCGTAAATCACCCAGTGCGCCTCGTCGTCCTCATCGACCAGCACGTCGGTGACGAGGTTCCCCTCGAACGCCCGGGTGTCTTGCAGCGCCCGGCCCATGACCTCCCGCGCCGCGGACACCGCCTCGGGCTTCAACCTGAGTTCGAGTAGCACCGTGACCGGCATAGACGTCTCCTCATCGTCGACTCGGGGCTCCGACACCATAACGTGCCGGGGGCGGTCAGACCGCCACACCAGTCTCTCGCCGAGGAGATGCCCGATGTGCCCGCCTCATAGCGACAGTGCCAGGGGAGGCGGCGGACCGGGGCCAGGTTGTCGCTCGGAGGCGGGCAAGCATCGACCGCCTGCGCCAGGGATCTGGGGGGCCTGTGTTAGCGAACGAGATGTGGATAGGCGACAATGAGAATGTGGTTTCCACTTTTCGGAAAGCTGTTATACGGTTCAGTTAGCATTGTTCTGTTCGGACGCTGGAGGATCCCTTAATGCAGAAGGCGCTGGCCCCCGAAATCTCGACCTGGCCCGACGAGAACCCACAGCTGATCGGGAGTCGCTGCGGCAACTGCGGCGCCACGACGTTCCCGGTGCAGCAGTGGTGCCCGCGCTGCAGCGGCGGCGAGATGACCGAGTTGCTGTTGCCTCGCCGCGGCACCCTGGTGGCGTGGACCACCCAGGGCTTCCCGCCTGGGGCGCCGTACGCCGGCCCGACGGGCAACGACTTCGTGCCGTTCGGCGTCGGGCTGGTGCAGCTGGGCGACATCATTCGAGTCGAGGCGCGGCTGACCGAAAACGACCCGGCCAAGCTGCAATTCGGTCAAGAGGTCGAGTTGACCATGGTGCCGTTGACCACGGACGACGAGGGCGCCGAGGTCATGACGTTCGCTTTCCAGCCGGTCTGAGGAGGCCTGAGATGACTAATGACGTTGCCATCATCGGCGTGGGGCTGCACCCGTTCGGCAGGTTCGACAAGACCGCGATGCAGATGGGGGCCGAGGCCATCCAGTCCGCGCTGGCCGACGCCCACCTGGAGTGGAAGGACATCCAGTTCGGCTTCGGCGGCAGCCACGAGGTGTCCAACCCCGACGCCGTGACCCGCCTGGTCGGGCTGACCGGCATCACGTTCACCAACGTGTTCAACGCGTGCGCCACCGCGGCCAGCGCGATTCAGCAGACCGCCGACACCATCCGGCTGGGCAAGTACGACATCGGCATCGCCATCGGCCTGGACAAGCACCCGCGCGGCGCGTTCACCGACGACCCCGCCAAGCTGGCGCTGCCGCAGTGGTACGCGCAGAACGGGCAGTTCGTCACGACCAAGTTCTTCGGCATGAAGGCCAACAAGTACATCCACGACCACAACATCTCCCAGGCCACGCTGGCCAAGGTCGCGGCCAAGAACTTCCGCAACGGCGCGCTCAACCCGAATGCGTTCCGCCGCAAGCCGATTCCCGAGGAAGAGATCCTCAAGTCGCCGGTGCTCAACTACCCGCTGACGCAGTACATGTTCTGCGCGCCCGACGAGGGCGCCGCGGCGGTGGTCATGTGCCGGGCCGACCTCGCGCACAAGTACACCGACAAGCCCGTGTACGTCCGGGCCTGCGAAATCCGCACCCGCCGGTACGGCGCCTACGAGGTGCACGCCACCTTCGCCCCGCTGGACGAGGACGTCTCGCCGACGGTGTACGCGTCCAAGGCGGCCTACGAGGCCGCCGGCATCGGGCCCGAGGACGTCGACGTGGCCCAACTGCAAGACACCGACGCCGGCAACGAGGTCATCCACATGGCCGAGACCGGCCTGTGCGCCGACGGTGAGCAGGAGAAGCTGCTCGCCGACGGTGCCACCGAGATTCACGGGACGATGCCGGTCAACACCGACGGCGGGCTGATCGCCAACGGCGAGCCGATCGGCGCGTCGGGCCTGCGGCAGATGCACGAGCTGGTGCGCCAGCTGCGCGGCGAGGCGGGCGAGCGTCAGGTGCCCGGCAACCCGCGCGTGGGCCTGGCCCAGGTGTACGGAGCACCGGGAACCGCGTCGGCGACGATCCTGTCGCTGTAGTTCCTATCGCGAGCGCGCGCGGCTGAAATGCCCCGCCGTCCGAATCGCACCAGCACCGAGCGTGAAGTGGTTGCGAAAACCAGCGCGATTTTGCGCAGTGGCTTCACGTTCGGCGCTGTGGGATTTCGGCTCATTTTCGAGCGAGACGCAAATCCCTAAACCGAGTGTTTGGGCGACTTTCGTCTGCTTGCGGTTAGATCGCCGGGCCCAGCAGGTCGTCCGCGTCGCGGATGATGTAGCCGTAGCCCTGCTCTGCGAGGAAGCGCTGGCGATGCGCGGCATAGTCGGCGTCCAGGCTGTCGCGGGCCACCACCGAGTAGAACATGGCGCCGCCGCCGTCGTGCTTGGGCCGCAATAGTCGGCCCAGCCGCTGGGCCTCTTCTTGGCGCGAGCCGAAAGTTCCCGAAACCTGCACGGCCACAGACGCTTCCGGCAAGTCGATGGAGAAGTTCGCCACCTTGGACACGACCAGGGTGGACACCTCGCCGCGGCGAAAGGCGTCGAACAGCGCTTCGCGTTCCTTGGTTCGCGTCGATCCCTGGATCACCGGGGCGTCCAGCGCGGCGCCGAGCTCGTCGAGCTGATCCAGGTAGGCGCCGATCACCAGCGTCTGCTCGCCGGGATGCTTTTCCAAAATCGACTTGACCACAGCAATTTTGGTGTGCACCGTCGAGCACAGCCGGTACCGCTCTTCGGGTTCGGCGGTGGCGTACATCATCCGCTCGTTGTCGGTCATGGTCACCCGTACCTCGACGCACTCCGCCGGCGCGATCCAGCCCTGCGCCTCGATGTCCTTCCACGGCGCGTCGTAGCGCTTCGGGCCGATCAGGGAAAACACGTCGCCCTCGCGGCCGTCTTCGCGGATCAACGTGGCGGTCAGGCCAAGTCGCCGCTTGGACTGCAGGTCGGCGGTCATCCGGAACACGGGAGCCGGCAGCAGGTGTACCTCGTCGTAGATGATCAGCCCCCAGTCGCGGCTGTCGAAGAGCTCCAGGTGCCGGTATTCGCCCTTGGTGCGACGGGTGATCATCTGGTACGTCGAGATGGTGACCGGCCGAATCTCCTTGCGCTCACCGGAGTATTCGCCGATCTCGTCCTCGGTCAGCGAGGTGCGTGCGACCAGCTCGCGTTTCCACTGCCGGGCGGCGACGATGTTGGTGACCAGAATCAGCGTCGTCGCACCGGCTTTGGCCATCGCGGCCGCGCCGACGAGCGTCTTGCCGGCACCGCAGGGCAGCACCACCACCCCGGAACCGCCCGACCAGAACGAGTCCGCGGCCAACTGTTGGTAGTCGCGCAGATGCCAACCGTCCTGCTCGAGGCTGATCGGGTGCGCCTCACCGTCGACGTAGCCGGCGAGATCCTCTGCGGGCCAGCCGATCTTGAGGAGCATCTGCTTGACCCGCCCGCGCTCGCTGGGGTGGACGACGACGGTGTCCTCGTCGATGCGCGCGCCCAGCATCGGCGTGATCTTCTTGTTGCGCAGCACCTCCTCGAGCACCGCGCGATCGAAGCTGACCAGCGTCAGGCCGTGTGCCGGGTGCTTGACGAGCTGCAGCCGGCCGTAGCGGGCCATCGTGTCGACGATGTCGACCAGCAGCGGCTGGGGCACGGCGTAGCGGGAGAAGCTGACCAGCGCGTCGACGACCTGTTCGGCGTCGTGGCCGGCGGCGCGGGCGTTCCACAGCGCCAGCGGCGTGATGCGGTAAGTGTGCACGTGCTCCGGCGCGCGTTCCAGCTCGGCGAACGGCGCGATGGCGGCGCGCGCGGCGCCGGCCAGCTCGTGATCCACTTCGAGCAGCACCGTCTTGTCGGACTGCACGATCAATGGTCCGTCGGTCATTTGACCCATTATCCGGACTCCGCCGACACCACCGACGTGATGCGGTGGATGGCGAAGTCACGCAGCCGGCCCGACGCCGAATCGAAGGCCACCAGCTGCCCGCCCCGGACGGAGATCGGCGAGACGACCCGCTGGGTGGCCACCCCGGCGGCGTCCAGGTACCCGATCACCAGCGTGTCCTGGTCCCTGGCCGCGCGCTGCAACATCGACATGGTGACCGCGGGGTCGACGCGGATGTTCCCGAACGGCGCGGCCGTCACCTTGCGCAGCACCGAGACGACGGCGTTCAGCGTCTCGCCGCTGGGACGCGGCGTGGGCCGGTAGGGCCGGCGCTGCGGCGGCGTAGGCACCCTCGCCCCGCGGGGCCGGACGTCGACGATCGAACCGGAGGAGTCCTCGGCGGCCGGGGCGAAGCCCGCGTGGCGGAGCCTGACGAGCACCTCGGCGATGGGCGCCGGCGACACAGCGACCGTCGGGGCCAGGGCGCGCAACTGCAGGTCCTCCGCGGCCGCCACCGCCTGGGCCAGCAGCACCGGATCCTCGCACCGCACGAACGACGCGGCCATGCCGATCCGCAGCTGGCCATGGCGGCGGGCGACGTCGTCGATCAGGTAGGTGAGTCCTTGCGGCACCGGGGTTTTGGAGTGCTTGCTGAAAAGGTCGTGCATCCAGTCGCGGGTCTTGCCGATGTCGAGCGCGTGCCGGATGGACTGCTCGCTGATGCGATACACCATCGCCGTGCCGGCCGATTCGACGGTGGCGACGGTGGCAAGGTCCTCGGCGAGGTCGCGTTGCAGTGGGCCGGGCACGACGACGGTCAGGTCGGCCTGCAGCAGGAAGTGGTCGATCGGTGCGGGCATGGCCCGCGCCATCGCCTGCACGGCGAGCTCCGGATCGCCGGCGTCGTCCAGCAGCGCTCGCCCGGGCGTGCTGATCGCCCCGCGACCGACCAGGCCCAGCGCGTGGCATTCGGTCAGTAGATCGGAAACGGGTTGCGGCTGCAGCCTTCTGGCCCAGCGCGGACGCCGCCAGATCAGCGCCGCCGAGGCGGTGACGGCGTCGACGCCGGCCCCGGGCGGCAGGCCGGACAGCACGCCCAGCAGCAGTCGGCGGTCCAGCGGCGCGGCTGTCGAATACAGCGAATCCGTCAGGGCGCCATAGGGTTTGGCGTCGGGACCGCGGGTGCCGATCAACGCCGGCCGGCCCGGCAGGTCGAGCCAGGTGCTGGCCAGCAGGTGCCAACGCTCGGCGGCGGTCATCGACGAGAACCGTTCGATGGCCGCCGTCGGCGCCCAGTACGGTCCCTCGCCGTCGGCGGGTTCCGGGTCGGGCATGCCGCTGGCGATCAATCCCGCCGCGGCGGCCAGCTCGAGGATCAGCCCCAGCCGCGGTTCCTCGACGCCGGTCGTCTTGGCCAGCCGCTTGAGGTCGCGAATGCCCAGTCCGCCGCTGCGAAGCTCGGAAACCGGTGCGGCGCCGAGGGTTTGCAGCAGCACGTCGAACTCGCGGAGCAGGTCGATGACGGCTCCGGCGGCCACCGCATCCACGTCGTCCGCGGTGGTGGTCGACACCACCGGGTCGGGCGCCGTCAGCTGCATCGGACCGGGGTCCTCGCCCCGCAGCACCTGCCCGACGTGCCGGGGCAGGATCACGGTCTCGGCATCGATGCGCCGCAGCAGACCCGTCGCCAGCAGCTGCGGGACCGGCCGATCCGCTGGGGCACCGGGGGCGGCGTCGCGGGTGCGGCCCATCGGCGAACCCTCGAGCAGCTTTTGGAGCACGTCGAGCTGGGCCTGGTCGAGGGCGTCGATGAGGCCGGCGATTTCCTCGCCCGTGCGGGAGCTGTCCTCGAGCGTGACCTGCCCCGGGTGCCACGGCAAGGCGGTGCCGGCGTCGGCGGCCACCCGGACCGCGGCATCCCCCCAGACCAGTGCGCGCTGCCGCAGGTCGTCCAGTGCGCCGAGAACGTCGGCTTCGGGGGCGCGGTCGCCGATGAGGGCGAGCAGCTTGGCGATTTGCACCGGGGCGGAATCGGCCTGCAGCACCAGCAGCGCGTCGAGCACCGCCAGCCGCAAGAAGTCCAGGTCGTCGGTGGCGGCCTTGACCGACTGGCGCGCCTGGGCGCGCGCGGCCAGCGCCGCGATGCTGCCAGGCGGCGGCTGGGCGAGGTCTGGCCGGAGTTCCAGCAGTCGGATCAGCCGCTCGTCGGGCAAGTCGGCCAGCCAGGACCCCAGCGGGATGTCCGGGGTGTTATCGGTCATTGCTGACCAGCGTAAAGCAGTCCGCGCGACCGGCTCGCACGCAAATCCCACGGTCAGCGTGGGCTTGCGCCGCGGGCGCGGGCGCCACCTGTCAGAATGGACCCCGTGGCTGACTCTGCTGAAGGCAAGGCGCGCAAGACCAACTACGTCGACAACGGCTGGCCGACGACGGACCCGGACGACCACGCCGTGAGCGAACTGGTGAGCGACCGGACGGGTGCGCTGTCACCCTTCGGCGAGCTGGTCTTCCCGTTGCCCGCGACCGACCTGCCCTACGTTCACCCGGTCACGGTCGTCAACCGATAACCCATGGCTAGGGCCCCAGAGGCCGGCAAGGCCTCGGCAGGCACGCTCTCGCACCTGGACGAGCGGGGGGCGGCGCACATGGTCGACGTCACGGAAAAGGGCGCCACGCGGCGCACCGCCGTCGCGGCGGGCGCGTTGCGCACCTCGCCGGAGGTGGTGGCGCTCGTCTCGACCGGCGGCCTGCCCAAGGGCGACGCGTTAGCCACCGCGCGGGTGGCCGGCATTCTGGCGGCGAAGCGCACCAGCGACCTGATCCCACTGTGTCATCAGCTCGCACTCACCGGGGTGGACGTCGATTTCGCCGTCGGCGATTCGGACATCGAGATCACCGCGACCGTGCGCAGCACCGACCGCACGGGCGTGGAGATGGAGGCGCTGACCGCCGTCAGCGTGGCAGGGCTCACGCTGTACGACATGATCAAAGCTGTTGACCCGGCCGCCCGTCTCGATGACATTCGGGTGCTTCGCAAGCAGGGCGGCAAGACCGGAAATTGGGAGCGGTGATGGGCGCGCGATCCGCACGAATAATCATCGCGTCGACCCGTGCGTCGTCCGGCGTGTACGACGACCGTTGCGGACCGATCATCGCGGAATGGCTTGAACAACATGACTTTTCGCCCGCGCAGCCCGAGGTGGTGGCCGACGGCGAGCCGGTCGGCGAGGCGCTGCGTGGGGCGCTCGACGCCGAGGTCGACCTGATCATCACCTCGGGCGGCACCGGTATCTCGCCCAGCGACGGCACCCCGGACCAGACGGTGGCGGTGCTGGACTACATGATCCCCGGGCTCGCCGACGCCATCCGCCGCGTGGGGCAGCCCAAGGTGCCGACGTCGGTGCTGTCGCGCGGCGTCTGCGGTGTCGCGGGCCGCACGCTGATCGTGAATCTGCCCGGATCACCAGGCGGGGTGCGCGACGGGCTCGGCGTGCTCGCCGATGTGCTCGACCATGCGCTCGACCAACTCGCCGGCGGGGATCACCAGGGATGACCCGCGTGCTGCGCGCCGCCATGACCGAAGAGCCGATCGTGCTGGCGGAGCACGAAGAGCTGGTGGGCCATCAGTCGGCCGGGGCGGTCGTCGGGTTTGTCGGCATGATTCGCGACCACGACGGTGGCCGGCGGGTGGTGCGGTTGGAGTATTCCGCGCATCCTTCGGCCGAGCAGGTGCTGGCCGATGTCGTCGGCGAGGTCGCCGAGTCGTCCCGCGGGGTGCGGGCGATCGCGGCCAGCCACCGCATCGGCGTGCTGCACATCGGGGAGGCGGCGCTGGTGGCCGCGGTCGCCGCCGACCATCGGCAGGCGGCGTTCGAGACGTGCGCCCAACTGGTGGACACCATCAAGGCGCGGCTACCGGTGTGGAAGCACCAGTTCTTTGACGACGGAACCGAAGAATGGGTGGGCTCGGCCTAAAGACGACCCGGGCGCCCTCCCGCAATCGGCAGGTTTCGCGGGAGAGCGCCGGGCGTCTTCTGAGTTAAGTGGAGGAGTCAGCTGGCCTGGGGCGGTTGCGCCAGGGCATCCAGCGCATCGTTCCCGTGGATGTCCGCGACCCGGATCGCTTCCCACAGTTGCCGGGTGAAGCCCACGCCCTCAGTGCGGGGTGAGTCAGCCGGCGGGGGTACATCGGCGGGAGGCGCGGGCGGCATGGCGTCCGCGGGAGGCGCCGGGGGCGTCACGTCCGCCGGCGGCGGTGCCGGCTGGCCGAACGACGTCAGCGTCACCGGCGGGGCCGGCGGAGGACTCTTCGGACAGGCCGGCAGCGGCGG
>NZ_LZKR01000072.1 GCF_001672915.1 Mycobacterium sp. 1245805.9 | reverse complement strand
CGGTGGTGGTGGGGGGGGGGGTCGTCCCGAGCGTTTTATTACATCCTTGTGGGCGGGGGGGGGGGGGTGTTTTAAAAAAAGCCCCCGTCCCCGGCCCCGCGGGGGGGGGGGGGGGGACGTCACGCGGCTCGGCGGGGGGCCCCTGGCCGTAACCCCGGGGGGGGGGGGGGGGGGGGGGGGGGGCCCTCCCCCCCCGGGGGGGGGGGGGGCCGGGGCCCCGCCCCCCGACGACAGCGTGGGAATGCTGGGGTACTACAGCCAGTTTCGTGACCAGAGCATCACCAAGGCGTCGATTCAGCAGCTGGTCGCCGCGAACGTCAACGCCTTCCCCCACACGCAATTGGTGGTCACCCCACAGAATCCCGAGATCGTGCGCGAGCTGCTGACCGACGACGTCACGAAGAAACTGTCGGCGCCGGTGGGGATCCGCGCGGATTGCCTCGGTGTCTATGCACCGATACAGACCTGGGCCGAGTCGAACGACTCCTACTACGTGAAGACGAACGATCCGGTCGTCAACGCGCTCAAGCAGCGGCTCACGTCGGCGCCGGTGATCACCGAGTGGTGCCAGCTGCCGAACGGGACCGACCCGCGGTCCTATTACGAGAAGGCCCTGCACGACGTCATCAGGTATCACGTGTCGATGACGTCGAGCGCCAACTTCGCGGACCGCGACTCGACCTCGGCGATGGACCCCAAGCTGTATCTCTTGTGGGCGCAAGCCAATACGTTCGCCGGTTACCGGTATTCAGTCGAGGCGCGACCGGGATCGCAGTCGACAGACGGCAAGCTGGCCTCCATCTCCGTCGTCTGGACCAACTACGGCTCGGCGGCCACCACCGAGCAGTGGACGCCCGGCTACAAGCTGGTGGATTTCTCGGGGGCGGTGGTCCGCAGCCTGCCGGCGACGGTGAACCTCAAGTCGCTGGTTCACGACGATTCCAGCCAGTCACGCGAGGAGGCGGTTCCGTCGTCCGCGACCGAGACGGTCCGCATCGACGTGACGGGCTTGGCTCCGGGCCACTACACGCTGCGCGCGTCCGTGGACTGGCAACAGCACAAGCCCGGCGCCTCGCACGTGGTGAACTACGCTCCGATGGCGTTGGCACGCGACGGCCGGGACGGCTCCGGACTGTATCCGATTGCCACACTGGACATTCCGCGTGACTCGACCACGTCAGCGAACGGGCAGTGACGGCGCGGACTCGCCATTTCTGATCGCCACCAGCGACTTGACCAGGCCGGCGAACCGTTCGTACCAGATGACCGACGACGGGAAATACCGGCGCATCTGGGAAATGCCGATCAGCTCTATTTCGTCGACCTGATCCTGCGCCGCCTCGCGGCTGTGGGTCCGGATGTGGCCGCGGTTCCAATGCATCGATACCTGGACCCGCGCCTCGTAGGGCAACCATTGGATGCCGGGGAAGAGCCAGTGCGGTTCGATCGGAAAATAGCGGTAAGGCGTTTGTACCCAGTGCCGGTCGGCCAGGGCGTGAATGTTGTCAGCCAGTCGTTGCCGCTGCACATGGCCGCCCACGTGCTCGAGCAGCGAATTGGAGAACACCAGATCGAAGCGCTCCCGGGCGACCGAGCTGGGAAGCTCGCATGCGTCGCCCACGACCGCGATCATGTCCGGCCCCTCCGACTCGGCGGGCATCAGGTTGACCGTCACGACGGACTTGGGCCGCACCGGAGCGAGCCGCCATGACTCCGGCGTTCCACCCAGATCCAGCACCCGCATTTCCGACAACGACGGAAAGCAATTGCTGAAATGCTGCCATCGTCTGGCACGGGCGCGCCCGGACAGCGATCGGCTTGAATTGACGTCCGTTGCGGCGTCTCGCAGCCAGTTCGACATACCAACCCTCATACCTTGACTCGGTCGTAGCGCACGAGATCGCGCCATAGCAGGGCCAGCGACTCGTACCAGGGTCCCAGCCCAAAGTCGAGAACGCGGCTGCGTGCGGCCGTCCCCAATCGGTTTCGCAAGTCCTCGTCGGCGACGAGCGCCGTCAGCGCCTCGGCTATCTGTTCCGACGCACCGGGCCGCACCACGATGCCGGTGACGCCGTCGGTCACCGCTTCCCCGATGCTGCCGACCGACGTGGTCAGCGGCGCCAGCCCGTGCGCCATGGCCTCCAACAACGCCATCGGCAGGCCCTCGTCCCGGCTCGGCAGTAGGAAAACGTGTGCGGCCGAAAGCAGTTCGTCACGCGCGACCGGGTCCAGCCATCCCGCAACGTGAACCGTTTCGCCTACACCGCCCGCCGCGACCGCGGCGCGCACCTCGTCGACCTCACCGTCGCCGGCCAGGGTCACGCGCAGCCGGCTGCGAACCGTTGGGTCGAGCGCGCTTACCGCTGACACGATGTCGTAGCTGCCCTTGCGCGTGCCCATCCGGCCCAGCGCGACGGCGTGCACCTGTTCGACGCCCGATTGGTCGACCGCGGCCGGTGGAACCCGGACCGCGTTATGCAGCACGGTGATTCGATCACGGGGCAATCCCAGTCGGCTCGCGTACTCGTCGACGTGGCGCTCACCCAGGACCACCCAACGGTCGGCGGTGAGCATGCGGCGGACCGCGGTGCGCACCGGCGACGATTGCCGGTCGAACCAGCCGCCGAAGTCGTAGCTGTGCCCGTGCACCACCGCGGGCACGCCGGCGACCCGCGCCGCGCGCAACGGAACCGCCTTGCGCAGCACGCTGCCACCGTGCGCCAGGTTCACGTGCAACACGTCGGCACGACCGCGGATGAGCAACCAACTGGCCCAGAGCATTCCGCGGACCCCGACCATCAGCTTCACCCAGCGCGACCGGTCCACGTAGGTCGGCACCACGGTGACGCGGATCCGCTCGTCCGGGTGGGCCGCCATCAACGCGGCCACCGTCGCCATGCCGCCGCGGCTACTCTGTGCGGCCGGCGCCGGCCCTATCACCAGCACCCGCAACGGCCGTGGCCCCGTGGTCACTGCGGTGCCCCGGCCAGCATCGGGGACTCGGCCCCGCCGGCGACGCCGTCGGGGGCCGTGCCGGAACGCCGCCGCAGCCGGGCGAACGCCAGGGTCGCACCCAGCGCCATTCCCAGCGTCATGGCGTTGGCCGGGTCCTCCGGAAGTGGATCGACGATGGCCATCACCAGCAGGCCGGCGCTGACCGCCGCGCCGGCCTTGGCCGGCGCCGATGCGCTGCGAAACGCCTCGACCAACGGCGTGAGCGCGAACGTTGCAAACGCCGCCATGCCTACCGCCCCAGATTTGGCCAGCCACCACAGGTAGAAGTTGTGCGAATAGGTGGTGCCCAACGTGTTGGTGAATGCATCGGGATCCCTGCCGAACGGTTCTTGGTAGGCAAAACCCAGCCCATGCCCGAACACCGGCGCCTTGGCGATCGCGCGGTTGAGGTTGGCATCTTCGGCCAACCTGTCCAGGGTCGAAGAGTCCACGGCCAGCGCACTGCTCGACACGCCGCCCAGCACCCGGTGGCTGAACCCGTTGATTTGATCGTTCAACCACTCGCCCGCCGCGGAGTGCTGCAGCAGAAACAGCGCGCCGGGCACCGCCACCGCCAGAATCCCCGCGCCGGCGATGGTCAGTCTCGCCGCCCGCCGCAGGGACGCCCAGCTCACGGTGGCGAAAAACGCCACGGCGGCAGCCACTCCCACGGCTATCAGGGTGTTGCGGGAGAACGCCAAGACCGAAACGATCAACGCGGGCAAGCCCAGGGCGAGGTACCAAAAGGGCCTTATCCGACCGACGATCTGGGTCGCCACCAGCGCGGTGAGCACGGCGATCGCCGGCGTCAGGGTGGCGGTGATGACGCGGCTTGCGGTGTCACCCGTGTCCCCCTGCAGGCTTTCCAGCCGGCCGGCCAGCTTAAGGCCGCCCGAGGAACTCGCGACCGCCATGCCCGCCGAAAACCACAGGATGACAACCATCGCGTGGACCGACAGCTTTACGTGGCCGCCGTACACGATCAGCATGGCCAGCACGAACCCGGCGACCATTTCCAGCAGAAAGGTTGTCTCCCGCAGGATTACCGCGGCGGGATGCCCCATCGCGAAGCCGACCGCCGCGAAGTAGGCCACCGTCAGCGCGAACATGCCGGGCAGTAGGTACTCGGACAACCGCAATCGCACGGCCGGGAGGAGGAAGCCGATGGCCATCACCAGCACGATATGAGCGAGATAGATGGTCACGGGGCCGACCACCTTGCCGATGTGCAACCCGTCCGGCAGCGCGGCGAACCCCAAGAACAGCGCCACTCCGATCATCATCTCCGGCCTGATCCAATACACCACCAAGCAGAACGACAGGCCGATCAGGAGCATCCCCTGGGTGGTGTTGCGCACCGCCAGCACCCCAAACGCGAAGCAGCCGAACAGGAATGCCGCGAGGATGACGCCGGACATCACCAACCGGTGACGACTTCGCAGATACAGGATCACGTCCGGGAGCCCACTTTGGTCCGGTAGGTCCGGGCCGCGGCCCGGGCGTGGCGGGGTATCCGGGCATCGGTCAGCACCGTGCCGACGATGTCGGCACCGGCCGCGCGCAGCGCGGTCAACGCGTCGGTGAGTTCGTCCTCGGTGGTGCGGCCCGCTCGGACCACCAGCACCATGGTGCGGACCGCAGCGCCCAGTAGTCCGGCGTCGGCCGTGGCCAGCACCGGTGGACCGTCGATCACGGTCCGGTCAAAGGTGGCCGACACGTCCTGCAGCACCTTGTCGAGAACCTCGGGCAGGTATGCGCTGCACGGCTGCGTGTCCCGGCGGACCGCTCGTGCCGCCAGGATGAACAGCTTCGGAATCGGAGTCGGCTTGACGGCCTCCGGCGCGATGTCGGGGTCGGCCAACGCGTTCGCCAGCCCCTCCCCGGAATCGACCTTCAGCAGGCCGGCGATAACCGGTCGGCGGGTGTCGCCCTCGACCAGCAGGGCCTCTTCGCCGGATTCGGCGAATGCCCGCGCCAGGTTCAGCGCGGTCGTCGTGGTGCCCTCGCCCCCGAACGGCGCCGTCAGCAGCACCCGGCGCGTTCCCGGTGGCATCGCCCGCAGCAGGCGCGCCCGCAACCCGCGGACCGCGTCGTCGAATGAGATGTCCGTGCCGAATCGCGGTGCGCTGCCGCGCTTTCCGGGGAGCTCGGCCAACGTCGGCAGCTCGGAGATCCGCTCCAGCTTGGCGCGGTCGCGCACGGTGCGGTCGGCGGCCTCGCGCGTCAGCGCCACACCGGTACCCAGCAGCAGACCCGCGACAAGTCCCATCGCCATGTTGCGCACCGGCACGGGTTGGATGGGGCTATCCGGTACGCCCGGCTGCTCCACGATGGTGGCCCGGGCGATCGGGGTGTTGGGGGCGGCCGCGGGTGGCACCGGCTGGGGTTGCGCCGGCTGCGGCGGTGCGGCCGGCGGTTCCGCGGACGGGGTGGTCTCGCCGGGGGGTTGCGTCGCGGGCTGGCCGTCGGCGTCCTGCGCGGGCGCCTGGGGCGGGGGTCCTTGCGTTGCGGGCGCGGGCGGCGGCGGCGCCTGCGGCGGTGAGCTGTTCACCAGTGCGACCGGGTCCTTCGGGTTCGCACCGAGGGCGCCGACCATCCCGGTGAACGTGTCCGCCATCGCCTTCGCCAGTGCCGCAGCACGATTCGGATCGGTGTCCCTGACCGAGATGGTGAACATCGTCGACTTCGGGATGTACTCCACGTGGGTCTCGCCCGCCAGTACGTCCGGGCTGATCGGGAGACGGAACTGGGTGACCGCGCGCTGCGCCGCGGCGTGGCCGCCGGCTATCGCCGCATAGGACGACAGGCGTTCCTGGGCGGCCTGCGTTCCCGAGTACACCTGGGTCAGGTCGGTTTCACCCGTGAACGAGATGAGGATGGTGGCCGAGGACTGGTAGAGCTTGGTCTGCAACACCGTAATGGCCGCGGCCCCCGCCAGGCACGCCAGCAGGGCGCCGACGAACAGCTTCCAGTGGGTTGTCAGCGTTCGGACGAAAGTTCGAAAATCCATCGGCTAAAACCTTTCCCGGCGCCGGCCGGCGCCCTCGAGCTCACGCACCCCGTGCGGCGGGTGCGTGACCACGACCCCTGTGAGAATATCCAGCATGCGGTCGGCGACCCGGTCGACGCTGAAGCGCTCCGCGTAGTGGCGCGCCGCCTCGGCACCGAGGCGCGCCGCGGTGGCCGGGTCCGCCAGCCTGTCGAACGCGGCGGCCAGCCCCGCGACGTCGTCGGCATCGACCGTCGGGCCGCCCGGCGGCTGGTATTCCGGCAGCCCGCCGCTGGTGGAGACGATCGGCATCACGCCCAGCTGCATCGACAGCACCTGCACCCCGCTCTGCGAGGCGCGCCGGTAGTGGGCTACGGAACCTTTTGCCGCAGAGAGTGTCTCGACGACGTCGGCGTAGCGGTACGTGCCGGAGCACCACCGCGCGTGTTGCGGCAGCTGGGTGCTTCGCAGGGCGATCGGCCCGTCGCCGATGAGCACCAGGTCGTCGCCGCGCCAGCCCTCGCCGGTCACGTGTCGTTGCCAGGCCTGCAGCACCACGTCGATGTTCTTGTACGGGTTGAGCCGGCCCATCATCACGAAATCGCGGCGTCCCTCGGCGTGGACCGGCGGCGGCACGAGGTCCACGTCGAGGTCGCTGGTGAGCGGCAAGACGTGCACGGGCGTCCGGGCGACGTCGCGCCGGGTGCCGATGGCTTCCGCGACGTAGTCGCTGTAGGTGACGGTCGCCGCCGAGCGGGCGCCCCAGCGGTCGAATACCGCACGCTCGTAGGCCGGCCGCCGTTCGACGGCGTCGTGGGGACTGTCGTCGTGGACCAGCTGCACCCGGGGCACGCCGCCGGCCATCGCCATCCAGCGCGGGTCGCGGACCAGCTCGGTGATCACCACCTGCGGCCGGTAGTCGCGGATGCGGCGCCACGCGGCAACGCTGGACGGCCACGTCGCGGCCGTGCGGAACCGCGGATCGAGCACCAGCTCGTACTCGCGGGCGGCGTCCGACTCGGGGTGCAGGTCGGAGGTCACCAGCAAGACGTCGGCGCCCCGCCGTCGCAGCGCCTCGGCCTGAATGCGGGCCAGCGGCCGCATCCATGGCGAAAGCCAAAGCACCCGAATGGGATTCATAGCAGCGCCCGGCTCCCGCCCGCGCCGGGGTCCACCGACCAGCGGCCGTCCAGTTCGGGATACGCCCGGCGGACCTCGTCGTACAGATCCGGCAGGGTCAGCATGACGCGATCGGGCGCGGCCGCGATGAGCTCCTCCGGTGAGATGATCCCGACGTCGGTCCCCGGAATCCGGCGCCCGTGCTTCGCCGGCGACGCGTCGGCCACGGCGCGCAGGAGCCGCCGGTCGACCCCGGCGATGCTGAACAACGAGACGACGCGCGATCCGGCGCCATATCCGTACACCGTGCGCCGGTCGCACGCCTGCTCCACCAGCCAGTCGCGCAGCTGCGCGGCGTGGCGCTCGGCGGCGCACTGCAGGCTGCGCACGACCGCCGCCTCGGTGATGCCGACGTTTTGCTCGCGCCGCAGGATTTCCCTGGCGCGCCCGTCGGGCTGCACGTCGCCGTGCACGGCGGCGACCAACACGGTGCCGCCGTAGAGATCGAACTCCCACGCCGAGGCGACGCTCATGCCGGCCGCGCCGAGCAGCCTGGTCAACGCGGTCAGCGAATAGTAGGCGAAGTGACCGTGGCGCAACGCATTCCATTGGCCCTCGGTCACGATCGTCAACATCGAGTGGAACTGCAGCAGCAGCACGCCGTCGGGCGCGGTGGCCTCCGCGCGCAGTTGGAAGGCAAGCCGTTGGTCCGGCTCGTGCATGATGCCGAACGAGTCGAGCACGACGTCGGCGCGCTCGGCCTCGGTGAAACCGCGCTCCGCCAGCAGCGGGACCCATGTTCCGCCGTGCGGGCTGCCGAATTCGCGTACGGTGGCGCCGCGCAGCCAGCCCGCGTCGGCGACGCGCCGGACGGCATCGGCCGCCTGGTCGCGCAGGGCCTGCGGCTCGATGCCGCGCGGCTCGGCGGCCGCCGTGTCGTCGTGTGCGAGCTGGGCCAGGCCGCAGTTGTCGCAGAGGTCCATCGCGAGCGGATGCGACGACTCCTCGGGGCGCACGGGTTCCGCGGCCGGGGGAAACTCGTCGCCAGCCGGCACGGTCCCCAGGTCAAGGACCGGTCGCAGATCGGTGCCACCGCACCCCCGGCAGGTGCTCATCGGCGCACGCTATCAATTTCCGCGGCGTGCAGGGTCGGAAGCGGAAAGACAAGCTGGCCGCCCCACTCGGCGATGTAATGGAGTTGGTCGGTCAGCTCCGGTTCGAGGTTCCACGGCAACACCAGCACCACATCCGGGCGGTCCTCTGCGATGCGCTCGGGTTCGTGGATGGGGATCCGGGTGCCCGGGGTGAAGCGGCCGTGCTTGTACGGGTTGCGATCGACGGTGTATTCGAGCAGGTCGGTTCGGATCCCGCAATAGTTGAGCAGCGTGTTGCCCTTGCCCGGCGCCCCGTAGCCGACCACGCGCTTGTCCTCGGCGCGGCACTGCAGCAAGAAGCGGAGCAGGTCGTGCCGGATCGCCTCCGCGCGCGGCCGCAGTTGCAAATAGCCGTCGGCGCGGTGCAGTCCCGCCGCCTCCTCGGCGCGCATCACCTTCTCCACCCGTTCGGTCGGCCGCGAGGCGATCTCCGCCGAACGGGCCCAGATGCGCATCGACCCGCCGTGGGTGGGCAGCAGCTCGACGTCGACCACGGCGAGCCCGGAGGTGGCCAGCGCGCAGATCGCCGAGAACAGCGTGTAGTACTGGAAGTGCTCGTGATAGATCGTGTCGAACTGCCCGAGCCGCACCAGGTTCAGCGCGTGGTGCACCTCGATGCTCAGCCAGCCGTCGTCGTCCATCAGCCTGCGCAGCGAGCGGGTGAAGCCGCGCAGATCGGGGATGTGCGCGTAGACATTGTTGGCGACGACGAGGTTGGCCGGCCCGTATTCCTCACGAACGTGCGCCGCCGTCTTCTCGTCCAGAAACGCCGTCAGCGTGGGGATGTTGCGCGCGCGGGCGGCGGCGCCGACGTTCTCGGACGGCTCGATTCCCAGGCACGGCACTCCAGCCGCGACCACGTGCTGCAGCAGGTAGCCGTCATTGCTGGCGACCTCGACCACCCGCGATTGCGGGCCGAGCCCGAGCCGCTGGACGGCTTCGTCGACGAAGAGCTTGGCGTGCTGGACCCAGCTGTCCGAATACGAAGCGAAGTAAGCGTATTCGGTGAAGGTGTCCTCGGGCGTGATCAGCGCCGGTATCTGCAACAGCAGGCAGTCCTCGCACAACCGCAGGTGTAGCGGGAAGGTCTGCTCCGCGAGGTCGAGTTCCTCGGCGGTGAGGAATTTCTCGCACGGCGGAGTGGCGCCCAGGTCCACGATGCTGAGCAGGCGCTCCGAGTCACACAACCGGCAAAGCATATGGCTCCCAATTCTCTGTGCTGCTGGATGTTTCGGTGGGCTGGGCGTCCAGCGCGAGGCGTCGCGCCCGGCGCCGGGTGCTGTCATGAATGAGCTTGCCCAGGCCGTTCTGGTACAGCCAGAGGCTGTTCTGCTGACCGGAGAAGGACTCCTCTCCGGCCATCGCGCCCCAGGGCAAAAACCCGCTGCCCAGCCCGACCGCAAAGACACCCGGGACCGGCGTGCCGGAATCGGCCAGCAGCCGCGCGTTCGCGTCGACCGACGGGCCGGTCCGCGCCACCGGCACTCGCGCGCCGCGCGCGTCGAAAATGGGCGGCGCCGCAAGGCGATACCCCAGGGCCGGAATGATCAGGTCGCAGTCGGTCAGCAGGCCCAGCAGGTCCGCGCGGGACAGGCCGCCCATCGGCAGGGCCACCGCGCGGTCATCCGGCTCGGTGCCGGGCTTGCCGTGCATGCGCCGCCACACCTCGCGGCCGTCGCCCTGCAACCCGCCGAGCCGATGCACGCGCCCGGTGGCCGCGCACACGTCGGATTCCGAGAACTCGTAAAAGTCGACATGGGCCGCGGCGCGCGACGGATACGTGGGCCGAGGCTCGCTGCGGTGCAGGATCTGCACGCCGCGGGGACCGAAACTCAACCCCGGAATTCGTTCCAGCAGCATCCATGCCGCCGAAAACGCGCTGTGCGAACCGCCCAGGACGACCACGCGCGGGCTGCCCTGCGCACGCGCCAGACGCCGCGCCACCTCCTGTGCGCCGCCACGGCTGAGGAGCCGGTGGCTGGACACGATCTTCTCGCGCCAGTGCCCGAGGTGGACGCCGGGCGTGACCTCGATCTCGGACCACGACGCGTTCGGCCGCCCGCCGATCGCGACCACCGCGCTGGCGCCGCGGACGACCGCGCGCCGCCCATCGGCGTCCGCGGTGAATACCGCGACCGAGCCGTCGCCCTGCAGCCGGATTGCCTGGGCGCGAGTGCCGGTGCAGGCGCGGCTATTCGGATGGCGGTCGAACTCGGCGAGGATGGCGGCGCCGACGCGCCGCTCGAAACGATCGACCAGTTCCAGGGTGGGGTGCCCGGCGCGGAAGCGTTCCAGTTCTTGCGCAACGGGATCGACCCTCACGTCGGCCAGAAACGGTGAGCAATCCGGGCCGTCCAGGCATTCCAGGAAGGAGGTGCCGCGCGAGTCGGCGTTCAGCGCGTAGCGGCCGAGCGTCCCGCCCAGCCCGTCGGCCTGCTCCACCAGCGCGACGCCGCCGTCCAGCCACGCGTCCAGCCGACCGTGCCGCGCCGCCCACACCAGCGCGCCGGTACCGGCCGGCCCGCCACCCAGGATCACCGTTTCGTAGACTCGCGTCGGCTCGGTGGTGGTCGGCCGTTGGCCAAGTTTGTTGCGGCGGGCCGATTTCCACGTCAGTCTCAATGCGCTCACAACACGGCCTCGATGGCTTCGAGATAATCGTCGGCCATCGCCTCCACCGTGTAGTGCAGGCGCATCCGCTCATGGCCGCGCTGCCCCATCGAAGGTAGGGCGCCGGGGTCGGCCAGAATCTCGGCGAGGCATTCGCGCCACGCGGGCACGGAGACGGGCTCGACGACAAAACCCGCTTTGCCGAAGTCCAACATCTCGGGAACGGCGCAAATCGCCGACGCCGCAACCGGTACCGCCCGGGCCATCGCCTCGAGAATCGCCAGCGGGAACGCCTCGGAGCGGCTGGGAACGCACAGCAGATCGGCCTCGGCCAGTGCGGGCCCGGGCCCGGGCGACCAGCCGCGCCAGTGCACGCGGTCGCGCAGCGCGTCGGGGGTGCCCGCCTGCAGCCGCTCCCGATCGGGTCCGTCGCCGAATATCGAGAGCTCCCAGGGCATGTCGGTCAGGCCGCCGAGCGCCTCGATCAGCAGCTGCGGGTTCTTGTGCTCGACGATGCGCGAGAGCATCACCAACCGCACCGGCTCGCCGGCGGCCCGGGCCCGCGGCTTCGGCTCATCGGTTGGGGCCACGCCGTTGGGCGCGACGAACCGGCGTTCGCCGAGCCGGTGTTGCGCGGTGAGCATGTCCCAATGACGGTGTGCCAGAACGATAAACCCGTCGCTGCGCCGCATCGCTGCGGCCAGCGCCCGCGAGTAGATCGGGCGGTCGGGCTCCGGCGGAACGTGCGGTGCGACCAGCCAGCGCCGGTCGCGCCCGGCCGCGCGCCACAGGGTGGCAAAGCCCGTCTCGGTGTTGGTGTCGCCGCTGATCAGCACCGCCGGGCCGGCGGGGACGTCGACGGCCGGCGCCCACCAGGGCTGTCGCAGCACGCGCACGGTGTGCGGGATCTCTCTGATCAGTGGCCCGAACCGTTGCATGCAGGCGATCGTGACCGGGTAGCCGCGGCGATCCAATTCGGCTGCCAAGAGCGCTTTTTGGCGCTCCGCTCCGCCGTACACCAGCCGGTTGGTGGTGATCACGATCGCGGGCTTGCCGGTGCGGCGGGCCGCGATGGCGCGCTTGTGTGCGTCGCGCTTTGACCGCTGTACCCGTTCCAGCAGAGTGGTACCGGCCAGGTAGATGTCGGCGCGATGAACCCCGCGCTGATGTTCGAGCAGCAGTGCGGCGTTAGCGCGCGACAAGTCTCGGTTGCGGCGGCGTTCGTGGGGCGAGACTTCTGCGCCATGCGTGGAACCGGGCTCGGCGGCGTTCTGCACGGCCGCGGGATTGCCGTGATCGATGGCAAGTTCGTCGGCCAGCAGGACGCGCCAGCCCGCGCCGGTGGCGCGCGCCTGCCAGTCGGCTTCCTCCCCGAAGAGGAAGAATTCCTCGTCGAAGCCGCCGATTTCGTCCCAGGCCGCGCGGTTGATCGCCAGGCACGCGCCACCTATGTAGCCGTCGATGCTTTGCGATTCGGCGGGCTGACGGGCATACAGGTGTGATATCGGCGTGCCCCGCAGCAGGTCCGAATAGCCCGCGGCGGCGACCAGCGCCCGGCCGAGCGTCCGGCGCCGCGTCGCGATGTCCCACCGCGCGGGGCCGGGCGCCCCGTCGTCGCGCACCAGGGGAGACACCGCGGCCACCTTGGTCTGGTGCAGCAGTTCCCGGGTCCGGGTGAGCGGCCCCTGCAATCGTGCATCGGCGTTCAACAGCAGCAGGTCGGCGTCGGGCGGCGTGTGCTCCACCAAGGCGTTGAACGCCGCCGCGAAGCCGAGATTGACCGGGCCCAGCACCCAGTGCACCTCGGGGTGCCGGGCCGCCAGCTCTTCGCGACCGGGATAGGTGTCGCCGCTGTTCTCGTATATGTACACGGGCAGTCCCGGCAGGTGTTCGGCGACGCTCGCCAGACACTGCTCGACCAGGTCGTGGCTCTTGTACGTCACGATCAGCACCACCAGCGGCCGCTCGGACCTGGTGGACGCGCGGCCGACGGGACGTTTCAGATACGCCCGGTGCAATTCCTGCGTCATGGCATCACCCGTTTCTGGCGTAGCTCGGTCAGCGTTGACCAGGTGAGGGGGCCGGCCGCCGCGCTGGTCGTCAGGTAGGCGGCCGCGGCCGCGGCCACGATCAGGACCACGTGGTGACCCGACAACAACAGCGCGACCGCCACGGAGGCCGCGGTGGGAGCCAGCAGCCGAAGCGCGAAACTGACCGGTGCGCGATAGCCGCACTCCCGGCGCAGCCACCAGGTGGCGACGGCCATGCCGAACAGCTCGGTGCCCACCAACGCGAGGCCGGCCCCGACCGCGCCGAACGGCCGGTCGAGGACCACGTTCAGGACGACGTTGACCGCCAGGGTGGCGATGGACAAGTGGAACAGAAACTTCTGCTGGTGGGCGGCGAACAGGCCCTGGCCCAGGGTGCCGGTGACGAAACGCAATGCCACGGCGACGAATAGCAGCGCGAGGGTGGGACCGCCGCGCCCGACGAACTCCCGATCGCCGAACAATTCGATCAGCGGTCGGGCCAGCAACGCGCCGATGATGGCCAGCGGGACACCCGCGAAGTACATCAGCTCGACACAGCGCCGCAGGAACTTGGCAAACGCTTCGACGTCGCGCGAGAACAGTTCGGTGGCGGTCGACAGCGTCGCCTTGAGGAAGAACATCGAGACGACCAGGGTGTTGAACGCGACCGTGTAGGCCAGTCCGTACACCCCGACCTCGGAATGTGTGCTCACCTTCGACAGGATGACGCCGTCGGTGCGCCAGTACAGGATGCCGACTACCGCGACACCGATGGGAAATGCGCTCTCTCGCAACAGGTCCGCGACCTCGCGGGGCGCGAAGATCGGCCGCAGTGAGATGTGCCTCGCGGCCGCGGCGCCCTGGATCAGCAGCTGCAGGGCCGGCGGGATGAGCTGCGCGACCGCGAACCACACGACGTCGGCCCGCGTGGCCACCAGGTAGCTGACCATCGCCAGCGTGCCCATCCGGCCCGCGATATCCGACATCGCCACGGCCGAGAAGCGCACGGTCGCAAGAAATACCGGTTCGAACCGCGTGGACATCGTGAACATCAGCAGCTGGCCCGATAACACCACGAGCATGACCCGCACGTTGTGGTCGTGATAGAGCAGCAGGCCGGAACCGGCGGTGAGCGCCGCCAGCGGAACGCAATACATCAAAGACAGCCCGCTGTTGACGCGGACGAGTCGTTCCAGGTCGCCCGTTCCCGAGGTGACGCGGCGCACGATGACGGTGCCGATGCCGAGATCGGCCAGGCTGGCCCACATCCCGACGAAGGCGACCGCGATGATGAGCTGGCCGTAGCGCCCGGGACCGAGGTAGCGGGCGGTCATCGCCACCGAGACGACCGAGGCAAGCATGCCCAGTGCCCGGCAGATCAGCTGGACGGAAAATGCGCGCGCGATGCGCGACTGCCGTACCACAGGGGAGGCCGGTGCCGTCGGCGTCGGCGTCGGCGTCGGCTCAATTATGGTGTCGCGCGCCATCAATAGGCTCCGTCGCTGCTCAGCACGGCCTTGAGTGTGCGGGCGATGATCATCAGGTCGCCCGCCATCGACCAGTTGTCGACGTAGGACAGATCGAGCCGAACCGAGTCCTCCCAGGAGAGGTCCGACCGGCCACTGACCTGCCAGAGCCCGGTCACCCCCGGCTTCACCAGCAGCCGCCGCTTGACCTCGCCGTCGTAGTTCTCGACCTCGCGCCGCAGCGGTGGCCGCGGTCCGACGACGCTCATGTCTTGCTTGAGCACGTTGATGAACTGCGGCAGCTCGTCGATGCTGAATCGGCGCAGTACCTTTCCGACCGAAGTCACCCGCGGGTCCTGGCGGATCTTGAAGAGCATGCCGCCGGCGCCCTCGTTGAGCGGAAGCAGGCGCTCGACCTGGGTGTCGGCGCCATCCACCATCGTCCGGAACTTGAGCATGGTGAAGGGCTTGCCGTCCAACCCGATGCGCTCGGCGCGGTAGAAGACCGGTCCCTTGCTCGTCGCTTTGATGCACACGGCCGCGGCGACCAGAAGCGGCGACGTTCCGATGATCGCGGCCAGCGCAAAGCAGAAGTCGAAGGCCCGCTTCTGAAACCGTTGCGTGCCTTCGTATTGCGGCTTCTCCACGTGCAGCAGCGGAAAACCGGCGATCGGCTTCAGGGCCAGCCGGGCCCCGGCCACGTCCACCACCCCGGGTGAGACCACGAGGTCGACGTCCATCGTTTCCAGCCGCCACATCAGGTCCCGGATCCCATGCACCCCGAAGTGTTCGGTCCGCGTCACCGCCACCGTGTCGGCCCCGCAACGCGAGATCGCGGCGATCGCATTGGTTTCGTCCCCGAGGATCGCGATCTCGTGGCCTTGAATCGTCAGCGTTTCGCCGCGAGCCGGCCCGTAACCCGGGATGCACACGCCGACCACCACGTACCCGTCGTTCGGGTTGCGGATCAGCTCGCGGGCAAGATGTGAAACGCCCGGCCGGTCTCCGATGGCCAATACCATCGTCTGGTACTCGCCGAGCGCCCGCTGGTGCCACACATGCTTTCGCCACAAATTGCGGCCCGCCAGCAGTCCGAGGGTGCCGACGGGTAGCGCGACCGCCAGATAACCGCGGGCCAGCTCGATTTTGGCGAGCAGCGTGACGATCGCGATGAACCCGAACGTCCAGAACGAGGCGCTGGCGATGCGCCGGTATTCGTCGATTCCGGCGCCGATGATCCGGGTCGACCGGGTTTGGAACATCGCCATGGACGAAAGCCACAGTGCGGCAAACAGTACCGAGAAGATGGTCATGACCTGGCCGGGGTATCCCGACGTGTTCGGCGTGTCCCCGAACCGCACGATTTGAGCGAGCGCGACCGCGGCGCAGACGATCACCGAGTCGCAGATGCGCAGACGCGCCGAGTACTTCTGCTGCCATCGCGAAACCTTGGCGTCAACCGTTTTCGCGGGCTGCGCGTGAAGCAGCGATGGGCCGGTGTCGGCTCGAAGCGTCGTCGTCATGCTTGTCTCCCGGCCGACCTATCCCCGGTGGTCTCGGACCAGGCGAGGCGGCGTCATGACGCCTCGCTTTCGGCTGGTGGTGCCTCCTGAAGAGCGGGCCAGCTGGCGTCCTTCTCCGACATGACGGTCACCGGCAGCGGCCACTTGATGCCGAATTCGGTTTCGTCCCAGCGAAACCCCTCTTCGCTTTCGGGCGCATAGGGGCCGCTGACCTGGTACATGACCTCGGTGTCGTCGGTCAGCGTCTGGAAGCCGTGCAACACGTATGGCGGCAGGAACAGGGCCCGGCGGTTCTCCGCGCTCAGCTCCACCATCACGTGCTTGCCGTAGGTCTGCGATTCGGGCCGGACGTCGACGGCGACGTCGGCAATCGCGCCGCGCACGCAGCGCACCAGTTTGGCCTCGGCGTGCGGGGGCGCCTGTCGGTGCAGGCCGCGGATCGTCCCCCGGGTGTAGTTGAAGCACAGGTTTGTTTGTGCCACTTCGGAAATCAGACCGTAGGTCAGGAATTCGTCAGCGCAGAAGGATCGAGAGAAGAAGCCGCGATGGTCGCGATGGGGTTCGATGTCGATGATCGTCACCCCGGCGACACTCGTGGGCGTGTACTTCACTGAGTCTCCTTCCAGAACAGTCGCTGATCCACCTGCCCGGTCTTGAGCAGATATTCGATTTGCTTGAGGCGGGTGTGGCCGCGGCCGTGGAATGTCTCGGGATCCATTGCGATGTTCTGGAAGACGCGGTGCAGCTGCGCCGCCCCGGCCGCGACGTCCCACTCGGCGCGGAAGTCCGGGAAGACCTCGCGGATCTTGCCGAACGCCACCCGGTAGCTGCGGTTGTCCGCGTTGGGCGGGCCGAAGGTGAGTTCGCAGCCGGGGAACTCGGCGCTGACGGTCTCCGCGATTTCGCGCACGGTGCGGTTGTTTTCGTCGCTGCCGACGTTGACCACCAGCTGGTGCACCGTCTGCCGATCGGCGCGCAGCGCGCACCGGATGGCCTGCGCGATGTCGAGGGCGTGCACCAGCGGCCGCCACGGGGTGCCGTCGCTGGTCATCGCGATGCGGTGTTCGGTCCAGGCGTACCCGGCCAGGTTGTTCAGCACGATGTCGAAGCGCATCCGCGGCGAGGCGCCGAATGCCGTCGCGTTGCGCAGGAACGACGGCGAAAAGTCTTCGTCGGCCATCGCGGTGAGGTCCCGTTCGACCAGAGCCTTGCATTTGGCGTAGGGGGTCAGCGGGTTGATGGCGCTGGTCTCATCGACCGTCCCGTCGGCGATCCCGTACACGCTGCACGACGACATGTAGACGAACCGGCCGACGCCGGCGCGCTTGGCGCACTCGGCCAAATGCACACTGCCGAGGTGGTTTATCTCGAACGTGACGTCGCCGATCAGGTCGCCGATCGGGTCGTTGCTCAGCTCCGCCATATGCACGATCGCATCGAACCCGCGCAGGTCCGCGACGGTCACGTCGCGAATGTCCTTGATGAGAGTCAGCGGCGCCACCCCGTGGGTGCTTCCGGCGAGCGGGCCCGGGCACAGCCAACCGGCCCGGTAGTACCCAGTGTCCAGGCCGACGACGTCGTGGCCGTCCGCGACTAGCAGCGGCGCGAGGAGGCAACCCAGGTAGCCCTCGGTGCCGGTGACCAGCACTCGCATGGTGTCGTCCCTCCCGCAGAGTCAGTTGAATGAACGAGCGTCGAAGGGGCGCACGACCGCCTTCTCGGCCACGAAGGCTTCGGCGTAGCGCGCCCGGCACTGGACGCCCCGGACCCGCATCAGGCCGAGGAACGCCTCGTCGTCGAACCAGTCGCGGCCGGCTTGCGACGGGTACGACTGCGCGAGCAACTGCGCCTTGCGATGGGCTATCTCGCCCGGAATGTCCACGTACACACTGGGATTCGGCAAGTCGGACTCCCATTTGAGGATCTCGTAGCCCAGCACCAGGTGCGCACGAAACTCGGTCGGGATGAGTTCGGCGACCACGCGATGGTCCTGGTGGTAGTCGTGGCGGTGTGGCCCGATCACCAGATCGGGCTGGCAGTCCCGCCGGAACTCGGCGAGGTAGCCCTTCACCGCCCCCCAGTTGTCCGGCAGCCGGCCGTCGGGCAGATCACCCACCGTCAGCCGGACCTCCGAGTGCGGGAACAGCGCCGCGAAGGCGCTCTTTTCCTCGATCTCGCGTTCCGTGCCCGCGCCGGTCAGCACCAGGGCGTGCACGACGACACCCGGATTGTGGTCGGCGATCTGCAGCAGGGTGGCGCCGGCACCGATGACGATGTCGTCGCAGTGCGCCCCGATGACGGCAATCGAGTTGATTGCGCCCGTGTCCAGCTGCGTCATGCCGAACGTCTCGCGTGGCGTCCCATCGACGCCGGTACTGCGGCCACCCGGTGCCGTTGCTCCCACACCATCCACGGGCGGTTTCCCGCGTTGTAGTCGGCGTCGAGTTCCGCGCGTTCCTTGAACGTGTCGGCCGGTTTCCAGAAGCCGTCGTGCCGGTAGCCCAGGAGCCGGCCGGTGCCCGCGAGCGCCATGCAGGCGTCGCCGACGAGGTCGCCGTTTTCCGGGATGAGGTCGAAGACCTCCTGGGTCAGGACGAAGTAGCCCCCGTTCACCCAGATCGGAAACTTGGCGATCGGCGCGATCTCTTTGATGTCGCCGTCGGCGCTGACATCCACGCAGTGGAAGGACGACTGGGGCGGCACGACCAGCATGGAGGCGGCCGCGCCGCTCGTCTTCAGCCGGTTGACCATGGTGTCGAGCGGCGCGTCGGTCAGCACATCGGCGTAGTTGGCCAGGAAGTACTGGTCGTCGCCGAGGTACTTGCGCACCCGCCGCAGCCGCTCCCCGATCGGCGATTCCAGCCCGGTGTCGACGAACGTAATGCTCCAGTCGGACATGTCGGAATCGAGCAGCTCGATCTGACCGGCACGCATGACGAAGTCGTTGGACTCCATCTCGCGGTAGTTGAGGAAGAAATCCTTGACCATCGCCTGCCCGTAGCCCAGGCACAGGATGAACTCCTTGTGCCCGTAGTGGGCGTAGTAGCGCATCACATGCCACAGCAGCGGTCGGGGCCCGACCATCTGCAGGGGCTTGGGAACCTGGTCGCCTTCGGCGGTCCGCATCCGCATGCCGTAACCGCCGCAGAACAGCACAACCTTCATGACACCAATCCCTTCGACGAGCCGAGACCGAACATCCGCCCAACGGGCGAAAAAGATACTTCTGGTATTTCGTGCCGTGGGCCGGATCCGGCTTGCGCGGGCACCCTCGCGGCGGTCATACGATCGCCGCCCCATAGCCGCCGGATGGCGGTTGTGCCATCACGGTCGGTATCTGGCCGTACCGCGGACCCGGCGCCTGGCGTCCCACGCCGGCGCCTGGCAGACCGCCCAGCATGCTCGGCGGCAGGTTCCCGATGCCGCCGGGACCGCCGACGTTGGGCAATACCGCGCCCGCGCTGGTCAGGTGCGCGGTGGGGATCACGCTGGTCCAGCTGGCCGGGACTGACAGGGACCCGAGTGCCCCCGCTTGGCCCATCGCGCCCGCTACGCTCGCACCGAGTGCGTCGGCGGCGCCGGCGGCCGCGCCGGCTGCGTCCGCGGCCGCTTGCCCGGCCACATCGGCGACACCCTGGGCCGCGGTGGTCGCTATCCCCTGCATGGTCTGGGCCATGCCGAGCACGCTGGACAACCCGTACAACGGAGTCACGGCCAACATCAGATAGCTGGGGAGCAGGCTTGGCAGGTTGCTTTCGAAGTCGCTCATGAAGCTCGACAGCGAGAAGCCGCTCGCCGCGGAACTGAGCTCACTGAGCAGCGTCCCCCCGGGCGTTGTCGTAGCGGCGGCGCTCGCCGAGGCGGGCGAAGCCAGGCTCTGCAGCATCGAGGACATCGCGGACATCAAGCTGTTCAGGGAGAACTGCTCCGTCGCGGAACCAGCGGTCTGGGCTACTGCGGCCGACTGCGCTGCGACCCCGGAGGGGTCGGCGACCTCTGGCGCAGAAGTGAAGGGTGTCAGCTCCGCGGCCATCGCCGAATTGGCGGCGTATTCGTACATCGCCACGGCGTCTTGGGCCCACATCTCGGCGTATTGGGCCTCGTTGGCCGCGATCGCCGGCAAATTCTGACCGAAGAAGTTGGTGGCGATCAGCGACGCCAGTTGAACCCGGTTGGCGATGACCGCCTGCGGTGGCACGGTCGCGGCCCAGGCCGCGTCATATATTTCGGCGGCAAGCCTGGCCTGACCGGCCGCCTCCGCGGCCCGCCCGGCGGCTCCAGCCGTCCATGCGACGTACGGCCCGAACGCGGATGCCATGGTCAGCGACGAGGGACCCAGCCACCGCCCGACCGTCAGGCCCGAGATGATCGACCGGTACGCGGCCGCGGCGGAATGCAGTTCGGTGGCCAGATCGTCCCAGGCCACCGCGGCCGCTATCAGCGACCCCGGCCCGGGGCCGGCGTACATCCTCGTGGAGTTGATCTCCGGTGGGAGGGCGCCAAAATCGATCATTTCGAACGGTCCCTGCCCGTCGGCGAAGTGACGAACGACACACGTCGTCCGAGGTCCGCGCGGGTCGCCCGGAGCCGTGGTTGGCGCGCCGAGCGAAGCGCGCAGCGCTCCCGCGGCCCGCAAAAAACGCGCTGACCAGGCGAAGAAACTGAGGACCACATAGATGTCGATTCTACATACTTTTAGTTCGGAGTGCACCATCATCACGAACTGAAAGTATTTGCGAGTTCGTCAACGCGACCCGCTGCGTTGAATGCCGCGGGGCGACCCCCGACTGCTAACCTCAAAGACGGCCCATATGCCGCCCGAGACACGCCGGTGAGTGCTGGCCCTGGAAACCGAGGTGTGTGCCCTACTCGAGGAAGGCATCGAGAACGTGGAAGCGATCGATCCGGGCCACGGCGCAGGCTTCGGAATGATCACCCGCCTTGCTCACGCAGCAGCGTGGTCGACCCGCACCAGACAGCTGAGTCCCCGGCTCCGATGACCACCCACTCGACCGATGGACGCGCGGACGCGACGCGGCGACAGATTTTGCGGGCCGCGTCGCATCAGTTCGCCCGGCGGGCCTATCACGACGTCGGCCTGGACGACATCCTCGCGGAAGCGGAGCTGACGAAGGGGGCCATGTATTTCCACTTCCGTTCCAAGCACGCGCTGGCCGTGGCGATCATCGAGAGGCAGACGGCCGCGGGAAACGTCGCGGTTGAAGAACTGCTGACCCGCGGACTTTCGGGCCTGGAGACCCTCATCGACTTCTCGTATCTGATCGCCGTCGGGGATATCAAGACCGACGGGGTCAGGGCGGGGCTGAACCTGCTCGAGTCGGTCGGCCGGTCCGAGGGACTGCAGAAGAAGCTGTTGGAGGAGTGGGCCAAAGCCCTGGCGGGAGTCGTCGAGCAGGCCATCGCCGAGGGCGACATCAACGGCGACTGTGACCCGCAGGACGTGGGACGCCTGATCGTCTCGCTGCACATGGGGCTGCGACAGATCAGCAACATGGAGGAACCGGAGCAGTTCTTGCAACACCTCGAGAAGTGCTGGCTGCTGCTGCTGACCGGGATCCTGCAGGCGGAGCGCATCGACTACTTCCGCCAATTCCTCAGGCGCCGTGCGGCACTCGCGATCACCTCCGCCTCGACGGGCGCGGATTCTGGATAGCGCCATGTGCAGGTCGCGCGATCGGGCCCGCGGGTGCGTGGCTGTTACGCTTACCCCTCCGGCCGAGAGGCTGGTGCAGGGGTCGAGATCCGCGTCTGGGGACATCGACGGAACTCCGGAGGTGTAGACGCGATGGCGCGCCAGGTTCGATCGGAAGCCACCCGGCGAAAGATCCTCGATGCGGCGATAGACGTCTTCGCCGACGTCGGGTACGCCGCGGCCGGGTGGAACACGATCATCGAGCGGACCGGCATGACCAAGGGGGCGCTCTACCACCACTTCGATTCGAAGGAATCGCTGGCCTCCGCCATCATCGAAGAGGGTTCGGAGACAATACTTGTCGCCTTCCGCAACGTGTGCGGATCGTCGTCGCCGGCGCTCGAGAACATGATCCACGGCACCTTCACGATCGCCAACATGCTGAGCATCGACAAGACCGCCCGCGCCGCCGAGCAATTGACGGCTGCTCTCACCGGATTCAACGAGGCGGCCATGCGCTTCTGCGCGAACATGGTCGAACTGATGGCGGCTCAGGCGCAGCGGGCGGCCGCCGAAGGAGATGTGCGCCAGGATCTCGACCCGGTGGTCATCAGCGAGTCGATCGTCGGCGCCATGTTCGGAACGCGTTTGCTGTACAACGCGATGGCGGCCAAGGGCTTGTCGGGGCGCGATGCGGGTCCGGCCATCGACGGCGGTCTGGCCCCCCACACCAACCAATTCTGGGAGCTCATGCTGGCGGGCATCGTCACGGAGGCGTCGCTACCTTACTTCCGCGAATTTCTCAGGCGCGAGGCGCTGCGGCATGGACCGCCCGCCGGATCATCCCAGGGGGAGGTCGTGGCGGTCCCCGAGGTCGGCTAAGCGTTCGCGACTGCGGTACTTCGGGAATCCACCGTAATGATCCGGGCGGGGGCGCCGGCCACCACCGCATCGTCGGGCACCGGCTGGGTCACGACGGCGCCGGCCAGGATGGAGGCGCGGTCGCCCACCTGGACATCGCCGAGCACCATAGCCATGGGATAAATCCACACGCCGTCGCCGATTACGGGGACCTTCCCCCGGTTTTCCCCGATGGAGACGCCGTGGTGGATGTTGCAGTTCGCACCTATGCGCGCCTTGTGGTGGATCCACAGGGCGCCCGGATGTGCCAGCCGAAGGCCTGGACCGCATACGTTTCGCGGGACATACAGCCCGAGTCGTTCGCCGAGGAGCTTCGTCCGCAGTCTCAACCAGAATGCGATGGCGTGGCCCATCGGTGTGTGGGCGGTGTTCGTCCAGTACTCGGATTTTCGCAGCATCCGCTGGAAATAGGCGGGGCGTTCCAAGAGCTGATAGCGGAACTTCCAACGCTCTAGGCCGTGCGCCCTCAAGTCCGCCGCCAGATACATTCTCAGGTCCTCCCGAGTCCTGATCATGGCAGTGAGGATACTCTAGGTATCGGCAGCAGGATAGAACCATACGTATGGTTCACAGGCGCTTTTCAGGCACTTCGCTGCGTCGAGCGCGAGGCCGGGGCGCCGCGTGGCGTGAAGTCCCCGCTCAATCAGGACGGCACCGCTTCGTGCGTCCCGTCGCACTGCCGACCGCCTACGTGTGGACACCAGAGGTGCTCTAACTCATAGTCTTATCTGGCTTACAATCCATACCTTACGCATGTACTATTCCATTCATGCCAACCACCGGTCTGCCCAAGGCGAAGGGGCTGGATGGCTGCTCCGGCGGGAGCGCTGACAAGCGCTTCTTCGCGGCGTGCGGTGGCGTAGGGCCCCGCCAGGCGCCGAACACGGTGCCGACGGGCAAGGCGGATCCCAGACTGATCAACAAGGTGATCAATAGCATCACCCCCATCCAGAACCGCGACCAGGCTGACGCGCTGCTCGCAAAGTGCCTCGCTTCGGAATCGCCGCAGATTATTTCTTTTCTCAACGCACATGGCCTCAATGTGTGCTACCGAAACGATGAGTTCGCCGACGCGGTGCTGCGGTCCGACGTCGTCTTCCGCGACGGCATTGGCATGCAGCTGCTCGTTAAAGCGTTGAAAGGCGATCCGGGCCTGAACATGAACGGGACCGACCTGATACCGGAATTTCTCGACAAAGCGCGAGGCGAGACGGTCGGCATCCTCGGCACCCGGGAGCCTTACCTGTCCAAGGCGGCCGAAGCACTCAAGCAAGCCGGGCACAACATCGTTTTTTGCACGGACGGGTTCAAGGATGCGGCGTCATACCTATCGGTCGTCGAAAAGTACAGACCGCGGATTGTCGTACTGGCAATGGGCATGCCCAAGCAGGAACTCGTTTCCTTGTACCTGAAGGAGAATGCGAGTTATAACCCAATACTTATCAACGGGGGTGCCATCGTCGATTTCATCGCCGGTAAAGTAAAAAGGGCGCCGCAATGGATGCGTCAGCTTCACCTGGAGTGGGTCTTTCGCTTAGTGAACGAGCCGAAGCGATTGGCTAAAAGGTATGTGATCGGAAATCTTCTGTTTCTTATGCGCATCCAAGACATCCGCAAGACGTATATCCCTGCGCTGGATGGAGGGGCTCTGGCGGTTTGATTACCTTATGCGTTTTCGCGAACAACGACAGTGGTCGGTTAGTCAAGTGCTCCCGTAAGAGCACAAGCATCGGAACACGTCATAACCGAAAGGTCTCGCATTGACTGAAACCGAGGAGTATGCGCGCGAGTACTTCCAAGAGCAGGAGGCGTCCAACCAAGAGTATTGGCGGAGGTTCGGCGCCCCTGTGGATTGGGCGGGCAAACGCGTTCTCGAAGTCGGATGCGGACACGGAGCCATGTCGGTCGAGATGGCCGAAGCGGGGGCTGAAGTGGTGGGCGTTGATCTCGACGCGGGCCGTATCGCGTTCGCCAACCGCAACCTGGCGCAGCGGTTTCCCCACCTGCTCGACCGCGTGACATTCCGAGCGGGCGAGGCGGCTTCGCTCCCGGCGCACGAGCTATTCGATGTGATCGTTTCCAAGGACACCTTCGAACACGTCGCCGATGTCGCGGCCTTGCTGAAAGCGCTGGGCGAGCGGTTGGTCCGGCCGGACGGGCTCATTTACGCCGGCTTCAGTCCGCTGTATTACAGCCCTTTCGGCGACCACGGCCGCGCCGGGCTGAAAGTGCCGTGGGCGCACGCCGTTTTGCCGAACCGCGCGGTGTTTGCGGCGGCCGCTCGGCACAACGGCCATCCCGTCGGGTCCCTGCTGGATATCGGCCTCAACGGGAACACGCCCGACCAGTTCCGGGCCGCGTTCGACGACAGCGGGCTACGGCTTGTCGATATCGCCTACAACCGCGGTGACAAGCGGCTGCTGCCGGTGCTCGAGAAGGCGCGCAAGCGCTTTCCGCGACTCGACAGATTCACCACGGTCAGCATCTACGCCGTCTTCGGCATCAAGGACGGCGATTCCTGACTGATTCGACGTCATATCCCGACGGTGGAGACGCGCGCCGAGTGACCTACCGCTCGTCTTCCCACAATTGCTCGGTCAGATCCTGGAAGGCCGCGAGCACGAACTGGTCGTCCGCTCGCAGGAGGGCGGACTTGCTCATCAGGGCGCGAACCACCGAACCGTCCTTGTGAGCGAGTTTGACGACCATGTTCGCCAGCGCGTGGACGACCGACAGCAGGGATTCCGACTCGGCGGCCTCGTGGAAGATCTCCTGGAAGCGCAGCGACAAGACTTCGTCGGGCTCGAACCCGAGCATCTCGGCGAACGCGGTGTTGGTGAACAAAATCCCGCCGTCACTCCCGATCGCCAGCACCGGGACCGGGATTCGCTCCAGGACGACCAACGCAGGCAATTGCTGCAATGTTGTCAGCGGCTCGCTCGATTGCGGGTTGCGTCGTCGTTCCACAGGCCGATTATGGCCTATGACCGCGGGTCGCCCGGTCGCTTTCCTCACGGGTGTCGGACGCCGGACCGAATCGCCCTGCTGCGCACCTGAATCGCCGCTTACTCGCCGGGCGCGGCGGGGGGCTGGTAGCGGGGGAACACCCCCGCGGGCGGCGGCAGCGCAGTCCCGGGGACCAGCCGCTCGCCGACCGCGGCAAAAGCCCGCCGGTCCGCGCCCTGGCCGAGCAGGTCCAGCAGCTTGCCGGCCGACTCGGGCATGACCGGCTGGACGAGCAGCGCCGCGATGCGCACCGCCTCACACGTGACATAGAGGACGGTGCGGAACCTGGCCTGATCCGCCTCGGACTCGCTCTTGCGCAGGACCCACGGCTCCTGGGCCGAAAAGTATCTGTTGGCCTCCCCGAGCATCAGCCAGATCGCCTCGAGCGCCAAATGCATCGCCTGACCGTCGAAATTCGCCCGCACGCGCTCCAGCAGGCCGTCGGCGGCCGTCAGCAGATCGGTGTCCGCCGCGGTGAACTCACCCGGCTCGGGCACCACCCCGTCCAGGTTCTTGGCCACCATCGACAGCGAGCGCTGGGCCAGGTTGCCGAGTTCGTTGGCCAGGTCGGCGTTGATCCGGGCGATGATCGCCTCTTCGCTGTAGCTGCCGTCCTGGCCGAACGGAACCTCGCGCAGCAGGAAGTAGCGCACCTGATCGAGGCCGAACGTATCGATGAGCTCGTCCGGGGCGACGACGTTGCCCACCGACTTGCTCATCTTCTCGCCGCGGTTCAGCAGAAACCCGTGCGCGAAAACCTTGCGCGGCAACTCGATTCCCGCCGACATCAGAAACGCCGGCCAGTAGACGGTGTGAAACCTGATGATGTCCTTGCCGATCATGTGCAGATCGGCGGGCCAGTAGCGGCGGAACGCGTCGGAATCGGTGTCGGGATAGCCGACCCCGGTCAGGTAGTTGGTCAGGGCGTCGATCCAGACGTACATGACGTGATCGGGGTGCCCGGGGACCTTCACCCCCCAGTCGAACGAGGTCCGCGAGATCGACAGGTCGCGCAGCCCGCCGGAGACGAAGCTGACCACCTCGTTGCGGCGCACCTCGGGGGCGATGAAGTCGGGGTTCGCCTCGTAGTGGGCGAGCAACTTGTCGGCATACGCCGAGAGCCTGAAGAAGTAGGTCTGCTCCTCGGTCCAGGTCACCGGCGTGCCGGTCTCGACCGCGATCCGCGTCCCGTCGACCACCGCGGTCTCCGACTCGACGAAGAACCGCTCGTCACGCACCGAGTACCACCCGGAGTAGGTGTCCAGGTACAGGTCGCCGGCCGCCTCGATCCGTCGCCAGATCTCCTTGGACGCCTCGTGGTGGTCGGCGTCGGTGGTGCGGATGAACCGGTCGAAGGAGATGTTCAACTTCTCCTGCAGGCGCTGGAACACGTCGGAGTTGCGGCGGGCCAGGTCGGCGGTCGGCAGCCCCTCGGCGGCCGCGGCCTGGGCCATCTTGAGGCCGTGCTCGTCCGTTCCGGTCAGGAAGCGCACGTCGAAACCGTCCAGCCGCTTGAACCGCGCGATGGCGTCGGTGGCGATGTACTCGTACGCGTGCCCCAAGTGCGGCGCGGCGTTGGGGTACGTGATCGCGGTGGTGACGTAGTAGGGCCTCATCGAGACTCACCCTATTGTGTGGCGGTGGGTTCCAACCGCTCTGGTGAACGAGAAGCGCCGCCCGCGCCCGAGCCGCTGGCGCCCCTGATCGACGCGCACACCCACCTCGACGCGTGTGGCGCCGAGGACGCTGAGGGGGTGCGGGCCATCGTCGACCGCGCCGCGGCGGTCGGCGTGGGCGCCGTGGTCACCATCGCCGACGATCTCGAGTCGGCCCGCTGGGTGACGCGCGCGGCCGACTGGGATCCGCGCGTCTACGCTGCCGTGGCGCTGCACCCGACCCGCGCGAACGCGCTGGACGACGCCGCCCGCGCGGAGATCGAGCGGCTCGCCGCCCAGCCCCGGGTGGTGGCGGTGGGGGAGACCGGGATGGACCTGTACTGGCCGGGACGGCTGGAGGGCTGCGCGGAACCGGCCGCGCAGCGGGAGGCCTTCGCCTGGCACATCGACCTGGCCAAGCGGTGCGGGAAACCGCTGATGATCCACAACCGGGAGGCCGACGCCGAGGTGCTCGACGTGCTCGCGGCGGAGGGCGCCCCCGACGCCGTGATCTTTCACTGTTTTTCGTCGGATAGCGCGATGGCCCGCCGCTGCGTCGACAGCGGGTGGTTGCTGAGCCTTTCCGGCACGGTCAGCTTTCGCAATGCGCGCGCCCTGCGCGAGGCCGTCGCGCTGATCCCGCCGGAGCAGCTTTTGGTCGAAACGGATGCGCCTTTTCTGACCCCGCACCCCTATCGGGGCGCAGCGAACGAGCCGTATTGCCTTCCCTATACTGTGCGGGCGATCGCTGAACTGCTGGATCGTCGCCCCGAGGATGTGGCGCACGTCACGACCAGCAATGCCCGCCGGGTCTACGGACTGGCTTCGGAGTAGCTGTGGCGGACCGGTGAATTCGTTAACACCGGTCCGTTGGAGTTGCCCAACATTGGCCGGTTCGTTACCGTCTTGTGATCGAACGGACGGGGCCTAATGGCCCCGCTGTCGTTTAGTGATTTTCCTGCTGAGTGGTTCGTAACTGGTTGCTGAGGTCGGGGTAACGCGCGTTGACTGTATTGACAAAACTTCATCACAATTCATCACCGATGTTGCGGCTCGTTGTCGCGGGCCTGCTGTTAGTACTGGGCTTCGCCGGCGGGCTCGCGGTTTCCGCGTCCAAGACGGTGACGTTGACCGTTGACGGAATCGCGATGCGGGTGTCGACGATGAAGTCGCGGGTGATCGACATCGTCCAGGAGAACGGCTTCAGGGTCGACGAGCGCGACGACCTTTACCCGGCCGCCGACGTGGAGGTGCGCGACGCCGCCAACATCGTGCTGCGGCGCAGCCGGCCGCTGCAGATCTCGCTGGACGGCCACGACTCCAAGCAGGTGTGGACGACCGCGTCGACGGTGGACGAGGCGCTTGCGCAATTGGCGATGACCGACACCGCGCCGGCCGCTGCCTCCCGCGGCAGCCGCGTTCCGCTGGCCGGGATGTCGCTGCCCGTGGTGAGCGCCAAGACGGTCCAGATCAACGACGGCGGCACGGTGCGCACCGTCCACCTCGCCGCGGCCAACGTCGCCGGCCTGTTGAACGCCGCCGGCGCGCCGCTGCTCGAAAGCGACCAGGTGGCACCCGGGGCGGCGGCCCCGATCGTGGACGGGATGCAGATCCAGGTCACCCGCAACCGGATCCAGCGGGTCACCGAGCGGGTCCCGCTGCAGCCGCCCGCGCGCCGGATCGAGGACCCGGAGATGAACGTCAGCCGCCAGGTCGTCGAAGACGCGGGCAGCCCGGGCACCCAGGACGTGACGTTCGCGGTGGCCACGGTCAACGGCGTCGAGACCGGCAGGTTGCCCGTCGCCAACACGGTGATCGCCCCGGCCCGCGAGGCCGTGGTCCGGGTGGGCACCAAGCCCGGCACCGACGTGCCGCCGGTGAGCAACGGATCCATCTGGGACGCCATCGCGGGCTGCGAGGCCGGCGGCAACTGGGCGATCAACACCGGAAACGGGTACTACGGCGGTGTGCAGTTCGACCAGGGAACCTGGGAGCGCAACGGCGGGCTGCGCTTCGCGCCCCGCGCCGACCTCGCCACCCGCGAGGAGCAGATCGCCGTCGCCGAGGTGACCCGGCAGCGCCAGGGCTGGGGCGCCTGGCCCGTGTGCAGCGGAAGAGCTGGTGCAAGCTGACCATCCGGCTCCTCGGGCGCACCGAGATCAGGCGGCTGGCCAAAGAACTGGAATTTCGGCCACGAAAGGCACTGGGGCAGAACTTCGTCCACGACGCCAATACCGTGCGTCGGGTGGTCACAACCTCCGGCGTCGGCCGTTCCGACCACGTCCTGGAGGTCGGTCCCGGGCTCGGTTCGCTCACGCTGGCACTGCTTGACCGCGGCGCCACCGTCACCGCCGTCGAAATCGACCCGGCACTGGCCGGCCGGCTGCCCCAGACCGTCGCCGAACACTCGCACAGCGAAATCCAGCGCCTGTCGGTGCTGAACCGCGACGTGCTGACCCTGCGCCGCGACGAGCTGCCGGACGGGCCTGACGAACCCACCGCGGTCGTGGCCAACCTGCCCTACAACGTCGCGGTCCCCGCGCTGCTGCACCTGCTCGCCGAATTCCCGTCCATCCGGACCGTGACGGTGATGGTGCAGGCCGAGGTCGCCGAACGGCTCGCCGCCGAGCCGGGCGGCAAGGACTACGGCGTGCCCAGCGTGAAGGTCCGCTTCTTCGGGCGGGTGCGCCGCTGCGGCATGGTGTCGCCGACCGTCTTCTGGCCGATCCCGCGGGTCTATTCGGGGCTGGTTCGCATCGACCGCTACGCGACGTCGCCGTGGCCGACCGACGACGCCTTCCGGCGGCGGGTGTTCGAACTCGTCGACATCGCTTTCGCCCAGCGGCGCAAGACATCCCGCAACGCGTTCGCCGAATGGGCCGGCTCGGGCAACGAGTCGGCGAATCGGCTGCTGGCCGCCAGCATCGATCCGGCCCGCCGCGGCGAGACGCTGTCCATCGACGACTTCGTGCGGTTGTTGCGCCGCTCCGGGGATCCGGACGACACGCTGCCGAGCGTTTCGGGGCACGCTTCGGCGAGCTGACCCGGCGCCATGGCGTGTGGTTCGCCCGGCGCGGCGTTAGTCTGCTGCGGTGGTCGACGGGGATTATCGTGTCTGACGGCAACACCGCCGCGCAGTGGGTGCCCACCGGGTCGGTCACCGTGCGGGTGCCCGGCAAAGTCAACCTCTACCTGGCGGTGGGGGACCGCCGCAAGGACGGCTACCACGAGCTGACGACGGTCTTTCAGGCCGTCTCGCTGCTCGACGAGGTGACGGTCCGCAACGCCGACGTGCTGTCGCTCGAGCTCGTCGGCGAGGGCGCCGGCAAGCTGCCGACCGACGAGCGCAACCTGGCCTGGCAGGCGGCCGAGCTGATGGCCGAACACGTCGGGCGGGCGCCCGACGTCTCGATCATGATCGACAAGTCCATTCCGGTGGCCGGCGGCATGGCGGGCGCCGGCGCCGACGCGGCGGCGGTGCTGGTGGCGATCAACTCGCTGTGGGAACTCAACGTGCCGCGGCGCGACCTGCGCATCCTGGCCGCGAAGCTCGGCAGCGACGTGCCCTTCGCGCTGCACGGCGGCACCGCGCTGGGAACCGGTCGCGGCGAGGAGCTGGCGACCGTGCTGTCGCGCAACAGCTTCCACTGGGTGCTGGCGTTCGCCGACGGTGAGCTGCTCACCCCGGCGGTGTTCAAGGAGCTGGACCGGCTCAGGAAGGCCGGAAAACCGCCGCGACTCGCCGAGCCCGGGCCGGTGCTGGCGGCTCTGGCCGCGGGCGACCCGGAGCAACTGGCACCGCTGCTCGGCAACGAGATGCAAGCGGCCGCGGTGAGCATGAACCCCGCCCTGCGCAAGGCCCTGCGCGCCGGCGTCGAGGCGGGGGCCCTGGCCGGCATCGTGTCCGGCTCCGGCCCGACGTGCGCCTTCCTGTGCACGTCGGCGGCGTCGGCGGTGGACGTCGGCACGCAGCTGTCCGGGGCGGGGGTGTGTCGCACCGTTCGGGTCGCCACCGGTCCGGTGCCCGGCGCCCGCGTCGTGCCCGCCCCCACTGAAGTGTGAATTCGCACTCAAGGCGCGTCACAGTTTGGCAGTTACTTAAGAGGAGTTTAAGATAACTGGCGGTGACGAGCAGCGGTAAGCAAGACCACTCGATTCCTTCGCCCACCGGAATTACCGGTGGGCTCGTTGGCTCATCACCTGTCCGAGACCTAACCGCTGCGCAATCGTGCTCGCTTGGCTGCTACAAAGTGGCACCCAGCAGGCGGAACATGAGATTCCGGGCCTTGGGGCAACTGCCGGAACCGAGGAGGTTTTTGTGAGCAGGTTTACCGAGAAGATGTTCCACAATGCCCGCACCGCGACGACGGGCATGGTCACCGGTGAACCGCACGCGCCCGTCCGGCACACCTGGGGCGAGGTGCACGAGCGCGCCCGTCGCATCGCCGGCGGCCTGGCCGCCGCGGGCATCGGCCTCGGCGACGCGGTCGGCGTGCTCGCCGGCTTCCCGGTGGAGATCGCCCCGACGGCGCAGGGGCTGTGGATGCGCGGCGCCAGCCTGACCATGCTGCACCAGCCGACACCGCGCACCGACCTGGCGATGTGGGCCGAGGACACCATGACCGTCATCGGCATGATCGAGGCCAAGGCCGTCATCGTGTCCGAGCCCTTCCTGGTGGCCATCCCCGTGCTCGAGGAGAAGGGCATCACCGTCCTCACCGTCGCCGACCTGCTGGCCTCGGAGCCGATCGACCCGATCGAGGTGGGCGAGGACGACCTGGCGCTCATGCAGTTGACGAGCGGCTCGACGGGATCTCCCAAGGCCGTCCAGATCACCCACCGCAACATTCACTCGAACGCCGAGGCGATGTTCATCGGCGCCCAGTACGACGTCGACAAGGACGTCATGGTCAGCTGGCTGCCCTGCTTCCACGACATGGGCATGGTCGGCTTCCTGACCATCCCGATGTACTTCGGCGCGGAGCTGGTCAAGGTCACGCCGATGGACTTCCTGCGCGACACGCTGCTCTGGGCCAAGCTCATCGACAAGTACAAGGGCACCATGACCGCGGCGCCCAACTTCGCCTACGCGCTGCTGGCCAAGCGGCTGCGCCGCAACGCCAAGCCCGGCGACTTCGACCTGTCGACCCTGCGCTTCGCGCTGTCCGGCGCCGAGCCCGTCGAACCCGCCGACGTCGAGGACCTGCTCGACGCGGGCAAGCCGTTCGGGTTGCGGCCCTCGGCGATCCTGCCGGCCTATGGCATGGCCGAGACGACGCTGGCGGTGTCGTTCTCCGAGTGCAACGCCGGGCTCGTCGTCGACGAGGTCGACGCCGACCTGCTCGCGGCCCTACGCCGCGCCGTCCCGGCGACCAAGGGCAACACCCGCAGGCTGGCCACGCTGGGCCCGCTGCTGAAGGACCTCGAGGCCCGCATCATCGACGAGAACGGCAACGTGATGCCCGCCCGCGGCGTCGGGGTCATCGAGCTGCGCGGCGAGTCGCTGACGCCCGGCTACCTCACCATGGGCGGCTTCATCCCGGCGCAGGACGAGCACGGCTGGTACGACACCGGCGACCTCGGCTACCTGACCGAGGAGGGCCACGTGGTGGTGTGCGGCCGCGTCAAGGACGTGATCATCATGGCGGGCCGCAACATCTACCCGACCGACATCGAGCGGGCCGCGTGCCGCGTCGAGGGGGTGCGGCCCGGCTGCGCCGTCGCGGTGCGCCTCGACGCCGGCCACTCCCGCGAGACGTTCGCCGTCGCTGTCGAGTCCAACGCCTGGCAGGACCCGGCCGAGGTGCGCCGCATCGAGCACCAGGTCGCCCACGAAGTGGTGGCCGAGGTCGACGTCCGGCCGCGCAACGTCGTGGTGCTGGGCCCCGGCACCATCCCGAAGACGCCGTCGGGCAAGCTGCGCCGGTCCACGTCGGTCACGCTGGTCAGCTAGCTTTCGTTTCGGCCGTACGCGCGCGTTGCGGCGAGCGTGCGCAAATTGCCAAGGATTGCGGCGTGTCGCCGTGCAGACACGCACACTCGCGATCAGGTGAGCGGGGAAAGCCCCGACCTGACCAGGTCCAGGCAGGTGGCGGAGATGGCCGCCAAGTCGTCGACGCAGCCGTTGCGCCCCCACGTCTCCACCCCGATCACCATGGCCGCGGCCAGCGTGGCGCCCGCGACGTTGGCGACCAGCTCGATGTTCTCCACGTCGGGGTAGCGCTGCTTGACGAAGTCGGTGATGACGGCCGCGAACGACGACTGGACCACCCGCAGGTGGCCGGCGATCTGCTCGCCGGTGATCAGTTCGGCGCGGGCGAGCGCCGCCTGCCGAACCAGCTCCATGTCGTGCGGATAGCTGGCCATGCTGGCCAGCACCGCGTCGAACACCGACTCGGACCGCGGGCGTTGCGTGAGCGCCTCGGCCAGCCACTCCACGTGCGTGTCGTAGTCCTGGAACAGCACGGCTTCCTTGGTGGGGAAGTGCCGGAAGAACGTGCGCTCGGTGACGCCGGCTTCCTGAGCCAACTGCTGCACCGTCACGTTGCCGAAGCCCTCGCTCGCGAACCTCTTCAAGGCCACCTGGCGCAGTGCCTCATGGGTTCTGCTGCGGCGCAGCTTGTGCAGGTTCGTCGGCTCGGCCATACCTGGCATCACATCACATCCCCGATCCGGTCAGCGCCGACGTCTTCCAATTGAGTCAGTACTGACATATATTAGGTCCGCCCTCGATGGGTGTCTCGCCGGGCCGCCGCGAAGACCATTTCGGAGAAGGAGCATCAGCGATGACGGATTATGACGCGATCGTGGTCGGCGCCGGCCATAACGGGCTGACCGCGGCGGCGGTCCTGCAGCGCGCCGGCCTGCGCACCCTGTGCCTGGAGGCCAATACCTACAGCGGCGGGATGGCGGCCACCGTCGAGTTGATCGACGGATTCCGTTACGAGATAGCGGGTTCGGTGCAGTTTCCCACCGCCCCCGCAATCACCAAGGAACTTGGGCTGGACACGCTGCCCACCGTCGACGCCGAAGTCCAGTCGGTCAACCTCGGCGACAACGGCGAAGAACCCATGATCTTCTATCGCGATCCGATGCAGCTGATGACCCACCTCGCCGAGAAGCTCGGGACCGAGGCCGTCACGGGGATGGCCGAGATGATTGGCTGGAGCCAGGGGCCCGCGAAAGCGCTCGGCCGCTTCGAGGTGCGCACGCCGCCCAAGACTCTCGACGAGATGTACGCCTGCGCCGCAAACGAATCCGAGCGCAGGGCCATCCACGAGGTGCTGTTCGGGTCGGCGATGGATCCCATCGACCGCTACCTGCCCGACAAGGACAAGCACGCGGTGCTGCGCGGAATGCTCGCCTTCCTCGCCATCAACTCCACCTACCGCGGTCCCTACACCCCGGGCAGCGCAACGTGTTTGGCGTTCGCGCTCGCCGTCCCCAACGAGGGTGCGGCGATGATGACGAAACTCGAGGGCGGCATCGGCGCGCTCGGCCAACACCTGCACGATCTGTTCGTCTCACACGGGGGCGAGGTCAGGTACCGCGCCAAGGTGGAAAAGATTCTCGTCGCGAACGACCGCGTGACCGGCGTGCGCCTGAAGGACGGTTCCGAGATCAGCGCGCCGGTCGTCGTGTCCAACCTCTCGCCCGACCTGACCCTGGTCGACATGGTCGGGGCCGAGCACCTGCCCGCCGACCTCGTCGCCCGGCTCAGCGGGCGCGACCATCGGGCGCCGTTCGTCCAGATCCACTTTGCCCTCGACGGCCTGCCGGAATTCGCCCCGCCGTACGACTTTCTCAACGAACCCGGCATGCAGTCGTCGATCGGCATCTTCGGGTCGCCCGAAGAACAGCAACGCCAGTGGGAGGAATGCAAGCGGGGCATCGTTCCGGACAATCCGTCGATGGGCATGCAGATCCCGTCGGTGCACGACCCCGGCATGGCGCCCCCGGGCAAGCACGCGGCGAGCGCGTTCGCCTATGCGTTCCCGGTCGAAACGCCCCGTGAACTGCACGGCCAGCTCAAGAACGTGATGGCGGAGAAGGTGATCGACAAGATCACCCGCTTCGCGCCCAACTTCCGCGACATCCAGATTCGGCATATCACGTTCGCTCCCTACCACATGCAGACGATGTTCGCGGCGCCCGCCGGCGACTTCTGCCACGGCATGCTGCATCCAGATCTGATGGGGCCCAACCGACCCGGGCCCAAGGGCTTTATCGACCTGCCGATTCCGATCGAGGGGCTGTACCTGGGTGGCGCGGGATGCCATGGGGGGCCGGGGATTACCTTCACCCCCGGCTACAACGCCGCGCATCAAGCGCTCGAGGACATCTCGCGATGACCTACGTGATCGCCGAACCCTGCGTCGATCTCAAGGACAAGGCCTGCATCGAGGAATGCCCCGTCGACTGCATCTACGAAGGCGCGCGGATGCTTTACATCCAGCCCGACGAATGCGTCGACTGCGGTGCCTGCGAGCCGGTCTGCCCGGTCGAGGCCATCTACTACGAGGACGACCTGCCCGACGAGTGGAGCGGCTACACGCAGATCAACGCCGACTTCTTCGAGCGGCTGGGCTCGCCGGGCGGCGCGGCCAAAGTCGGTGTGTGCGAGGATGATCCGCCGGCGGTCAGAGGGCTCGAGCCGGCTGGAGGGCAGTGCCAGTGACACCGCCCCTCGACGGCGCGGTGGCCCTCGTCACCGGCGCGAGCCAGGGCATCGGCCAGGGCATCGCGATCGAGCTGGGCAATCAGGGCGCCACCGTCTGGCTCACCGCCCGCAACGGCGCCGGGCTCGAGCGGACCGCCGATCAGATCCGGGCGCTCGGCGGCGCTGCGGTGACCCGGCCCTGCGATCACGCCGACGACGGTCAAGTGGAGGCCGTGTTCGACGAATTGCGGCGCGAAGCGGGCCGACTCGACGTGGTGGTCAACGTCGCGTCGCCGGACTTCACATCGATGGTGGCCCAACCGTTTTGGACGCTGCCGTTCCAGGCGATCACCGATAGCCTCGTCGTCGGCCCGCGCGCGAACTTCGTAACCTCGGCGCTCGCCGCGCCGATGATGATCGAGCAGGGGGGCGGGCTGATCGTCAACATCTCCTCCCACGGCTGCGAGGACTACCTCCTTTCCACGCCCTACGGGGCGGCCAAGGCCGCCATCGAGAAGATCACCCACGACACCGCGCTCGAACTGCGCGAGCACAATGTCGCCGTGATCGGGCTGTGGCCGGGATTGGTGCTTACCGAGCGCATCCTCGCCTTCGCGACCGAGGGCCCCTCGGGTTCGCGTCAGTTGTTCGGGCTCGACCTCGACATCTGCGAGTCGCCGCGGTTCCCGGGCCGCGCGGTCGTCGCGCTGTTCACCGACCCCGATCGGATGGCCCGCACGGGCCGATCGTTCTTCGCCTCGCGGCTCGCCCGCGAGTACGGCTTCACCGACGTCGACGGACGTGTGCCGCCCGAGGTGCGGTTGCTGGTCGACTACCTCGGCGACGGCAACGTGCCGGAGTATTGGCGGATGGTGGAGCGGTTCGGCCGCGGCTTCGCCGAACCTTCACCGGCGTAATCGCCCTGCCAAACTTGTCAGTGCTGACATCTTCCAATTACGTCAGCACTGACATATTCTAGCGTCAGCCGCGGGGTGCTCGGTGAGTCGCCCTGGGGCGCGGTGGAACAAGGAGCCCGAACCATGACTGAGCCAACGAGGTTGGCGCGCAACCTCTCCCGGCCGATCGCCAGCTCCCCGACCCACTTCTACTTGTGCCGGCGAGGGAATTAATGTCGGGGGTCGTCCGTCCGCTGATGGGCCTGCTGACTCTGGCGGCGATTGCCGGGCTCATCGCCGTCACCGCGGGGGCGTTCCGCGGGGATTTCGTCGAGACTGTGCCGATCACCGTGCTGTCACAGCGCGCCGGGTTGGTGATGAATCCAGACGCGAAGGTGAAATTGCGTGAGGTGCAGGTCGGAACGGTTTCCTCGATAGAGGAGCGGCCGGATGGCCAAGCGGCGCTTCGCCTGGCGATCGATCCGGCGAAGCTACGTCTGATACCGGCCAACGTGCTGGTCGACATCGCCTCTACGACGGTGTTCGGCGCCAAGTTCGTCCAGCTGATTCCGCCGGCGGAACCCTCGACGGAGATGCTGCACGCCGGACAGGTGCTCGATGCCAAAAGCGTCACGGTGGAGATCAATACGGTGTTCGAGGAACTCACGTCGGCACTGTCGAAGATCGAACCGGAGAAACTCAACGAGACATTGGGTGCGCTCGCCGCGGCGCTCAACGGGCGCGGTCACCAGATCGGCCAGATGCTCGCCGACCTGGATTCTTTCCTGGCCAAGCTGGACCCGGGCCTTGCCAACCTGGGCCACGACATCGCCGCGTCGCGAAAGGCGTTCGGCGCCTACGCGGATGGGGCCCACGACCTCGTCGAGGTCGCCGGCAACGCGACCCGGATAAGTCAGACCATCGTCGACGAACAAGCCAACCTCGATGCACTGCTGATCAGCGCGATCGGGCTGGGAGACATCGGAAACGACGTCGTGGGCGGCAACCGGGGCGCGCTGACCGATGTTGTTCACCTGTTGGTGCCGACCACCGACACGACCAACGACTACCACGAAGCGCTGAACTGCGCGCTGGCCGGGATGGTGCCGATATCCAAGAACCCGCCGCCCGGCGATCCCGGCGTTGTGGTTTCGGTCAGTTTCACGTCGGCGCTCGAACGTTATCGGTACCCGGGCCACCTGCCCAAGGTGGCGGCCACGGGAGGTCCGCATTGCCAGGACCAGCACCTGCCGGCGGTCTCTCCCGGAACCGCTCCGCCGTTCTTGGTCACCGACGTGGGCGCCAACCCCTGGCAGTACGGAAACCAGGGGATACTGCTCAACGCCGACGGGCTCAAGCAATTGCTCTACGGGCCGATCGACGGGCCGCCGCGCAACTCCGCTCAGGTCGGGCAGCCCGGGTGAGCGGCTCGGCGCGAGCGACGGTGCTCAAATTCGGGGTCTTCGCCGCCGTGATGGTGACGCTGACCGCGGCTCTGTTCTTCATCTTCGGTCAGTACCGCACGAGCGCCACCACCGGCTATTCCGCGGTGTTCGCCGACGTGTCGCGCCTCAAACCCGGCGACTCGGTGCGCGCGGCCGGCATCCGGGTCGGAACGGTCGACAGCGTCGAATTGCGCACGAACACCACCGTCTTGGTGAAGTTCGATGCCGATCGCGGAGTCGCGCTGACCACGGGCACGAAGGCGGCGGTCCGCTATCTCAACCTGGTCGGGGATCGCTACCTGGAACTGATCGACGGGCCGGGATCGAGCCGGGTGCTGCCGCCCGGGGCGCAGATCCCGATCGACCGCACGGCGCCCGCGCTCGACCTCGATCTCCTCCTGGGCGGCTTGAAACCCGTTATCCAGGGCCTCAACCCGCAAGACGTGAACGCGCTCACCTCGTCGTTGGTGCGAGTCTTCCAGGGTGAGGGCGACACCCTGGACTCCGTCTTCTCGAAGACCTCATCGTTCTCGAATGCCTTGGCCGACAACAACCGAACGGTCGAAAATCTCATCGACAACATGCACACGGTGCTCGCCACGCTCGTCCGGGATGGCGACAAGTTCTCCGGCGCCATCGACCGGCTGGAGCGGTTGACCACCGGCCTCTCCCAAGACCGCGACCCAATCGGCGCCGCGATCGAATCGCTGGACAACGGGACGGCGTCCATCGCCGACCTGCTGCGGCAAGGACGGCCGCCGCTGGCCGGCACCGTGGAGCAACTCAGTCGCCTGGCGCCATTGCTCGATCAGGGCAAAGACCAGATCGACGCGGCCCTGCAGAAGGCGCCGGAGAACTACCGCAAACTCGTACGACTCGGCGCGTACGGCAGCTTCATCCAGTTTTACATCTGCGGGATGACGGTCCGGGTCTCCGATCTGCAGGGCCGAACCGCGGTGTTCCCCTGGCTCAAGCAAACCGGCGGGAGGTGTGCGGAACCCAATGCGTAAGTACCGCGGTGCTCACCTCGCGCGGGCCGGATTCATCGGCTTTGCCCTCGTCGTGCTCGTCATCGCCGTCGGCCTGCAACCGCAGCAATTGATCTCGCTGGCGACCGACGTCCGCTACCGGGCGTTGTTCACCGAGGCGGGTGGGCTCGAGGTCGACAACGATGTGACGGCATCGGGCATCAAGGTCGGCGAGGTATCCGACATCGCGCTGCGCGACGAAGATGTGTTGGTCACCTTCACCGTCGACGGAAAAGTTCGGCTCGGGTCGAACAGCACCGCACACATCAGGACGGGTTCGCTGTTGGGCCAGCGGGTGCTGACCCTCGACACGGCTGGCACCGGGACGCTGCGCCCGTCCGACGTCATCCCGGTCTCGCGCACCTCGTCGCCGTACTCCCTCACCGAATCGGTCAGCGAACTCACGACGAATCTCGCGGGGACCGACACCGCATCGCTCAACCAATCGCTCGACACGTTGTCGGCGACGATCGACCGGGTCGCACCGCAACTGGGGCCGATGTTCGACGGCCTGACCCGGCTGTCGGAGTCGTTGAACGGCCGCAACAAGACGCTCGGTGAGGTTCTCAAGGACGCCGGCGCCCTGACCGGCATTCTTTCCGAACGCAGCCAGCAGGTGAACCGGTTGATCCTCAACACCAACGACCTGCTCGACGTTCTGGCCCGGCGGCGCCGGACGATCGTCGACTTGCTGGCAAACATATCGGCGATGGCCAAGCAGCTGTCCGGGCTGGTGCACGACAACGAAAAGACGTTGGCCCCGATGCTGCAGAAGCTCAATTCGGTGACGGCCGTCCTGGAGAAGAACCGCGACAACATCGCCAAAGCCCTTCCGGGCCTGGCCAAATACGAGGTCACCCAGGGGGAAGCGGTGTCTAGCGGGTTCTACTACCAGTCGTTCACGCCGAATATCATGCCGCCCGCGTTCATACAGCCGTTCATGGATTATTTGTGGGGCTTCCGCAGGGGCAACATCCCCGGGCAGCCGCCGGACAACGCCGGCCCGCGTGCATTATTCCCCTTCCCGCACAATGGGATTCCAGAGGGACCACACTGATGTCGCGGAACAGGCTGGTGCTGTGCGTGGCCGTCGTGTTGGCCGGACTGGGTATTGGGGGCGCGACTGTCCTTGCCTATCAGTCATTCTGGCATCCCAAGACGATCACGGCCTACTTCACTACCGCGACCGCGATCTATCCGGGTGACCAGGTGCGCGTCGCGGGCGTCAAAATCGGTGAGATCAAGTCGATCCGCCCGGAGGGCGACCTGGTCGGAATCACCATGAACGTCGACCACGACGTGCGCATCCCCGCGGACGCCAAGGCGGTAATCGTCGCGCAGAATTTGGTTTCCGCGCGTTATGTCCAGCTTGCGTCGGCGCACCGCGGGGGCACCCCGACGATGCGCGACGGCGCCGTCATTCCCGTCGAACGCACCGCGGTGCCGGTCGAATGGGATGAGGTGAAGGCCCAACTAACGCGCCTCGCAACCGATTTGGGACCTAACAGTCAAGTGTCGACGCCGTCGCTGGCGCGGTTCATCGACAGCGCCGCCAACGCGCTGAGTGACAACGGCGACAAGATGCGCCGGACGCTGGCGCAGCTTTCCGGCGTGGGTAGGATCCTTGCCAACGGCAGCGGCAACATCGTCGACATCATCAACAATCTGCAGGTCTTCGTCACGGCACTGCGTGACAGCAACCAGCAGGTCGTCTCGTTCGAGGATCGGCTCGCCACGCTTACCAGCGTGCTCGACGACAGCAAGTCAGACCTGGACGCCGCCTTGACCGATCTGTCGACCGTGGTCGGCGACGTGCAACGATTCGTCTCCGGAAGCCGTGACCAGGCTTCCGAACAAATCCGGCGATTGGCCGACGTCACGCAGAACCTCGTCGACCATCGCACCGACCTCGAGAACCTCTTGCACGTCGCCCCGAACGCATTCGCCAATTTCTACAACGCCTATAACCCCGACACCGGTGACACCATCGGATCCATCGTGCTCAACAACTTCTCGAATCCGCTGCAGTTCATCTGCGCACAGATCGGAGCGCTCGAAAACGTCACCGCCGGCGAGACGGGAAAGCTGTGTGCCCAATATCTCGGGCCCGCGCTCCAAACGATCAGCGTCAACTACCCGCCCATTCCGACGAGCCTGGTCCTGATGAAGTCGGCAAACCCCGACAACATCATCTATTCCGAGCCACGACTGGCGCCCGGCGGCGAGGGCCCGAAACCCATGTTGCCCGTGCAGCCGCCTGCGGTGTCCGCCTACGTCGGGCTGCCGGGCGACGTGCCGCCCGCGGCGCTGCCACCGCCGCCACTGGCACGCATACCGGGACTGGCACAACCCGAGCCGCCGCCCACGACGGCCACCGGGACTGTGCCGCAGGACATTCCCGCACGCGCACCCGCGAACCTCCAGGACATGCTGCTGGGCGGGGCTCAGCCGTGACCCGATCACGGCCAGCGGGCCGGGCGCTCGCCGTCGGTGGCTTCCTCCTGCTCACCGCAACCGGCTGCGCGTTCCAGGGATTGAACTCGCTTCCGCTTCCCGGCACGGTGGGGCGAGGGCCCGGCGCCGCCACCTACCATGTCGAGTTGGCGAATGTCAGTACGCTGGAGGCGAATTCGCCGGTGATGCTCAACGACGTGATTGTCGGAAGCGTCGACCACATGACCTTCCACGACTGGCACGCCGATGTCGCCATCTCGGTGAAACCCTCCGTCGTGGTGCCCGCGAACGCGGTGGCCCGGGTGGGGCAGACCAGCCTGTTGGGATCCATGCACCTCGAGCTGAATCCGCCGCCGGGCCAGGCGCCGACCGGCCGGTTGCAACCCGGATCCACCATCCCGCTGAACAGGTCATCGACCTACCCGTCGACGGAGCAGACCCTTTCGTCGCTGTCGGTGGTGATCAACGCCGGAGGACTGGGGCAAATCGGCGACATCGTCCACAACTTCAGCGACGCGATGTCCGGGCATGAGGACCAGATCCGCGATTTGCTGACCCGGCTTGACAATTTCGTCGGGACCCTGGACGCCCAGCGCGACAACCTCATTGGAGTCATCGGAGACCTGAACCGCCTCACCGACACGCTCGCCGGGCAGCGCGACGTGATCACGCAGACGTTGCAAAAGATTCCCCCGGCACTGGATGTGTTGATACGCGAGCGACCGCGCCTCACGGCGGCGCTGGACAAGTTGCGGGTCTTCGGAGACACGGCAACCGGGCTCGTCACCGACACCCGCGACGATTTGGTGCGCAACCTGAAGAATCTGGAGCCGACGATCAAGGCGCTCGCCGACATCGGTCCGGATCTGGCTGCCGCACTGGCCTGGGCGACGACCTTCCCGTACGGCCAGAATCTGATCGACCGCGGTGTTAGGGGTGACTACATGAACATGTTCTTGGTCGCCGATCTCACGCTTCCCCGGCTCAAGCGGACATTGCTGCTCGGCACTCGTTGGGGTCAGGTCGGCGCCCCGTTGGTTCCAGCACCGGGAGAGCCGGAATATTTGAACTACACGCACGATCCGCTGGGCGCGCCTTTGCAGCCGCCGCAGCCCGTTCCGGCTACCGCGGGCGGGTCGACGCCCGTCCCGGGCGGGGCCGAACCGGGTCCGACGGGGCCGACCGCCGGCGTTCCTGTGCCTACCGATTTTCCGCCGAAAGATCAAGCGGGCGGCTGATGCTGACGCGTCTGATCAAGATCCAGCTGACGATCTTCACGATCGTGTCGATCGTTGCGGTCGTCTCGATGGCGCTGGTCTACATCCAGGCGCCGACGCTGCTGGGCATCGACCACATCACCGTGCGGCTCGAACTACCTTCCGGCGGAGGGATATACCGGTTCGCCAATGTCACCTATCGGGGCGTGCAGGTGGGCAAGGTCACCGCGGTCGAATTGCAGCCCGATCGGGTGCGGGCGACGCTGTCGCTTGACACGTCGCCGAGGATTCCCGCCGATCTGCGGGCGGAGGTACGCAGTGTCTCGGCGGTGGGGGAGCAATACGTGGACCTGCGTCCGCGGCACAACGCGGGGCCCTACCTCGAGGACGGCTCGGTCATTCCGGTTGAGCGCACGACGATTCCCCAAGCCGTAGGGCCGATGCTGAACAAGGTCAGCGCGCTGATCAACAGCATTCCCAAGGACAAGATGAGCGCGTTGCTCGACGAGTCGTTCAAGGGGCTCAACGGGGCCGGCTTCGACCTGGGTTCCCTGCTGGACTCTTCGGCCCGGGTGAGCCGGGACGCCAGCGCCGTCGCGGATCGGACCCGGACGCTGGTGGATGATGCTGTGCCGCTGCTGGATTCACAAGCCGCTACCACGGACTCCATTCGCACCTGGGCGCGCAGCCTGGCCGGTGTGACGCACACGCTGGTCGCTGACGATGGGGAATTGCGCACGGTACTGAAGGCCGGGCCGGGCGCCGCCAACGAGGTTTCTCGCCTGCTCGACCAGATCAAGCCGACACTGCCGGTCCTGCTGGCGAACCTCACCACGGTGGGTCAGATTCTGGTGACATATAACCCGTCGCTCGAGCAGCTATTGGTGTTGTTGCCGCCGGTGATCGCGTCGTTGCAGGCCTCCGGGTTGTCGAGCAACAATCCGACCGGCATGGCGCTGGGCGAGTTCGCGATCAGCGTCGCAGACCCGCCGCCGTGCACCGCCGGGTTTCTGCCGCCCTCATCGTGGCGTTCGCCCGCCGACACCACCACGATCGATACTCCAGATGGGTTGTACTGCAAACTGCCTCAGGATTCCCCCATCTCGGTGCGGGGGGCACGCAACTACCCATGCATGGGTAAGCCGGGCAAGCGCGCGCCGACCGTCCAGATCTGTGACAGCGACAAGCCGTACGAACCGCTGGCCATGCGCCAACATGTGCTCGGCCCCTATCCGCTGGATCCGAACCTGATATCGCAGGGCATCCCGCCGGACGATCGGGTCACGGTCCACGACCGTATCTTCGGCCCGGTGGACGGGACGGCGCTGCCGCCGGGGGCTTCGCCGTCGGGAACGCCGCCGGACGCCGCTCCGAGCTCGTTGACGACGGCTGGGCCCTCGGCGAATCCGTCTGTGGCGGTCGCGCAATACGACCCGCGCACCGGCACCTACATGGCGCCCGGCGGCCAACTGTTCCAACAATCCGACTTGGCTGCCGGGGCGACGCCGACGTCGTGGAAGGACATGCTGCCGAGGTAGCCCGCGCCTACCAGGCGTGGACGCGGTTCTGCGCAGGCTCGAGCCCGAGCTCGATGAGCGCCTCGGTGGCATCGGCGGCCTGCTCGCAAATCGTCGGCACCTCGGCGCGCTCGGCCGCGGTGAAGTTCTCCAGCACGAACGCCGCCGGGTCCTTGCGCCCCGGTGGACGCCCGATCCCGATGCGAACCCGCTGAAAGTCCTTGGTGCCCAACCCCGCAACCACCGAGCGCACCCCGTTGTGGCCGCCTTCGCCGCCGCCGAGCTTGAGCCGGATGCGGCCGAACTCGAGATCGAGTTCGTCGTGGATGACGATGATGTCGGCCGGGGCCACCGAGTAGAACTTCGCCAGCGGCCCCACCTGGCGGCCCGACTCGTTCATGAAGCAGCGCGGCTTGGCCACGAGCACCGAGTGCCCGGCCAACCGGCCGCTGACAACTTCGGCGCCGGAACGCTTGTGCGCCTTGAACTTCGAACCCAGCCGCGCGGCGAGCAGGTCGGCGACCATGAACCCGAGGTTGTGCCGGGTGCGCGCGTAGTTGTCTCCGGGGTTGCCCAGGCCGACCACCAATAGCGGTTCGGCCACGTCGGGGGCCGCCTACTCGGACTCGTCGGCGGAGGCCTCGGCCTCGCCGCCCTCTTCGGCCTCGGGAGCCGCCGCCTCGCCTTCGGCCGCCTCGCCGGCGCCCTCTTCCGCGAGGTCCGCGGCGGTCGGGGCGTTCACCACGTTGACCACCAGCATGTCCGGGTCGGACACCAGGCTGACGCCGCTGGGCAGCGTGATCTGCCCGGCGGTGAACTGGGTGCCCGGCGGGGCGTCCTCGACGGACACGGTCAGCTGCTCGGGTATCGACATGGCCTCGGCCTCGATCTCGATGGTGTTCGTCTCCTGGGTGACCAGGGTGTCGGGGCCGGCCTCGCCCTCGACGACGACGTTGACCTCCACGTGCACCTTCTCGCCGCGGCGCACGACCACCAGGTCGGCGTGCTGGATGGTGCGGCGGATCGGGTGGATGTCCAGCGCCTTGGTCAGCGCCAGCTGCTCCTTGCCCGCGATGTCGAGGGTCAGCACCGCGTTGGTGCCCGAGTGCCGCAGCACTGCCGCGTAGTCGTGCCCGGGAAGTTCCAAGTGCTGGGGTGCGGCGCCGTGACCGTAGAGGACGGCGGGAATCTTGCCCTCGCGGCGGGCCCGGCGGGACGCGCCCTTGCCGGTCTCGGCTCGCACCGCCACCTTCAGCTGGTTGACTGCGGACTTGGCCATCGTGTCGCTCCTATGTGCTCAATACCTGGGTCGGGAGCACGGCAAAGGTCGCGACTTTGAAGTCGGTCTCCGTCGATAACGGTGCTGGCCAGCCAGCCACCCTCGCCGTGACGCCCGGTCAGGTTAGCGCATTTGCGCCTGGGAGCGGAAATTCGAGAGTGTGCATTGACGGCTTTGCGTGGTGCAGCAGGGCCGAAAATCGGCCGGAATCGCGCCCTCAACACACACTGAAGCCGTCAGTTCACACTCAACGCGCCCGCCCCCTAGTCGGCGGGTCGCTTGTTCCCGGGTTGGCCGTTGAGTGTGCATTGACGGCTTTGAGTGGTGCGCCAGGGTTGAAAATCGGCCGAAATCGCGCCTTCAGCACACACTGAAAGCCCTCAGTTCACACTCAACGCGCCGCCGCCCAGTCGGCGGGCCGCTTGCTCCGGGGTTGGCCGTTGAGTGTGCATTGACGGCTTTGCGTGGTGCGCCAGGGCGCGAATGTGACGGGATTTCCGCCCCCAGCACACACTGAAAGCCCTCAGTTCACACTCAAAAGCCCTACAGCGGGAATTTGGTGCCGGTGAGCTGCTCGGAGAGCTCCCACAGCCTGGCGGCCGCGGCCGCGTCCTGGGCGCGCCGGCTGCGGGCGACGGGCTGCGTCCGGCCAACCCAGCCGAATCGCGGGCCGATGAACGTGTCGCCCGGCAAATCCTGCGACGCCGCGTAGAGGGTCTGCCGGGCGCCGAAATCGGCGTCGGTGGCCACCACCCGGGTGGCGGCCGACATCAGCGCGTCGCCGACCTTGCGGCCTGACGCGCCCTGCAGGTTGGTGTGCGAGTAGCCGGGATGGGCCGCCCGCGCCCGCAGCGGCGAACCGGCCGAGTCGAGCCGTCGCTGCAGCTCGCTGGTGAACAGCAGGTTGGCCAGCTTCGACTGGCTGTAGGCCAGCCAGGGAGAGTAGCGGCGGTTCTTAAAGTTCAGGTCGTCGAAGTTGATCCGTCCCGGCCAGTGCGCCATCGACGACACCGTGACCACGCGGTCGGTCAGCTTGGGCAGCAGCAGGTTGGTCAGCGCGAAGTGACCGAGGTGGTTGGTGCCGATCTGGCTCTCGAATCCGTCGGCCGTCAGCGCGTAGGGGGCGGCCATGATGCCGGCGTTGTTGATCAGCACGTCGACCCCGTCCACGCCGTCGGCGAACCGGCGCACCGACGAGAGGTCCTGCAGGTCGAGGGGGCGCACCTCGACGTGGCCGGTTTGGGAGCCGGTGATCTGTTTCGCGGCGGCCTCGCCCTTGCCCGTGTTGCGGACGGCCATGACGATCTTGGCGCCCTTGCCGGCCAGCTCGCGGGCCGTCACCGCGCCCAGCCCGCTATTGGCGCCGGTGATGATCACGGTGCGCCCGGCGAACGACGGCAGGTCTGCGGCGGTCCAGTTCGTCATGGCTGATGAGCTTAGTGACAGGGCGTCGCAGCCTACTTGGCGGCGACGACGAACCCGTGGATGATCGCCTCGATGTCGGTCGACTCGGCGGCCGCCTGGTTGGCCAGGCTGGTGATGGTCAGCTGGACCAGGTATCGCTGTTTCGCGGGCGGCGACCCGGTGGCGATGACGATCCGGTTCCAGCTGTGCAGCCGCTGGTCCTCGACGTCGTAGCTGCCCTGGATCATCGACGACGGAAAGCCGTTGTAGTTATCCGTGGAGGCGTCCAGCTGCTTGAAGTTCTCGAACAGCTGCGCATCGTCGTTGCCGTGCTTGACGACCTGCGCCGGGTCGAAGTCCCCGTGCAATTTGAAGACCACCAGCCGCGCGGTCGGATATTTGCCGCCGTGCGAGATCATCACGGTCTCCTTGGCGATGTTCGGGTTGTTCGCCAGCGACCAGCCCGGCGGCGTCGGTATCGACACGTTCAGATCGGGCAGCGATCCCGGCGCCACCTGTTGGCCGGTGACGCCGATGTTCTGCAGGTACTGCGACAGCGGGACGGGCTTCTCCGTCGTGGTGGGGGCGGCGCTGGTCGTCGAGCTCCGCGTCAGGATCGACTGGTAGTCAGGGGCTTTCGGGGGCGAGCACGCCGCCACGGGCATGCTCAGCGCGACCAGCACCACTGCGGCGGTCGAGCGCTTCACAGAATCTCGTGCACGGCATCGACCGGCCGCGCCAGCCTGGTGCCCTTCGGTGTGACGACAAAAGGCCGCTCGATCAGGATCGGGTGTTCGGCCATGGCGTCGAGCAACTCGTCGTCGGTCGCGTCGGCGAGATCGAGTTCGGCATACAGCGGTTCGCGCTTGCGCACCGCGGCACGCACCTCGATGCCGGCGTCGCGGATCATGCGCGCCAGCTCCGCGCGTGACGGCGGGGTTTTCAGGTACTGAACGATGGTCGGTTCAATTCCGTTGTCCCGCAAAAGATCTAAGGTCTTGCGGGAGGTGCTGCACTTCGGGTTGTGGTAGATGACGGTATCGGCCATCTACGCGTCTCCGTCGAAAAGCCCCGTGACGGAGCCGTTTTCGAAAACGGCGCGGATGGTGCTGGCCAGCAGCGGCGCAATGGACAGGACGGTGAGCTGCGGGAAACGCTTCTCCTCGCCGATCGGGAGCGTGTTGGTGACGATGACCTCCCGCGCGCCGCTCGACGCCAGCCGCTCGGCGGCCGGGTCGGAGAGCACGCCGTGGGTCGCCGCGATCACCACGTCGCTGGCGCCGTCTTCGCGCAGCAGGTTCACCGCGCCGGCGATGGTGCCGCCGGTGTCGATCATGTCGTCGATCAGGACGCAGGTGCGGCCCTCGACCTCGCCGACGACGCGGTTGGAGACCACCTGGTTGGGCACCCGCGGGTCGCGGGTCTTGTGGATGAAGGCCAGCGGAACTCCGCCGAGCGCGTCGGCCCATTTCTCGGCGATGCGCACCCGGCCGGAGTCGGGGGAGACCACCACCATGTTGCCGTCCGGGTAGTTGTCCTTGATGTAGCCGGTCAGCAGGTTCTGCGCGCGCATGTGGTCGACCGGCCCGTCGAAGAAACCCTGGATCTGGTCGGTGTGCAGGTCGACGGTCACGATCCGGTCGGCGCCGGCGGTCTTGAGCAGGTCGGCGACCAGCCGCGCGGAGATGGGCTCGCGTCCGCGGTGCTTCTTGTCCTGCCGCGCGTAGGGGTAGAAGGGCATGACGGCGGTGATCCTCTTGGCGCTGCCCCGCTTGAGCGCGTCGATCATGATCAGCTGTTCCATCAGCCAGTTGTTGACCGGCGCGGGGTTGGATTGCAGGACGAAGGCGTCGCAGCCGCGCACCGACTCGTGGAACCGCACGAAGATCTCGCCGTTGGCGAATTCCCGGGCCGTCTGCGCCGTGACGTGGACGTCGAGTTCCTTGGCGACCTGTTCGGCCAGCTCGGGATGCGCGCGGCCCGAGAAAAGCATCAAATTTTTGCGATTATCGGTCCAGTCGTGGCTCAACGCACTGCCCTGCCTCGGGATCGAAATGGAAGCCCCATCGTACGTAGCGAATCGTACGGAAATGTGGCCGGGTTGCCAGGGACCAAACTCACGGTGTCTATTCAGGCCCCGAATTCTCGGAATTTTCGTCGGCCGCCTTACCGGCAGCCCGTTCCGCGGCCTCGGCCGCCGCGCTGCCCGGCCGCTTGCGCTGCACCCAGCCCTCGATGTTGCGTTGCGGTCCCGCGGACACCGCCAGCGCCCCCGGGGGGACGTCGTCGCGCACCACCGTCCCGGCGCCGGTGTAGGCCCCGTCGCCGACGGTGACCGGGGCGACGAACATGGTGTCCGACCCGGTGCGCACGTGCGACCCGATGGTGGTGCGCCGCTTGGTTTCGCCGTCGTAGTTGACGAACACGCTGGATGCGCCGATGTTGCTGTGCTCGCCAATGTCGGCGTCGCCGACGTAGGTCAGGTGCGGAACCTTGGTGCCCGTCCCGATCACCGAGTTCTTGGCCTCGACGAACGCGCCGAGTTTGGCGTCGGCCCCCAGCACGGTCCCGGGTCGCAGGTAGGTGAACGGGCCGACCGTGGCGCCGTCCCCGATCGACGAGGACGTGCCGTGGGTACGCACCACCGACGCGCCGTCGCCGACGGTGACGTCGGTCAGGGTGGTGTCGGGGCCGACGACGCAGTGACCGCCGACCCGGGTGCGGCCCAGCAGCTGGGTGCCGGGGTGGATGACCGTGTCCCGGCCGATCGTCACGTCCACGTCGATCCAGGTAGTGGCCGGGTCGACCACGGTCACGCCGGACATCTGGTGGGCGGCGACGATCCGGCGGTTCAGCTCGGCGCCCAGCTCGGCCAGCTGGACGCGGTTGTTGACGCCGGCCACCAGCGCGCTGTCGGCGACGTGCTGGGCCCGCACGGCGAGGCCGTCGCCGCGAAGGATCGCGACCGCGTCGGTCAGGTAGAGCTCCCGCTGGGCGTTGTTGGAGCTCAGCCGGCCCAGCGCCGAGCGCAGCGCCGCGACGTCGAAGGCGTAGACACCGGCGTTGACCTCGCGGATCTCGCGCTGCGAGGGCGTCGCGTCGGTGTGCTCGACGATCGCCATCACCTCGTTGTCCTGGGTGCGCAGGATGCGGCCATAGCCGACCGGATCGCTCAGTGTGGTGGTGAGCACGGTGACCGCGGCCGACTCGGCGGTGTGGGTGGCGATCAGGCCGGCCAGGGTGTCGGAGTCCAGCAGCGGGGTGTCGCCGGAGGTGACGACGACGATGCCGGCGTAGTCGTCCGGCAGGGCGGACAGGCCGCACAGGACGGCGTGGCCGGTGCCCAGCGGCCGGTCCTGCAGCGCCACGTCGATCGAGCGGCCCAGCGTCTCGGCGAGCTCGCCGACCAGCGGCGCGACGCGCTCGTGATCGTGGCCGAGGACCACGACCAGGTGCTGGGGTGCGACCTTGGCGATCGCGTGCAGGGAATGCGACAGCATGCTGCGGCCGCCGATCGTGTGCAGCACCTTCGGGGTGTCGGACCGCATCCGGGTGCCGGGTCCGGCCGCGAGGACCAGGACCGCGGTGTCACCACGAAAGGCCATCAACCGTCCCCCTACTGGCTGGTCGCGGGGCTCGCGAGCGTGCGTTGCTGCTATTCCAAGAGATGAGTTTAGGCGGCGGTGCGGCAGGGCCGGTCGGCGTGTTCGCCCCTGCCGTGGTGCCACGGCCTCCCGAGGATGGCCGGCTCGACCCATTCATTCCCAGATCAAGACGTTGGGCAGCGAGGGCTTGATTCGCCGCAACGCCGTGTAGCCGACGCCCGCGATGCCGCGGAAAAGACCAAGATTGAAGCGGTCGGTCGTCCCGCCGGTCCACCGGTAGTCGCCGCTCGACCGGGCGGTTTCGATGACTGACAGCAGCCGCTGCGAGGCCCGCTCGCAGAGATCGTCGCGCCCGAGGATGCCGCCGGCCTCCCAGAGGAACTCGATGCTGCCGAGCGCGCCGCAGCACAGCGTGTCGGTTGCGCCCGGCCATCCGTGCTCCGTACCCGCGACGGCGTTCTCGATGTCGGCGCGGACGACTCCGACCGACGGTACCGGGTGTCTGGTCATGGCGGCCCGCGCCAACCCGATTCCTTGAGCGCCATAACACCATCGGGCTCCCCCGACGGCACCGACACCGCGTAGGTCGGGCCAATTGCTGGTGTGGGTGTCGAAGGAGGCGTTCTCGAAGGCGATGCATTCGATTGCGGCGCTTGCGAACTCGTCATATCCGGTGGCCGAGGCCAGCGACGCCAAAGCGTAGGCGTAACCCGCCGCGCCGTGCGACATGCCGTTGAGAGGGCCGGCGGAACCTGGCGGCGCCCAGCTGCGCCGGCCCGCGGGCCCCACACGCTGTTGGGCAAGCAGATGCCTCCCGCAGTTGGTCGCCCGCTCGAGTACGTCGCCGGATCCGGTCTGGCGATATAGCCGGAGCAGACCGAGGATGGCGCCGGCACTGCCGCCCAGGACGTCAAGCTGACGATCAGCTGAAATAGCTTCCGGGGTAATCGTCTCCGCCGCGGCGTGCGCGTCCAGGAGCGCATCGTCATCATCGAGGAGCGTCGAGATGACCGCGAGCCCGTACACGATCGATCCGACACCAAGGCCACCGCCCAGCCCGACCTGGCGAGCGACGCGCCCCGGGTTGGATCCTCGCAGGAATCCCCGCAGCCGCCGCAGCCCAGCGTCCACAAGGGTTTTTGAGGAGGTGGAGCCTGTGACGGCGGCGTGCGCGGCAAGGAACAGCGCGATGCCGCACGTGCCCTTGTAGAGGTCGGGACCGAGCACGACCAGCTGTGACAACTCGGACTCGCCAAGCCAGTCGAGACCGATCCACGCCGCACTCGTCCCCTTGCGCACCGCATGCTCCGAGAGCGTTCGGGCCGCCGCGTCGGCTGCGCCGGTGAAGGTGGCGGTCGCATCCTGGTCGCACTGCCCGATCGCGGGGACAAGCGGGACGGGTTCGGCTGGCCCGAGCGTGGCGGTGCTCTGCCGGATGAGCTCGGTCTGCCAGGCGATTTCCTCGTCATCGAGGGAGCGCAGGCGGGCACGCGCTCGATCGAGACCCGGTGTTGACCGCGCCGGGATTGAGGTGCCGTGCGCGTCGTGGATCCTGTGGCCGTCGCTTGCCATCACAAAATGTGGAACGTTCAAGTCCACGACAGCGGCGCGTTCGGCGCGCAGCAAGGGCCAGGTCGGGTCGATGTCCTGCTCCCAGTCCGCCAGTTGAGCGGCGAAGTCGGCCTGAGCGGACCACGCGACGCCGTCGGCCATGGCGCGGTGATCTCCCAGATGCTGCAACAGCATGCCGTAGAACCTCGTTGGCCGGACGACCTTACGGATCGGCAGGCCGCCGAAGCCGTCCAACAGGTCGTCCGGGCGCTGCTGGGAAAGAAACTTCGCGTAGTCGCGGAACCCGGATGTGAGGTCGTCGACATAACCGCCGAGCCGAGAATGACACCCGTCGATATGGGGCAGGTTCGGGATGGTCGACTCGGTCTGGACAACTTTCGCGGGCCGCATCGTGTCGGAATTGACGTCTGTCCATGTGAGTGCGGTCCGCGGAACGGAATTCGAGATCACTCCGCCCATCGAGAAGGTCTCATTGGAATCCCAGCTGTAGGTCGGAAGGACACCGACCATGACTACCGAATTCATGACCTTCAGCGTCGCCGCCTCGAATGCGTCCCGATCGCCGGCGGTGGCTGTGTCGCCCCACGGTTCGGCGGCCTGCAAAATCATCTCCAGATCGATCGGCACCGGATGCTCGCCGCTCGCGATGATGTTCTCCTGATGCATGTCGACGCTGGCGAAGCAGTGGAACAGCGCCAGCCATGCGCCCGCGCGCCGGAAGTATCGCTGAAAGCCCTGTCGATCGGCACAACTCGTGTGATCGATGAACTCCGTCCAGCCGTAACCTTGTCGTGGCAGCACGCGGGCGGCCCGCAGCTCGACGGGGGCAAGGCAGTTCAGTCTTTCGGTCAGCGCATGCCACGCTGCGTCGACCCCCAAATCCTTGGGTTTGTACACGACCTGCGAGCCGTCCTGAAAGCCGATGATCGTCACGGTGCGGCCGAAGTTGTGCCGGTCGGAGAGGCCGGTGTCGATGCTGATTGCCCGGCAGGACGGGCCAGATGTGCTCTCCCCCAGCAAGTCGCGGCGAATCGCCGGCAGATCGGCATCCAGCCGCTTGATCAGCTCCCGTGACGCGTCGATCCACTGTCGGGTGAGCGAGGCCATCAATCGCAACAGGACCGGTTTGTCCTCGAACAGCTGACGCCACCCGGTCGTCTTCATGGTGCGGACGAAGCGGTCATAGCAGCCGCCCGGCGCACCGTCGTTGCGGGCGCGGGCAAACACGTCGTAGAGAGCGGGCGCCGAAAGGTCCGACAACTGCGCTGTCAGCGAACCGCGCAGGCATGCGCGCGCGCCGTCGTCCAGCGCGTCTCGGGCGCTGTCGCCCATGCCCGACCAGAGCACGTGCTCCGCCTCCCCGACCACCGGTTCCAGCAGGTCCGCGAAGGCGCACTGCCCGGCTTCGGGAAGCATCGTGTTCGCCGCGGTTTCGCGGGGATCCTGCAACGCTGCGGCGACCCAAGCTGCGTCCTTGACCCAGCCCGGTGTCGGTAGGCGCGGATTGCGGCGAACCGCCGCGAATTTTGCGACCACGTGCTCGATCGACAGTCCGTCGCGCTGAAGCCGCCTGGCGAACAGTGTTGGGTCGCCGCCGGCGGACGACCGGCACCATGCGGCAAGACGGCGCGCGGCGAGGTCGGTGTCACCCTTCTGAATGGGCAATTGGTCAAACGCGTCGGAAAGCAACTCATCGACGGTGGCGGCCCGAGCGAGCAGACGCTCATCGAGAACCATCGAAAGCCCCCATCCCGAACTCCCGGTTACCGATGAGCTGGATGTGTTGCGCAGCAAACGCGCACGTCAACCCGCCGAAATCTACAGAGGAAACTCAATAGTAATTGGAAGCATCGTCACCTACGACTTGCCCGACGGGCCACTCGCGCGGCAAACGGGCGGAGCTCCGTCGCCAGGACTCGAACCTGAACTCTCAGAACCAAAATCTGATGTGCTGCCGATTACACCACGACGGACTGCAAGCCCCGTAGGCCCGCGCCACCAAGAGACTCTAGACGGTGCGCGGGACGGCGGCGTGGTTGTGCCGACCCGATACGCTGATTGACGTGGCCGTTCTCGATAAAGAGCCCGACAAGGAAGCGCGGCCGGCGCGCGCCCGGATGACGGGCAGCGATCGCCGCCAGCAGCTCATCGGCATCGCCCGCTCGCTGTTCGCCGAGCGCGGCTATGAGGGCACCTCGATCGAGGAGATCGCGCTGCGCGCCAACGTGTCCAAGCCCGTCGTCTACGAGCACTTCGGCGGCAAGGAGGGGCTGTACGCCGTCGTCGTCGACCGCGAGATGTCGGCGCTGCTGGACATGATCACCTCGTCGCTGACCAACAACCGATCGCGGGTGCGGGTGGAGCGGGTGGCCCTGGCGTTGCTCACCTACGTCGAGGAGCGCACCGACGGCTTCCGCATCATGATCCGCGACTCGCCGGCCGCGATCAGCTCGGGCACCTACTCCAGCCTGCTCAACGACGCGGTCAGCCAGGTCAGCTCGATCCTGGCCGGTGACTTCGCCCGCCGCGGCCTGGACGCGGACCTGGCGCCGCTGTACGCCCAGGCGCTGGTCGGCTCGGTGTCGATGACGGCGCAATGGTGGCTCGACACCCGCGAGCCCAAGAAAGAAGTGGTCGCCGCGCACCTGGTCAACCTGATGTGGAACGGCCTGACCCACCTGGAAGCGGATCCCAAGCTGCAGGACGAGTAACGCTCGCTAGGGCCGCACCCCGTCGAGGAAGTTGTTCAGGGCGTGCTTGCCGATTTCCCGGATGCCCAGGGGCCGGGGAAGCAGGCGGGTCACGACGAACATCATCCGCCGATTCGGCGCCCCCACCTGCATGCTGGGCCGCTTGCCGAGATACAGGACCGCCTCCTCGACGTTCTCTTCGGGCGTGTTGATGAGGCTGCCCCTGGCCCGTGCGACCTCGAGCGCCTCGGCGGCCCCCGGCGAACTGGTGAGTCCGGCCATGCAGGCCAACACGTGCACGTTGTCGGGTTTCAGTTCGTACCAGAGCCCTTCGGCGAGAATGATGTTGTATGCCCTCGTCGCGCCGTAGTGCGTGTAGTACGGGCTGCCGATCAGCCCCGTGCCGCTGCTCATCAGGACGATGCCGCCGCGACGGCGCGCCTTCATGAGCGCCCCGTAGTGGTAGGTCAGCCCAAACGGGCTGCCGCAGTTGATGTTTATCCGGCGCCGCTCGAATTCGAGGTCGTCGGCCCAGAATCCGCCCACCGTGGCCAGGGCGGCGTTGGAGACCAGCAGCCCGATTTCGCGGTCGCCGACGGCCGCGACGATGTTTTCCACGGCGTCGGCCGCCCCCAGGTCCTGGGAGACGGTCAGCACCTCGACGCCGAACCGGGACACCAGTTCCTGGCGCTTCTTCTCGAGCTTGTCGGGATCGCGTGCGACGATCGCGACCGACAAGCCCTGGGAGGCAGCGTAATCCGCCCAGGCGCCGCCGATGCCCTCACTGGCACCGGACACGAGCGCCCACGGCCCGTACTGCCCGGCGAAGTTCTTCGGTGGGCGCCGGACGAACGGCCTGTGCAAGCGCCACTGCTTGGCGACAGCCGATTGTGTTGCGTTCATTGGCGCCTTCCGAGGGTGGGAATGGATTTGAGGCGTTCGATCAGCATCGTCAGGACGTCGTCGGGTACGTCGGTGACCGGCAGGCTCAGCCCGCTGCAGACGCCGGAGTACCAGCGCTCGAGCACCGCGGGGATTTCGTCGTAGGTGCCTTGCGGCACAACCCGATCCATCACCTCGTCGGTCAGGTGCTCGGGCAGGTCGGCCCATTCGTTGCGGCGCGCCATGCCGCTGAGCGCCTCGCCGATGTCCTCGAAGCCGAAGTGTTCGAGCTGCCGGCGGTAGGCGGGGGTGCTGTACAGAAAGGCCAGTTCCGATCGCCGGGCCTCCCGCAATCGGGCCAGCTCGTCGTGGGTGGCGGCCATCAGCGGTTGCGGATTGGCGACCACCGCGAGCGGAGTTCGATTGCGGCGACCGTGCTTTGCGCCTTCGGCGAGGTACGGCAGCGTCTGCGTCGCGAGAATCGACGGATGCGAGTTGGTGGGATGACATACGAAGCCGTCCGACATTTCACCGGCCAGAACGCACATCTTCTTGTTGACGCCGCCGGTCCAGATCTGCGGGGGCGGGCACTGGATCGGACCGGGATTGAAATACGGCTGCAGGCGGTCGAAGCGGTAGAACCGCCCGCTGTAGTCAAGGGGCTCGCCGGTCTGGAAGGAGTGGAATATCGCAAGCAGCGATTCGATGTACTCCCGCATCCGCAGCGACGGCTGCGACCACGGGACCGAGAATCGTCCGACGATGTTCCCGCGGACCTGGGAGGCCAGGCCGAGTTGGAAGCGGCCGTCGGAGTAGCGGGCCAGATCCCAGGCCGCGTAGGCGGTGATCATGGGGCTGCGCGGCAACGCGAGGGCCATGCTGGTCCGCACGGTGAGCCGCGTCGTGTGGGCCAATGCCATTGCCGCGATGGTGAATACGTCGTGGATGGTCTCGGACACGTGGACGACCTCGAAGCCGATGCGCTCCATGCGCGCGGCCCACGGACCGATTTCGTCCAGGCCCAGCTGGGCCGGTGCGGAGGCGACGACCTCCATCGGCCGGCCCGCGCTCATCGACTCAGCCCCCGGACGATCAGCGTGGTGTTGTGCTCGAGCCAGGCATCGTCGAGCGTGCGTTCGGTGGCCATCGACATCATGACCGTGCCGCCGATCATGTCCATCAGCAGGCGCGCGTCGATGCCGTCGGCCGCCGCCCCCTCGGCGGCGGCGTGATCGAGGTAGCGCTGCAGGCGTTCGTAGGTGCCGCCCTGCAGGCGGTCCAGCAGCCGCGCGGACAACCCGGGCTCGGAGGGCAGTTCGGCCGTCAGCCCCGACACCGCGCTGTGCACCGCCGGCCGGCTGAACAGGTGGATCGATCCTTCCAGCAGGCTGCGCACGACCGTCCGCAGATCACCCGTCAGCGGCAACTGAGCTTGTGGCGTCGGGGGAAACACCGCGGCGAAGACGAGTTCGATCTTGGTGGGAAAGCGTCGGTACACGGCGGGCGGCGTGGCGCCGGCGCGCGTCGCCACCAACGGAATGCTCAGCCGGGCATAGCCGATCTCTTCGAGCAGTTCGTTGGTGGCTTGCAGCACCGCATCGTCGATGCGCGCGTCGCGGGGCCGCCCCTGCGACTTGGCCTCGCGACTTTTGCGCTCGAAAGGTGTTGATTTCATTACGTTCAGATCGTAATGTTTTGCACGACCGGGCACAACGAAAGGCCGCCAAGATATTTCAGCTGCGCGCTCAACGGTGAGGAACGCCGCTATGGCCATCGAGACACCACCCAGACCGCTCCCGTTTCGCATGCTCAACGGCGCGTATCGCGCCGCGCGCCGCGTCGGCGCCCATCCCGTGCCGCTGCGCAAGTACGCGCTCATGGACCGGGCCAGCCGGCGCGCGGGCGGCCTGACCGACTTCGGCGATCCCCGCTTCGAAGCGGGCCTGGACCGGCTCATCGAGTCGATCAATTCCGAGGACAAGCTCAACGGCTTCGGCCGGATCCTGGCCGCGACCCACATCACCAACCTGTTGCGCCAGCGCCTGCTGGTTATGGAGCACATCCGCCGGAATCCGTCGATCCGGGACGAGGCCATCGCCAAACCGGTCTTCCTCGTCGGCGCGCCGCGCACGGGCACCACCATCACCCATCATCTGCTCAGCCAGGATGACCGGTTCCGTTTCCCGCTCACCTGGGAGTGCGACGAGCTGCACCCGCCGCTGGATCCGGCCACCATGCGCACCGATCCGCGAATCGCGCGCAGCGAGAAGCAGATCCGCCGAACCCTGTCGCTGGCCCCCGATCTCGACGCCGCGCACCCGCTCGGCGCGTGGGAGGCCCAGGAATGCGCGCTGTTGCACGCCTACGCCTTTCACAGCGAGACGTTCCTGGTCATGTTCAACTGCCAGGCCTACGACCGGTGGTTGGCCGATCAGGACCGCACCTGGGTCTACCAGGAGGAGAAGCTGCTCCTGCAGTACATGCAAAGCGGGGGACTGCGTCCCCGGGAGAGCTGGCTGCTCAAGACCCCACCGCACATGGCCAACATCGACAAGATCCTCGACGTCTTCCCCGACGCACGCTTCGTCACCACCTACCGCGAGCCCACCGAGGTCATCGCCTCCAGCTGCAAGTTGTCCGGCACCGTCTTCGCGATGGTGACCGACGGGGTCGACTGGCACGATCACGGCCGCTACATGCGCTGGCGCACCGGGGGCATGCTCGCCCGCAACGTCGAATTGAGGCGCCAATTCGCCGACCGCTCAGACCAATTCGTCGACTTTTCGATGGACCGCATGGTGCGCGACCCGATGGCCTGCGTCGCGGAGATCTACGACCATTTCGGCATCGAACTCACCGACGGCGTGCGGCGCAAGATGAGCCGGTTCATGGCCAAGCGGGGCGGGTCCGCCCGCAAGCCCAACGTCTACCGCGCCGAGGATTACGGGCTCGACATCGCGGCGCTTTGGCCGGAACTGCAGTACTACCGCGACTTCTACGGAATCGAGGGCAAGCCATGACAGAACAGGCGAGCGACGCGCTGCGGGCCGCATGGCGAAGGTTCGGGGAACTGCACGACGAGCTGCTCGGGGTGGGGCTGGCGCAGGGCGAGCTCGACGAGGGTTCTGCCAGTGCGCTTCTCGGGCATTTGATCGGCCACATTCAGTACATGGGGCTGCAGCTGCGCAGCGACCCGGCACGCCCCATGCTGATCAACGCCCAGTACGCGCCGTGGAACTGGGGCCACTCCAACCCCGACACCCTGTACCTGTCAGCGCGTATCGACGACGCGCACGACTACCGCGTCTACGGCAGGCTGGGCTCGGTGGCGCAGACCACCTTCGGCGTCTACGCCGGCAAGGACGACCAGGCCCAAGCGGTCAAGACGCAATCCGAGGACCTGGACATCGCGGCGGACGGATCCTTCGAAATCTACTTCACCCGCCAAAAAATGCGCGATACCAACTGGTTTCAGCTTCCGCCGGGAGCCGAGTCGTTCTGCTGCTACCAAACCTACGGCGACTGGCAGCGCCAATCCAAGGGCACCATCCGCATCGAATGCCTCAACCCGGACGGACCGGCAGGCCCCGGCTCACTGGCGCAGACCGTCGCCGCGTTCGACGAACACCTCGCCGCGTCGCGCGACCTGTTCACCATGTGGGTCAAGGACATTCCCGCGCGGGTCTTCGGGGCGCTGCCGAAGAACTTCGTCATCCCGCCGATGCAGCCGCCGTCGGCCATGGCCGGCGCCTGGTTCGTCCCCATCTCCTGGGAACTGGCCGACGGCCAGGCCCTGGTGATCGACTACCAAATCCCCAGCGGCAGCCCCTATGTCGGCATTTGCCTGACCAACCGGTGGAGCGAGATGATCGACATCGCCTTCCGTCAAACGAGTCTGAACCTCGGCCAGTCGCACACCGACGGCGACCGGGTGCGGGTGCTGCTGTCCACCGAGGACGTCGGCGTGGACAACTGGCTCGACGCGCGCGGGTACCGAAGCGGGGTCGTCACCTGGCGCGCCACCGCCGCCGAGCAGCCCGCCGCGCCCACCGCCACCGTGATCGACATCGACCGCGTCGACGACTACTTCGACCCGTCGCGGCGCGTCACCGCCGAGCAGCGCGCGGCGGCGCTGTTGGCGCGGCAACGCCACTTCGCCGAGCGGGATACGCCATGACGGGTTAGCCCGCGGTGATCGCAAGCGCGGCGTAGCCGGGCGCAGCGGGTCGCCGCTTAGCCACAGTCGCGGACCAGCAGATCCGCGACCGTCTCGCGGCGGACCAGGGCGTGCGCCCGGCCGTCGTTGACCGCCACCACCGGCGGGCGGCCGACCAGGTTGTAGTTCGACGCCATGCTGTGGTGGTAGGCGCCCGTGCAGGCCACGGCCAACAGGTCACCGGGGTGCACGTCGGCCGGCAGCTCGATGTCCCGGGCGATCTCGTCGCCGGCCTCGCAGTGCCGCCCGGCGACCGTGACGCGCAGCCTGGCGCCCAGCGGGTGCCGGTTCGCCAGCGTGACGGTGTATTGCGCGCCGTACAGCGACACCCGCGGGTTGTCGCTCATCCCGCCGTCAACGGCGACGAAGGTGCGCCCGCCCGGTTGGGTCTTCACCGAGCACGCGCGATACAGCGTGACCCCGGCCCGGCCGCTGATGGCGCGGCCGGGCTCCACCACGATGGTCGGTCGCGGGAAGTGTTCGGCGGCGCAGGCCTCGTCCAGCGCGTCGTCGATGACGCGAGCCAGCTCGTCGAGGTCGAGCTCCCGGTCGCCCGATATGTAGGGGATGGCGTGGCCGCCGCCGATGTTCAGCTCGGTGAGCACGACCCCGTGCTGCGCGCGGATGTCGGCCATGGCCGCGATCAGCCGGCGAATCGCTTCGCCGTAGAGGGCGGGGTCGGTGACCTGCGAGCCGATGTGGCAGTGCAGCCCGACCAGGTCGAGGATGGGGTGCGCCAGCACCCGCTTCGCGGCGTCCGAGGCGTGGTCACCGGCGAGGGTGAAGCCGAACTTCTGGTCGCTGATCCCGGTGGTGACGGCGCGGTGTCCGTGGATGTCGATGTCGGGGGTCACCCGGACGAGCACGGGCTGCCGTCGCCGCGCCAGGCCGGCGAGGTAGGCGATCTCGATGCACGAATCGACCACGATGCGCCCGACGCCGACGCGCACGGCCTCGCGCAGTTCGGCCGGCGATTTCGCGTTGCCGTGCACGACGATCCGTGCCGGGTCCACGCCGCCGCCCAGGGCGGTGGCCAGCTCGCCGGCCGAGCAGACGTCGACGCCGAGGCCCTCCTCGCGCGCCCACCGCGCTACCGCGGTCGTCAGCAGCGACTTCCCCGCGTAGACGACCCTGAAGTCGCGCAGCGCCTTGCGGTAGCGGCGGGCGCGCAGGCGGAAGTCGGCCTCGTCGACCACGTAGGTCGGGGTGCCGAACTCGTCGGCGATGTCGGCCAGGGGCACGCCGCCGACGCACAGGCGGCCCTCCTCGTCGGAGCGCGTGGTGACGGGCCAGATCGACGAATCGAACCGGCGCGGGGCCGCCTTTCCAAGGGACGGCAGGATGTCGAGCAATGTCATGACTTCAAGGTGCGCCCGGCCGGTGTCCGGTGCCGCTTTTCTTACGATCCCTTGACGCCGCCGGGGCCAATATTGACGTCGTTAGGCGCCCCTAGAATGGATTCATCATGACCGGACCGGGGCCTGCTCGCCCAGAAACCCCGATCGCGGGGCTCGTGGACCTGGCGCTGACGGCGCCGACGTTCCAGCAACTGATCGACAGCGCGGCCGCGCGCCCGGCCGAGTTGAGCCTGGTCGGGCCCGCCAGTGCTCGCCTGTTCGTCGCCACCGCGCTGGCGCGGCTGGGGCCGCTGCTGGTGGTCACCGCGACCGGGCGCGAGGCCGACGACCTGACCGCCGAACTGCGCGGCGTGCTGGGCGACGCGGTGGCGGTCTTTCCGTCGTGGGAAACGCTGCCGCACGAACGGCTCTCACCCGGCGTCGACACCGTCGGCGCCCGGATGATGGTGCTGCGCCGGTTGTCTCATCCCGATGACGCGCGGCTGGGGCCGCCCTTGCAAGTGGTGGTGACGGCGGTGCGCTCGGTGCTGCAGCCGATGACGCCGCGGCTGGGCGCCGTGGAGCCGGTCACGCTCACTGTCGGTCTGGAGGTTGCTTTCGAGGACGTCATCGCCCGGCTGGTGGAGCTGGCCTACACCCGCGTGGACATGGTCGGGCGGCGCGGCGAGTTCGCCGTGCGCGGCGGGATCCTCGACGTCTTTCCGCCGACCGCCGAGCACCCGGTGCGCGTCGAGTTCTGGGGCGACGAGGTCAGCGAGATGCGGATGTTCGCCGTCGCTGACCAGCGCTCGATACCCGAGATCGAGGTCGACACGGTCATCGCGGTGGCGTGCCGCGAGCTGCTGCTCACCGACGGCGTGCGGGAGCGGGCCGCCGCGCTGGCCGCCCGGCACTCCGGGGCCGAACCCGCCATCACCGGCAGCAGCGCCTCCATGCCGTCGACCGCGATGCCCTCGCCCAGCTTGGCCAGCATGTCGGTGACGCTGCCGG
>NZ_LZKR01000071.1 GCF_001672915.1 Mycobacterium sp. 1245805.9 | reverse complement strand
GCGCAGGGGGCGGCGGGGGAACGGGGGGGGGGGGGGGGGGGGGCGGCGCCGGCGCCACCGCGGGGGGGGGGGGCGGCAGCGGCGGCAACGCGGGCGCCGGCGGCGCCGGCGGCGCCGTCCCGACCAGCACCAGCACCCCCTATCCTGAGCCGCTCGGCAGCGGCTATGGCGGCTTGGGCGGCGCCGGCGGAATCGGCGGCAACGCCGGGAACGGCGGGGCCTCCAGCTCCGGTGCGGGCGGAAACGCCGGCATTGGCGGGGCAGGCGGCAACGGCGGCGTCGGCGGCGCCGCAACCGGTTACACGGGCGGGGGCGGCATTGGCGGCGACGCCGGCGGCGGCGGCAACGGCGGCGCAGGCGGTAGCGGCGCGACGCACGGAGGCGCGGGCGGGGCCGGCGGCATCGGCGGTGTCGGCGGGGCCGGCGGTCTCTGCGACAGCTATGGCAGCGCCGGCGGGGCCGGCGGCGCCGGCGGCACCGGCGGCAACGGCGGCGCGTCCGGCACCGACGCGGGCGGAGCCGCGGGCGTTGGCGGGGCCGGCGGCAACGGCGGCGCCGGCGGCATCGAGACCAGTACCCGCCCCGGGACCTTCGGAGCCGGCGGCGGCAACGCCGGCGCGGGCGGAGCGGGCGGCATAGGCGGTAGCAGCCCGACGCAGGCAGCCGACGGCGGCGCCGGCGGCGCCGGCGGTACCGGCGGGGCCGGCGGTCATGGCCACAACACGACCAACACGCCCGGCAACGGCGGTGCCGGCGGGAACGGCGGCGCCGGCGGAGACGGCCTCGCCGGAACCTCGGGCAACGGCGGCAACGGCGGCGCGGCGGGCGCGGGCGGCGACGGCGGACAGGCCGGCTTCAACACCTACCAACAGCTCAGTGGCAACCCCGCCGGCAGTGGCGGCGACGCCGGCAACGGCGGCAACGGCGGCAACGGGGGCTCCGGTGCCGCGTCGGGAATCGGCGGCAACGGCGGCAACGGCGGAGCCGGGGCGGCCGGCGGGGCCGGCAGCGGCAACGGATCGGGCTGGACCCTCGGCGGCACCGGCGGCCTCGGCGGCAACGGCGGCGAGGGCGGCACCGGCGGAAACGGCGCGACACAGGCGGGCGACGGCGGCGACGGCGGCGCCGGCGGCACCGGCGGTGCGGGCGGCACCTTCACCGTCGGCAGCGGCAGCGGCTCCTTCGGCAGCACCGGCGACGGCGGTCACGGCGGCGACGGCGGCAACGGCGGAAACGGCCTCGCCGGGACCTCGGGCAACGGCGGCAACGGCGGGGCCGCAGGCTCGGGCGGCGCCGGCGGGCAGGGCGGCTTCAACACCCCCACCGCCGGCAACGGCGGCGACGCCGGCCACGGCGGCAACGGCGGCAACGGCGGCTCCGGCTCCCCGTCGGGAATCGGCGGCAGCGGCGGCAACGGCGGCGACGGGGCAGCCGGCGGGGCCGGCGGCGCGGTCGCCGGGACCAGCAACGGCGGCAACGGCGGCCACGGCGGCGACGGCGGCGTCGGCGGTGTGGGCGCCGACGGCACCAACACCGGCGGTGCCGGCGGCAACGGCGGCAACGCGGGCGCCGGCGGCGCGGGCGGAGCCACCGCGCTCAGCGGCGGTTTCAGCGATGTCGGCGGCCACGGCGGCGACGGCGGCACCGGCGGCAACGCGGGCAACGGCGGGGCGTCCGGCAGCGGCGCGGGCGGCGCGGCCGGCGTCGGCGGGGCCGGCGGGGCCGGTGGTGTTGGCGGCGACTCGGCTGTCTACAACGGCGGCGGTGGCGGCAACGGCGGCAACGGCGGAACCGGCGGCATCGGCGGCGCGGGCGCGACGCACGCGGCCGACGGCGGCGCCGGCGGCGCCGGCGGCGCGGCCGGAGCGGGCGGCACCGGCACCAACATCACCAGCGGCACCGGCGGCCTCGGCGGTAACGGCGGGGCCGGCGGCGCCGGCGGAGATGGCCTCAACGCCGCGGCGGGCAGCGGCGCGACCGGCGGTGATGCGGGTAACGGCGGCGCCGGCGGGGCCGGCGGCGCCGGCGGCTCCGTATCCATCAGATACAGCGACGCCGGCAACGGCGGCTCGGGCGGCGTCGGCGGCAACGGCGGCAACGGCGGGACCTCCGACGCCGGCGCCGGTGGCACCGCCGGCAATGGCGGCGCCGGGGGCGCCGGCGCCGCCGGCGGCGACGCGCCCGGCCCGGTTGGCTCGGCCGGCCAGGGCGGTGCCGGCGGCAACGGTGGCAACGGCGGCACCGGCGGCGGCAGCCCGACCCAGGCGGCCGACGGCGGTACCGGCGGCGCCGCCGGCAGCGGCGGACAGGGCGGCGGCTCCGTCCGCGGTACCGCCGGTGGCGGCGGCGAAGGCGGCAACGGCGGAAGCGGCGGTGCGGCCGGCGCCGTGGGTGTCAGCGGAAGCGCCGGTAACGGCGGCAACGGCGGTGCGGCCGGCGCGGGCGGCGCGGGCGGCGGCGGCGGCGGCGCGGGCGGGAATGCCGGCGATGGTGGCAACGGCGGCCAGGGCGGGGCCGCCTCCGGGTCCGGGGTTGGCGGCAACGGCGGTAACGGCGGCGACGGCGCCGCCGGGGGGGCCGGCGGTGCGGCATCTGGGACCAACGGCCAGGGCGCTGGCGGCGGCGGCCTCGGCGGCCGCGGCGGCGCGGGTGGTGACGGCGCGAGCACGATCACCGGCGGTACCGCGGGCAACGGCGGTAATGGTGGTGCGGCCGGTGCCGGTGGTGCGGGCGGCGACGGCGACCCTAATACGACTGGCGGCCCCGGCGGCAATGCCGGCGATGGCGGCAACGGCGGCCTGGGCGGGGACGCCTCCGGCGCCGGGGGCGGCACGGCGGGTAATGGCGGCGACGGTGGTGCGGCTGGCGCGGGCGGCGCGGGCGGTCACGGCGGGCTCAGCGCTTCTGGCGGTAGTGGCGGCAACGCCGGCGTCGGTGGCGTCGGCGGTCAGGGCGGGGCGTCGCAGTCCGGGGATGGCGGTAACGGCGGCAACGGCGGTGACGGCGCCGCTGGCGGTGCCGGCGGGGTGTCGTCCGGGCAGTATGGCGCCGGCGGCGCCGGCGGGCTGGGTGGCAATGGCGGTGCGGGCGGCGCCGGCGGGGCGGGCGCCAGCGCCGGCGGGTCCGGCGGCACCGGCGGCGACGCGGGCGCCGGCGGGACCGGTGCCGACTCCGTCATCGGCACCGACGGCTATGCCGACGGCGGCGGCGCCGGCGGCGACGGCGGCACGGGCGGCCAGGGCGGCGCAGGCGGCGACAGCTCCACGCTTGCGGGCGACGGCGGCAATGGTGGTGTGGCCGGTGCCGGTGGCGCGGGCGGCTCGGGCGGCTTGAACGACGGTGGCGGCAAGGGCGGCAACGCCGGCGATGGTGGGGCCGGCGGTCAGGGCGGCGCCGCGTCCCCGTCCGGGGCCGGCGGCAACGGCGGCAACGGCGGGGATGGCGCCGGTGGCGGGACCGGCGGCACGGTGTCCGGGTACAACAGCTTCGCCGGCAACGGCGGATCGGGCGGCAGCGGCGGTGCGGGCGGTGATGGCGGGGCGGGCGCCAACGCCGGCGGCACCGGCGGCAACGGCGGCAGCGCCGGCGGCGGTGGCGCCGGTGGCGCCTCGTTGCTCGGCACCGCCGGCCACAGCAACGCCGCCGGCAACGGCGGCGATGGTGGCGTCGGCGGCAACGCCGGCAACGGCGGGGCGTCCAGCACCGGCGCGGGCGGAAGCGCGGGCAGCGGCGGGGCCGGCGGCAACGGCGGCACCGGCGGCGACTCACCGAACTGGTTCGGCGGTCTTGGCGGCAACGGCGGCGCCGGCGGGACGGGTGGCACCGGCGGCAGCGGTGCCACGCAGGCCGGCGACGGTGGTGCCGGCGGCGCCGGTGGTAGCGGCGCGGCCGGCGGGATCAACTCCGGTGGGGCCCGCAGCGACGCGGGCAGTGGCGGCACCGGCGGATCCGGCGGTGCGGGCGGGGATGGCCTGACCGGCACGGCCGGCAACGGCGGCAACGGTGGGGCGGCCGGCGCGGGCGGCGCGGGCGGCGCGGATGACCTGAACGCCGTAGCCGGCCAGGGCGGTCATGGCGGCAACGCCGGCAATGGCGGCAGCGGCGGCCAGGGCGGCTCCGGCGCCCCGTCCGGAATTGGTGGTAACGGCGGCAACGGCGGCGACGGGGCGGCCGGTGGGGCCGGCGGCGCGGTCGCCGGGTACACCAGCGGCGGCGGCAACGGCGGCCTCGGCGGCAACGGCGGCGTGGGCGGTGATGGCGGCGCGGGCACCGACACCGGCGGGTCGGGCGGCAACGGCGGTAACGCCGGCGCCGGCGGCGCCGGCGGCGCCTCCCTGGTCGGCAGCGACGGCTACACCAACACCGGCGGGGCCGGCGGCGACGGCGGCACCGGTGGCAACGCCGGCAACGGCGGGGCCTCGGGCACCGGGGCTGGTGGCAGCGCCGGCCACGGCGGGGCCGGTGGCGACGGTGGCGACGGTGGCGACTCCCCCATTTACAACGGCGGCGCCGGCGGTAACGGCGGCGGCGGCGGCAACGGCGGCACCGGCGGCACCGGCCCCACGCAGGCCGGCGACGGCGGCGCCGGCGGCACCGGCGGCACCGGCGGGGCCGCCGGCATTGGCGCCAATTTCACGCCCGCGGCCGGCAACGGGGGCGCCGGCGGCGCCGGCGGTAGCGGCGGGGATGGCCTTGGCGGCGGGGCCGGTACCGGCGCGAACGGTGGCGACGCGGGCAACGGCGGTGCCGGCGGCGACGGCGGCGGTGCCGGCGGCGCCGGCGGCCTCAGCGGCGGCGGCGGGGCCGGCGGCCAGGGCGGTACCGGCGGCGACGGCGGCGCCGGAGCCGCGGACACCGGTAGCGGTGCCGGCGCCGGCGGTGACGCGGGCAATGGCGGTGCCGGCGGGGCCGGCGGTAATTCGGGCGGCGCCGGCGGCCTCAGCGGCGGCGGCGGGGCCGGCGGCCAGGGCGGTACCGGCGGCGACGGTGGCACCGGTGCCGCCGACACCGGTAGCGGTGCCGGCGCCGGCGGTAACGCGGGTAGCGGCGGCAATGGCGGCGCGGGCGGGGCCGGTGGCGCCTCGTTCGGCACCGGCGACGCCGGCGGCCAAGGCGGTCAAGGCGGCGGCGGCGGACAGAGCGGCAGCGGTGGCAGCGGCGGCAGCGCGACGGCCAACGCCGGCAACGGCGCCGACGGCGGCCAGGGTGGACAGGGCGGCCAGGGCGGCGCCGGCTTCTCCACCTCTACGGACTTCACCGCCGGCTCCGACGGTGGCACCGGCGGCGGCGGCGGTGCCGGTGGCGATGGCGGCGCGAACGGCGCCGTCGGGGCGGGCGGCACCGCGGGCAACGGCGGCAACGGCGGTGCGGCCGGCGCCGGTGGCGCGGGCGGTCAGAGCGGCCTTGATGCCGCCGGCGGCAATGGCGGTATCGCCGGCAATGGCGGCCACGGCGGTCAGGGCGGGGACGCCTCGCCGTCCGGGGGCGGCACCGCGGGCAATGGCGGTGACGGTGGTGCGGCCGGCGCGGGCGGCGCGGGCGGTCAGGGCGGCCTCGACGCCCCCGGTGGCAGTGGCGGTAACGCCGGCGTCGGTGGCGACGGCGGTCAGGGCGGGGCGTCGCAGTCCGGGGTTGGCGGCAACGGCGGCAACGGCGGCGCCGGGGCCGCCGGCGGTGCCGGCGGGGTGTCGTCCGGGCAGTACGGCCTCGGGGGCGCCGGCGGGCTCGGCGGCAACGGCGGCGCGGGCGGTGACGGCGGGGCAGGCGCCAACGCCGGTGGCTCCGGCGGCCGCGGCGGCGACGCGGGCGCCGGCGGCACCGGCGCCGACTCCGTCATCGGCACCGATGGCCTTGCCGACGGCGGCGGTGCCGGCGGCGCCGGCGGTACGGGCGGCCAGGGCGGTGCGGGCGGCGACAGCTCCACCCTCGCGGGCAACGGCGGCAACGGTGGTGCTGCGGGTGCCGGTGGTGCGGGCGGCTCGGGCGGCTTGAACGACAGCGGTGGCAAGGGCGGCAATGCCGGCGATGGTGGCGCCGGCGGCCAGGGCGGGGCGGCGTCCCCGTCCGGGGTCGGCGGCAACGGCGGCAACGGGGGCGCCGGGGCCGCCGGCGGGGCCGGCGGCACGGCTTCTGGGTACAACAGCTCCCCCGGGGCCGGCGGGTTGGGCGGCAATGGCGGCGCGGGCGGTGACGGCGGCACCGGCGCCAACGCGGGCGGCGTGGGCGGCAACGGCGGCAACGCCGGTGACGGCGGTGCCGGCGCGGCCTCGTTGATCGGTACCGACGGCTCCACCAATGGCGCCGGTAACGGCGGCGACGGCGGTGCGGGCGGTAACGCCGGCAACGGCGGGGCCTCCAGCGCCGGTGCTGGCGGCACGGCCGGCAACGGTGGTGCCGGTGGCGACGGCGGTACCGGCGGCGACTCGGCCTACTACATCCCGGGCCACGGCGGCACCGGCGGCTCCGGCGGGGTCGGTGGCACCGGCGGCACCGGCGGGACACAGGCCGGCGACGGTGGCGCCGGCGGCGCCGGCGGCAGCGGCGCGGCCGGCGGCGCCAGCGCCGCCTACCAAAGCGTGGCCGGTAACGGCGGCGACGGCGGGACCGGCGGCACCGGCGGCGATGGCCTCAGCGGCGGCAACGCGGGCAACGGCGGCACCGGCGGAGCGGGCGGTCAAGGCGGCGCCGGCACCGGCGCCTCCAGCCCGGCCCATAGCACCGGCTCGACCGGCGGTCAGGGTGGCCAAGGCGGTACGGGAGGCGCTGGCGGCGCCGCCGGCCCGGGCGCAACCAACGGCGACGGCGGGGCCGGCGGGCAAGGCGGCCAGGGCGGCCTGGGCGGCGCCGGCTTTGCCGACGACGGGAGCAACGACGCCGGTACCGGCGGGCAGGGCGGCAGCGGTGGCAGCGGCGGCATCGGTGGTGCGGCCGGCGCCGGAACCGGCGCGCCCGGGGCGGCGGGTGCAGCGGGCGTCGGTGGCGTGGGCGGCCAGGGCGGCCAAGGCGGCGACACGACGACCAACGGTGACGTCGCAGGCGGCGGCGGCCAGGGTGGCCAGGGCGGTACCGGCGGTACCGGCGCCGACGGGACGGCCAGCGGCATTGACGGTGGCGACGGGGCCCTCGGTGGCCAAGGCGGCCAGGGAGGCACCGGCGGTTCCAACACGACGGGCACCGGCGGCATGGGCGGTCCAGGCGGTACAGGTGGCACCGGCGGCGCCGGCGGCGATGGCGCCGTCACCGGTGGCACCGGTGGCACCGGCGGCACCGGCGGTTCCGGTGGCACCGGCGGCACCGGCTCCGGCGGCACGCCCGGCACCGACGGGAGCGGCGGCAACACCGGCAACCCCGGCGACGCCCCCGTCGGCGCCACCGGCGGCCAGGGCGGCACCGGGGGCGACGGCGGCGCCGGCGGCCCCGGCTCCCCCTAGGCCTGAGCGGGTGTGACGGACTGAGCGGTCAGCCGATTACCAAGACGGAAACCGCTTCGCCTGGCTAACATTCGGGTGTGCTCGACCACTGGCCCATGATCGGGCGCGATCACGAGATCGGCGAGATAGTGCGCTCTCTCGCTGATGACGCGGTGCGCGGGGTTGCGGTGGCCGGCAAAGCGGGAGTCGGTAAGTCGCGGTTGGCTCGCGAGGCCGTCGCGGCGGCCTCGGCGGACGGGTGGACCGTTCGAAGCGTCGCTGCCACCGCGACGAGCCACCCCATCCCGCTGGGGGCCTTCTCGCAGTGGACGGACGACGTTCAGAGCGAGCCTTTTGCGTTGGCGCGCAGGGTCGTCGAGGCATTGACCGACGGCACGCACCCGGACCGGCTGCTGGTCTTCGTCGACGACGCCCATCTGCTGGATGACCTGTCCGCGCTCGTGCTGCACCAACTGGTGCACTCGCGGGCCGCGGCCGTGATCCTCACCGTCCGCACCGGCGAGGCGGCCCCGGCCGCGGTGACGGCGCTGTGGAAGGACGGCCTGCTGTGCGGTCGTGAACTGGAGCCGTTGACCCGCAACGGGATTGACGACCTCGTGGCGGCGGCCTTCGGGACCGCGCCGGACCGGAACTGTGCGAAAAGGCTCTGGCATCTCACCCGCGGAAACGTGCTATTCCTGCGTCAGCTCGTCGAACAGGAGTACCGAGCGGGTCGGATGGTGGCCCAAGATGGCGCCGTGCGTTGGGGTGCCGACACCGCGATCTCGGGATCCCTTGCCGAACTGGTGGACTCGCAGATCGGCGCCATCGCCGGCGACGTGCGGGACGTGGTGGATTTGGTGGCCGTTAGCGAGCCACTCGACTGGCACTGCCTGAGACTGCTCGCCGATCAGGACGCCATCGAAGAGGCCGAACAACGCGAACTGATCCGCACGTCCGGCGACGAGGTGTACGTCGGTCACCCGTTGTACGCCGAAGTCCGGCTGAATCGTTGTGGCGCTTCGCGTTTGCGCCGCCTTCGCGGCAAGGTGGCCACGGCGATGAAGGACGGCGGACGGGCCGCGAAGGTCGTCAAACGCGGACTGCTGTGGCTGGAGTCCGACCTTCCGCCCGAGCCGGAGGTGCTGTTGGCGGCGGCGACGGCCGCGAGTTCGCTGCTGGACTTCGAGACGGCGGAGCGGCTGTTCCGGGCCGCCGACGCCACCGGCATCGGCGCGCAGGCGCGAATCCCCCTCGCCTACTCGCTGTTCATGATGGAAAAGGGCGAACTTGCCTTGGAAGTCCTCGAGGGCGTGGAGGTCGACGAGGCGACCGAATCCGCCTTCATCAACGACGTGGTGATGCGCGCGTCAAACCTGATGTGGGGCATGCGATCACCCGAGCGGTCCTGGCGACTCATCGACGACGCGCTCAAGGCCTCGCACGGAGCGCGGCGGCAACAAGTCCTGGTTTTCCGCGCCAATCAGCTTGCGCTGGCGGCGCGGCCGACCGAGGTTCTCGCGACGATGGCCGACGTCGATTATCGGGACCTCGACCAGTACGGCGCGACGATGGCTTACAGCGTCGAGAGCATGGCCTACGGCGAACTCGGGCAACCCGATCAGGCCGTGGCCAAGGCCATCGAGGCCGACCAGGCGCTCACGTTGAGCGAGCAGGGCAAGTTCCTGCGCCAAACCTTGACCGAGTTTCACACGTTCGCCCTGGTCTCGGCGGGACGCATTCCCGAAGCCGTCGACGCGGCCGAACGCCACCGCACCGACCATCGCGACGAGCCGGCGGACGTGCGCGCGGTGGCGGCGGAGATCTTCGGCATGGTCATGCTGGCCGCCGGTGACCTCTGCGCGGCGCTGCGGCACCTGCCCCGCGAAATCGATGCCGAGATGGCCAACAGTTTCCACGTGGTGAACAGCTTCCACCGGTTCCACTTGCTGCGTGCGCAGGCGCTGGCCCGGTCCGGCGATACCGATGCGGCCGATCGCGCGCTTGTTACGGCGCGGGAGCATCGGCATCCGGCGTACGTGTGGGTCACGTCCACCGAATTGCTGACCGAGGCGTGGCTGGCGGCGGTGCGCTCGCGGCCCACCGAGGCGCGCCGGCTGGCCCGCCAGGCGGCGGAATTCGCGCGCGAGCACGATCAATTCGCCCGCGAGGTGTGGTGCTTGCAGACCGCGGTGCAGTTCGACGACACCGACGCAGCCGAGCGCCTGGCGGAGTTGGCCACCCGGGTCGAAGGGCCGCGCGCCACGGTCGCGGCGCGCTACGCGGCGGCGGTCAGAGCCGATGACGCGGCCGAACTCGACTGGGCCTCAGCCGAATTCGAGGTAATTGGCGACATGCTGGCCGCCGCCGACGCCGCCGGGCAGGCCGCTACAGCACACCGGCGGGCGGGCCGGGCCGGCAGCGCGATGAGCGCGGCGTCGCGTGCGCACCGGTTGGCGACTTCGTGTGGCGGCGCCACCAGCCCGGCGATCCGGGCCGCCTCCTTTGCGCCGCCGTTTTCCAACCGGGAGCGCGAGATCGCGGTGCTGGTGGCGCAGGGGCTGTCGAACCGCGAGATCGCCGACGCGGTGTCGCTGTCGGTGCGGACCGTCGAAAGCCACATCTATCGCGCGAGCACCAAGGCCGGGGTCAGCGGACGTTCCGGGCTCGCCGAGATGATGCGCAGCGCGGGCAGCTGAAACACGTTTTGCAGTAGTCGCTCGCCGAGGCGCCCGAAAATTGCAGTAGTCGCTCCCGGATCGAACCGGCGCTCGGGTGCCTGATCATCACCGTGACGTAGCGGCGGCACACGACGCCGCCGCTCGAACCGATGCATGGAGCCGGGCATGTCGTCTTTCGTGGTCACCACACCCGAGGCTTTGACCACGGCGTCCGCCGATCTGTGCGGGATCGGCGAAGCGATCCGGCACGCCACCAGCGCGGCGGCGGCGTCGACGACCGGGATCGCGCCGGCGGCCTCCGATGAGGTGTCGGCCGCGATCGCCGGATTGTTCGGCACCGTCGGCCAGGAGTTTCAGGGGCTGTCCGCCCAGTCCGCGGCGTTCCATGCCCAGTTTGTGCAGCTGTTGTCCTCCGGCGGCGGGGCGTACGCGGCCGCCGAAGCCGCCAGCGCCTCACCGCTGGGCGCCGCGGCCCAGCAGGGCCTCAAAGCCCTTGCCGCGGAGCCGTTCTCGCCGATCAAGGACCTGACCGGGCGCCCGTTGTTCGGCGACGGCGCCAACGGCGCGCCCGGCACCGGGCAGCCCGGCGGTGCGGGCGGCTGGCTGATCGGCAACGGCGGAAACGGCGGATCCGGCGCGCCGCCCTCAGGCCCCGCCATCAACGGCGGCACCGGCGGTAACGGCGGGGCGGCCGGGCTGTTGTGGGGCCACCCCGGCAGCGGCGGCGCCGGCGGGCCGACTGCCGGCCGCCGCCGGCGCGGCGGCCGCGGCGGGGGGGGCGGGGGGGGGGGGGGGGGGGGGGGGCCGGGGGGGGGGGGGGGGGGGGGGGGGGGGGGGGGGGGGGGGGGGGGGGGGCGGGTGGGGGTGCTAGTTCACGTGCGGCACCGGCGGCCTGGGCGGTAACGGGGGGGCGGGGGGCGCCGGCGGAGATGGCCTCAACGCCGCGGCCCGCGGCGCGACCGGCGGTGATGCGGGTAACGGC
>NZ_LZKR01000070.1 GCF_001672915.1 Mycobacterium sp. 1245805.9 | reverse complement strand
GGCCGGCTGCTCAGCCTCGTCGAAGGCGATCGGCGGGACGAGGTGCTGGCGAGCATCGGGCCGGCAACCGCGCTGAACGTCAGCGTCATCGGCATCACCGGGCCGCCGGGCGCGGGCAAGTCGACCCATTCCCCATCGACCTGAATTCGCGACCGTGGGGAGGTGGATGCCGAGTTCACGCCGCCGGCGATGACGAGCTGATCCATCCCGGCCCGCACGCTCGCCGCAGCGCTCTGCACCGCCGCCTGGCCGGCTGCGCAGTGCCGGTTGTTGGCCAGGCCCGGCACCTGGGGCAGGCCCGCCGTGATGGCCGCGTGGCGGGCGACGACTCCGCCGCCGTAGAGGCCCTCGCCCAGGATCACGTCGTCGACCTGTGCGGAGTCGAGATCCCTGGCCGCCTCACTGACGACGTGATGGGCGAGGTCGAACGCGCTGGTGTCGCGCAGCGTCCCCTTGCGGGCGGTGCCGATGGGGGTGCGCAGGGCGGACACGATGACGGCTTGGGGCACGGGTCTTCTCCAGTTCGGCGAGCGCGATGCGGGCGGAAGCCACCCACACATTCACGAGAACCCTATTCTCTCATTCCGAGAGCGCCAGTTGCAACAAGGCGCCGTCACTTGGTGCGGTCGGACCATCCTGGCGGCAGGTTTTCGGGCGCGGTGTCGATGACGGTCTCGTCGTCGGCCCCGACGTACTCGAACAAGGTGATGTAGGCGAATTCGGGCACTTGGTAGATCGGGTAGGTCGGGCCTCGATCCCGATAGGCCCGCATCTGATCCTCGTGTTCGTTCTGAAAGCAGACCGTGCGCTCACCGTGCGTCCGGACCCATTGGGGAAAGAAGATCACGCCGTGGATGCGGCGCTTGGACGGCAGCACGTTGACGGCCACGCAGGTGCCGGTGGGTTCCGTCCAGGAGACCTTGAAGCTGTCGTCGTCCAGTTGGACGAGGTTCACCTGTTGCCCTTTGACCCAGCGGCCGCCCACATGTCCGGAGTGGATGCGGTAGTCGATCGTGGTGGCGTTCTTGACGTACATCTCGTATTGCCAACCGTTGGCGTAGGTGTAGATGAAACGGTGTCCGACGATTCCCGAAAGATCTTGCGGCGGAACCGGATTAGCGACGCTGGTCATTGTCGTTCCTCTTGCGCGGTGGGCTGACCGATGAAGCACCTCGTTGGCGATCCTGCCAGGTCGCTTGACGCATATACCCCCTCTGGGTATCCTCTAGGTCGGGTTAAACGTTGGGAGGCGACACAATGACGATGTGGCATGGCGGAAGCGGTTGGGGTTGGTGCGACACGTTCGCGCACTTTCCGTGGATGGCGACATTGTGGGCCGTCGCCCTCACCGGTGTCGCCCTTGCGATCGGCTTTGCGATCGGTCAGCGCAGTGATCCGGCAGGCGTCGGGGCTCAGCCCAAAGGCGCGGTCGCAACGCGCATTTCCCGAGACGACGTGGACAACGACGATTTCTGGCGCCGGCTGATGTAGCTGCGCGAAGCCACCGCGCGTCGATTGACTTGCCTACACTTCTGGTGAGGTAGCCATTCGACACCCGATCCAGGGGGCTTTGACGGAGCATGGCCGGTGACACGACATTGCCGGAAGGGACGATCGAGGTCCCCGGCGGCAACGTATGGTTCAAGCGGGTCGGTGGCGGCACGGGTCACCCACTGCTTGTGGTGCACGGCGGCCCCGGGTTACCGCACCAGTACCTGAGCTCGCTGCAACGGTTGGCCGACGAGCGAGAGGTCATTTTCTGGGACCAGCTCGGCTGCGGGAATTCCGACTATCCATCCGACCCGAAACTTTGGACGATGCAGCGCTCGGTTGCCGAGATGGACGCCGTGGTAAAAGGATTGGGGCTGAGTCGCTTCCACATCTTCGGAAACTCGTGGGGCGGCATGCTGGCGCAGCAGTACGCGCTGGACGTGCCCTCGGGAGCCACCAGCCTGACGATATCCAACAGCATCGCGTCGATACCCGAGTTCTCGAACATGGTGGCGCGCTTGAAATCCGAGCTGGACCCGGCAACCCAGGCGGCCATTGACCGTCACGAAGCGGCCGGCACCACCCACGCCGCCGAATACCAGGCCGCCATCCGCACCTGGAACGAAACCTATCTGTGCCGCGTGCGTCCTTGGCCCTGGGACCTCGAGGACGCGTTCCGCAGGATGGGAGCCGAGATCTTCGAGACGATGTTCGGCCCCAGCGACTTCCACATCGTCGGCACCATCCGGAGCTGGGACGTGTTCGACCGGCTACCCGAGATCGCCTTGCCGACCCTCGTCGTCGCCGGCAGGTTCGACGAATGCGTGCCCGAACACGCATGGGAAATCCACCGGCGCATACCGGGTTCGCGGTTCGAGCTATTCGAGTCCAGCGCTCACATGCCGTTTATCGAGGAGCCCGACAAGTTCGACCGCGTAATGCGTGACTTTCTGCGGTCGATCGACACGCCGCGAGCCTAACCGCACTGCGAAAAACCGGCCGAAATTCGCGGTGCGGTTCGGCTCGCGGCCGTGCGCTCAGTTCTTGCCGGCGTTGAGCTTGGCGACGATCGAGCGGAAATCGTCGGTGGTGAACGACTGGTGCTCGGCCGAAAGCGCGTAGTCCAGGCTGGCCAGCACCGCGCGCTCCAGGTGGATGTTGAGCAACCGCTTGGTGCTCTCGACCGCCTGCTGGGGCAATTCCAAAATCTTTTTGGCACAGGCGATTGCCTCGGCCACGGGGTCGGCCGCCACATGGTTGGCCAGACCCAGCTCGACGGCGCGCTGCGCGCCGATGCGGGTACCGGTCAGCGCGTACTCCTTGGCCAGCAGCAGGCTGATGTGCAGCGGCCAGGTGAGCGGCCCGCCGTCGGCGGCCACCAGGCCCACCTGCACGTGAGGATCAGCGAGGAAGGCGTTCTCGGCGATGTAGACGATGTCGCTCAGCGCGACCAGGCTGCAGCCCAGGCCGACGGCCGGCCCATTGACGGCCGCCACCACGGGAATTCGGCAACGCGCCATGCCGAGCACGATCTCGCGTCCATCCCGGATGGTCTTGGCTCGCAGGTCGGCGTCCTGGGACAGCTCTTGGAGATAGGAGAAATCCCCACCGGCCGAGAACGCCTTGCCGCTGCCGGTCAGCACCGCCGCACGGGCCCCTGGATCGTCGGTCAGTCGCTGCCACAGCCGCGCGAGGCCGACGTGCAGGTTGTCGTTGACCGCGTTGAGGTCGTCCGGGCGGTTCAGCGTGATGATCCGCAACGGCCCGTCGGCACGGACGTCGATTTCGCTTGGCATGTCGTACATTCAGACTCCCAATCCCAGGATTCGCGAGGCGATGATGTTCTTCTGTATCTGTGACGTTCCGCCCATCACGCTCTGCGCGCGACTGTACAGATAGGCGCTGAGCAGGTCCGGATCGCGGGTCCCGGTGACCGACAGGGCGGCGTGCCCCACCGACTGCTCCACCCAGGTCATCAGCAGCTTGTCGAGCGATCCCTCCGGGCCGTGCGAGACCCCGTCCAACTGCTCGGACAGGCGCCGGCGGACGTGATGCGTCAGCATCTCCGACTCGACCGCCGCCCACGCGAGCTCTTCGGGAACCGGACCCTCGTTGCGCGCGAACAGGTTTCGGACCAGCTTGCCGTATCGGGCCGCGTAGCCCAGCGTGGATGGCTCGCGCTCGTGCCCGACGACGGTCATGGCGACGGCCCACCCCTCCCCGGGGGCGCCGACCATCCGGTCCGCGGGCACCGTGGCGCCGTCGAAGAACACCTGACCGAACTCGTTGGTGACGCCGTTCATCATCCGCAGCGGGCGCTGTTGCACGCCAGGTTGTTTCATGTTGAGCACGAATGCCGACAGACCACGGTGGCGTTTGGCGTCGGGATCCGTGCGGGCCAGCAGCAGACACCAGTCGGCGACATCGGAGTAGCTGGTCCAGATCTTGTGCCCGTGCACGACATAGGTGTCGCCCTCGAGGGTCGCGGTGGTGGTCAGCGAGGCCAGGTCCGAGCCGGCGCCGGGCTCGCTGAAGCCCTGGCACCACCGCTCGGTGCCGTTGATGATGCCGGGTACAAAGCGTTTCCGAAGCTCGTCACTGCCGTGGCGCCCGATGCCGAAAACCAGATAGCCCACGCTGGGGCGGGGCGGGGCGCCGGCGCGCACCAGCTCCTCGTCGACGATGACGTCGTACACGGGTGGCAAGTCCTGGCCGCCGTAGTCGCGCGGCCAGGACAGGCCGAAGAAACCATTGTCGTACAGGGCCCGGTGCCAGTCGGCCATGCGCTCCCAGTACTCGTCCCCAGAACCGGAATACTCCTTGGCGTGCAACGCAAGCCACGACCGCAGGCGCTCCCGAAAGGCCGCCTCGTCTGGCGAATCACGAAAGTCCAAAGTCGATCTCCTTACACGTGACGGGCCACAGTTCGGTCGATGTCAGCGCACGGCGCAGGTAGACATGGGCGATGCATTCCCAGGTGTTGCCGATGCCGCCATGCACCTGCACCGCCGTCTCGCACACCGTGCGCGTCGCGCGCGCGCAGTAGACCTTGGCGATCTGGGCGGCCCGAATGGCCTCGGGCGGCGTAAGTTCGTCCACCGCCCATGCGGCGTGCCGCAGCACGCTCACCGAACCTTCGATCAGCGCAAGGCTTTCGGCCAACAGGTGCGCGACGGCCTGATAGGAGCCGATCGTTTTGCCGTACTGTTCACGCATTTTCGCGTAGTCGCACGCGACCGCGTGCGCGCCCCGCGCGATGCCGACCAGGTCCGCGGACGTGGTGACCAGCGCCAGAGCCAGCCACCGCGCCGCCGCATCGGACGACACCTCGCCGAGGCTCGTCGGCGATCCCACCGCGTCGGCCTCGGCGCGGGTCAGGTCGGCGCAGCCGCGACCGTCAGCCACGTCGGCGGCCAGGACCGCGGTGCCGTCGAGCAACAGGGCCCGCCGTGCGCCCCGGGCGTCGATCACCCGGTCGCCCACCGCGACGGTCAGACCGCCGCTTTCGGCACCGACGTGGCGGGCCAGATCATCGGCCAGCACCGGCCCCAGGAACGGTGCGTCGACCAACCGGCGCCCGAATTCCTCGGCGACGATGGCCACTTCGACGCCGGAGGCGCCGTCGGAGCGCAGCGATCGCCACCCGGTCGTTTCAATCTGCTTGTCCAGCCTCGCGATTCGGCTCGGGTCGTCGAGATCCTGAACGGCTCCGGGTCCGAGATCGTCGGCCAGCTTGGCGGCGGCGTCGCGAAGCTGCTGCTGTTCAGCTGTCAGACGTACATCCATAAGACTCCTTCAGCACTCGGCGCAGCACCTTGCCCGAGGGCAGGCGCGGAATGTCGTCCACGAACACGATGCGGCTCAGGTGTTTGTAGGACGCTAGCTTCTCGTCCACGCGGGCGGTGAGGTCGGAGGGGTCGACGGGCGCGCACGCCGCGACGGCGGCGACGATCGCCTCGCCGTTGATGCCGTCGGGAACGCCGAACACCGCGCAGTCTTTGACCGCCGGATGGCCGTGCAGCACCGTCTCGATTTCGGCCGGCGCGACCTGAAACCCGCGGACTTTGATCATCTCTTTGAGACGGTCGGTGATCCGCAGCCAGCCGCCGCCGTCGAGCCAGCCGACGTCCCCGGTGCGATACCAGCCGTCGCGGATCGCCTCGGGGGTCGCCTCGGCGGGCAGATAGCCGGCCATCAACGACATCGATCGCGCCTGGATCTCGCCGACCTCTCCCGGGCCGACGGGCTGGCCGGTCGCCAATGAGACCACCCGCAGGTCCACCCCCGGCACCGGACGCCCGACCGAGTCAAGTCGCGCCCCCTGCAACGGATTACACGCGATGACGGGCAATTCCGTGGTGCCGTACGCGGGGACCCAACCGATGCCGGTCCGCCGGGTCACCGTCTCGGCGACGCTGGGGCTGACCGGCGTCGCCCCCCACATGATGAAGCGAAGCGAGGACAGGTCGTACGTTTCGAGGCGAGGGTGCGAGGCGATGGCCAACGCGATGGGCGCCACCGCCATTTCGACCGTGATGCGGTCTTCTTCGATCGTCTGCAGCATCCGGTCGATGTCGAATCGCGGATGCAGCCGCATCCGGGCGCCAATCCGCAGCGCGGTGAGGATGTTGAGCAGGCCGAGGATGTGTGACGGCGGTGTGGCGACCTGAATCGCGTCGCGCCGCGTCAGCTGCAGCGCCGCTCGCCAGTGGCCCACGGCCTCGTCCAACGCCGCATGGGTGTGACGCACGGCCTTCGGCAGACCGGTGGTGCCGGAACTGAACACCAGCACCGCGTCGGCGCCCGGCCGCGGCGAACCGGATGTCGGCTCCCCGGGGAGGATCGGTTCGTCCAGGTGCAGCATCGGCATCAGGCCACCCAGCACCGGATGGTCCCCGACGGCGTGCGCCGGGCCGGTGATGGCCAGCGCGTGGTCGACCTCGTCGCGCTTCCACGCGGGGCTGATGAGGACCGCGGTGGCACCCACCCGCCAGATTGCGAGCAGGACGGCCACAAACTCGGGCCGGTTGGACGCCATGACCGCGACCCGCTGACCTGGGGCGACGCCCCGTTTCGTCAAGGTCGCGGCCAGCCCGTCGGCCAACGCGTCGAGCTGCGGCGGGCTGAACCGCCGTTCCTCGAACACGAGCGCCGCCGGCTCGGTCACGTCCCGTTCCTTCCAGCAGTCCGAACGTCTTGAGAAGACCCTATCGCTCTGTGAGAATAGTATTCTCTATACTGAAGAATGCAAATATGGGAGGGGCGGTCATGGCGACGGTCACCACGATCATCGAGGAGACTCCACGGGTGACAGATCCCGCATCCGATACTGGCGCCAAGGCCGGCACGGTGACGATTCACCTCGACCGCAAGAAGGCGACGGTCCCGCTGGTCCCCGGCGAGACGCTGCTGGAAAGTGCGCGGCGTGCGGGCCTGGAACCGCCGTTCAGTTGCGAGGCCGGCAACTGTGGCACCTGCATGGCCAGGCTCGAGGAGGGCCACGCGACCATGCGGGTCAACGACGCCCTCGACGACGACGAGGTGGCCGAGGGCTACATTCTGACGTGCCAGGGCGTACCCGACACGGATTCCGTCACGGTGCGCTACGAGTAGCCACAGAGAGGCGGCGGCGATGGCGAAGGGGATCATGCTCGTCGAGAGTCGGCCCAGTTCGCCCGATCGCGACCAGGAGTACAACACCTGGTACGACGAGATACACATACCGGAGCTGCTCGCGCTTGACGGAATCGTCGGGGCGCGTCGACTGCGTCCGGTTGACGGGCAGGGCCCATATGTCGCCATCTACGAGCTCGAGGGCGACGACCTGCAAGCCATCCTGGACAACATGCTCGCCAACGCCGGCCAGCTGCACATGTCCGATGCCCTGCAGCTCGATCCCGCGCCCGTCCCGCGGCTGCTGGAGACGACCATCGAACTATGAACGTCGACGACCTGATCCTGGTGAGTATCGACGACCACGTCGTCGAGCCGCCGGACATGTTCCTACGCCACGTGCCCGCCAAATACCGGGACGAGGCCCCGATCGTCGTGGTCGACGACAAGGGCGTCGACCAGTGGATGTACCAGGGCAGGCCGCAGGGCGTGAGCGGATTGAACGCCGTGGTGTCGTGGCCGGCCGAGGAATGGGGCCGCGACCCAGCCGGTTTCGCCGAAATGCGGCCCGGCGTGTATGACGTCCACGAACGGGTCCGCGATATGAACCGCAACGGGATCCTGGCGTCGATGTGCTTCCCGACGTTCACCGGGTTCTCCGCCCGGCACCTCAACATGACGCGCGAGGACGTCACTCTGGTGATGGTGTCGGCCTACAACGACTGGCACATCGACGAGTGGGCCGGCACCTATCCGGATCGCTTCATCCCGATCGCGATCCTGCCGACCTGGACACCCGACGGTATGTGCGCCGAGATCCGCCGTGTCGCCGCCAAGGGCTGCCGGGCCGTCACGATGCCGGAATTGCCGCATCTGGAAGGGCTTCCGAGCTACCACGACGACGACTACTGGGGGCCCGTTTTCCGCACGCTGTCCGAGGAAAACGTGGTGATGTGCCTGCACATCGGCACCGGGTTCGGGGCGATCAGCATGGCCCCCGAGGCGCCGATCGACAACATGATCATTCTCGCCACCCAGGTCTCGGCGATGTGCGCGCAGGACCTGTTGTGGGGCCCCGCGATGCGCAACTACCCCGAGCTGAAGTTCGCGTTTTCCGAGGGTGGAATCGGTTGGATTCCCTTCTATTTGGACCGCAGCGACCGCCACTACACCAACCAGAAATGGCTGCGGCGAGACTTCGGGGACAAGCTGCCCAGCGACGTCTTCCGCGAACACTCGCTGGCCTGCTACGTCACCGACAAGACGTCGCTGAAGCTGCGTCACGAGATCGGCATCGACATCATCGCGTGGGAGTGCGACTACCCGCACTCGGACTGCTTCTGGCCGGACGCTCCCGAACAGGTGCTGGCCGAGCTGAACGCCGCCGGCGCCGACGATTCCGACATCAACAAGATCACCTGGGGCAACGCATGCCGGTTCTTCAGTTGGGATCCGTTCGCCCGGACTCCTCGGGATCAGGCGACGGTCAAAGCGTTGCGCGCCAAGGCTTCCGACGTCGATGTGTCCATCCGGTCGCGTGCCGAGTGGGCGCGGCTCTATGCGGAGAAGCAGCTGGTCTAGGCCGGTAGCGGTGCTCGAACGTGCGGCTGGCCGCACGTTCGAGCAGCTACTCTGTAGCGTTCTAGAGCCATGGCACGAGCTACTCGCCGAGCCCGGCCAGCGCCGGGCCCAGTCGCTCGAGTTGCTCGATGAGGACGTCGAATTCGCCACCTACCGGTGGCAACAACGTGACGTGGTCCGCTCCCGCGGCTAAATGTTCGCGGATATTGTCCGCGACGTTCGCCGGATCACCCTGAGCAACAGACGAATTGACCAGCTGATCGCTCACTTCGTCGACGTCGCGGACCACCGAGAGGCCGACCACCACGAGCTTGTCCGGTCCGAGCGCGCTGCGCGCCTGGGCGGTGAACCCCGGCGGCAGCCCGGCCGGCAGCGCTCCGTCGGCGAGATCCCCTGCCAGCGCCAGCATCTTCGGCCCGTTGGCGGCGACGATGCGGGCATAGGGCGCATCCGGTGCCGGCGGCCACGTCGCAGCATTCATCCCTTCCAGATAGTCGCGCATCGTGCTCAGTGGGCGCCCGAATTCCCGGCCGACGCTCGCCGCCTGCTCCGGATATCCAACCCCAATGCCCAGCACGAACCGACCCGGGAAAGCCTGTGCCAGTTGGGCGGCCGCGGCGTGCATGGTCTGCCGGGGCCGCGCCCAGATGTTGGCGATGCAGGTCCCGAAGACCATGCGCTCGGTGTCCGCCAGGAGCATGGCGAGCTGCACCAGGGCGTCCTTGCCGATCACCTCGTTGGTCCACACGGCACCGTAGCCGGCCCGCTCGAACCTGCGTACACTCTCGCGAAGCGCCTTGGGGGACGGTGTGGTGGTGAACGAGACGGGCAGGCATACGCCTAACGGGCCCAACGCCTTTCGAGCCGCGTCGACGACCGCGTCAGCCACGGTATCGCTCAACGTCCGAAGTAGTGGCCGGCATCGAGATCCTCGAGCAGCCCCGGCCCCTCGGGCTTCCAGTCCAGCACCTGGCGGGTCAGCGCGTTCGACGTCGGATTGTCCAGTGCGGCGAAGAGCGCAAGGAAGCCGAAATGACCGGCTTCCTCCGCCGGGATGCTGACCGTGGGCACGCCTAGGTGGCGGCCGATCACGGCGGCGATATCGCGGAATGCCACACCCTCGTCGGCTACCCCGTGCAAACGGGTTCCGGCAGGGGCCTTCTCGAGCGCCAGCCGGTACAGGTGCGCGGCGTCCAGGGTGTGGACGCCGGGCCAGCGGTTAGCGCCGTCACCGAGGTAAGCGGACTTTCCGGTCTCGCGGGCGGTGCCGATGAGGTGGTGCGCGAAGCCATGGTGGTCGAGATCGCTGTGCACCAACGGGGAGAGCCGGATGACGGAGGATCGCACCCCCCGTTCGGCCAGCGCGATCACCGCGTTCTCGGAGTCGATGCGCGGTCCACCGGGGAGCGTGTCCTGCTCCGTGGCGGGACCGCCCTGCCCCAGCAGCGAGAGGAGCAGGGTTCCCGAGGTACTGACCAAAGGGCGGTCGGACCCGGCGAGCACCTCCCCGATCGCCTGCACGGCGCGCAGGTCGGTGTCGGCCGCGCCCGCGAAATCGTTGAAGTCGTGTTTGAAGGCCAGGTGGATGACACCGTCTGCCGCCGCGGCGGCGGACTGTAGACCGTCGAGGTCGTCGAGGTCGCCCCGGTGCACCCGCACACCTTTCGCATCGAGCGCCGCGGCGGACTCGTCGGAGCGGGCAAGCCCGGTGACCTGGTGGCCCGCCTGCATGAGTTCGTCGACGACGGCCGAACCGATGTGTCCGCTCGCGCCCGTCACAAAGACCCGCATGAATGATCCCTTCGTTTCGCCGTATTCGCGACTCCCAGTCAATGGGCGTCGCGCCCTGGATGTCCAAGACCTGTTTCATATGGCGCGATACCGAATCCGCATCACCGGATTTCAACACCCTTTTCGCACGACCTGACCACGAGGAGTCGCGATACACTGCACGCATGACCGAATCGGCATCGCCGGTTATCGACCTCGACCTACGGCTCGTCGGATATTTCGTCGCGGTCGCCGAACACCGCCACTTCGGCCGGGCCGCGAGCGCGCTGCGCGTCGCCCAGCCGTCGTTGAGCCGCCAGATCCGGCGACTCGAGCAACAGCTGGGGGTCCGGCTGCTGGATCGCACGCCACAGGGCACCCGCCTCACCGAGGCCGGAGAGGTGTTCCTGCCCCGCGCCAAGGCCCTGCTGCGTTCCGCCGCGCAGGCCGCCGCCCAGGCGAGGGCCGCCGGGCAACCGAGCCGCATCGCGATCGGCTACACGACGGGGATGATCGTCACGCCGGCGGTGCGCGAGCTGCGCCGCGAGCATCCGGACGCAGAAGTGCAAGTGTCGCACCTGGATTGGGGCCAGGCACTTGATGCATTGCTCGGACACCGGGTGGACGCGGTGGTGACCCGGCTACCGTTTCCTACTGATGGACTGCACGTGACCATCCTCTACGACGAGCCCCGAATGCTGGCCGTGTCCGTCGATCACCGCCTGGCCGGTCGGGATTTCGTGACGCTCGACGACATCGCCGACGAACCGATGCCGCGGGTCCGCGACTCCGACCCAGCGTGGAATGCCTTCTGGCGCATCGATCCCCGCCCGGACGGGCGCCGAGCGCCCGATGGGCCGTTCATCGACGCGCTCGAGGACAAGTTCGAAGTCATCGCCTCCGGGCAGGCGGTAGCCATCACGCCGGGCTTCCACGGCGGCGCGCTGCGGCCTGACATCACCACCGTCCCGTTGGAGGGCGTCGAGCCCTGCCATGTCGTCCTGGCGACGCGCGCCGGCGACCGCGGCCGTCTCGTTTCGGCCTTTCGCAAACTCGCCGAGGCCCACCTCACCGGGCCGCCGGCTTGAGGTAGAGCGTCGACTCGTTGGGCGTCGGTGGCGGTACTCGAACGTGCGGCTGGCCGCACAGTCGAGCCCGAATGTGCGGCTGGCCGCACATTCGGCGGCTACTAGCCGTCGGCTAGTTCCGGCGGGGGCCGGTAGTCGGGCTCGTAGCCCGACACGTGGATCGGACTGCCGACGAGGCGAAAATCACCCGCCGTCACAACCGCTTCCGGCGTCGCCTTGAGCGCCTCGGGCAGCGTCCGGACGGCCGCAGCCGGGACGCCGAGGGGACGCAGCCGCCGCTCCCAACCGGCCGCGGTGTCGGTCGCCAGCATCGCCGTGACGACGGCCAGCACCTCGTTGCGCCGGGCGATGCGCTCGGCCATCGTTTCGAATCCCCCGATGCCCGCCTCGGCGGCGAAAGACTTCCAAAAGCCGTCGTGCGTGATGAACAGCGCCAAATGTCCGTCTGCGGTCGGAAAGAGCTGAGCCGGAACGTAGTACGAGTGGGCGCCGTGGGGCCGGCGCTGCGGTTCCACGCCGTTGTTGAGGTAGGCCGAGGCGTGGTAGTTGAGCTGCGAGAGCATCACGTCGCGCAGCGACACGTCGACCTGCCCGCCGGTGCCTGAGACGATCTTGGCCAAAAGCCCCAGCGCCGCGCACATTCCGGTGGAGTTGTCGGCCGACGAATAGCCGGGCAGCGTCGGCGGGCCGTCCGGGTCGCCGGTCAGGGCGGCGGTGCCGACGCCCGCCTGAACCACATAATCAAAAGCCGGATCGTCGCCGCCGTATAGGCCGAATCCGGTGATCGCGACGCAGACGATGCGCTCGTTGTGCCGTCGTAGCTCGTCGTAAGTGAGCCCCAGCCGCCGGATGGCCGACGGTTTGAGGTTCACCAAGAGCGCGTGCGATTCGGCGACCAGCTCCCCCAACCGCTGCTGTCCCGCTTCGGAATTCAGGTCCAGCGTGACGCTGGACTTGTTGCGGTTGAGGCTGGCGAAGTAGCTGGCGCCGACGCCGCGGGAGATCTCCCCGCCGCGCGGCTCGATCTTGGTGACTTCGGCGCCGAGGTCGGCCAGCAGCATGGTCGCGTACGGACCTGCCAGCATCGTGCCGACCTCGAGGATGCGTATTCCCGCCAGCGGGCCCGCGCTGGCCGTCAACGCAACTCCGCTGCGAGCGAGGCGATCATGTCCCGGGTGCGGCGCTTGGAGGCGACGAGTTCGTCCCGGTTGTCGCCGATCGGCAGCAGCCGCACCGACAGGTCGGTCACGCCGGCGTCGGCGAATCGACGCATCCGGGCCAGGATGGCGCCCTCGTCGCCGGCCGCGCACAGGTCGCCGACGTCGCGGGCATCGCCGCGGTCGAGCAGCCGCTGGTAGTTGGGCGACACCTCGGCCTCGCCCAGGATGCGGTTGGCCCGCTCCTTGGCCTCGTCGACTTGTGAAGGCGCGCAAAGGCATACCGGGATGCCCGCGACGATCCGCGGGGCGGGCCGGCCGGCATCGGCGGCGGCCTTGGTGATCTTCGGCGCGATGTGGTCACCGATCGCGCGCTCGTCGGCCATCCACAACACGGTGCCATCGGCCAGTTCACCGGCGATCTGCAGCATGACCGGCCCCAGCGCGGCGACCAGGACCGGCATCGGTGTGTCGGCCCCAATCGCCAGCGGATTGTGCACCGTGAACGAATCGTTCTCGACGTCGACGGGTCCGGGCCCGGCAATCGCGGCGTTGAGCACGTGCAGGTAGTCGCGCGTGTAGGCGGCCGGCTTGTCATACGGCAGGCCGAGCATGTCGCGGATGATCCAGTGGTGCGACGGTCCGACACCCAACGCCAGCCGGCCCCCGGCCACCGCGTGCGTCGAGAGTGCCTGGCGGGCAAGGGCGATCGGATGCTGCGCCTGAAGCGGCACCACCGCGGTGCCCAGCTCGATGCGCGAGCTGTGCGCGGCCATCAGCGACACCATGGTCAGGCAGTCGAAGTCGTTGGGCACCTGCGGCATCCACGCGGTGTCCAGCCCCGCGGATTCGGCCCATTCGATATCGGAGACGAGCTTTTCCACCTTGCGGGCCATGTCGCCGCGCTCGGCGCCGATCATCACTCCGACGCGCACTGTGTTTCCTTTGCTTCGGGGTCCGGGGTTCCAGTCAGTGCGCGGATCTCGCGCACCAGAACGTCCAGCGCCGTCCCGGTGGGGAATACCGCGGCGGCGCCGGCGGAGAGCAGCTTGGGGACGTCGGCGTGCGGGATGGTTCCCCCGACGACGACAGCGATGTCCGCGGCGTCGGCGGCGCGCAACGCCTCGACCGTCCGCGCGGTCAGCGCCAGATGCGCCCCCGACAGGATGCTCAGGCCCACCACGGCGACGTCTTCCTGGACGGCGATCGAAGCGATGTCTTCGATGCGCTGCCGGATGCCGGTGTAGATGACCTCGAAGCCCGCGTCGCGCAGGGTGCGCGCGACGATCTTCGCCCCGCGGTCGTGTCCGTCCAGGCCGGGTTTGGCCACCAGAATCCGCGCCGCCACTTAAAACACCACCGGCTGCTGAAACTCGCCCCACACCGCTTTGAGCGCCGACACCATTTCCCCGACCGTGCAATAGGCGTTGGCGCAGTCGATCAACTTGTGCATCAGGTTGTCGTCCCCTTCGGCGGCACGCGACAGCGCTGCCAGGCTGGATTCGACTGCGGCCGAATCCCTTTCACCCTTGACCTTGGACAGCCGTTTGAGCTGCAGATCGCGTCCTTCGGCGTCGAGCTCGTAGGTGACGACGTCGTGTTCCGGCTCTTCGGTCACGAACCGGTTCACCCCCACCACCGGGCGGGCGCCGGCTTCGACTTCCTGATGCATTTTGAACGCCTCGTCGGCGATCAGGCCCTGCAGGTAACCGTCCTCGATCGCCTGGACCATGCCGCCGTGCCGCTCGAGGTCGGACATGATCTCGACGATGCGGGCCTCGGTCGCATCAGTCAGGGCCTCCACGAAGTAGGAGCCGCCCAGCGGGTCTGCGACGCTGGCCACCCCGGTTTCGTGGGCGAGGATCTGCTGGGTGCGCAGCGCCAGTGTGGTGGTTTCCTCGGTGGGCAGGGCGAACGGCTCGTCCCAGGCCGCCGTGAACATGGACTGGACACCGCCCAGCACCGCGGCCATCGCCTCGTAGGCCACCCGGACAATGTTGTTGTGCGCCTGCGGCGCGTAGAGCGACGCGCCACCACAGACGCAGCCGAAGCGGAACATCGCCGCCTTGTCCGTCGTCGCCCCGTAGCGCTCGCGCACGATGGTCGCCCAACGACGCCGCCCCGCACGGTATTTGGCGATCTCCTCGAAGAAGTCGCCGTGGGTGTAGAAGAAGAACGAGATCTGCGGCGCGAACTGGTCGATCGTCATGCGGCCGCGCTGCACCACGGTGTCGCAATAGGTCACCCCGTCGGCGAGGGTGAACGCCATCTCCTGCACCGCGTTGGCCCCGGCGTCGCGGAAATGCGCGCCGGCCACCGAGATCGCGTTGAACCGAGGAACCTCGGCCGCGCAGAACTCGATGGTGTCGGCGATCAACCGCAGCGACGGCTCCGGCGGCCAGATCCAGGTGCCGCGCGAGGCGTACTCCTTGAGGATGTCGTTCTGGATGGTCCCGGTGAGCTTCGCCCGCGGTATCCCTTTTTTCTCGGCGGCGGCGACGTAGAACGCCAGCAGGATGGCGGCCGTTCCGTTGATCGTCATGCTGGTGCTGAGCTTGTCCAGCGGGATGCCGTCGAACAGGATCTCGAAGTCGGCCAGGGTGTCGACCGCGACGCCGACGCGGCCGACCTCCTCGCCGAACTCGGGGTCGTCGGAGTCGTAGCCGCACTGGGTGGGCAGGTCGAGCGCCACCGACAGCCCGGTCCCGCCCTGTTCCAGCAGGTAGCGGTACCGGCGATTGGATTCCTCGGCGGTGCCGAAACCCGAGTATTGGCGGAAGGTCCAGAGCTTGCCGCGGTAGCCGGACGCGAAGTTACCCCGGGTGAAGGGGAACTCCCCCGGCTGCGGAGGCTCTACGCGTACGTCCGCCGGCCCGTAGGTGGGCTGCAGCGGGATGCCAGACGGAGTGTGGGCCGTATTATCCATCGATGAATAACGTACTTGCAAAAAAAGAGAATGCCAATACCACATGCTTGACCAGGCCAAAGGAGACGAATGGGTAACAAACTGCTCGCCGATCGCACCGTGGTGATCTCCGGCGGCAGCCGCGGGATCGGGCTCGCGATCGGCATCGCGGCGGCCCGGCAGGGCGCCAATGTGGTGCTGTTGGCCAAGACCGACACACCCCATCCCCGCCTACCCGGAACCGTGCACACGGCCGCCGCCGACGTCGAGGCGGCCGGCGGCAAGGCGCTGGCGGTCGTCGGCGACGTGCGCCGCGAGGAGGACGTGCAGCGCGCGGTCGACGCCGCGGTGCAGCGGTTCGGCGGCGTCGACGTCTGCGTCAACAACGCCAGCGCCATCGCGGTGGACCCGACCCCCGTGCTGTCGGCCAAGAAGTACGACCTGATGCAGGAGATCAACCTGCGCGGCACCTTCCTGTTGACCAAGGCCTGCGTGCCCCACCTGCAGAAGTCGGCCAACCCGCATGTGCTCACCATTTCGCCGCCGATCAACATGAATCCCCGCTGGCTCGGCGCCCACCCGGCCTACACGCTGTCCAAGTATGGGATGACGCTGCTGTCGCTGGGGTGGGCGGCGGAGTTCGCCGACGACGGCATCGGCGCGAATTGCCTTTGGCCGCAGACCTATATCGCCACCGCCGCGGTGGCGAACATGGCCGACGGTGACCGGCTGGCGAAGTCGTCGCGCAGCCCGGAGATTATGGGCGACGCCGCCGTCGAGATCGTCTCCCGGCCCGCCCGGGAGACCACCGGCAACTGCTACATCGACGCCGAGGTTCTGCGGTCCGCCGGGGTCGCTGACCTGTCCCGGTACGGCGGCGGCGACAAACCCATCCCGGACCTCTTCCTGGACTGAACACCTATGCGCGGCAAAGGATCTCGCCGTGCGGCATCGACAGCCAGCCGTCGGGGGCCGCGGCCCACGCCCGCCACGCCGCGGAGATCTGCTCCAGCTGCGCCGCGGTGGCCAGGCCCGACGCCAGCAAGTCAGGACCCACGTCGGAGTGCAGGATTCGGTCGGCCCACATCCCGCCCCACCAGTCGCGGGTGTCGGCGGTCGCGTAGCACCAGACGCTGCCGGTCGGGGTGACGTCGTCGAAGCCGGCCTGAAGCGCCCAGGACAGCAGCCGCCGGCCGGCATCGGGTTCGCTGCCGTTGGCGCGGTGCGCCTTGCGATAGAGATCGAGCCACAGATCCAGCTCCGGAAGCAGCGGGAACCAGATGAAGCCGGCGTAGTCGGCGTCCCGCGCCGCGACGATGCCGCCCGGCCGGCACACGCGCCGCATCTCCCGCAGCGCGCGCACCGGATCGGCGACGTGCTGCAGCACCTGATGGGCGTGCACGACGTCGAACGCGTCGTCGGGAAAGTCGAGGTTGTGCACGTCGGCGGTCGCGAACGTGACGTTCGACAGGCCGCGCCCTTCGATTTCGGCGCGGGCCACGTCCAGGACGTCGGCGACCTGGTCGACGGCCACGACCGCGGCGGGGGCGACCCGCTCGGCGAGGTCGGCGGTGATGGTGCCGGGGCCACATCCGATGTCCAGCACGGTCAGCCCCGGCCTCAGGTGCGGCAGGAGGTAGGCGGCGGAGTCTTGCGCGGTGCGTCGGCGATGGCTGCGCAACACCGACTCGTGATGCCCGTGCGTGTAGCGGGCCTGGTGGTCGTCGTCCATGCGTGAAGCCTATCCGGCTAACTCACGATACGAAATCGGCGTCTCGGTATATGAGATCACCTAGTCGACGGGGACGTTGAGGATCGGGCGGTCGACCGCGGCGCCGGGACCGTCGAAGTGCCACCACTCCCCGGAGTAGGGCGCCAGCCCGCCGTACTGCATGGCGTCCCGCAGGCGGGCCCGGTTCGCCTGTTCGTCGGCGGTGACGCTCTGGGTCGCGTAAGCCGTTGCGCGCGAGGAGAAGTCGTCGAAATCGGTGCCCATGTCCGCCAGACACAAACCGTCGACCTGCCGCTCGGGCGGGCATTGCTGCTGCACGCTGGTGAACGTCACGTCGACCGAGAGCCCGGACTCGTGGCTGTGCGCATACGCGCCCGGGCGGGCCACCCAGGCGGGGTTGGGCACGGCGTTGAACAACTTGACCTGCACGTCGTGTGGCCGGTAGCAGTCCCAGAAGACCAGGACATGGCCCTGCGGGCGCAGCGCCGTCGCGGCCGTCGCCAGCCCCGGCGCCATGGACTGGTGCACCAGGCACCGGGCGTCGGAGGGATACAGCTGCGTGTGGGTGAAGTTGTTCGTGGTCGCGTAGCGCAGGTCGATGATGGCGTCGGGGATCACGCTGCGGACGTCGACGAACCCGGCCGCGCGCGCCGCGTCACTGACCGGGGGCACGTCCGGGCTGGCCTGCGCGGGCGAGGCGGTCAGGAGCGTGACGACGCCCATGAGCAGGAAGAACCGCCGCACAGAAGCCATTCGACCATTGTCGCGGTTCACCGCGTCGCATCATATGAGCCACACCAGTCGCGGGGAAACTTCCCATCACCGATCCTGCAAAGCGCTATCACCGGCGCTATCAAGATCCAGGTCGCGCGCCCCTGTTGCCGTGCCGCAACGCGCGAGGCGTGGCGCTCAGCGAGGCCGTCGAGTATCGAATCCCGTTGATCCCCAACGCCCACGGGTGACCATGAACTTCAGTCACGGTCGCGGCTGCTGATCCCGGTGCTCGGCTGACCATTGATGAATCGCGATCCGTGATCTATCGTCCCGGGTAGCCGATCGGCTAGTCTGCGACCGGCGGTCTGAAGGGAGCGAACAGGGATGGCCGGTCTCGGCGTGGGCGTCATGCACAACACGATCAACTCGCGCTTCGGCCCAAAGCCGTTGATCCACGCCGATTACCTGACCGGGCTTGCCTGCGGCGCCGACTCCTTCTGGGTGGCCGACCATCTCAATTCCGTGCTGCCGCCCTCGATGTGGACTCCCAAGCACGTGGGCGCGGCCCGGGTGATCCCCAAGATGGACGCGCACCTCGAGCCGTGGACGATGCTGGGCTACCTGGCCGGCCGCAACCGGATCGGCCGCATGCGCCTGGGAATCGCCGTAACCGACACCGGCAGGCGCAACCCCGCCGTCACCGCGCAGGCCGCCGCCTCGCTGCACCTGCTCACCCGCGGCCGGTCGGTGCTCGGCATCGGAACCGGCGAGCGGGAAAGCAACGCGCCCTACGGCGTCGACTGGTCCAAGCCGGTGGCGCGCTTCGAGGAGGCGGTGGCCACCATCCGCGCTCTCTGGAACTCCAATGGCGAGCTGGTCACCCGCGACTCACCGTTCTTCCCTTTGCACAAGGCCACTTTCGCGCTGCCGCCGTACAAGGGCAAATGGCCGCAGATCTGGATCGCGGCGCACGGGCCGCGCATGATGCGCGCCACCGGACGATACGCCGACGGGTGGTTCCCCGGAACCACCCGCGCGACCGAATACGGCGAGCAGCTCGACATCGTGCGCGCGGCCGCGTCGGACGCCGGACGCGACCCGATGGCCATCACCCCCGCGCTCATCCGGTTCATCGTCACCGGCCGCTCCCGCGACGAGATCGACGAGGTCGTGGACAGCGATATCGCCAAAGTGTTTACGCTCAACTGTCCGGCCAAAGACTGGGCCCGCCACGGCGCGGAACATCCGATGGGGACGGACTTCACCGGGGTACAGGACCTCATCCCACAGACCATCGACGAGGCCACGGCACTCTCCTACGCGGCCAAGGCCCCGCGATCGCTCGTCCAGGAGTTGTTCGCGGTGGGCACACCCGACGAGGTCATTGAGCAGATCGCGGACTTCCGCGACAACGGATTGCGATACCTCGTCGTCGGTAACGCGGGTGCCATCCAACCGAGTTTGCGCAAGAGCGCGTCCGCGACCGCGCCCTATGTCAAGGTCGTGCGCGGCCTGCGCAAGCTCTGAGCGAGGAGGCGGTCCTGCGATGCCGATGATCGATCTGACGTTCGTGCGTGGCTCGGTGGACGACGAGGCGTTGGCCCGGCTGGCCGACGAGCTGGTGACCGCGCTGCTGCGCGCCGAACGCGCCCCGGACACACCGTTTCTGCGCGACAACACGTGGGTGTACCTGCACCCGGTGGAGGCCGGCGAACTCTCGGTCGGCGGCCGCGGCCCGGGCGCGCCACGCTTCCGGGTCGACCTGACCGTGTTCGACGGGGCGCTGGATCAGCCCCGCAAGGAACAGCTCGCCGCCGACGTGCACGGCGCAGTCTGCGCGGCGGCGGGAATCGAGCCGCAGGGCCCGCGCGCGTTCCATGTTTGGACGCTGATCCACGAGATCCCCGAGGGCAATTGGGCCGGCGGCGGCAAGGTCATCTACTACCAACAGGTGAAAGGCCTTGTGGCCGAAGACATGCCCGACGAACGCCTGGCCTGAACGCCCGCCTAACCCGCCGGACCGCCCTATGCTGGCGTGCGAGGGAGGGCCCGATGGCGTACGTGCTGGCGCAGCCGCAGGTCATGGCGACCGCTGCAGGTGACATGGCGGCGATCGGCACGACGCTCAACGACGCTGCGGCTGCCACGGTGGGCAGGACGACCGGTGTGCTGGCGGCCGGCGCCGATGAGGTGTCCACCGCGGTAGCTGCCCTGTTCAGCGCGACCGGCCAGGAGTGGCAGGCGCTGCTTGGGCGGGCGGCGGCGTTCCACGGTGAGTTCGTGCGGGCGTTGACCTCCGCCGGAGACGCGTATGCCAACACCGAGGCCACGGGCGCGGCGGCGTTAGCGGACCCGCCGGTCACTTTCGTCCTGGGCGGCAGCGGAATGCCCTTTCCTCCCGCGACCTTTGTCGCCAACGTCGTCAGCAAGTACGTGGCGCCCAATTTCCCCGTCGGCCTCGTGCAGGCCCTGTTCATGCCCGCGGGCGAATACCCGGACAGTGGCATCAAAGACTTGATGCAAAACATCTCGATCGCTCGGGGCGTCACGGCCCTGAACAATGCGATCCAACAACAACTCGCCGCCGGAAACACCGTCAACGTCCTCGGTTACTCGCAGGGCGCCGACATCGCCGCGCTGGAAATGCAATTGTTGGATCCCGCCGGCACGCCGAGTTCGCTCCCGATAAACTTTGTGCTGCTTGGCAATTCGATGAATCCCAACGGGGGCTGGGATGCACGCTTCCCCGGGTTGAGTCTCCCGACGTTGGGCTTTTCGACGCTTGGTCCGATGCCGACCAATGACTTCGTGACTAAGGTCTACACCCTCGAATACGACGGCTGGGCCGACTTCCCGCAATACCCCATCGACATCTTCGCCGACTTGAACGCCGTCGCGGGAATGGTGACCGTGCACGGGGGCTACGAAAATCTCACGACGACACAGGTCAATTCGGCGGTCGTACAGCCAACGCAGGGACCCACGACCACCACGTTCTACATGATCCCGACCCAGAACCTGCCCCTGCTGGATCCGGTGCGGTACATCCCCTATGTCGGCAACCCGATCGCCGATCTGGTCCAACCGGTCCTGAGACCCCTGGTCAACTGGGGCTACGGCGATCCAAATTATGGCTGGTCCACCGGGCCGGCCGACGTGCCGACCCCGTTCGGATTCTTGCCGCCGCTCAGCGACACCGTCGCCCTGGGGCCCGCGCTGGTCAGTGGCGTCCACCAGGGAGTCGGTGCCGCGATCGGCGACCTTTACGCCGAGGGTCCCCCGCAGCTGCCGTCGCTGCAGGACATCTCGCAGGCGCTGACGTCGTCGTCGGGACCCGGGTCGCTTGCCCTGCCCACCGGGCCGCCCACACTCACCGACCTGATCTCCGGCCTGGAGTCGGCGAACACCCAGATCGTCGGCGCAGCGACGACCGCGTTCTCGACGGCCTACGCGACGCTGCTGCCGACGGCCGACATCACCACCGCCGTCCTGGTCTCGTTGCCGTCCTACGACCTGAACCTGTTCCTCGACGGGGTGAACCAAATGGTCAACGGTCAGCCCCTTGCCGGGCTGGTCAACGCGATCGGCTATCCGATCGCCGCGGATGTCGGATTGTTGCCGCTGCTAGGCGGTTTGGAGGTGGCGGTCCTCGGGGAGGCCGCCTATTCGATCGTCACCGGGTCGCCGTACGGGAGTTTCTGACTGGTGGCCAGGGGCGGGATCGAACCGCCGACCTTCCGCTTTTCAGGCGGACGCTCGTACCGACTGAGCTACCTGGCCGGAAGGCATTGAGTGCCTCGCCGTGTTGGCGACCCTGACGGGACTCGAACCCGCGACCTCCGCCGTGACAGGGCGGCGCGCTAACCAACTGCGCCACAGGGCCTCGCTCTTGCTCCGCGTCTCCGCGTCGCGTACCCCCAACGGGATTCGAACCCGTGCTACCGCCGTGAAAGGGCGGCGTCCTAGGCCACTAGACGATGGGGGCCAGAACCGAATCACTTCGGGGGCACTCGCAACGCAGTTACCGTTGGGAGCCAGGCAAGCTTAGGTCACCGCAGGCCCAATCCTCAAACGAGCACCGTTCGAGCGAGGTTCCGAACCCAGTATCCTGAACGTTCGCGCCCCTATAGCTCAGTTGGTAGAGCTACGGACTTTTAATCCGCAGGTCCTAGGTTCGAGTCCTAGTGGGGGCACCACGCAGGGGCACCACGTAGGGGCACAACGCAAATGTCCAAGCCAGGGCGTTATCCACGCCGACCAGGCAGTACGTCGAGTTTGCCGGTTGGGCACGACGTCCACCCCACGTCCACGAGTGCGGGACTTAAACCGGTGACGTGCACGCCAGCAACCTGCGATTCCCGCAAACGCGGATAAGAAGCTGCCACGCTCGTCAGCGCAACAAGGACGCTCGCTCAGGCAACCCACGCAGGGGAGCAGTGTCGTAACCAGTTTTGTCGCCTTGGCGCTCTATCGTCTTCAGCTGATGACCTTCTTCGTTCAACTCACCTCTGAAGGGAGTGCCGTAGTCTCGGGGCCCAGTCCAGTACCGGCCTGGCTTCAAATCACAGAGGCAGCTGGTCAGGGATTCGGCGCCGTATTCACCGCTATCGGCGTCATCGTGGCCCTCATTGTCGCGGTGTGGTGGGAGCCAAGGAAATCGCGTGAAGAACGCCGTGAGCGCTCCCGTCAAGCGATCGAAGAGGCCAAACGGCACCGAGAACAGCTAACCGAAATCAGACGCGCAGAGAATGACCGGCTTGCCGCGCAAGCCCGAAGGATTACGGTGGCGATCAGAAAGGCGGACGTCTTAGTCGAACGCACTTGGCACGTTGGAATTCAAAACACCAGCACGGACGCAATTACAGGCCTGCGCGTGAATGTGACGGCGCGTGACGGAAGTGGGACGGCCGTGAACGGGGGCTGCCAACGCGCGCCCGCGGAAGCCAGAGGTTCAGTTGGTGATGCGGCCGCAGCAGCAATCGTGCGCAACAACCAGGTGATCATGAAGCGGGTACGCGAAGACTTCGACGAATTCGTCCAGCACGCCGCAAAAACCTACGAATCCTACGGTGTAGGTGACGCAGAGCTGATGCTGCAGGCATTTTCAGCAGGCATGGCCAACCTGGATCTGAGTGATTCAGCCGCTGCCGTGTTGAAGGAACAGGTGAAACAGAGCATCGCCTTACAGATTGGGGACGACTGGCCCTCTCGCCTGGCACCTGGAGAGTCCGCAATTGTTGCGTACCAGACAGACCAGGCCGACTACACGGTAGCCACGGAAATATTTTTTACCGACGTCTCTGGCTACATTTGGCGTCGAGACGAAACAAGGTTGGAACGCATCAGCGAACCAGACCTCAACCCGGAAGGCGTTGCCACTCAGTCAGAGCCTGCACGCGAACGAAAATGGTGGAATCCCTTGCGACGGTTCGGTCACAAGAAAGCTTCGGGGGACTGATCGGTGGGGTTCCTCGAGACGTCCAAAGATTTCAAGCGTTCGACGCAGGTCATGCTAATCCTGTCTCTTCTGATCGGCATCGTTCTGCTTGCCGGACTTTGGCTCAACGACGCGGGAGTCAATGTAACACTAGGAGGCTTTGACCCTAAGCAGAGTTGGTTGCGCCGGTACAACGCTGATTGGTTCCACAACCACGCATATATTCCAAATGTCCTCGCGGGCTTCACCGGCTTTTTGATAGGAGCCCCGGTTGCTACTGTCGTCTTAGCTACCTTTACGATCCAGCGTGAAGAAAAGGCCGCACTCGACAAAGTAAACCGTATCTCGGTGCTCGCATGGAAAGCATTCCGAGATGCCGTAATGGAGTTTTGCTCCGAGCAACGGATTCAAGCACTGGACAGTGGCGCTGCACATGTCCAAAGAACGAATAAAACTGCAATCCACGATTTGAGCGGCTTTATTAGTTTGATGTTCACAGACACCGATGAATCACACCCGGATCACACCGCGATTCGAAAGCAACACGACCAGCTCGCGGAGCGTCTACTGCAGTCTATACGTCGAGATGCCCGCCTACTTGAGACCGCACTGAACAATGTTTCGGAGAGCGTGACAGCTGATAGAGCCCTCCAAGTGCGGTGGTCGACTGTTAAGGGGGCATGGAACATGCTCGACCAATACGTCAGAATACAACGGCTTGAACGCAACCTGCTTTGGTTCGATTCAGTAGATTCAGAAATTGACTCCGAGATACGCGCCAGTATGTCGCGCGACGGCAACCCAATCTCGCTGTTTTCGTCGATCCACGAGTCGACGGGTAATTGGAATCCGCCGCAGAGCATGAGTGATGCGCTCGACTCACTCAAGAGCTACGCGCTTCGGGACCGTGGTCAACTGCGTGATCATCTGCTGGGGAATAGGAGCGTGTATGGCTGGACATCCGTGGATGAGTATCAACGACGGGCTAAAGAGGCAGCAGAATTCTTACGCGGGCTACGAACGCACGTTGAGAAGGTAGACGCCGCAAATTGGCCTGAAAGTGCGCGCAAGCCCGTGTTTCCCGGGCCTTAGCCACTTGCACGGCCTAGGAACACGACATTGTCGCTTTGAGCTGCGACCATGCCCGACCTAAGCTGCGGCACCGTCGGCTCCGACGAGTCCGCCTTGGCCTTGTCCAGGCGCCACAGCCCCAGCCCCTTTATCCGCGCGGTCGGCCCGCCCGGTTCGCTGCACGCACGAAATCGACTCTGCTGCAAGTAGCTTTCAAACGGCGAGGTCACCAGAATCTGGAATTACTTCGATACTTCGCGAAGCTTTCGTGGTACTGGCTGATGGCTGTGTTGGCGCGGTCGACCGATCCGCCGAACAACCCAGCCCCGAGCGGAGGCCAGCCAGAACCGTCGGCAGCTAATTCGTCGGCTAGCGCCCGGACCGGATCATCTCGGTCGTGCTTGGAACGCCATCCAGCTCGTCCGAACCACATGGTTGACGAATGAAACGGCCGCGTCGGCTGATCCTTAAATCGCTCATTGGCCAGGTCCTCGTCCACAACGCCGAGGATGACCTCAGTCCTGTCGAAGGCGTCGTCATATTCCTCGTCGTCCGGGAACTGCTCGTCGAAAAGCCGCCTGAGTATTCGGTGGAGCCAGTCTGGGACAGGCGTGTGGTAGTTCATGCCCTCACGCCGATCGATGGCCTCCTGTGCATCGGCTAAGTCCTTGCCCATCACCCACGCGTTAACGAGAAGCTGGCTGATGAGCTCGGAATCGAAAGGCTTGTACGGGTTGACCGCCTCAACCAGCGACAGCTTTGGCGAACTGCCGAAACTACGGCTACGGTCCGTCACTTTTGGATCGACGACCAACGCTTTGAAGTTCGACCACTTGCCTTGACCGGCGGCCGACATCGCAGCCACGAAGACGGTGATGAGCGCCGGGACGTGCCGCAGGTTAAGCAGGTAGGTGTGACCGCCCGCGATCTTGTGAGCTTCGGCGCTCAACGCTCTCATTCCGTTGGACCACGGGCTTAATGCGCTTGGCTCGCCATACCGAGCTGCGACCTGCAGCGACCAGCAAAACGGTTGGACGAGTTCCCAATAATCGTTGGCTCTAACGGCGCCGTGAACTGCTAACTCGCTGTTCGACCCACCAGGTGACGAGGTCGGGAATCGGTCGCTGTCTCGCATGCCGGCAAGAGCTCGGGCGATCTCGGCGCTGACCAGGTCGTCAAGCTCGATATCTCGCGATGGATCCCGCACCATCTCCTTGGTCAGGCGACGAAGAATCGCCGGCCGATGTGAGGCAGTGGACTCTTCCACTGAGGTTTGGACCACCCGCGGATCGAGCGCGGACGTCAGGCCCATCACTTCTTTGATCTTGTCTACCAGTTGCGCGGTGTTGGGGATAAGTGCACTTCCGAACAGGTCGGAGTAGTTGAGGTCGGAAAGCGTCTTGCCCGCGCCGAGATCCCATTCCGGTACCGGGCCTTCGTCGAATCTGACCGGGATTAGCCAGGTGCGCCCGGGAGGGCGCAGGCGCCATTCTTCGGTGGCGATAGTCAGTTCCTCGTTCATATAGGACTTATCTTTGGCTCGCGACTGATCCGAGAAGCATGCGAGGAACGCCATCGATCCCGACCGTATAGCCTCGCGGATCTTCACCTTCCATTCATCGCCCGGCCCGAGCTTTGAGCGGTCCCGCCAGTACGGGATGTTGACTGCTTCCAGCACTGCACATAGCTGATCGACCTGCTCAGCGTCTTCGTGAACGTATGAAATGAACACGTGCTTGCTTGGCTCTTTGGTAGCCACCGTGCTTGCCCCCTGTTACTGGTGTGACGCACGACAAGACCCTATGCGACCCACCACTAATTGACTGTTAATGAACGAGACGCAATTGACATCAACGAGAACCGGCGAACCACGGTGGAGCCGGAGTCAGCAGTTGAGCTGCATGGATAGGAAATAGTTAGCAACCAACCAACGGGACGGGCTAACCATGAATCCGCAGGTCCTAGGTTCTAGTCCTAGTGGGGGCACCGAAAACGGGCCGTTAGCTCGGGTATTGCCCGGCTCCCGTCGTCCGCCACCGGCGGAACACGCTTGCGCCGATTCCGACGCTCACCGTCCTGGCCGACACGCGGGATGGCCCCGGTTTGGCCACCGGAAGGCATGACTATGCTCGGCGATATGAGTGTCGATGCGGCCTACCCAAACGCGCCAGTAGCGCTGGTAACCATGGAAATCCGTCACCCGGCAACGGATTCCCTCACGGAATCGTCGAGCGGGGAACTCAGGCGTCTGCTGGCGGACCTGCTCCCCATCGAACGCCAGGCGCAGGACGTGGCCTGGGCGATGGGCGCCGGGGGACAACCGCAACCGGCCGCCGAGCGCTTCGTCCGTTACGTCAACCGGGACAACACCCTCGCCGCGTCGATGAAGGCGCAGGCGGTGGTGATCGAGACCACCGCCTACAGCAACTTCGAGGCGCTGCTCGAGCTGGTGATGCGCGTCGTTGACGCCCGCGCGCAGTTCTCGCCGATCGTCGGGGTGGAACGTCTCGGCCTGCGCTATGTGCTCGAGATCCGGGTCCCGCAGGGTGTGGATGGCCGCATCGAATGGAGCAACTGGATCGCCGAGCCGCTGCTCGGGCCGCAGCGCATCGCGCCCGCCGGCCTGACCCTGACCGAATGGCAGGGCGCGGCGGTCTACCGGGAAGCGCAGCCGGGCAAGTCGATGATCGTGCGCTACGGCCCGGGCGTGGGTCAGGCGCTGGACGCGAGCTATCACCTGCGCCGGACCATGCCGGCCCAGCAGGGACCGTTCTTCCTGATGGACATCGACAGCTTCTGGACTCCGCTGGGGTCCATCCCCGAATACGACCGGAACACGGTGCTGGTGACCTTCCAGGACCTGTACGACCCGGCCCGCACCGTGTTCCAGGAGATGCTCACCAACCGCCTGAAGGACGACCTGCTCAGCCGGTAAGCGTCGCGCTGCTGTAAGTCACGTCGCCGAAGGCTTCGGCGAGTTCGTCGTCGGGATAGACGAAGCCGTTGGCCGCATGCAACTCCTTCGTGGTTTGCGATGACGTCCGCCAGCCGCGCTGGTTCAGATGGTCCAGGATGTGGCTGCGGTGACCGTGGTAGACGAGTTCGTTGAAGTCGATCTCGAACCCGAGTTCGCTCATCCGGTCGTGGTGTGCGCGCCACCGCTCGTCGGCGAAAATGGTTGTGTCGGGCACGAATTCGAAAGCCAGGCGGCTGTCCGGGGCGCTCAACGCGGTGATGTTGTCGAACAGCGCGTCCTGCGCATCGTCGGGCAGATATACCAATAGGCCTTCGGCGCTCCAGGCCGCGGGAACCTTCGGATCGAAGCCGGCGGCCTGCAGCGCCGCGGCCCAGTCGTCGCGCAGGTCGATGGCGACGGTGCGCCGCTCGGCGGCCGGCTCGGCGCCGAGGTCGCGCAGTGTCGACGTCTTGAACTCGATCACCTCCGGCATGTCGACCTCGTAGACGACGGTGCCCGCCGGCCACGGCAGGCGATACGCGCGCGAGTCGAGTCCCGACGCGAGGATGACGACCTGGTTGACGCAGCTTTGCGCGGCGTCGAGGAAGAACCGGTCGTAGAACCTGGTGCGGCACGCCATCGCCCTGGCCATGCGCTGCGGGTCGAACTCGGATTCCGTGCCGACCGGGATCTCGCCGTTCACCAACCGCACGTAGACGTCGATGCCGACGGCGCGCACCAGCGGCGCCGCGTAGGGGTCGTCGATCAACTTCTCATCGGTCGACAGCGCCCGCTGGGCGGCGACCATGGTTGCCGTCGCCCCGACGCTCGTCGCCAGGTCCCAACGATCGCGATCAGTGCGCGCCATGGTGTTCCTCGTCCCCAGCCGAAAAATATAGACAATCTAGTTACTATCACAGCGCTGATCGCCGGTCCGCCCGGGACTACTCTGCGACCTGTGACGGACTTCGCCCAGCGAACGATCGACCTGGCCCGCCAGAACGTCGCCGAAGGCGGTCGCCCATTCGCGACGGTGATCGTCAACGACGGCCAGATCCTCGCCGAAAGCGCCAACAAGGTGGCCCAGACGAACGATCCGACCGCGCACGCGGAGATACTGGCGATCCGCGAGGCGTGCATGCGGCTCGGCACCGAGCACCTGGTCGACAGCACCATCTATGTGCTGGCCCACCCGTGCCCGATGTGCCTGGGCTCGCTGTACTACTGCTCTCCGCGCGAAGTCGTCTTCCTCACCACGCGCGAGGCTTACGCGCAGTACTACGCCGATGACCGCAAGTACTTCGAGGTCGCCACGTTCTACGACGAATTCGCCAAAACCTGGGACCACCGTCGGCTGCCGATGCGCTACCAACCCGAAGATGCCGCGGTAGACGTCTACCGGTTCTGGAACGAACGCAACGGCGGCCGCCGCCAATCGACGGTCGTCCCGCACGAGTGACCCGGCTATTGTCTGCGTATGCATGCAGGTAATAGCGAAGGCCGCTTGCCCGACGACCAGGCCGGCCTCGTCGTCGAGGTCTTCCGGATGCTCGCCGACGCGACTCGCGTGCAAGTGCTCTGGTCGCTGACCAACCGTGAGATGTCGGTCAACGAGCTCGCCGAACACGTGGGAAAACCCGCGCCATCGGTGTCCCAGCACCTGGCCAAGCTGCGCATGGCGCGGCTGGTCCAGACGCGTCGCGAGGGAACCACGATCTTCTACAGCCTGGAGAACGACCACGTCCGGCAACTCGTCATCGATGCGGTCCGCAATGCGGAGCACGCCGGCCCGGGCGTGCCGCCTCATCATCGGGGCGAGGGCGGACTGAAGGCGATCAACGCGTCATCGTCGAGGCGCGGCGCTCGCACCGGTCGGGGTTCCGCCTGAAAGGCGTTGGGCTAGGAGACCTTCGGGCAGTAATGCTTTGGGTTGTCGCGCTCGTCCAGCGGCGGCAGGTTGCGCGCCGGCGTCTGAACCAGCGGTGTGTCGCCGGGGATTCGGCCCGTCACGCGATCCCAGCCGGCGCGCGCCCGCGGGTGCTTGCGGTATCGCCTTGGCACGCAGGCAAAGACGAGGCGGACGAGATCGCCGAACCGGCGGTGCAGCCACTCGTCGCGCCGCGACCACCGGTAGCCCATCAGCTCGCGCACGGGCGGATCGTAGAGGCCGACGGTGAGCCACACGAAGAACGGTGCCATCAGCTTGCGTTGTGCCGCCCATAGCGGGTCCGGAAGCCATTGGGCGAACGGCGGTTTGGGCAGCTCGATCAGGTCGAGGACCGCACGGGCTGCGTAATTATCCTCTAACACGTTGCGGCACATGTGGTCCCAGTAAGCCTGGAACTCTTCCCACGACGCCGGCACCGGCCGCATGCTCATGCCGTACAGGCGATACCACTCGACATGCTCGTCGAAGAGCTGCCGCCGTTGCGCGTCGGTCAGCCCCCCGCAAAAGCGCTCTGCCACATGGATAGTGCCGACGAAGAAGGTGGCGTGCGCCCAGTAGAAGACGTCCGGGTTCAGCGCGTGGTAGCGGCGGCCCTGCTCGTCGACCCCTTTGATGTCGATGTGGTAGTCGCGGACCTCGGCGCCGGTGTCCGGGGCGCGGTCGCCGTCGAAGACGACGCCGCCGATCGGATACAGCGAGCGCAGCAGGCGTGGCCAGCGCTCCCGGAAGAACGTCGAGTGGTCGATGACCGCCGCCCCGAGCTGCGGGTGCATGTTCTGCATGGAACCCGCCCACGGACCCTGCAACATGCCGCGCCAGTCCCCGAAGTACCGCCACGTCAACGAATCGGGGCCGAGCGGAGTGGGCGGCGACGCGTAGCCGAGCGGCGAGACCGGGCAGCCGCCGGCCACGCCGTCGGGGGCGCCGCTGTTCAGCGGGCGGGCAGCGGACGTATGTTGGGTCACTATTAGATCCCTGTAAGTATCGGCAATTCTGACTACGTGCGTTGTCACTTTAGAGCTTAGGAGCGATGTGCAGACGGGTCAACGACGGGGTCGTTGGACCGGCGTCCCCTTAGAGAGCCGCCTCGCCCTGCGCCGCGACAATCTCATCACCGCGGGCGTGCAGCTGCTCGGCAGCGATAGCGGCCCCGCGCTGACGGTCCGCGCGGTGTGCAAGAAGGCCGCACTCACCGAACGCTACTTCTACGAAAGCTTCTCCGACCGCGACGAATTCGTGCGCGCCGTCTATGACGACGTCTGCACGCGCGCGATGGAGACGCTCGTCTCGGCGAAGACGCCCCGCGAGGCCGTCGAACAATTCGTCGAGCTCATGGTCGACGATCCGGTCCGCGGACGGGTGCTGCTGCTGGCGCCCACGGTCGAGCCGGTATTGACCCAGTCGGGCGCGGAGTGGATGCCCAACTTCATCGATCTGCTGCAGCGCAAGCTGTCGCGCATCGGCGATTCGGTGCTGCAGAAGATGATCGCCACCAGCCTGGTCGGCGGGCTGACGAGCCTGTTCACCGCCTATATCAACGGACAGCTCGGGGCCACCCGCAAGCAGTTCATCGACTATTGCGTCAACATGCTCTTCAACGCGGCGGCGCCCTACGTATCCGCCGCCGAGCAGGGCAAATCCGAGTAGCGGTTTCGCGCACACCCCGCACTGGTTAGCCCTAGGAAGCCGGGTTGCCCACAACGTTCGTCGGCGTCGAAAACTGTGGCGTGCCGCGCGGGCGAGGAACTTGATGCTACCGGGGGACACAGATATATTGACTGCTACCCGCAGACACAGATAACTGGAGGGGCCATGTCAGCGGAGCTGACTGACTTACAGCTTTTGCATGAACTCGAACCGGTCGTGGAGAAATACCTGAACCGGCATCTGAGCGTGCACAAGCCCTGGAACCCACACGACTACATTCCGTGGTCGGACGGCAAGAACTACTACGCGCTCGGCGGACAGGACTGGCACCCCGAGCAGAGCAAGCTATCCGATGTCGCGCAGGTGGCGATGGTTCAGAACCTGGTCACCGAGGACAACCTGCCGTCCTACCACCGCGAGATCGCGATGAACATGGGCATGGACGGCGCCTGGGGGCAGTGGGTCAACCGGTGGACCGCCGAGGAGAACCGGCACGGCATCGCGCTGCGCGACTACCTCGTGGTGACCCGCGCAGTCGACCCCGTCGAGCTGGAGCTGCTGCGCCTCGAGGTGGTCAACCGGGGCTTCAGCCCGGGCCAGAACCACCAGGGCGAGTACTTCGCCGAAACCCTCACCCACTCCGTCTTGTACGTCAGTTTCCAGGAACTGGCCACCAGGATTTCGCACCGCAACACCGGCAAGGCCTGCAACGACCCCGTCGCCGAGCAGCTGATGGCCAAGATCTCGGCCGACGAGAACTTGCACATGATCTTCTATCGCGACGTCAGCGAGGCCGCGTTCGAGCTGGCCCCCAACACGGCGATGAAGGCGCTGCACCTGATCCTGCGGCACTTCCAGATGCCCGGCTTCCAGGTGCCCGAGTTCCGGCGCAAGGCCGTGATCATCGCCATGGGCGGCGTCTACGACCCGCGGATCCACCTCGACGAGGTCGTCATGCCGATTTTGAAGAAGTGGCGCATCTTCGAGCGCGAGGACTTCACCGGCGAGGCGGCCGAATTGCGCGACGACCTCGGCGTGCTGATCAAGGAACTCGAGGCGTCCTGCGACAGGTTCGAGGTGTCCAAGCAGCGCCAGCTCGACCGCGAAGCCCGTACCGGCAAGAAGACCACCGCCTACGAGCTGCACAAGACCGCCGGCAAACTCGCCATGAGTCGCCGGTGAGCCTTCGGTAGCTGCCGTGCGTATCGGTCCGATCACGCTCGCCAGCCCGGTGGTGCTGGCCCCGATGGCGGGCGTGACCAACGTCGCGTTCCGGACGCTGTGCCGGGAGCTGGAGCTAGCCAAGGTCGGCACGGTCAGCGGGCTCTACGTCTGCGAGATGGTGACCGCTCGCGCGCTGGTCGAGCGGCATCCCGTCACGATGCACATGACGACGTTCGCGCCCGACGAGTCGCCACGCTCGCTGCAGCTCTACACCGTCGACCCGGCGACCACCTACGCGGCCGCCAGGATGATCGCGGACGAAGGCCTGGCCGACCACATCGACATGAATTTCGGCTGCCCGGTGCCCAAGGTCACCAAGCGCGGCGGGGGGGCGGCGCTGCCGTTCAAGCGGCGGCTGTTCGGTCAGATCGTCGCCGCGGCCGTGCGGGCCACCGAGGGCACCCGCATACCGGTGACCGTGAAGTTCCGCATCGGTATTGACGACGAGCACCACACCCACCTGGATGCCGGGCGCATCGCCGAGGCCGAGGGCGCGGCGGCGGTCGCGCTGCGCGCCCGCACGGCGGCGCAGCGCTACTCGGGAACCGCCGACTGGGAGCAGATCGCCCAGCTCAAGCAGCAGGTGCGGACCATCCCGGTGCTCGGCAACGGCGACATCTACGACGCCAGCGACGCGCTGGCGATGATGGCCAGCACGGGATGCGACGGCGTCGTCATCGGCCGCGGCTGCCTGGGCCGGCCCTGGCTGTTCGCCGAGTTGTCGGCCGCGTTCACCGGCAGCCCGGCCCCGACGCCGCCCACGCTGGGCGAGGTCGCCGACATCGTGCGCCGGCACGGCCGGCTGCTGGCCGCGCATTTCGGCGAGGACAAGGGCATGCGCGACATCCGCAAGCACATCGCCTGGTACCTGCATGGTTTTCCCGCCGGATCGGAGTTGCGCCGGGCGCTGGCGATGGTGACGACGCTGGATGAGCTCGACACTCTGCTCGACCGGCTGGACCGTTCCGTCCCGTTTCCGGACGCCGCGAGCGGCCCCCGTGGCCGGCAAGGTTCACCCGCCCGGGTGGCCCTTCCCGAGGGCTGGTTGGCCGACCCGGACGACTGCACGGTGCCCGCGGGGGCGGACGTGATGCACTCGGGTGGCTAAGCGTTAACAAGCTCGAAATCGCGTCCGCGCCGATAACTCAGTACGATGTGGACCTTGCTGCATTGCGCTTCGGTGGGGGTCGGTTGCGTGCCGCCGCGGGAGCGCGAGAACACTGCGCGACCAAAGGGTGGCGCGGCCGCGGCGCTGATGGCTAGCCCCGGCGTCGCATGGGAGTTGCACCAGAGTTTTGGAGGCCGGTAGGACATGGGTGATGGCGGCACTGACGCCACTCGTGGCCATCGGCGCGTCCCAGGGCCGACGCTGGGAGCCGCCCCATGGGAGCGATTCGCGCAACCGCCGGCCGATCACAGCGTCCACCGCTGGCTGGCCGAGCCGGCACCGGACGAGCCCGCCGAGCCCGTTGAGGCCGCCGAGCCTGTCGAGCCGCCGGCCGACGAGACCGACCAGGGCGGGTGTCACACCGACGGCGGGCTCACCGTCGCCGACCTGATCGCCAAAGTCGGGGCCCCGAGCACCGCCCGGCCCAGTCGCCACCGCGTCGCGTCCGACGACGAAATTCCCGAGGCCGACTCCGACCTGCCGGTCGACCTGCAGGAAACGCAGGTGATCGACACCCCGGCCTATCTGGTCGACCCCCCTTCGGAGCTGCCCGACCTCGAGGCCGCCGACTACGCCGACTACGACGAGTTCGAACCCGACGAGCCCGAGGGCGGCCCGGCCCCCGAGCCGCGGACCGGGAAGCGCGAGCCGAAGACCAAGCGACGGCGGCGCCCGATCATGGTCGCGGCGCGCTCGATGGCGGCATTTTCGGCCGTGCTGGCTCTGGTCCTGACCGGTGGGGCGTGGCAGTGGAGCGCGTCGAAGAACAACCGCCTCAACATCGTCAACGCACTCGACCAGAACTCGAGCGACATCCGCGATCCCAGTGGCCAGTACGGCGACGAAGACTTCTTGATCGTCGGGATGGACTCCCGCTCCGGGGAGAACGCCAACATGGGCGCCGGGGACACCGACGAGGCCGGCGGGGCGCGGTCGGACACCGTGATGCTGGTCAACATCCCCGCCAACCGCAAACGCGTTGTGGCGGTGTCGTTCCCCCGCGACCTCGCGATCACCCCGATCCAATGCGAGGCGTGGAACCCCGAAACCGGCAAGTACGGACCCATCTACGACCCCAAGACCAAGACCACGGGTCCCAAGATGGTCTACACCGAGACCAAGCTGAACTCGACCTTCTCGTTCGGCGGCCCTAAATGTCTGGTCAAGGAAATCCAGAAGCTGTCCGGGTTGAACATCAACCGATTCATTGCCGTCGACTTCGCCGGCTTCGCGAAGATGGTCGATGCTCTCGGCGGAATCGAAGTGTGCAGCAGCACACCGATACACGACTACGAACTGGGCACCGTCCTCGAACACGCGGGACGCCAGGTGCTCGACGGGCCGACCGCGCTCAACTACGTGCGAGCCCGCCAGGTCACCACCGAAACCAACGGTGACTACGGCCGCATCAAGCGCCAACAGCTGTTCCTGTCATCGCTGTTGCGGTCGCTGATCTCCGAGGACACCTTGCTCGACCTCAACAAGCTCAACAACGTCGTCAACATGGTCATCAACGACACCTACGTCGACAACGTCCAGACCAAGGACCTGGTCCAGCTCGGTCAGTCACTGCAGGGGATGGCGGCCGGGCACATGACGTTTGTCACCGTGCCCACCGGCGTGACGGACCAGAACGGCGACGAGCCCCCGCGGATGGCCGACATGCGTGCGCTGTTCGACGCGATCATCAACGACGATCCCCTGCCCGAGGAAAACGACCAGAACGCACTGAATTTGGGGAAGAGTTCGGCCACCCCGGGGTCGCCGACCAAGGCGCCCACCACCAAGAAGGCGCCCAGCCCCACCGCGGCCCCGGAGGCCCAACACCAGCAGGTGACGACGGCCGCGCCGCAAGACGTCACCGTCCGGGTGTCCAACGCGACCACGCAGAGCGGGTTGGCCGCCACCGCGACCAGCCAGCTGAAGCGGAACGGCTTCAACGTCATGACACCGGATGACTATCCCAGTTCGGTGAACACGACGACCGTGTTGTTCTCGCCCGGCAACGAGCAGGCCGCCGCGACGGTTGCCTCGTCGTTCGCCAACGCGAAGGTCCAGCGGGTTTCGGGCTACGGGCAGGTCATCCAGGTGGTGCTGGGGCCGGACTTCAACTCGGTCGCCACGCCCGCGCCCAGCGGCTCGTCGATCAGCATGCAGATCGAACGCGGGTCCGGCAACACCCCGACCAAGCTGCCCGACGACCTGACGGTCACCAACGCGGCCGACACCACCTGCGAGTAAAGAATTTTGGCGCCAGCGCGTCACCCGTTTGCGGCATCGAGAACGTAGGCTTGGCAGCATGCGGACGGCCTACCACGAGCAGCTCACCGAGTTATCCGAGCGGCTGGGCGAGATGTGCGGGCTGGCGGGGATCGCGATGGAGCAGGCCACCCAGGCCCTGCTACAGGCGGATCTGGTGCTGGCCGAACAGGTGATTTCCGACCACGAGAAGATCGCGACGCTCAGTGCCCAGGCTGAGGAAAGCGCGTTTGTGCTGCTGGCGCTGCAGGCACCGGTCGCCGGCGATCTGCGGTCCATCGTCAGCGCCATCCAGATGGTGGCGGATATCGACCGGATGGGCGCCCTGGCCCTGCACGTGGCCAAGATCGCGCGTCGGCGCCATCCCCAGCACGCGCTGCCCGAAGAGGTCAACGGATACTTCGCCGAAATGGGCAGGGTCGCAGTCGAATTGGGCAGCAACGCGCAAGAGGTGGTGTTGTCACGCGACCCGGAAAAGGCCGCCCGGATCCGCGAGGAAGACGACGCCATGGACGATCTGCACCGGCATTTGTTTTCGGTGCTGATGGACCGGGAGTGGAAGCACGGCGTCGCCGCCGCCGTGGACGTGACGTTGCTCGGCCGCTTCTACGAGCGCTTCGCCGACCACGCCGTGGAAGTGGCCAGGCGCGTCATCTTCCAAGCGACCGGGCATCTTCCCGAGGACGAGACCAAACCGGCTTCGCACTAGCCGAAGCGGCCGGAGATGTAGTCCTCGGTCGCCTTCTGCGTCGGGTTGGAGAAGATCTTCTCGGTGTCGTCGACTTCGATCAGCCGGCCGGGCTTTCCGGTGGCTTCCAGGTTGAAGAACGCCGTCTGGTCGCTTACCCGGGCGGCCTGCTGCATGTTGTGCGTCACGATCACGATGGTGTAGTCCTGCTTCAACTCGCTGATCAGTTCTTCGATGGCCAGCGTCGAGATCGGGTCCAGCGCCGAGCACGGCTCGTCCATGAGCAACACATCGGGCTGCACGGCGATGGCGCGCGCGATGCACAGGCGCTGCTGCTGGCCACCGGATAATCCACCGCCGGGCCTGTCCAACCGATCCTTGACCTCTTCCCACAGGTTCGCCCCGCGCAGCGAGTGTTCGGCCGTCTCGTCGAGCAACTTGCGATTGCGTACGCCCTGCAGTTTCAGGCCGGCGACCACGTTGTCGCGAATCGACATGGCGGGGAACGGATTCGGCCGTTGGAACACCATACCGATCGCCCGGCGCACCCCGACCGGGTCGACACCCGGGGCGTAGATGTCTTGATCGTCGAGGAGCACGCTGCCCTCGACGCGCGCGCCGGGGATCACCTCATGCATCCGGTTCAACGTGCGCAGCACGGTCGTCTTGCCGCAGCCCGACGAACCGATGAACGCGGTCACGCTACGCGGCAGGATCGACATCGTCACATCCGCGACCGCCTTGAACGACCCGTAGTAGATGTTGATGGACTTGAGGTCCAACCGCTTGGCCACTAGTGCTCCTGCCTACGACTTCCTGGGGGCATAGAATTTCGCGATCACCCTGGCCCCGACATTGATGACCGCGATGACCAGAATGAGGGTTAGCGCCGCACCCCACAACCGATCCGTGGGCACCGGGTTGACGCCCGCGCCCGCCGCCGTCTGGTCGTACATCATCCCGGGCAGCGATCCCATGAACCCGTGAAATATGTCGAAGTTCATCGACTGCGAATAACCGACGAGGATCAGCAGGGGCGCCGTCTCGCCCAGCACCCTGGCCACCGCCAGCATTATCCCGGTGATGATGCCGGACAGCCCGGTGGGAATCACGACGCTGGCAATGGTTTTCCACTTCGGGATGCCCAGTGCGTAGCTGGCCTCCCGCAGATCCACCGGAACGATCCGCAGCATCTCCTCGGTGGCCCGCACGATCACCGGCAGCATCAACAAGACCAACGCCAGCGACACCGCGAACTGGGACCGGGGCAGCCCCAGCGTCGACACCCACAGCGCGTAAATGAACGACGCCGCCACGATCGAAGGCACGCCGGACAGCATGTCGACCATGAACGACGCCAGCCTGCCCAGAGGTGTGCCGCCGCCGTATTCGACCAGATAGATCGCCAGCATGATGCCGATCGGCACCGAAATGAGGGCGCACACCAATCCCTGCAGCAGCGTTCCCACGATCGCGTGGTAGGCGCCACCGCCCGCGACGAATGCCGTCATACCGGCTTGGGAGTGCGTCCACCACGCCGTCGATGCGATTGCCTTGAGTCCCTTGGCGATTACCGAGTACAGCACCAACAGCAACGGGATCACGGCGATCACCATCGACAGCGTCACCAACACGGTCGCGGCGTTGTTCGCGACCCGGCGGCGACGGCCGAGCCCGGACAGGGCCCGCGCCTTGAGCGGACGATCGAGCATCGAGGTCATCGGCGGCCCCTGCGGCTGCGGGCGCCGGCGACAGCGCCGCGGGCCATGGTGTCTACCAGGAAGGTGAGCACGAACAGGACCAGCCCCGCGGCGATGTAGGCGCCGGCCTTGTACCGGTCATCGAATTCCGCTGCCGCGCCGGCGATCTTGGTCGCGAAGGTCGAGCCGCCGTCGAACAGCGACCACCCGAATGCCGCCTGGGTGCCCCGCAAGATGATCAGCAGCGCGACCGTCTCGCCGAGGGCGCGGCCCAGGCCCAGCATCGCGCCGCTGACGTATCCGGATCGCCCGAACGGCAGGACCGTCGTCTTGACCACTTCCCAACGCGTGGCGCCGAGCGCCAGCGCCGCCTCGATCTCCTCGTGCGGCGTCTGAACGAACACTTCCCGGGTGACCGCGGTGATGATCGGCAAAATCATCACCGCCAAGACGATCCCACCCGTGAAGATGGTGCCGCCGCCCGCAACCGACGCGTTGCCGGTGGCGAACAGGAAACACCAGCCGAGGCTGTGATTCAGCCAGGTGGCGACCGGTCGAAGCTGCGGCGCCAGGACGTACAGGCCCCACACGCCGTAAACGATCGAGGGAACCGCGGCGAGCAGGTCGACCGCGTAGGCCAGCGGTCCGGCGAGCCGCCGCGGCGCGTACTGGGTGATGAACAGCGCCACGCCCAAGGCGATCGGCATGGCCAGGACCAAGGCGAACACCGAGACCAACAGGGTCACCTGCAGCAGATCAGGGATTCCGAAATGCATGGCCGAGGTGTCGGTGGTGACCCAACTACCGCCGTAGGTGAAGAAGTTCTCGCGGTTGCGTTTCAGGGCCGGGATCGCACGCAACAACAAGAACCCGCCGATGGCGGCGATCAGAACGACGACGAGAACGCCCGAACACCTGGCGAGCCAACGGAATACCCTGTCCCCCATGCGCGGCTGGGCACGCCCCCAGGGGCTGATCGGTACCACCGGCGATTCCGGGAAGGGCGCGGCGACGACCGCACCCGAACCCGCTGCGGAAGGGTTCGGCACCGAAGACTCTGTCACTGTGATCCCGTCACAGGTGTGCTGTCGCTCATTGCGCCCACCGGTCACTGCATTGCGTTGATCGCGGTAACCAATCGCCCCTTGACCTTATCGGTCAGCGGAACATAACCGGCGGACGCGAGGCCGGCCTGCCCGTTGGTCGCGGCCACGCCGAGGAACGATTTGATCGCCGCGGCGGTATCCGGGTCGTAGCCCTTCGAGCACACGATCTCGTACGTGGCCAGCATCAGCGGGTACGAGCCCGCCTGCTCGGCGGCATACATCGGGTTCAGATCCAGCACCAGATCGTTGCCATCGGCCACGAAGTTGGCCGCCTGGATGGCCTTGTTGGCGGTGTCGGTGGTGAGCGGAACCACGCCGTTGCCGGTGTCGATCAGGGCATACGGCAAACCGGCCTGGTCGGCAAAGCCCTTCTCGACGTACCCGATGGCACCCGGGGTGGACCGCACGGCCTGGATCACGCCGGCCGACTTCGCCGCGCCCTCCCCGACGCCGCCCTGGAACTCGGTGCCCACACCCCGGGTCCAGCTCTGCGGCGCGGCGGCCGTCAAATACTTCTGGACGTTGTCGGTCGTTCCCGACGAGTCCGACCGGTAGATCGGTACGACTTTGGTAGCGGGCAGCGGCACCCCGGGATTGAGCGCCGCCAGTATCGGGTCGTTCCAGACCGTGATCCTGCCGCTGAACACCTTGGCCAGGGCGTCACTGCTGAGGACCAGCTTCGGCACGCCGGGCAGGTTGTACACCAACGCGATCGGGCCGAAGACGAGCGGTAGGTCCCACGCCGGATTTCCGTCACAGCGTTTGGCGGCCGGGCCGATCTGGTCGGCGACCAGCGGCGAATCCGTCCCCGCGAAGTCGACGTGGCCCGCGATGAACTGCTCGCGGCCGGCACCCGACCCGGTCGGGTTGTACGACACGCCCTTGCCCGGGCAGTACTGTCCCCAGACCTGGTTGAACAGCGACATCGCGTTCTGTTGAGCGGTCGAACCCTCCGCCGTCAACCCGTTCTTGCCGCCGCAACCAGCCGTACCGGTGGGCCCCGAGAGGGTGGTGGGCGAAGCGCCGCGGTGGTTGTCGTCGCTGTGGCAGGCCGTCAGGGTTCCACCGCAAATGGCCAGCGCCACCGCCACCCGCGTCAGCGCCCTTCCCTGCCTGTCGAGCCTCACCGATCTCGCTTTCTGACGCATTCCGGGACGCGTGCGGGCGCCGCTGGCCGCTTCCCCAAGGAGGTTGCCGAGTCACCGCGAAAATATGCGGTGACGAGACCCACAGAAGTCGGTCGAGATGAATGCAATGTGAACACTTGCCGTCCACACGGCTGGTGTCAGCCGGGCGTGGGAGCGTAAGCGGTGTCGACGCTGTAGGTGGTGAACCCCAGGCGCTCGTAAGTCCGCACCGCGGCGACATTGTCGGACTCCACGTAGAGCATCACGGTCGGTTCGGCCGAACCGGACAGCCGGCCGGCCAGGTACTGAATGCCGATGGCGGTCAGCACCTGCCCCAGCCGCCGGCCCTGCGCCGAGGGGTCGACGCCGACGACGTAGACCTCGCCCAGGCCCGGACGGTCGAGGTGCACCTTGGTCCAGTGGAAGCCGAGCAGCCTGCCCGCGTCGTCGCCATCGGGGGCGCCAAACGCCAGGAACAAGCCGGCCGGGTCAAACCACGGTTCGCCGCGCCGCTCCGCCAAGTCGGCTTCGGTCCATCCGCCCTGTTCGGGGTGGTAGGCGAACGCGGCATTGTTGACCCGCAACAGCTCGGCGTCGTCGGACGTGCCCTGGTAGGTGCGGATCTGCACCCCGGGCACGGGCGGCACCGGGTCGCCGGCGTCACGCAGCGACCGTCGCATCTGGACCAGCTCGCGCACCGCGACGAGGCCAAGCGCGGACGCCGCCGCCCGGGCCGGCTCCAGGGTGCCGTGCGCCCAGAATTGGTTGCGCCCGCCGGTCTTGGCCACCGCCGCGCGTGCCATCGCGGCGCCGATACCGCGCCGGCGGGCCCGCGGGTGCACCACCATTTCGGCCATGCCCGCGCCGCCGTCGCGGGGCGGGCTGAGATTCAGATAGCCATCGATCGAGCCCGGTTGGGCGCCGCCGACCAGCAGGTGCTGGGTGCGGTCGTGGCCGAGTTCGCGCAGCACCTGTTCACCCACCGGCGCTACGCCGTCGAAATCCGTTGCCGCCGAAACGAGTTCGCGCACCGTCCGCTGCTCATCGGCGGTCAGAGTGGAGCGCCACTCCGGCGAATTCACTGACTGCGCAGCGGGTCGCCCAGCGGGTTTTGCAGCTCCTCGGCGTCGGCCTCGGCGTCGTCGACGGCATCGACATCATCGGGTCCGGCGAGCGGGGCGCGACCGCGCGCGGGGCGGACGGCCTTGTAACCCACGTTGCGCACCGTGCCGATCAACGCCTCGTACTCCGGGCCGAGTTTGGCCCGAAGCCGGCGCACGTGGACGTCGACCGTGCGGGTGCCGCCGAAGAAGTCGTAGCCCCACACTTCGTGCAGCAGTTGCGCACGGGTGAAGACCCGGCCGGCGTGCTGGGCCAGGTACTTGAGCAACTCGAACTCTTTGTAGGTCAGATCGAGCGGGCGGCCGCGCAGCCTCGCGGTGTAGGTGCCCTCGTCGATCACGAGCTCGCCGAGGCTGACCTTGCCGGCACTCTCCTGGTCGGCCAGCCCGCCGTGGCGGCCGACCACCAACCGCAGCCTCGCGTCGATCTCGGCGGGCCCGGTGCTGGGCAGCAGGATCTCGTCGAGTCCCCAGTCGGCGCTCACGGCGACCAGGCCCCCTTCGCTCACCACCGCCAGGACGGGGACCGACCGGCCCGCCGTGCTCAGCAGCCGGCAAAGGCCGCGCGCGGACGACAGGTCGGTGCGCGCGTCGACAAGCACTGCGTCCGCGGTTCCGGCCTCCAGCAACGAGGAGGGTTCTGGCGGCGCCGTCCGGATGGTGTGGGGAAGCAACGACAACGACGGCAGCACCGGATCGGGATGCAGCTCCGAGGTCAGCAGTAAAAGCTCCAACAAGCCCCTCCAAATCGTGGGAAAGGCGTCTCCCAATTTCGATAACGCCACGACGCGTTGGTTGCCAGGTCATCTAACGATAACGTGCCACCTGCCATTTCGGTGCAGGGTATCCGCCACTGTGAGGCCCGCCACCAGACGGTCAGCGGCACGGCGGCCATGGTATTACGCGACAATGTGCGCATGCGAAAGGTGCTGATCGGCGTCGGGGCGGCGGCCGTCGCCGTGGCCGTGATCGTCGTCGGCGCCGTCGCCGCCGACTACGGAACCAGCATCTATGCCGAATACCGGCTGTCCACCAGCGTGCGCCGGGTCGCGAATCTGGGGTCCGACCCGTTCGTCGCCATCGTTGCTTTTCCCTTCATCCCGCAGGCGATGCGGCGGCACTACAGCCAGGTGGAAGTGAAGGCCAACGCGATCGATCACGAGATGGTCGGCAAGGCCACCCTGGAGGCCACCATGTATTCGGTCGACCTGAGCTATGCGTCCTGGCTGATCAGGCCCGACGCGAAGCTGCCGGTGGGCAGGCTGGAGAGCCGCATCATCATCGACTCGATCCACCTCGGCCGGTACATGGGCATCACCGACCTGATGGTCGAGGCGCCCCCCAAGGAGACCAACACCGCCACCGGCGGCGTCACCGCCTCGGGTATCTCCGACAGCCACGGCCTGGTGTTCAGCGGCACACCCAAATCGTCCGATTTCGACCACCGGGTCAGCGTCTCGGTCGACCTCTCCATCGCCGCCGACGACCCGGCGACGCTGGTCATCACCCCCACCGGTGTCCTCACCGGGCCCGACACCGCCAACCAACCCGTTCCGGAGGCCAAGCGCGACGCCGTCCTGCGCGCCTTCAGCGCCAGGCTGCCCAATCAGCGGCTTCCGTTCGGCGTGGCGCCGACGTCCGAGGGCGCCCGCGGGTCCGACATCATCGTCGAAGGCGTCACCCAGGGAGTAACGATCGCACTCGATGGGTTTAAGCAGTCATGATTACCGTCGTCGTCGCGCTCGTGGCGGCCGTCTTGGTGGCAGGCCTCGCCGGCTGGCTGCTCACGCGCCGTTCGGGCCACGTCCGCGAGATCGCCGCCGATCGGGGCGACGACCCCGACACCGCGGGCCTGGGCCTGTCTCGCACCGGGCCGACCATCGTGCATTTCAGCGCCGCGTGGTGCGGGCCGTGCGATCGGGTCCGTCGGGTGGTGCATCAGCTCTGCCAGGACATGGGCGAAGTGGCCCACCTCGAGATCGACCTGGACGCCGACCCGGCGACGGCCCGGCGGTTTTCGGTGCTGTCGCTGCCCACCACGCTGATCTTCGACGCCGACGGACGTCAGCGATACCGGGCCTCCGGCGTGCCCAAGCCCGCCGACCTGCGCTCGGTGCTGCAGCCGCTGTTGGCTTGAGCGCCAGGTCATTGGGTAAGCTTGCCGACGTGTCAGCCCGCCTCGAGCCCATGCTCACCACGCGTCGCACAGTCGATCTGTGCCGCTTCGCGGGTTGTTGTTGTTGCTGTAGCTGTTGAGTAGCAGCGCCCCCGCGCGCACTCGGAGCAGCTTCGGAGCCCTGCCCAGGCTTTCCAAGGCGCGCCTCCCCCTTTCCGCGCAACAAGATTTCTAGGAGCAAAACCGTGTCGAGCAGCAACACCGCCGTCGAAGCGGACCGCGTCGACGTCCGCGGGCCCAGGTTCGCCGCCTGGGTCACCACCGCCGTCCTGATCGTCGTGCTCCTCGTTTCGGCCGCCAGCCCCCTGGCGGCTGCCGTCATTCTCGGGGTGCAGGCCGTGGTCTTCGCGATCGGCGCCGTCGGCGGCCCCCGCCGCCATCCCTACGGGCGAGTGTTCGCCAGCGTCGTGGCGCCGCGTTTGGGCCCGGTCACGGAGCGCGAGCCGGTCGCGCCGCTGAAGTTCGCCCAATTCGTCGGCTTGATCTTCGCGGTCGTCGGCGTGGCGGGATTCGCCGCGGGCGCCTTCCTGGTCGGGGTAATCGCCACCGCGTTCGCGCTGGTTGCCGCCTTCCTGAACGCCGCCTTCGCCATCTGCCTGGGCTGCCAGCTCTACCCGCTGGTCGCACGCCTGCGACCGACCCCCTCCTAGCCCCGTTCATCAGCAGCAATCGAAAGGAATTCATCCATGGCACGCTCCGACGTCCTGGTCTCCGCGGACTGGGCCCAGAGCAATCTCGACGCCGAGAACGTCGTCTTCGTGGAAGTCGACGAAGACACCAGCGCGTACGACACCGGCCACATCCCCGGCGCGGTCAGGCTGGACTGGCGCACCGATTTGCAGGACCCGGTCAAGCGTGACTTCGTCGACGCACAGCAATTCTCCAAGCTGCTGTCCGACCGCGGCATCGCCAACGAGGACACCGTGATCCTCTATGGCGGCAACAACAACTGGTTCGCCGCCTACGCCTACTGGTATTTCAAGCTGTACGGCCATGAGAAGGTCAAGCTGCTCGACGGCGGCCGCAAGAAGTGGGAGCTCGACCGGCGCCCGCTGTCCACCGACAGCGTCAGCAGGCCGGCCACGTCGTACACGGCGGCCCCGCCGGACAACACCATCCGGGCGTTCCGCGACGAGGTCATCGCGGCCATCAACGTCAAGAACCTCGTCGACGTGCGCTCCCCCGACGAGTTCTCCGGCAAGATCCTCGCGCCGGCGCACCTGCCGCAGGAGCAAAGCCAGCGGCCCGGCCACCTCCCCGGCGCGATCAACGTCCCGTGGAGCAAGGCCGCCAACGAGGACGGCACCTTCAAGTCCGACGAGGAGCTGGCCAAGCTGTACGCCGACGCCGGCCTGGACGGCACGAAGGAAACCATCGCGTACTGCCGAATCGGGGAACGCTCGTCGCACACCTGGTTCGTGCTGCGGGAATTACTCGGCCACAAAAACGTCAAGAACTACGACGGCAGTTGGACGGAATACGGCTCCCTGGTGGGTGCCCCGATCGAGTTGGGAAGCTGATATGTGCTCTGGACCGAAGCAAGGACTGACGTTGCCCGCCAGCGTCGATCTGGAGAAGGAAACGGTCATCACCGGTCGGGTCGTGGACGGCGACGGTCAGGCGGTGGGTGGCGCGTTCGTCCGCCTGCTGGACTCGTCGGACGAGTTCACGGCCGAGGTGGTCGCGTCGGCCACGGGTGACTTCCGGTTCTTCGCCGCACCGGGCTCCTGGACGCTGCGCGCGCTGTCCCCCATCGGCAACGGCGACGCGGTCGTGGCCCCGTCCGGCGCGGGCATTCACGAGGTCGACGTCAAGATCGCCTGACGGACCGGCCGATCCCCGAGGATCCGCGGGACGAATAGACTCGTACCCGTGGTGCTCTTCTTCGAGATCATGCTGGTCATCGCAGTCGTGGTCATCTCATGGTTCGCGCTGTACACCCTCTACCGGCTCATCACTGACGAGTCGTGACGTCCGAGGAAGCTGACGGCCCGGCCGTTTCCGGCGGCTCGGGCGACCGCGCTGTCGCCGCCGCCGCCGAACGCGCCAAGGTGACCGCCGCCCGCAACATCCCGGGCTTCGACGACCTGCCGGTGCCCGCCGACACCGCGAATCTGCGCGAAGGGGCGAACCTGAACGACGCGCTGCTGGCGCTGCTGCCGCTGGTCGGGGTGTGGCGCGGCGAGGGCGAGGGCCGCGGTCCCGACGGGGATTACCGGTTCGGTCAGCAGATCGTGGTCTCGCATGACGGCGGCGACTATCTGAATTGGGAAGCACGGTCCTGGCGGCTCGACGACGCGGGCGGCTACCAGGAACCCGGGCTGCGCGAGACGGGCTTCTGGCGCTTTGTCAGCGATCCCGACGACGATCCCACCGAGTCGCAGGCGATCGAGTTGCTGTTGGCCCATTCGGCCGGGTACATCGAGTTGTTCTACGGGCGGCCCCGCACGCAGTCGTCGTGGGAGCTGGTGACCGACGCGCTGGCCCGCAGCCGGTCGGGCCTGCTGGTCGGTGGCGCCAAGCGGCTCTACGGCATCGTCGAAGGCGGCGACCTGGCCTACGTGGAGGAGCGGGTGGACGCCGACGGCGGGCTGGTGCCGCATCTGTCCGCGCGGCTGTCGCGGTTCGCGGGGTAGAGCCGGTGCCGAGTCCGGACATGGAGCGGCCCCCGAGCAAAGCTCCTGGTTGGACTGACCGGAAGCTCGGGGGCCGGGTGGCTACGGGGAATTCGCCAGCATGCGCCGGCTCTTCCGAGCCAATGCAGCTAGCGCGTAGCCACCTCACATGTCCATGAAGCTATCAATTTCGCGGACCACCTCCTTCCCTGTGTACGGCCGACCGTACCTGGAAACTGGCGAGGCGACAACAGAATTCAGCGCTCAGCGATCGCTGACGATCGCCGCGTCGACCAGTTCGGCGAATTCGGTGGCGATCGGGGACCGGAGCAGTCGCCGTCCGTCGAGCGTGTGCACGCGGGCCGCCAGGGTCATGCTCGACACGAGCCAAATGCCTTGGGCGGCATGCAGATCCGCGGCCCGCAGCGCGCGGTAGTCGCAGTCGTAGCCCTTGGCCCGGGCCACCTCGAAGAGTGCTTGTTGCGTGGTGCCCCGCAGGATCGGATACCAGGGTGGCGGCGTCAGTAGGCATGGGTTCCCGTCCGCGCCCGGTTCGGCGGCGATCACGACCGTCGACCGCGGGCCCTCCAGGATGTAGCCGTCGGAGCTGACGAAGATGACGTCGCCGGCGCCCTGGCGGGCGGCATGCCGCAGGGCCGCCATGTTGACCGCGTAGGACAGCGTCTTGGCGCCGGCCAGCAGCCACGGCATCGCATCGGCACCCCGGGCCGGCAGCCCGCGATCCAGCGTCATCGCGGACAGCCCGTCGCGGCGAACCGCGGTCACCCTTTCGGGGACGGGGTTGACCATCACGTAGGCGGTCGGCGCCGAACCACCCTCGCGGCCACGCGTGTAGATCAGGCGCATCGCACCCTCGTCGGAGGTGCGGGCGGCCCACCGGCGCGCCGCCTCCTCGATGGCATTGCGCCACGCGGCGAGGTCCGGCTCGGGCAGGTCCATCATCTTGGCGGACTGCGTCAGTCGCTGCAGATGGGAACCCGCCAGGCAGGCACCGCCGTCGCGGACCAGCAGCGTCTCGAAGATGCCGTCGCCGCGAACGGCGGCCAGGTCGTCGGCGTGCAGCAGCGGCGCGCCGGGTGGATGGGCCTCGCCGTCCAGCGTGACGATCACACTCGTCTGGTCGGCCATGGAGGCTAAGCCTAGCCGCGAGCCTGCGGCCGGCCGCACGGTCGCGGTCGAGCGTGCTGCTGGCCGCACACTCGACCGCGGCCTTCGGGCGTTGCGTGTGAATCCTGGGCCTTGCGTATGAATCCTGGGCGGGAAAATTGCCGAAATCCCTCCGCTGCTACCCACTCAAAGCCCTCAGTGCACATTCACCGCCCTGAGTACACAGTCGACGGGGCACCCGTCCGTAGAGTTGATTGCGTGAACCCCGTACCCGCACCCGATCCCGGACCCGACGCCGGCGCGGTCTGGCATTACGGCGATCCGCTGGGCGAGCAGCGGGCAGCCGAGACGGACGCGGTGCTGGTCGACCGCTCGCACCGCGCGGTCCTCACCCTGACCGGCAAAGACCGGCAGACCTGGCTGCACACCATCTCCACCCAGCACGTCAGCGAGCTCCCCGAGGGCGCGAGCACGCACAACCTCAGCCTCGACGGCCAGGGCCGCGTCGAGGACCACTGGATTCAGACGGAACTCGACGGCACCACCTACCTCGACACCGAACCGTGGCGGGGCGGCCCGCTGCTGGAATACCTGCGCAAGATGGTGTTCTGGTCCGAGGTCACCCCCACGGGTGCGGACCTGGCGGTGTTGTCGCTGCTGGGTCCGCGGCTGGCCGACCGGGCGGTGCTCGACGCGCTGGGCGTGGACGCCTTGCCGGCCGAGCTGACCGCCGTTCCGGTCGCCGACGGCGGCTTTGCGCGCCGGATGCCCGGCGCCCCCGCCGGGCAGGTCGAACTGGACCTGCTGGTTCCGCGCGTCGAGTCGGCCGACTGGCGCGACCGCCTGGCGCGGGCCGGCGTGCGGACGGCCGGGGTCTGGGCGTACGAGGCCCACCGGGTGGCGGCGCTGCGGCCGCGACTCGGCGTCGACACCGACGAGCGGACGATCCCCCACGAGGTGGGCTGGATCGGTGCGGCCGTGCATCTGGACAAGGGCTGCTATCGCGGGCAGGAGACCGTCGCGCGGGTGCACAACCTGGGCAAACCGCCGCGGATGCTGGTGTTGTTGCACCTCGACGGCTCGGTGGAGCGGCCCGCCACGGGAGACGCGGTACTCGCCGGCGGTCGCGCCGTCGGACGACTCGGAACCGTCGTCGAGCACGTCGACCTCGGGCCGGTGGCGCTGGCGCTCGTCAAGCGCGGCCTGCCCGCGGACACCGAGCTGACGACCGGCCCGCAGGGCGATGTCGCCGCGGCGATCGACGCCGATTCCCTGCCCGCCACCGAACACGTCGGCGCGGGACGGCGAGCCGTTGAACGGTTGCGGGGCGGTGCGAGATAATCGTCGATGACGTCGACCACAGCGGACAGGGGTCACCGACACCCGACCGTAAGGCACGGTAAACTGTCGGCAGGACAATAACGACACCAAGAGATCGGAGCCGCCTACTCGTTAGGCCGCTCCGTTATTGCGCGAGGGGGTTCCCCCATGGGCCGCGGCCGGGCTAAGGCAAAGCAGACCAAGGTTGCACGAGAACTCAAATACAGTTCCCCGCAGACCGATTTCCAGCGGCTACAGCAGGAGCTGTCCGGCTCGACCGCCGACGAACCCGGCGACGACGGCCAAGACGAATCTTGGGGCGACGACGACTGGCGTCGCTGAACCTCTCACCACCACTGTGCCGATGCGCTGAGCGTCGGCACAGTTCTGTCAGAACCGCGGGTGTTGCCCGACCAGCTTGGCCCGCGGGCCGTCTTTTCCGCCTTTGCCGACGGTGCCCAGCACCCAGCAGTTCAGATGCCGCGCGGTCAGGATGGCCAGCGCGCGGTCTTGGTCTTCGGGCGCGACGACGGCGATCATGCCGACGCCCATGTTGAACGTCTTCTCCATCTCGTCGCGGGCCACGCGGCCGCGCTGGGCGATCATGGCGAAAACGGGCGCGGGCGTCCACGTGCCGCGGTCGACCTCGGCGACCAGCCCGGGCGGGATGACGCGTTGCAGGTTGCCGGCCAGCCCGCCGCCGGTGACGTGGCAGAACGTCCGCACGTGCGTCTCGGCGGTCAGCGCCAGGCAGTCTTTGGCGTAGATGCGGGTCGGTTCCAGCAGTTCTTCTCCGAGGGTGCGGCCGAACTCCTCCACGTAACCGGCCAGGTTCATCCGGTCGATTTCGAGCAGGACGCTGCGGGCCAGCGAGTACCCGTTGGAGTGCAGGCCGGACGAGCCCATCGCGATGATGACGTCGCCGGGTTTCACGCGGTCGGCGCCGAGGACGTCGTCGGCCTCGACGACACCGATGCCGGTCGCCGAGATGTCGTAGTGGTCGGGCTCCATCAGGCCGGGGTGCTCGGCGGTTTCACCGCCCAGCAGCGCACAGCCCGCGCGCACACAGCCCTCGGCGATGCCGCTGACGATCGCGCTCAGGCGTTCCGGGACCGTCCGGCCGACGGCGATGTAGTCCTGCAGGAACAGCGGCTCGGCCCCGCACACCACGAGATCGTCGACCACCATGGCGACCAGGTCGAGGCCGACGGTGTCGTGCTTGTCCATCGCCTGGGCGACCGCCAGCTTGGTGCCCACGCCGTCCGTGGAGGCCGCCAAGACCGGCTCGCGGTAGTCGCCGCGCAGCGCGAACAGCCCCGCGAAGCCGCCCAGCCCGCCGCGCACCTCGGGGCGGGTGGCCTTGACGGCCAACGGCTTGAACAATGCGACGGCGCGCTCACCGGCTTCAATGTCCACCCCAGCCGCCGCGTAGGTGATGCCCTGGCTGCCCGGGTTTCGTCCGGGGCTTTTTCCGGGATCCGTCATCGCGATAAAGGCTACCGGGCGGCGCTTCGCGCCGGAATCGAACGTCTTTGAAGCACCGAGGAGCGGCTTCGGTTAGCGCACGATCGGCACTTCATCGGGTGCCAGATCATCGAGCGCGGCTCCGCGCGCGGCGTTGGCGAGCATGTGCTCGATGACGTTCTTGCCCAATGCGGATTCCTCGGGCAATTCGATCGGGTACTTGCCGTCGAAGCAGGCCGTGCACAGCCGCGACGCCGGCTGCTCGGAGGCCGCGACCAGGCCGCGCAGCGAGATGTAGCCCAACGTGTCGGCGCCGATGGCGTGCCGCACCGCCTCGAGCATTTCCTCTTTGTCTTGGACGGCGTTGGCGATCAACTCGGCCGGCGAGGGGAAGTCGATGCCGTAGAAGCACGGCCACTTCACCGGCGGTGACGCGATGCGCACGTGCACCTCGAGGGCGCCGGCCTCGCGCAGCATGCGCAACAGTGCCCGCTGGGTGTTCCCACGCACGATCGAATCGTCGACGACGATGAGTCGCTTGCCGCGGATCACCTCTTTGAGCGGGTTGAGCTTCAGCCGGATGCCGAGCTGGCGGATCGTCTGCGACGGCTGGATGAACGTGCGCCCGACGTAGGCGTTCTTCATCAGGCCCTGCCCGTACGGGATGCCGGACTCCTGGGCGTACCCGACGGCGGCCGGGGTGCCCGACTCCGGCACGCCGATCACCAGGTCGGCCTCGACCGGGCATTCGCGCGCCAGCCGGCGACCGATGTCGACCCGGGTGGCGTGCACCGACCGGCCGGCGAGCGTGCTGTCGGGCCGCGCGAGGTAGACGTATTCGAAGACGCAGCCCTTGGGCTCGGGGTTGGCGAATCGGGTGGAGCGCACGCCGTCGGCGTCGATGGCCAGCAGCTCGCCGGGCTCGATGTCGCGGACGAACGAGGCGCCGACGATGTCGAGCGCGGCGGTTTCGGATGCCACCACCCAGCCGCGGTCGAGGCGTCCGAGCGAAAGCGGCCGCACCCCATAGGGATCGCGGCACGCATACAGCGTGTTCTCGTCCATGAACGTCAGGCAGAACGCCCCGCGCACGGTCGGCAGCAGCTCGAGCGCCGCCTGTTCCAGCGTGGAGTCGGCCGCGCCGTGAGCCAGCAGCGCACCCAGGATGTCGGAGTCCGTCGTCGCCGGGGCGGGGTATCGGGTACCCATCAACCCCTCGTCGCGGGCGCGCGCCGCGAGCTCAGCCGTGTTGACCAGATTTCCGTTGTGCCCCAACGCAACCCCGGTGCCGGCCGCGGTGTTGCGGAACACCGGTTGGGCGTTTTCCCACGTGGTGTCGCCCGTGGTGGAGTAGCGGCAGTGCCCGATGGCGACGTGGCCCTGCATGGCGGCCAGCGTCTGCTCGTCGAACACCTGGCTGACCAGGCCGAGGTCCTTGAAGACCAGCACCTGGGACCCGTCGGCGACGGCGATGCCCGCGGCTTCCTGCCCGCGATGCTGCAGCGCGTAGAGGCCGTAGTAGCTGAGTTTGGCGACATCCTCGCCGGGCGCCCAGACGCCGAAGACGCCGCATTCTTCCCGGGGGGAGTTAAGGTCCTGCTCGGATGCTTCTACTCCAGCGACGGTCACGGTTCGGCGGCTCCCTGGCGAACGATTGGTGACGTGTAGGAGTCTACGGGCAGCACGGGCTCCCCGACGAATCCGACCGGCGTGTTGAGCGTCGAAAATCCCGATTCATAACTCTAAACCTGCAGTTCAGGGTTGTATTCAGCTGACACCGAACAGGGGCAACCAGTGGCCAATTTCACCCGCCCGCGAGCCCGAGAGCGTCACGACCCCGGTGGCCTTCGCCTCCTCCAGCTGCAAAAGGCCCGTGGCCAGCCGCAGCCATGTCCGCGGATCGGTCTCCACCACGTTCGGCGGCGTGCCGCGAGTGTGCCGGGGCCCTTCGATGCACTGCACCGCGGCGAACGGCGGGATCCGGACCTCGACGCTCGAGCCCGGCGCCAGGGCGGCGAGAGTCCTCGCGGTGAGCCGCACCGCGGTCGCCAGGGCGTTGCGGTCGGGCGCCGGGCCGGAATCGTCGCGCAGCCAGTCCAGCACGGCCAGCACGGCCTGCCGGGCCTGGGCCGGGTCGGCGCTTTGACGGGCGGGCATACCTCAGCGTTGCACGGCGACCGCGGCGATCGCACCGGCCTCGTTGATGGCCAGGTGGGTCAGCATCGGCGCGGCCAGGCTGCCGGATCGGTCGGCCAGCCAGCCGAACAGCCAGCCCACGATGCCGGTCACCAGCACGGTGGCGGCCACCGGCGCGCCCGTCGCTCGCGCATCCGGAATGTGCGAGAGCCCAAAAGTAGTGGCCTGCAACATGTTTCCGCCCCGCCGGCCGAAGGCACGGGAGCCCACAGCGGCCAGCGCGGCGCGGAAGGCGGCCTCCTCGGCCCAGACGGTGCCGACGGGTATGCGCAGCAGCAGCCAACCCGGCACGGAGACCGGCCGCTCGCGGGCCGCCATCGCGGACCGCACCAGAGGCACCGCGGTCGTCGCGGCGATCGCGCCCGCCGCGACTGCCCCGGCCGCCGAGCCGAGTCGCGTCCCCGCCCCGAGCCGCGGCGGGCGCAGACCCAGCGGCGCGCGGGTCACCGGGATTAGCAGCGCGCCGGCGCCGGCCTGCAGCGGCACCCGCCACGCCGGGGGCAGCCGTGGGCTGAGGAAGCTCCAGCCGACGAGCGCGGCCGCCAACGACAGCGCCCGAACCTGACTTAGCCGAAGTATCGCGGCAGCACCGCCTCGGAGGTCTCACGCAGTTCGGCCAGTGACACGGTGAACATGCCCTGAACCTCGACGGCGTCCGAGGCCTGATCGACGACGCCGATGCGGGTCGCGGGCAGGCACCGCGCCTCGCACATCGAACGGAACCGGCTCTCCTCGGTGCGCGGGACGGCGACCAGTACCCGGCCGGCCGATTCGGAGAACAGCATCACGAACGGGTCGGCATCATCGGGAAGCACGATGCGGCAACCGGTTTCACCCGCTAGCGCCGATTCCACGATGGCCTGGGCGAGACCGCCCTCGGAGAGGTCGTGCGCGGCGGACACCAGCCCATCGCGCGACGCCGACGTCAGCACCTCGGCCAGAAGCTTTTCCCGCGCCAGGTCCACCGCGGGCGGCAACCCACCGAGGTGGTCGGCCGTCACCTGCGCCCACACCGAGCCGTCGAACTCGTCGCGGGTATCGCCCAGCAACAGCAGGGTCTCCCCCGGTTCGGTGCCCAGGCCGGTCGGAATGCGCCGCGCCACATCGTCGATCACGCCGAGCACACCGACCACCGGCGTCGGCAGGATGGCCGCCGACCCGGTCTGGTTGTAGAAGCTCACGTTGCCGCCGGTCACCGGAATCCCAAGGGCCGCACAGCCATCGGCCAGCCCGCGGACCGCCTGCGAGAACTGCCACATCACCCCCGGGTCTTCGGGGGAACCAAAGTTGAGGCAGTTGGTCACCGCCACCGGCGTCGCGCCGGTGACGGCCACGTTGCGGTACGCCTCGGCCAGCGCGAGTTGGGCACCGACGTAGGGATCGAGCAGCGTGTAGCGGCCCGACGCGTCGGTCGACACCGCGATGCCGCGGCCGGTCGACTCGTCGACGCGCAGCACGCCGCCGTCGGCATGCTCGGCGAGCACCGTGTTGCCGCGCACGTAGCGGTCGTATTGCTCGGTGATGAACGCGCGGCTGCACAGGTGCGGACTACCCAGCAGCGCAAGCAAAGTCGCGCGCAGCTCGTCGCCGGTGGCCGGCCGGGGCAGGCCCGTCGAGCGGTCCGCGTTCACGGCGTCCTGCGATTCGGGCCGCGCGACGGGACGCTGATACACCGGGCCCTCGTGGGCCACGGTGCGCGGGGGCACATCGACGACCGTCTCGCCGCCCCAGGTGATCCGCAATCGGTCGCCGTCGGTGACCTCGCCGATGACGGTGGCCAGCACCTCCCACTTGCGGCACACCGCCATGAAGGCGTCCACGTTCTCCGGCGCGACCACCGCGCACATGCGCTCCTGCGACTCGCTGCACAGAATCTCGGCGGGCGTCATCTCCTTGGCCCGCAGTGGCACGTTGTCGAGCTGGATCGCCATACCGCCGTCGCCGGCCGAGGCCAATTCCGAGGTGGCACAGGATAATCCGGCGCCGCCGAGGTCCTGGATGCCGATCACCAGGCCGCCCGCGTACAGCTCGAGGCAGCACTCGATGAGCACCTTTTCCATGAACGGGTCGCCGACCTGAACGGACGGCAGCTTCTTGCGCGAGTTTTCGGCGTCGAACGTGTCCGACGCCAGCACCGACACCCCGCCGATGCCGTCCAGCCCGGTGCGCGCACCGAACAGGATGATCTTGTTGCCCGTACCCGACGCGAACGCCAAATGCAGGTCCTCTTGGCGCAGTACGCCGATGCACATCGCGTTGACCAACGGGTTGCCGGCGTAGCACGCGTCGAACACGGTCTCGCCGCCGATGTTCGGCAGGCCCAGCGAGTTGCCGTAGCCGCCGATGCCGCGGACCACGCCGTCGACGACGCGGCGGGTGTCGGGCGCGTCGGCGGCGCCGAACCGAAGCTGGTCCATCACGGCGACCGGGCGCGCGCCCATGGCCATGATGTCGCGGACGATGCCGCCCACGCCGGTGGCCGCGCCCTGGTAGGGCTCGACGTAGGACGGGTGGTTGTGCGACTCCACCTTGAAGGTGACGGCCCAGCCGTCGCCGATGTCGACGACGCCGGCGTTCTCGCCGATGCCGGCCAGCATGCCGGCCCGCATCTCGTCGGTGGTGGTCTCGCCGAAGTAGCGCAGGTGAACCTTCGACGATTTGTAGGAGCAGTGCTCGCTCCACATCACCGAGTACATCGCCAGCTCGGTGTCGGTGGGCCGGCGGCCCAGGATGTCGCGGATCCGCTGGTATTCGTCGTCTTTGAGGCCGAGTTCGTGGAAAGGTTGCGGCTGGTCAGGGGTGGTCGCGGCGTGTTCGACGGTGTCGATGACCTGGGTGCGCGCGGTTGTCACGGGAACAGTCTAGAGAGCTACTCGCCGCGGAGCAGGCGGGCGCTTTCGGCGTCGGCCGGATAGAACAGCTCGACGGCGAGTTCGGAGAGGGTGACGTCGAGCGGGGTCCCGAACGTCGTCAGCGTCGTGAACATCGACAACCGTTGTCCCCCACCCGCATCGAGTTCGAACGGCACGAGCAGCGCGGCGTTGTCCGGCGGCGCGCTCCACGCCCTGGCCGCGGTGGCGACTCCCGGGTAGCCGCGCACTTCCTCGTCGATCGCCCGCAAGGCGGGGTCGTCGGTGAGCGCGATGGTGCGGCGCAGCTGGTCCAGCAGGTAGCCCGCCCATTCGGGGAAGTTGAGGGTCCGCGCGGCCAGCCCGTCGGGGTGCAGGGACAACCGGTAGACGTTGGCCGGCGGGCCGATCAGGTGGTTGGGCAGACCCGCGGTCAGCGCGGACGCCGCCGCGTTCGCCCCCACGATGTTCCAGCAGCGGTCGATGACGATGCCCGGGTAGGGGTCGTGGGCGTCCAGCAGGCGCTGCACCGCGTCGCGCGCCGGGGAGAGCGCGCCGTCCTCGAGCGGCCGCGATTGGTAGCGCGGGGCGAACCCGGCGGCGAGCAGCAGCGTGTTGCGCTCACGCAGCGGGATGTCGAGCCCCTCCGCGAGGGCGAGCACCATCTCGGGGCTGGGACGGGCGCGTCCCGTCTCGATGAAGCTCAGGTGCCGGGCCGACACCCCCACGCTCAGCGACAGATCGAGCTGGCTCACCCGTCGGCGCGCCCGCCAGTCGCGCAACAGGACACCGACCGTCGCCTCACTCACGAAGCCACGGTAACCACGCGCGGGTAGCCACGGCGATGACCTCGGAGGTAATTGTGCCGCCGCACGCGTCCCGCACAGGCTTGAGATGACGCGCTCGACAGGGAGCGCCCGAGTCAAGGAGGAACGATGACCGACATCCAGTCCGCCCCGAAGTTCAGCGCCGAGGTGTTCGCCGCGTATTGGGCCGCGCCCACCATGTCGCGCGGCTTCGACATCCTGGCTGACGGCATCGTCGGCTACTGGCCCGGCGACCCCGAGCCGGTCCGGGGCATCGCGCCATACACGGCGAAGATCGGCGAATTGCTGGACGCTGCACCGGATTTGACGCTCGACGTGGTGGACAGCGCGACGGTCCCCGGCGCCGTCGAGGGTGAGGAGCTGGTGTTCTTGCACTATGTGGGTCGGGGCACCGGCCCGGACGGGCCGTTCCAGATCCGCGGGATCGACCGGGTTCGCACTCGCGACGGGATCGTGGTGGAGAACGTGATCCGCTACGACCCGCCGATCCTCGCCCAGCGCTGAGCCTCTTCCGCAGCGTCGAGTGCGCTCACGGCTTTCGATGTGAACGCTGGGCGGGAATCCGGCGACTTTCCCGCCCAGGCTTCACAATCAAAGCCCAGGCTTCACACTCAGCGCTTGCGACCGAGCGCCGCCTCATCTGCGAGCGTTCAGTGTGCACTCACGGCTTTCGGTGTGAACCCTGGGCGGGAATCCGGCGATTTCCCCGCCCAGGCTTCACAATCTAAGCCCAGGCTTCACACTCAGCGCTTGCGACCGAGCGCCGCCTCATCTGCGAGCGTTCAGTGTGCACTCACGGCTTTCGGTGTGAACCCTGGGCGGGAATCCGGCGACTTTCCCGCCCAGGCTTCACAATCAAAGCCCAGGCTTCACAATCAACGGCCGAGAATTATTGCTTGACGATGCAGAAGACGTTGCCCTCGGGGTCGGCCAGCACCACCCAACGGAAGGTGTCGCCGAATTGGTGCCGGCCGAGCTCGCTGGCCCCGGCTGCCGTCAGCCGCGCCACTTCGGCGTCGACGTCCGACGCACCCAGGTCGAGGTGCACCCGGTTCTTTCCGGGCGTGGGATCGGGCACCTTCTGGAACCCGAGCCGCAGTCCCTCCGGGAAGGTCACCGCGGTGAACTCGTCGGCGAGGATGACGTGCGTCTTGCCGCCGAACTGCTCGGCCCACCAGCCAGCCAGCGCCGCCGGGTCGCCGCAGTCGAACGTCACCATTTCCACGTTTAGTGCCATGGCCGGATCGTAGGTCAGCGCGGCGACAGAAACGCTTGCAGTGCGGCCGAATAGGCCGCCACGTCGTGCGCGCCCATCAATTCCCGCGCGGAGTGCATCGCCAGCTGGGGGGCGCCGACGTCGACGGTCGGGATGCCAGTCCGTGCGGAGGCCAGCGGCCCGATCGTCGAGCCGCACGGCAGGTCGGCGCGGTGCTCGTAACGCTGCAACTCCACCCCGGCCTGCCTACAGGCGAGCTCGAAGGCCGCGGCGGTGCGCCCCTCGGTCGCGTACCGCAGATTCGGGTGCACCTTGAGCACCGGCCCGGCATTGACCTCGATCAGGTGGCCGGGCTCGTGCCGCTCCGGGTAGTTGGGGTGGGTGGCGTGGGCCATGTCGGCCGAGGCCAGCAGCGACGCCGGCAGCCGGCGCAGGTAGTCCTCGCGGGTGCCGCCGGCCGCGAGCACGATCCGCTCCAGGACGGTGCTCAACAGGTTGGACTGCGCGCCGCGGTCGGAGGTCGATCCGACCTCCTCGTGGTCGAAGAACACCAGCACCGGCACAAAGCCGCCCGGTTCGGCGGCGACCAACGCCTCCGTCCCCGCGTAGCAGCTGGCCTGGTTGTCCAGCCGGGGGGCACTGATCAGGCTGGCGTCGGCCGCGACCACTGTCGACGGCGTCAGGTCGTGTGCCATCAGGTCGGCGCTCAGCACATCGGCCGGCGCGACCCCGGCCCGCTCGGCGACATAGTCGAGGAACGAACCCCGTTGTTCCCCAACGCCCCAGACCGCGTTGACGTGTCGCTGCGGGTCCAACGTCACCGACTTGCGATCCTCGGCCAGGTGGATCGCCAGCTGAGGCACCCGCAGGATGGGGTCGTCGATCCGGACCAGCCGGTGACCGATCCCGGCACCGTCTCGCACCGATAGCCGCCCGCTGATGCCCAGGTCTCGGTCCAGCCAGGAGTTGAGCCAGGCGCCGCCGTACGGCTCGAGCGCCACCACCCGCCATCCGGCGACCAGCCGGTCCGGGCGCTGCTTCACCCGTAGGTTGGGGCTATCGGTGTGCGCGCCGATGATCCGAAACGGCCCGTCCGGCCCGCTGGAATTCCAGGCGACCAGCGAGCCCGCCCGCACCACGAAGTAGCGGCCCGGCCGGTCCGGCCAGCGGTCGGTCTCGTCGAGCTCGGCGTAGCCCACGTCGGCCAGGCGAGCGACCACCGTCGCGCAGGCGTGAAACGGCGACGGTGACGCGTCGATGAATTCGCAGAGGCCTGCGGCGCTGGCCGGCATGGTGACCATCATGGCTGTCGGCCTCTCGGTCACCACGATAGGGTCGGCAGCGTGCCTCCGGTTCAGCCCCAACCCATCCTCCAGCCGCTGACACCGGCCGCGATCTTCCTCGTGGTGACCATCGACGACGGCGGGGAGGCGACGGTGCACGACGCGCTGACCGGAATCTCCGGGCTGGTGCGCGCAATCGGTTTCCGTGAGCCGCCGAAGCGGTTGTCCGCGATCGCCTCGATCGGCTCGGACGCGTGGGATCGGCTGTTTTCCGGGCCGCGTCCCGCCGAACTGCACCCGTTCGTCGCGCTGAAGGGCCCGCGGCACACCGCCCCAGCCACACCGGGCGACCTTTTGTTCCACATCCGGGCCGAAAGCCTGGACGTCTGTTTCGAGTTGGCCGACCGCATCCTGCGGTCGATGGCCGGCGCGGTCACCGTGGTCGACGAGGTGCACGGCTTCCGCTACTTCGACAACCGCGACCTGCTGGGCTTCGTCGACGGCACCGAAAACCCCGACGGCCCAATCGCCGTCAGCGCCACCGCGATCGGCGAGGAGGATCCCGACTTCGCAGGCTCGTGTTACGTGCACGTGCAGAAGTACGTGCACGACATGTCGTCGTGGAATTCGTTGTCGGTCACCGAGCAGGAACTGGTGATCGGCCGAACCAAACTGGAAGACATCGAACTCGACGACGACGCCAAGCCCGACAACGCCCACATCGCCCTCAACGTAATCACCGACGACGACGGCACCGAGTTGAAGATCGTCCGGCACAACATGCCGTTCGGCGAGTTGGGCAGGGCCGAGTACGGCACCTACTTCATTGGGTATTCGCGGACGCCGACCGTCACCGAGCGGATGCTGGAGAACATGTTCCTCGGCGACCCGCCCGGCAATACCGACCGCATCCTTGACTTCTCCACCGCGGTCACGGGCGGCCTGTTCTTCTCGCCCACCGTTGATTTCCTCGACGACCCGCCGCCCCTCCCGGCGCCACTGGCCACAGCGCGGCCGGCCGCTCCGGCCTCCAACGACGGTTCACTCGCGATCGGCAGCCTGAAAGGAACCTCTCGATGAACAACCTCTACCGCGACCTGGCACCCGTCACCGAAGTCGCCTGGGCGGAGATCGAATTGGAGGCCACCCGCACTTTCAAGCGCCATATCGCGGGGCGGCGCGTCGTCGACGTCAGCGAGCCCGGCGGACCGGTCACCGCGGCGATCAGCACCGGTCGGCTCCTCGATGTCGACGCACCCACCGAAGGGGTGGTGGCGCACCTGCGAGAGAGCAAACCGCTTGTCCGACTGCGTGTTCCGTTCGCGCTGTCGCGCTACGAGATCGACAACGTCGAGCGCGGCGCGAACGACTCCGACTGGGACCCGGTCAAAGAGGCGGCCAAGAAGCTGGCGTTCGTCGAGGACCGCGCCATCTTCGAGGGCTACGCCGCCGGGTCGATCGACGGCATCCGTACTTGCAGCTCCAACCCGACGTTGACGTTGCCCGAGGATCCCCGCGATATGCCCGACGCCATTTCGCAGGCGTTGACCGGGTTGCGGCTGGCCGGTGTCGACGGCCCGTATTCGGTGCTACTGGCCGCCGACGTCTACACAAAGGTGAGTGAGACCACCGAGCACGGCTATCCGATCCGCGAGCACCTGAACCGTCTGGTCGACGGGGACATCATCTGGGCGCCGGCCATCGACGGCGCCTTCGTACTGACCACCCGCGGCGGCGACTTCGACCTGCAGCTGGGCACCGACGTCGCGATCGGCTACCTCAGCCACGACGCCGAGACCGTGCAGCTGTACCTGCAGGAGACACTGACGTTTTTGTGCTACACCGCCGAAGCGTCGGTCTGCCTCGCCCCGTAGGAATAATTTTCGCCGGGTCGTCGCTTCGGCAGAGGCAAGTGAACGTCTCTGGCGAAGGCAGGGTTTTGATGGATGCAGCATTGGCCGGTTCGACCGCTCTGGTCACCGGTGCCACATCTGGGATTGGCCGCGAAATTGCGCTTCAACTGGCGGATCGCGGTGCCGAGGTCGTGGTGCACGGTCGCAGCGCGGAGCGTGGCGCAGAGGTGGTGCGGGAAATCGAAGATTCCGGCGGCAAAGCCCGTTTCATCGCCGCGGATCTCGGTGACGCCGACGACGTGCGACGGTTGGCCGCCGAAGTGGGGTACGTGGACATCTTGATCAATAACGCCGGCATCTACAAATTCGGCGGAACCACTGATACCGATGACGCAGTCTTCGACGAGCATGTGAACGTCAATATCCGCGCGCCGTTCATCCTGGTCCAGCAACTTGCGCCGGTGATGGCTCAGCGTGGCGGCGGTGCCGTGGTCAATGTCAGCACCCTCGCCGCGTCGGTGGCGGCGCGCGGCGCCGGTATCTACGGTGCGAGCAAGGCCGCCATCGAACAGCTGACGCGCGTGTGGGCCGACGAGTTCGGTAAGTCGGGAGTGCGGGTGAACGCGTTGGCCGCGGGTCCGACCGACACACCCGGCGCCAACGTGCTGCCGGGCTTGGTCGAGGCGTTAGGTGCAACCACGGCCTTAGGCCGACCGGCCGACGCTCGCGAAATCGCCAGCGCAGTTGTCTTCCTCGGCTCGCCTGACGCCAGCTACATCAATGGTGCTGTCCTGCACGCTACGGGCGGACAACTCGCGATCGCGCCTTAGCTCACAAGGCTTTCCGCGCCGCTAGAGGTCCAACACAAGGTCGCCGTCCGGCGCCGCCGAGCAGATCAGCACTTCGCCCGCACCGGGCTCCTCCAACGGTGGCTGGACGTATGTCGTCGCCCCGGCGACGATCCCGGTGACACATACGTGGCACACCCCGCTTCGGCACGAGAAACGGGTCGGCACGTCGCACGCCTCGGCGAGGTCGAGGATGCTCGCATAATTGGGCGACCAGTTCACGGTCAGCCCGCTGCGCGAGAACGTGACCGGCGGTCCGGTGCCCGGAGGCCCGGCCGGCTGGTGAGGCGGGCTGCGGTCACCCGTGTCGACGACGCCCGGGTTGATCGCCGGTAGCGCACCGAACAGTTCGCTGTGGATGCGCGCGGGATCGAGGCCGACGGCGGTGAGGTAGCCGCGGATGTCGGTCATGAATTGCGTTGGGCCGCAGAGGTAAACGGCGGCATCGGAGGGCAGGCCCAGGGCAGCGACCGAGTCTTGGTTGAGACGCCCCTGCGTCTCGGTGTAGAAGACCCGCTGCCGAGCGTGGGGCAACGACTCAACGAGGGCCGCGACTTCGGCCGCGAACGCCTGGGTTTGGGGATTTCGGGTGGTGTGGACCCACCAGATGTCGCGGCCGCTGCCGGCGGCCGACAGCGCGTGCAGCATCGCCAGGACAGGCGTAGCGCCGATGCCCGCCGAAATGAGGACGACGGGATTGCCTTCCTCGGTGAGATAGAAGTCACCGCGTGGCGCGGCCGCGTCTATCACCGCGCCCGGCTGGATGTGGGCGTGCAGCCACGCGCTCACCAACCCGTGTTCTTCACGTTTGACGCTGATCCGGTAAGCCCCCTCGGCGGGATCACCCGAAAGCGAGTAGCTGCGCAGGGGCGCCGGCTCGCCGGCCCCGGCGAGTCGCACCGGCAGGTACTGGCCCGGCAACGGGGGCGGCAGCGCGGAATGGTCCTCGGACTCGAGGACGATCGACAGCACGTCAGGGCTTTCCCTGCGTATCTGGCTGACCCGCAACGGACGAAACCCGCGCCACGCCGGCTCGTTGCCGATTTGCGTTGCCGCGCTGGCGGGTTCGGCTAGCATGTCACGGAACGACTGTTGCCAGCCGGGGCTGAGCGCCGGGACGTCGACGACCTTCCGGAGTAGCTCGATGTCGCGGTTGGGCAGATACAACAGCGCGTCGACGTCGGCGACGCTGAGCTCATGACGGCCGTGCCGGGTCCGCACGACGTCATCGCCCGCGCAAACCCTGCCCTCGCTGATTACCCGGAAATAGAAGCCTGGACGATGCTGGGAGACAAGCAGATTGGGCATCCTCGGTTCGTTCAGGCGCATGCCGACCCGGAAGCAGGTGACGCGCGGCTGGGTGACCTCGAATTCCGCCCCGCCGATCCGGTAGCGATCACCGATGCAGACCTCGTCGTCGGGGAGCCCGCTGATCGTGAAATTCTCCCCGAATTGGCCCGCTTCCAGGTCGTCACGACCGAGGTAGGTCCGCCAAAAGTCATACGACTCAACCTGATAAACCATCACCGCGCGCTGCTCGCCGCCGTGCCCGCCAAGGTCGCCCTGACCGTCACCGTCGATGTTGAGGCGGCGCACCATGACCGGCCCTTCGACCGGCGCCTTCCATATGCCGGTGTAAACGGTTTCGCCACGCCATTGGACGCCCTTGGGCATGCCCACATTGACCGATACAAGTCTGCCCACCGTGTCACCGCCCGCAGCGTGGTCAATCTGGGATGATCGACCCACACTATGCCCGCCCGACCCGCAGGGCAACCCGTGACCAGACGGTTGCGAGCCATCGCTTCTGGTGCATACTGGGTTATATAACCCAAAAATGTTGGGGAGGAAATATTATGGCGACTGTCCATCACCGCTACATCACCGTTGACGGTCACCGGCTGTTCTTCCGCGAGGCCGGCGACGCCGGTGCCCCCGCGCTCGTTCTGTTGCACGGCTTTCCCACCAGCTCGTACATGTTTCGGAACCTGATTCCGGCGCTGTGCGATCGCTACCACGTGATCGCGCCCGACCACCTGGGCTTCGGCCTCTCGGACGCGCCGTCGGTGAAGGAGTTCGACTACACCTTCGACTCGCTCACCGAGCTGACGGTCGGCCTGCTGCGCGCCCTCGGCATCGACCGATACGCCATGTACGTGCAGGACTACGGCGCGCCGATCGGCTGGCGCCTGGCGCTGCGCGATCCCTCCGCCATCACCGCGATCATCACCCAGAACGGCAACGGCTACGACGCCGGATTCGTCGAAAGCTTCTGGAAGGTGTTGTGGGCCTATCAAAATGAGCCGACGCCCGACACCGAGGGCGCGGTGCGGCAGTTCCTCACGCTGGACGCCACCCGGTGGCAGTACGTCACCGGCGTCCCCGACGAGACACTCGTCGACCCGGAATCCTGGTATCACGACTACGCGCTGATATCTCGTCCGGGCAACGACGAGGTGCAGCTGAAGCTGCTGCGCGACTACGCCACCAACGCGCCGCTCTATCCGCGCCTGCACGAGTACTTCCGCGCGACGCGGGTGCCGCTGCTGGCGGTGTGGGGGCGCGGTGACGAGATCTTCGGCCCGGCCGGCGCCGAGGCGTTCGCCGACGATTTGCCGGACGCCGAGATCCATCTGCTCGACGGCGGGCACTTCCTGCTCGAGTCGGCGCTGGACGAGGTCGCCCGGCTGATCCGCAACTTCCTGGCCAAGGCGCTCGTGGCCGCCTGAGGGGCCGCGGGCGCCACGCAGATTAATGGGTTGAATGTCCCATAGTCGGCGGCCACTGGGCGTTAGCCTGACGCGATGGCCCATCCCGATGTTCACGCAGAACAACGGTTGACCGCCAAGGGGCGCGCCACCCGCGACAGGATCGTGGAGGCGGCCGCCCAGCTCATCGTCACTGAAGGCCTGTCCGCGGCCAACATGGAGAACGTGCGCAGGGCCGCATCGGTCAGCGGCTCTCAGCTCGCACACTATTTCGCCGACAAGGGCGCGCTTATCCGCGCGGTCATCAGGCGCCAGATCGGCGTGGTGCTGGACTTTCACCGCCAGCCCCGGCTGCACGGCCTCCAGTCGTTCGACGACTTCGAGCGGTGGATCGACCTCAACATGCGCTACCTGCGGCGGATCGGATACTTCGGCACACCCACCTACCACGCCCTCGCGGCGCAGCTGGCGAAGTCCGACGCTGCGACGCGCGAAGCCCTGGGCGCGGGCTATTGGCAATGGGTGGACCTGCTCGAGCAGTCGATCCAGCGGATGAAGGACGCCGGCGTCCTGGTCGCGGATGCCGATCCGCGACGGTTGGCGCTGGTGATCGTCACCGCCCATCAGGGGGGCGGCACCCTGGCCTTCACCTATCGCGAGGACTGGCCGCACGCCGACGCGGTCCGTTTCGCGGTCAACTATCTGCGCACGTTCGCCACCGCCCCCGACGAGCGTGCTCCACGGCCGGCCCGCCGGGCCCGTTCCCGGCGCAGGACGACGTAACATGAACGGCGACAATGCATCACGGCTCACCAGCAAGGGGAGGGCGACCAGAGCGCGGATCGTCGAGGCCGCCGCGCGCCTGATGTTCGAGCGCGGCGTCGCCAACACCAGCATCGACGAAGTGCGGCGCTCCGCCGGCGTGGGTGGCTCGCAGATCTCGCACTACTTCAGTGACAAACGCGATCTGACACGTCACGTGGTTGCGGCGCGCCGCGAGGACGTACGCATCTTTCACACCCAACCCTCATTGGGCTCCCTCGACACCCTGGACGCGCTCCAGGCGTGGGCCGATGCCTGCGTGGCCGACATCGACGGCGTATACCGTGTCGGCGGTTGCGTCTACGGCGCATTGGCCGGTGAGCTGATCGACGCCGACGACGAAGTGCACGACGATCTCTCCGCCGGCTACGCCCAGTGGATCGGGCTGTTTCAGGCCGGCCTCACGGCGATGCGGTACCGCGGCGACCTGCGCCCCGACGCCGACCCGCGACACCTGGCCGCGTCGCTGGTACTCGCACACCAGGGCGGCGCGATGGTGACGTATGCCACCGGTGATCCGGAGCCGATGCGGGCGGCGGTCAACGCCGCCGTCGACTACGTCCGCTCCTTCGCGGCACGTCGCCCAGCCCGCAAGACACGCAGCAAAAGTAAATCCTGACCGAATTGCCGGCGGTCCGCCCTGGACAGATGGTGCGCTAGCCCATAATACTGGGTTGGTTGGCCCAATCAGTGGATGCGGACCGTCGGCGCATCAGCGCGCCAGCTCGGGGCACACGTTCATATCTGAAGGCCCACTAACGATTTGGGGAGAGATGCAAGTGTCCGTCACCGATTCACCCCAGTTGCCCACCGCGCCCGCAGTGGTGCGGGAACATCCAGGCGGGGCCACCATGCGGGCGATCATCCTCAAGGGCTTCGGCGGCCTGGGCAGCCTCGTCTACGCCGACATTCCCAAGCCGCTCCCCAAGGACGGCGAGGTCGTGATCCAAGTCAAGGGATTCGGAATCAACCACGCCGAGATGCACATGAGGCGCGGCGAATGGGCCGAGGCCGCCGAAGTCAGCGGCATCGAATGCGTGGGCATCGTCGACTCGTGCCCGGGCGGGGAATTCCCGGTCGGAGCCAAGGTCGCGGCGCTGATGGGAGGTTTGGGCCGAACAATCAACGGCAGCTACGCCGAGTACACCCGCGTGCGCGCTGCGAACGTCGCCCTCATCGAGTCGGAGCTGCCGTGGTCGGACTTGGCCGCGCTGCCTGAAACCTACGCGGTCGCTTGGACTTGCCTGTTCCGCAACCTCAATCTGCAAGCCGGACAGACGCTGGTGCTGCGCGGCGCGACCTCATCACTCGGCCAGGCGGCGCTTAAGATGGCAGTCGCCGCCGAGGCGCGGGTCATCGCTACCTCGCGGAGCCGCGGGCGGTTCGCAATGCTCGAGCAGTTGGGCGCAGCGCGCGTTGAGGTCGAGAGCCGCGACCTCGCCGCTCACCTCCCCGAAGCAAAGCAGATCGACGCCGTCCTGGATCTCGTCGGCAACAGCACCATCCTGGACTCCCTCGACATGCTGCGCCGCGGCGGCACGGCCTGCCTGGCGGGATGGCTCGGCGGGCTCGACCCCATCGGTGATTTCAACCCGCTGCTGCGCATGGCCAGCGGCGTGAACTGGAACTTCTTCGGCAGCTTTGTGTTTGGGACGCCGGGCTTCCCGCTGTCCGACGTGCCGCTGCAAGACATCGCGCGCCAGGTTGCGGAGGGCAAGCTGGAAGCGAAGCCATCGCGTGTTTTCTCGTTCGACCAGATTCACGAGGCGCACCGGGTGATGGAGGCAGGCGAGGCCAGCGGCAAGATGGTCGTTGTGATGGAGCGATGACCGACGGAAGCGCAGTTCCAGCAGGGGGTTTCGGGAAGAGAGGGGACAACGATGGGGCTGGCCTGGCAGCAAGGCCCACTGGCCACCGGGTCGGTGGGGCACTTCCTTACCGAGCAGCCGGTGCCACCGCGCCTGCTGTATGCCGAGCCGTTGCGGCGGCGCATGAGAGTGTGCTTCGCGGATCATTGGATAGCTGACAGCGAAGACGTCATTCTGTTGCATGAGCCGGGTCGTTACCCGGTTGCCTACTTCCCGCGCGGCGATATCGAGGCGGACGTTCTGGTCGCCGAGGACCGGGTCACTGATCACCGCGACCTGGGCGAGACTAGGTGGTTCAGCGTCAGAGTCGCTGGGCAAGATGCTAACCAGGCCGCCTGGCAGCACACCGCGCTGCCGTTTCCGGCGGCGGTTCTCGATGGGCGCCTGGCGTTCGCATGGCGCGCCATGGACGCGTTCTACGAGGAAGACGAGCGCATCGTCGGGCATGCCGCCGACGCGTATCACCGTATCGATATTCGTTCCACGTCACGCCATCTCGTCGTCCGGGATGGCGAGCAGGTCATCGCGGATACCCAGCATCCGCTGGCGCTGTACGAATCGGGTTTCGCGCCACGCTGGTACGTGCCGCGAGGGGATATCGACGAAGGCACTCTCAAACTCGTTGACCTCCAGACCTTTTGCCCATACAAAGGCATCTGTTCCTACTACGACATCGGTGGCCGCAAGCGCGCAGCCTGGTCGTACGTTGACGCCTGGCCCGAGGTTGGGCGAGTAACCAACCTGGTGTCGTTCGAACCCGACAAGATCGACGTATATCTCGACGGAAAACAGCTTCACCTCGAGCCGGGCCAAACCGTAATACCCCACGGCGTCGACCGGGGACTCGATACCGACGAGGTGCTCAGGAAAACGCCCACGGGGCCGCGGTGAGGGGTTAGTGGCGTGGCTGCGCGAAGGACCGGCCCGGACCGGGTCGGAGCATTCTCCGACGGTGTGTTCGCTGTCCTCATCACGATTTTGGTTTTGGAGCTCAAGCCGCCAACCGCTCATAGCTTCCGCGCACTGCTACCGCTCTGGCCGACGGGCCTCAGCTATGTAGTCAGCTACCTGTTCATCGCGATCGTTTGGGTCAACCATCATCATCTGTTCAGCTACGCGGAGCAGGCGACGCCGCGGCTGATCTGGTCCAATTTCGCGCACCTGTTTTCGGTGTCGCTCATCCCGATCACCACCGAATGGATCGCCGATAGCAGGCTGGCCGGCGCGCCGGTGGCCCTGTATGCATCCGTCTTCGTGCTCGTCAATATCACGTATCTCGCAGTGTGTTGGGAAGTGGTCGATCGCCCTGCCCACGAGGACGTCACCGGGCTGATGCGCAGGATGTTGCGCATGCGCTCGTTCGTAACGGTTGGCGTTTTCGCGTTGGCGGCGGTCGTCGCACTCAGGTGGCCGGCCGCCGGGATGGCTTTGATCTGTTTATGTCTGGTCGCGTATTTGCGGCCGGATGTTCACACACCGAAGAATGCTGAAGGTTAGCCATGCCGATTACCAGACCGTCCGTGCTCGTCTTCGACGTGAATGAGACGCTCATCGACATCGATTCGCTCGCACCGCTTTTCGTAGATAAGTTCGGCGATGAACGGGTACTGCGCGAGTGGTTCGCGCAACTCGTCATGTACTCGATGACGATCACCCTGGCGGGGAATTACGTGGACTTCTCCACCCTGGCCCAGGGCGTGCTGCGCATGCTGGGCGACGTCCACCACGTGAATGTCACCAACCACGACGTGGGCCGCCTAAAGACCGGCTTGCTCACGATGCCCGCGCTCCCCGACGCGGCGGAGGGGCTCGCGGCTCTGCGCGACAACGGCTTTCGGCTGGTTACCCTCACGAACTCGCCACCCAACCCGAACGGCCCGACGGCGCTGCAGAATTCCGGGCTGGCCGATTTCTTCGAACAGCAATTGAGCGTCGATGCCTGCCGCGCCTTCAAGCCAGCACCGGCGGTCTATCGGTACGTGTGCGAGACGCTCCGGGTGGCGCCCGCCGATTGCATGATGGTTGCCGCGCACGTCTGGGACACCCTCGGCGCGCAACACGTCGGCTTCAGCTCCGCTCTCATCACCCGGCCGGGCAATCCACCGCTGCCTGTTGACGGGCTGCCGCAGCCGGACCTAGTGGTAAGCGACATGCGCGACTTAGCCGAGCGGCTCATCGAGGGGAGGCGCTGACGCATGGAAGCGGACATCGAACGGGACTACGACGTCGTCGTGCTCGGCGCCGGGCCGATCGGGCAGAATGCCGCGGAACGCGCCCGGGCGTCGGGCCTGACCGTGGCGGTGGTCGAGCGCGAGCTCGTCGGCGGCGAATGTTCGTACTGGGCCTGCGTGCCCAGTAAGGCGTTGCTGCGCCCGGTGATTGCCGTTGCGGACGCCCGACGGGTCGACGGCGCGCGCGAGGCAATCAACGGTTCCATCAACACCGAGGGCGTCTTCGGCCGGCGCAACCGCTACGTCACCGACTGGGACGACGCCGGCCAGGCGGATTGGGTGAGCGGCATCGGCGCCACGCTGATCCGCGGTCACGGACGGTTGGATGGCCCACGACGAGTCACGGTCAGCACACCCACCGGCGAGCAGCCGGTGCTGACCGCCCGGCACGCGGTCGTGGTCTGCACCGGCAGCCGGCCCGCCCTCCCCGACCTGCCCGGCATCGCCGAGGCCAGACCATGGACCAACCGCCAGGCCACCGACAGTAGCTATGTCCCGGAGCGGCTCGCCGTCGTCGGCGCCGGCGGCGTCGGCGTCGAAATGGCCACCGCCTGGCAGGGACTGGGCTCCAAGGTGACCCTCCTGGCCCGCGGCCCTGGCCTGCTGCCCCGCATGGAGCCCTTCGTGGGCGAGCTCATCGGGCGCGGACTTGTCGAAGCCGGCGTGGACGTCCGCCTGGGCACATCAGTCCGCGCCCTGCGCCGACCCGACGACGGACGTGTCGTCCTCGAATTGGACGACGGATCCGAATTGCAAATCAGCGAGGTGCTTTTCGCCACGGGCCGGGCACCGCTCACCGACGACATCGGCCTGGAGACGGTGGGATTAACGCCGGGCGACTGGCTCGACGTCGACGACACCTGCCGGGTGCGAGCCATCGAGGACGGCTGGCTCTATGCGGCGGGCGACGTCAACCACCGGGCGCTGCTGACCCATCAAGGCAAATACCAGGGACGCATCGCCGGAGCGGCCATTGGGGCCCGCGCGGCGGGAAAGCCGCTGGACACCGCGCCGTGGGGCGCGCACGCGACCACCGCCGACCATTACGCCGTGCCGCAGGCCTTCTTCACCGACCCCGAAGCCGCCGCCGTCGGCCTGACCGCCCGGGAGGCCGAGGACGCCGGGCACCGGGCGCGCACAATCGACGTGGAGATCGGCGACATCGTGATGGGGGCCAAGCTCTACGCCGACGGTTACACCGGTCGGGCCCGGATGGTGGTCGATGCGGATAGCGGCCACCTGCTCGGCGTCACGCTGGGCGGACCCGGAGTCACCGAGATGCTGCACTCCGCGACCATCGCCGTTGCGGGCCAAGTTCCCATCGACCGGTTGTGGCACGCCGTGCCGTGCTTCCCGACGATCAGCGAAGTGTGGCTGAGATTGCTCGAGGCCTACCGGGACGCCGCGGACGATAATTGACCCATGGCGACTTCAGACGGATTTCATCCCAACTTCGACGAGACGGCAACCGATGTCTCCCGCAACCGGGTGCACCACGTCAAAGCGTCGGATATCAGTTCCGACACCGCGCAATCGGAGGGCCTGCGCCGCTTCGCCGCGCTGTCCGGCAAGTCGGTCGGCGCCGAGAAGCTGTGGATGGGTGAGACGCACGCGTCACCGGCAACCGCCTCGTCGAACCATCATCACGGCGAATCGGAGACCGCGATTTACGTCCGAAAGGGCAACCCGGAGTTTGTCTTTCACGACGGCGCCCACGAGGTGCGCATCGCCACCGCGCCCGGCGATTACGTCTTCATCCCGCCGTACCTGCCGCACCGGGAGGAAAATCCCGATCCCGACTCCCCCGCCGAGGTCGTGATCGCGCGTAGCACCCAAGAGGCCATCGTCGTCAATCTGCCGGAGCTGTATCCGCTGATCGAGGATCAGTAGACCGCGATTTCGATAAGGTTCCCGTCGACGTCACGGCAGTAATGTGAGGTCATCGGCCCCAACGCGCCGGTCTTGGTCACCGGCCCGGTGACGACGTCGACCCCGCACGCGGCAAGGTGGGCGCGGACATCGTCCGGCGTCGCCTGCGTGACGAAGCACAGGTCCGCGGAGCCGGCGGCTTCGACGGCCCCGGTTACCCAGTCGGGATCGTCGGCCAGCGCCCCGACCGGTCGCAGGTTGATCTTCTGGTTCCCGAACGACACGGCGGTTCGCCCCGACGGCCCGAACGTCTCGCGCCGCATGCCCAGCACCCGCTCATACCAAGCAGCGGTGGCCTCAACGTCGTTGCAGTTCAACACGATATGGTCGATCCGTTCCACCGCGAAGCCCACCGTCAATCCTCCTTACCGGCGCGCAGTTGCGTCGCGAGCGCCGCCGCCAGCTGGTCGGCGGCATTCTCATCGAGCGGCTCGTGAGCGAAAATCATTCTGTACCAGAGTAATCCAAACGCCTGATCGACAACGGTCGCCGACGGTCCGGCGGCGGGGAGCTGGTCGCGGGCTCGCGCGCGGGCGAGGATCCCAGCCAACTCGTCGCGCCTCGCCGTGGTGAACGCCGCGAGCCGATCCATGGTGGCATCATCGGCAAGCGCCTCCCGCAGCACCCCGAGGAGCAGGCTGCGGTTATCGGGCGCGGCGGTGAAGGTGGCGCGCAAAAACAGGCGAAGGTCGGACTGCAGGTCGCCGCTGTCCGGTGCCGGCGCTACCTGCCGAGCCCGGTGGATCATCGCGTCGAGGAGCACCGCGCTCTTCGAGGGCCACCAGCGATAGATGGTCTGCTTGCCGACACCCGCGCGCTCGGCGATGGCGTCGACGCTGATCGACCCACCGCCGTCGGCGAGCAACTCGGCCGCCGCCTGCAGGATCGCCCGCCCCGCCGCGTCGTTACGTCGGTTACCGGTGTGCGGCCGTCGGGGCGTCACAGCGTGAAGGCTAGCGTTTCCATTGACGAGACCGCTAGTCTCGACAATGCTGTTCCGCATGACAACCTCCGCAGGCGCACGCAAACGTCGCCGCACCGGCTTCTTCCATCGACACATCGCCAACCCCGTCACCCGGCGGCTGCCCACCCAGGTGCTGCTGGAGACCACCGGACGCAACAGCGGGCGACCCCGACGAACCCCGATCGGCGGGCGACTCGACGGCGCCACGTTCTGGCTCGTGTCCGACCACGGCGAGGCATCCGACTACGTGCGAAACATCCAGGCGAACAACCGGGTTCGGATTCGCATTCGGGGCCGCTGGCGCGCGGGCACCGCCTCGCCGCTGCCGGACGACGACCCGCACGCCCGCCTGACAACGCTGCCGCGATTCAACAGCGCGATGGTGCGTGCGTTGGGCACCGACCTGATGACCGTGCGGATCGAGCTCGACGGATAGCAGCGGTCGCCTTGACCCCGGGCCGCGCCCGATGCTAAGCAAGTGCTCAGCATCGCGGTTAGCGGCTGTCCGCGCGACGCGGTTGAGGAGGACACAATGACGGCGACCGAGCTGGTCTTCGACCCGTTCTCGGAAGAGTTTTTCAACGACCCATATCCGACGTATCGGCGGATGCGCGAAGAGGCGCCGGTCTACTACAGCGCGGAGCACGATTTCTACGCGCTCACCCGCCACCGGGACGTGGCGGCCGCGTTCAAGGACCACGAGACGTATTCGTCGGCCCGCGGGATCGACCTCGCCATGGTCAAGAACGACAACCTCCCCGCGGAGGCCAAGTCGATGATCTTCATGGATCCCCCGGAGCATCGGCGCATGCGCAGCCTGGTCAACAAGGTCTTCACGCCGCGCGCGATCACCGCGTTGCAGGACAGCGTGACCGAGCTGATCGACTACCACCTGTCGCGGGTCGATCCCGAGCAATTCGATGTGGTCGCCGACTTCTCGGCGCTGTTTCCTGTCGAAGTGATCAGCACGGTCCTCGGGGTTCCCGCCGAGCACCGCCAGCAAATCCGGCATTGGGTCGACGCCTCGCTGCACCGCGAACCCGGCCAGATCGAGATGAACGAAAGCAACTGGGAGGCGGTCACTTCGGCCGGGGCGTTCTACTACAACCTGATACAGGAACGACGCAAGCAACCGCAGGACGACATGATCAGCGCCCTGATCGCCGCCGAGGTCGAGCGCGACGAAGGGGGAACCACCCGCCTCGATGACATCGAAATCACCGGATTCGCAACACTTTTGGGTGGCGCGGGCGCCGAGACCGTCACCAAGCTGGTCGGCAACGCGATCGTGCAGTTCGCGCGCAACCCCGACCAATGGCAAAAGCTGCTCGACGACCGCTCCAAGGTGCCCGCGGCGATCGAGGAGGTGCTGCGCTACGAGGCACCCGCGCAGTACAACGTCCGCTGTTCGCTGAAAGACGTTCACCTGCACGGCGTCACGATCCCCGCCGGCAAGCCGGTATTCCTCTTGGGCGGTGCGGCGAACCGCGATCCCGAGGCCTTCACCGACGCGGACAAATTCGACATCGACCGCGATCGCTCGGAGGCGCAGAACCTCGGCTTCGGATACGGTGTGCACAGTTGCCTGGGGGCCGCGCTGGCCCGGTTGGAAAGCGCGATCGCCCTGGGGAAGCTGCTGGACCTGATGCCCCGCTACGAGGTGATCTGGGACGGCTGCAAACGGGTGACGATGCAAAACGTCGCGGGCTGGTCCAACGTTCCGGTGCGGGTGCTCGCCTGAGCGGGATCCCCTCGCTCAGCCAATTCTCAACATTTTCTTCGCTCCCGGCTAGCTCGGCTCAAAGGATCCGCCAAGCCGGCGGCCTCAGTATCGACTCATGTCGAGTGAGCCGTTCTGCGCAGACCTGGTCGAGCGCTACCTGTGCACGCGCGGCAGCCGCTACTTCCGGGGCCGACACGACGGCGAGTTTTTCTACGTCGCCAACACCCGCCCGCGCCGGCTCCACGTCCATCTCGAGGTCTGCCCGACACAGGGCGACGTGCTGATCGTCCGGGTAACCCCCGCGTGCTTCTTTCCGGCCACCGACCGGCCGTGGTTGACGCACTTCGCCGACACGTGGAACGCGCAGGACCGGGAGGTCATCGCCGTCGTGCACGGCTCCTCCGATCCGCAGCGCATCGGCGTGGTGGCGCGCAGGTCGCAGTGGATCCGGAAGGGCGTTTCGTTCGAGGACTTCGCTTCCCTGGTCGACGCCGCCATCGCCGACGCGATCGATTTGTTCGGGCAGCTAGAACCCACAGTCGTTCCGGCCGAAGTGCCTTCGACGGCACACCAGTTGGTGCGCGACGCCGGTTGAGGGGTCCGACGCGCGTACTAGGTCATGGCGGGCCCCGGCGTATCGGGCCGGGGCTCGCCGAACTCGGCCCTGATCGCGCCCCACGGGTCGGCGTAAGTTCCCGGCCAATCCCGGTAGGCCGCACGCCTTTTGAGGAATTGACGCACGAGCGGTGAGATCACCCGTGCCGGTTGGCGCCGCCAGCCGGCGGCCGCACGCATCTCGGCCAGCATGTCCGGCCAGGAATGGTGCTGGAATTGCAGCGCCTGCTGAGCGCGGGTGGTGTCCATCCAGTCTGTGATGTACCAGTTCTCGTCGCTGTCGGGATCGCCCGGCCTGCCCCCGGGCAGGACGTCGACCAGGCCGCGGGCGGTGGCCAATGCCTTGCCGACGTCTCCCTGGCGGAGCAGGTGTGACTCGTCGCCGCCGACCAGCAGGATTTCGCCGAGAACATCGGCCGTCGTCGCGGCGGCGAACGCGAGCGCTGCGTCGCGGACATCGATCGTGTGGATGCGTCCGTCGGTCGGCAGTGCGCTCTCCAAATACGGCGCGTCCATGTTGAGCGGCATGGCGCCCAGGTCCACGCTCAGAACTCCGGCCAGCCGAAGGATCACCCAGTCCAGGCCAGAACCCCGTACGTGGCCTTCGACCTCCGCCTTGTGCGCGCCGTATAGATCGGCCGGCCGCAGCGGGGTGTCGGCGCGCAACAGCTCGGGGTGCCGGTGCGGGTTGCGCGCGCCGTGCACGGCATTGCTCGACGCCTGGATGAAGCGCACCCGATTCTGGCTCGACTGCGCGGCACGCAGCAGCGCCACGGTCGCCTGCACGTTGACGCGGCGGGCCAGGTCAGCGTCGCGATAGATCGACGGCGGAATGATCGCGGCCAGATGAATTATCACCGTCGGCGAGGTGTCGGCGACGAGGCGATCGACCTGGTTCGGGTCGGTCAGGTCCGCCCAGTGTGCCTCCGCTCCCGCCGGCAGCGACCTCGTGGCCTTGCGCTGGTCGCGGGTGCCGAGGTCGGTGGCGACGACGCGATGGCCGGCGGCAACCAGCCGGCGCACCGTCTGCGAACCGACCAGCCCGAAACCCCCCGTGACAAGAACCTTTTCCGACATCTCCCCCCGATGTGCGACGAGTTATCAGCAAACGGATATGACATTCTCTAAAATGGAGAGTAGCATATGCCATGCTGGCGCTGAGGTTTGAGACCGGCGTCACACCGGCTATCACTAGCAAATGGCAGAAACACGACGGCGGGGAGCCATGAAGGTTGTTGAGACAGCGGACAATCCTGAAACCGCCAAGTGGGATCCGGCCCTCACCGAGCAGGTCTCCAAGGCCCTCGGACCGGTCATCAAGCGGTATTATCGCGCCGAGGTGCGGAACATCGACAATGTCCCGTCGACCGGCGGGGCGCTCGTGGTGTCCAATCACTCCGGCGGCATGTTCACTCCCGACGTGCTGATCTTCTCGCCGGCCTTCTACGAGAGGTTCGGATACGACCGCCCCGTCTACACCCTGGGCCATTACGGGCTGTTCATGGGTCCGCTGGATGGGTGGCTGCGCCGCCTCGGGGTCATCGAGGCGAGCCGCGAAAACGCGGCCGCCGCTTTGCATTCGGGTGCGGTGGTGCTGGTCTTCCCGGGCGGCGACTACGACTCCTACCGGTCCACCTTCAGCGCGACCACCATCGACTTCGACGGTCGCACCGGCTACGTCAGGACGGCGATCGAAGCCGGGGTGCCGATCGTTCCCGCCGTGTCCATCGGCGCCCAGGAGACGCAGCTGTTCCTGACCCGCGGCAACTGGCTGGCGCGCACGCTGCGACTGACGAAGGCCCGGATCAACATCTTGCCGATCAGCTTCGGTTTCCCATTCGGCCTGAGCGTGATCTTGCCGCCTAACCTGCCGCTGCCGGCCAAGATCGTCACGGAGGTCCTCGAGCCGATCGACATCGCCGCCCGCTTCGGCGACGATCCCGACGTCGACGAGGTCGACGCGCATGTGCGAGCCGTGATGGAGGCCGCGCTGAAGCGTCTGGCCGACGAGCGCCGGTTCCCGATTCTGGGCTGACGCGTCGGCGGGGCGAGGTGGCGTGTGAAGAGGCTCAACGGCATGGACGCCATGCTGCTGTACAGCGAGGCGCCGAATCTGCACACACACACGCTGAAAGTCGCGGTCCTCGACCCCTCCAGCTGCGACTCTGACTTCGGCTTCGAGGCGTTCCGACACCACGTGCGCCGACGGCTGCATCTGCTAGAACCGTTGCGCTACAAGCTCGTCGACATTCCCTGGCGACTGCATCACCCGATGTGGCTGGAGAACTGCGAGGTCGACCTGGACTACCACCTGCGGCGGGTGCGGGTGCCCGCGCCGGGCGGCCGCCGGGAGCTCGACGGCGTCATCGGCGAGGTGGCCTCCACGCCGCTGGATCGCGGCCGGCCACTGTGGGAGTTTCATTTCGCCGAGGGCCTGACCGGCGGCCGCTTCGCGCTGATCGGCAAGATCCACCACGCGCTGGCCGACGGCGTCGCCTCCGTCAACCTGCTTGCGCGCGCGATGGACCTCGAGGACGGGCCGACCGACGAGCGGGACGACGACCAACCCTGCGCCACCCCGTCGACGTCCGACCTGCTGCGCGCCGCCGGACGCGACCACCTGCGGCAAGCCGCCACGCTGCCGGGCCTGGTCAAAGACGCGGCCGTGGGGTTGTCCCGGGTCCGCCGCCGGTCCCGGCAGCGCGGAAAACACCCCGACCTGGCCGACCCGTTCGACGCACCGCCGACCTTCCTCAACCACGTCGTGTCACCGCGGCGGCGGTTCGCCACTGCGACGCTGCCGCTGCCCGACGTCAAGGCGACCGCCAAGGCGTTGGGCATCACGATGAACGACATGGTGCTGGCGACCGCGGCCGGGGGCCTTCGGAAGCTGTTGCTGGCCTACGACGGAGCGGCCGACCGGCCCATCATCGCCTCCGTGCCCACCGCCACCGACAAGTCCGACCGGATCACCGGCAACGAGATCAGCGGCCTGATGGTTTCACTGCCCGTGCACATCGCCGACGCGACCGAACGGGCGCGGCTGGTCGCGCTGGCGACCCGAATCGCCAAGGAAGACCACGAAATTCTGGGCCCCAGACTCTACGAGCGGATGATGACCTACCTACCCACCGCGCTGGCGCCGGCCGCGTTTCGCTGGCTGGCACAGCGGGAGGCGCCGAACAAGGTGATGAACGTCGCGGTGTCCAGCGTCGTGGGCCCGCGCGAGCGTGGCCACTTCGGCGGCGCCACGGTCAGCGAGATCTACTCGACCGGCGTGCTGTCGCCGGGCGCGCCGGTCAACATCACCGTGTGGAGCTACGTCGACCAGCTCGGCATCGCGGTGCTCACCGACGACCGGACGTTCAACGACCCGCACGAAGCGACCGACGCGCTCACCGCGGCATTCCACGAATTACGTTGCGCGGCTGTGATTTCCGGCTAAGCGGCCAGCACGGCGTCCAGCGCCGAATAGAACAGGCCGAGGCCGTCGTCGGAGGGTCCCGTCAGCGCCTCGATGGCGTGCTCGGGATGCGGCATCAGCCCGACGACGCGGCCGTTGGCCGAGCTGATGCCGGCGATGTCACGCTGCGAGCCGTTCGGATTGTCGTGGTAGCGGAACACCACCCGCCCCTCGCCCTCCAGCTCGTCGAGCACGTCCGCGGGCGCGACGTAGCGGCCCTCGCCCGATTTCAGCGGCACCAGCAGGTCCGCGCCGGACTCGAAACGAGAGGTCCAGGCGCTCGAGGTCGATTCCACCCGCAGCCAGACGTCGCGGCAGACGAAGTGCAAGCCCGCATTGCGAGTCAGGGCGCCGGGCAGCAGTCCGGCCTCACAGATCACCTGAAAACCGTTGCAAATTCCCAATACCGGCATTCCGCGTCCCGCGGCTTCGACCACCGCGCCCATCACCGGGGCGAACCTGGCGATCGCGCCGGCGCGCAGGTAGTCACCGTAGGAAAAGCCGCCGGGAACCACCACCGCGTCGACCCCCTTCAGGTCGGCGTCGGCGTGCCACAGAGCGACCGCCTCGGCGCCGACGCCGCCCGCCGCGCGGGCGGCGTCCACGTCGTCAAGCGTCCCGGGAAAGGTGATGACGCCGATCCGCGCCGTCACTGCGCCTCCCGGCTGATCGTCCAGTCCTCGATCACGGTGTTGGCCAACAGCGATTCGGCGATCTCGGCGAGCGTGGCGTCGTCGACGGACTCGTCCACCTCCAGCTCAAATCGCTTGCCCTGCCGGACATCCGAGATCCCCGGGTGGCCGAGCCGACCCAGGGCGCCGACAATTGCCTGACCCTGCGGGTCCAGAATCTCCGCTTTGGGCATCACATGAACGACCACCCGGCTCACCGGCGCTCCTCCTCAGGGGTTGTACCGGCGCCAACTCTACCGGCCGGTCAGGGGCACGACGCGATATAGGCGTCGCACAGGGGCGCGATCATGGAATTCAGCACGTTGTCGTCCGACATCGCCGGCCAGGACGCCTGCGGCGGCCCCTGGGACCACAGGGTGAGCTCGCTGACCGTGCTGCTGGCCACATGGGCGACGAGGTAGGTGTGCATGACGACCGGACCGCTGAGCACCGCGGCCATCCGGTTCGGCTCGTCGCTGGTGATCGACGGCGACTGCGCCGGGACCCGTTGCTGGCAGCCGCGCAGGGCGGCGACGGCATTGCTGAATACCCCTGCCGCTGTCGGGCCGCCGCGGGCGGTGTCACCGCGCCAGTGCAGGATTTCGGCCTGCAACTGCCATTGACCGTCCGGGTGGGTGATCGTGACGCGCGCCGCGACCGCCGAAGCGCGGGCGTCCTGCGGCGCCTCCGGCGACGCACACAGCTCCTCGAAGCGAAACCTCGGCGTCCCGCTGCCCGTCAACGGGACCGATGAACCCGCCAGCGCCGGCCAGTGATACACCGCGTCCAGCGGCACCGCGCGCGGCTGGATCCAGGCGCTGTTCGGGATCTGGTCGCACACCGGAGGGCAGGCCTCCGGGTCCGCCTGGGCGGGTACCACGATGATCAGGGCCACCGCGAAGCCGCCAGCCAGCATCGCCGCCAGGATCACCCGCATCGGCATCACCCCCGTCAGGGCACAATCGTAGATATGCAACTTACGCACTTCGGCCATTCCTGCCTACTTGCCGAGTTCGACAACACGCGTGTGCTTTTTGACCCCGGAACCTTCGCGCACGGTTTCGAGGGAATCACCGGCCTCTCCGCGATCCTGATCACCCACCAGCACCCCGACCACGTCGACGTGAGCCGGCTGCCCTCGCTGCTCGAGGGTAATCCCGAGGCGGACCTCTACGCCGATCCGCAAACCACCGAGCAGCTGGGCACGCCCTGCCGGGCGGTGCACGTCGGCGACGAGCTGCAGATCGGCGAGCTGACCGTCCGGGCGTTAGGGGGCCGGCACGCCGTGATCCACCCGGAAATCCCTGTGATAGAGAACATTTCGTTTCTGGTCGGCGACGGGGGCCATGCGGCGCGACTGATGCACCCCGGCGACGCCCTTTTCGTGCCCGACGAGCCGGTGGACGTGCTGGCCGCGCCGGCGTCGGCGCCGTGGATGAAGATCGCCGAGGCCGTCGACTACCTGCGCGCGGTGGCGCCCGCGCGGGCGGTGCCGATCCACCAGGGCATCATCGCCCCCGACGCGCGAGGAATTTACTACGGCCGGCTCACCGAGATGACCACCACCGACTTCCAGGTGCTGCCCGAGGAAAGCGCGGTCACCTTCTGACCGCGAGCAGACGCAGAATCGCACGATTTCCGGCCAAATGATGCGATTCTGCGTCTGGTCGGCGTTCGAAGTCCTAGGTGATGTCGTCGGCGGCGCCGCGGCCGGCGGCGCGCCCGGAGAAGATGCAGCCGCCCAGAAACGTGCCCTCCAGCGCCCGGTAGCCGTGCACGCCGCCGCCGCCGAAGCCGGCTACCTCGCCGGCTGCGTACAGCCCGGTCAGCGGCGTCCCGGCGGCCGTCAGCACCCGCCCGGCCAGGTCGGTCTCGATGCCGCCCAACGTCTTTCGGGTCAAGATGTGCAGCTTGACGGCGATCAGCGGCCCGGCCTTCGGATCGGTCAGCCGGTGCGGCGCCACCACCCGGCCCAGCCGGTCGCCGAGGTACCCGCGCGCGGCGCGGATCGCGGTGATTTGGCCGTCCTTGCTGAACCGGTTGGCCACCTCGCGGTCCCGGGCGGTCACCTCGGCCTCCGCCGTGGCGTAGTCCAGGGGCTCCACATCGGGCAGCTTGTTCATCGCGGTCACCAGCTCGCGCAGCGAGCCCGCGCTGACGAAGTCCACGCCCCGGTCGATGAAGGCCTGCACCGGCGCCGGCGGCCCGGAGCTGGCCCGGTTGCGCAGCAGTTCGCGCACGCTCTGGCCGGTCAGGTCGGGGTTCTGCTCCTGGCCGGAGAGCGCGAACTCCTTTTCAATGATCTTGGCGTTCAACACAAACCAGGTGTAGTCATGCCCGGACTTGGTGATGTGCTCGAGCGTGCCGAGGGTATCGAAGCCGGGATACAGCGGCACCGGCAGCCGCTTGCCGGACGCGTCCAGCCACAGCGACGAGGGGCCCGGGATGATGCGGATGCCGTGCAGCGGCCAGATCGGGTCGTAGTTGGTGATTCCCTCGGTGTAGTGCCACATCCGGTCGGGGTTGATGACCCGCGCGCCGGCCCGCTGGGAGATGCCGATCATCCTGCCGTCCACGTGGGCGGGCACGCCGCTGAGCAACTGCTCGGGGACGCGGCCCATTCGCGTCGGCCAGTTCTTGCGCACCAGCTCGTGATTGCCGCCGATGCCGCCGCTGGTGACGATCACCGCGGACGCACGGAACTCGAACTGCCCCACCGCGGTTCGCGACGAAGCCACGCCGCGCGCGGCTGCCGACGGCTCCAGCACGGTGCCGCGGACGCCGGTCACCGCGTCGCGCTCGACGATCAGCTCGTCGACCTGGTGGCGGGGGGGGGCGCCCCCCCCCGCGCGCGCCCCCCGCCGGGGGGCGGCGCGCGGGCGCCCCGGCCGGCCCGGGGGCCCGGGGGGGGGGGGGGGGGGGGCCGCCGTGGGGG
>NZ_LZKR01000069.1 GCF_001672915.1 Mycobacterium sp. 1245805.9 | reverse complement strand
CTGGTCGGGCCCGCCCGACACGAAGATCTGGTGGGGCGCCTACCTCGGCACCGGCGACGAGCTGCTGGTGGCCGGCACCGTCGGGGGGGGCGCGGCGCGCGGCGGGGGGGGGGGCGCCGCCGCCCGCGCGCGGCACGGCTGGATCATGGACACCTATTTGCTCAGAACGGCAGACTGAAGGGCGTGCCCGAACTTCCCGAGATCGAAGCGCTGGTCGACCATTTGCGGCGCCACGCCGTCGGCTCGACCATCGGTCGCGTCGACGTCGTCGCGTTTTCGGTGCTGAAAACCTTTGACCCGCCGATCAACGTCCTGCACGGTCAATCGGTGACCGGGGCCCAGCGCTGGGGCAAGTACCTGGGATTACAGGCCGGGTCCCTGTTCTTGATCGCCCACCTGTCGCGCGCGGGCTGGTTGCGGTGGTCCGACAAGCTGGCCGCGGCGCCGCTGCGCCCCGGCAAGGGCCCGATCGCCATGCGGGTGCACCTGGGCACGCCCGGCGAGGCGCCCGGCTTCGACCTCACCGAGGCCGGCACACAGAAGCGGCTGGCGGTGTGGCTCGTCGACGACCCCCAGCTGGTGCCGGGCATCGCCGCGCTGGGCCCCGACGCGCTGGAGCTCAGCCCCGAGGACCTGGCGGGCGTGCTGTCCGGCAACACCGGCCGGATCAAGACCGTCATCACCGACCAGAAGGTGATCGCCGGCATCGGCAACGCCTACAGCGACGAAATCCTGCACGTCGCCAAGATCTCGCCGTTCGCTACCGCGGGCAAGCTGTCCGACGAACAACTCACCGCCTTGCACGACGCGATGATCTCGGTGCTGACCGACGCGGTGAGCCGCTCCGTCGGCCAGGGCGCCGCCATGCTCAAGGGGGAGAAGCGCTCCGGCCTGCGCGTGCACGCCCGCACCGGCCTGCCGTGCCCGGTGTGCGGGGACACCGTGCGCGAAGTATCGTTCGCGGACAAGTCTTTTCAGTACTGCCCGACGTGCCAGACCGGCGGCAAGGTGCTCGCCGACCGCCGCCTGTCGCGGCTGCTCAAGTAGCCGCCGGCGACGGTCGATATGCTGCCCCGGTGACTCGTCAGAAGATCCTCATCACCGGCGCCAGCTCCGGCCTGGGCGCCGGGATGGCGCGCTCCTTCGCCGCCAAGGGCCGCGACCTGGGGCTGTGCGCCCGTCGCACCGAGCGGCTCGATGAGCTGAAAGCCGAACTGACGCAACAGTATCCGGGAATCAAGATCGCCGTCGCAGCGCTGGACGTCAACGACCACGAGCAGGTGCCCAAGGTGTTCGCCGAAATCGGCGACGAGCTCGGCGGCATCGACCGCGTCGTCGTCAACGCAGGCATCGGCAAGGGCGCCAAGCTGGGCTCGGGCAAGCCGTGGGCCAACAAGAAGACCCTGGAGACCAACCTGGTCGCCGCCCTCGTGCAGATCGAAACCGCGCTGGAGATGTTCGCCAAAAGCGGTCAGGGGCATCTGGTGCTGATCTCGTCGGTGCTCGGCAACAAGGGGGTGCCGGGCGTCAAGGCCGCTTACGCCGCAAGCAAAGCCGGAATGCGCTCGCTGGGTGAATCGCTGCGCGCCGAATACCGCCGCGGTCCGATCAAGGTGTCGTTGATCGAGCCGGGCTATATCGAGTCGGAGATGACCGCCAAGTCCGAGAGCACGATGTTCATGGTGGACAACGAAACTGGCGTCAAGGCGTTGGTCGACGCGATCGAGCGCGAACCCGGCCGCGCCGTGGTGCCGTGGTGGCCGTGGGCCCCGCTGGTGCAACTGATGCGGGTGCTGCCGCCCCCGCTGACGAAGGTGTTCGCCTAGCTTCGTTGTCTCACGCCGCGAGCGTGCGTGTTTGTCCGCGACACGCCGGTCGAAGCCGTGCATTTGCGCACGCTCGGCGGAAGAGCCCTTAGCTCGTGCGTCCCCGCTCGGTGCGGTAGCGGCGGACCAGCGCGTCGGTCGAGCTGTCGGTCTGCGGCGCGGGCGAGGCGTCGCCGGTGATCACCGGAAGCAGCGCCTTGGCCTGCGTTTTGCCCAGCTCCACACCCCACTGATCGAACGAGTCGATGCCCCAGATCACGCCCTCGGTGAAGACCTGGTGCTCGTAGAGCGCGATCAGCTGACCCAGCACCGACGGGGTGAGCCGGTCAGCCAAAATCGAAGTGGACGGCCGGTTTCCGGGCATCACCTTGTGCGGCACGACGTCGGCGGGGGTGCCTTCGGCGGCGATCTCCTCGGCGGTCTTGCCGAACGCCAGCACCTGAGTCTGGGCGAAGAAGTTGCTCATCAACAGGTCGTGCATGCTGCCGGTGCCGTCGGCGGTGGCCAGGTCGTCGGTGGGTTGGCTGAAGCCGATGAAATCGGCCGGCACCAGCCGGGTGCCCTGGTGCAACAACTGGTAGAACGCGTGCTGGCCGTTGGTTCCCGGTTCACCCCAAAAGATTTCGCCGGTGTCGGTGGTGACCGGCGTGCCGTCGGCGCGGGTCGACTTCCCGTTGGATTCCATGGTCAGCTGCTGCAGGTAGGCCGCGAAGCGGGACAGGTCGTTCGAATACGGCAGCACGGCGCGTGATTGCGCGCCCATGAAGTTGGAGTACCACAGGCCGATGAGGCCGAGCAGCACCGGCGCGTTCGACTCCAGCGGGGCAGTCTTGAAATGGCGGTCGACAATGTGGAATCCGGACAGGAAGTCGGCGAACGCCTCCTTGCCGATGGCGGCCATCAGCGACAGCCCGATCGCCGAGTCGACCGAATAACGCCCGCCGACCCAGTCCCAGAACCCGAACATGTTGTCGGTGTTGATGCCGAAGTCGTCGACCAGGCGCTTGTTGGTGGAGACCGCCACAAAGTGCTTGGACACCGCGGCGTCGCCGAGCGCGTCGGTCAGCCAGCGGCGCGCGGCGGTCGCGTTGGTCAATGTCTCCAGCGTGGAGAACGTCTTCGACGCGACGATGAAAAGCGTTGTGGCGGGATCCAAGTCGGCCAGCTTGGCGACCAGGTCGGCCGGGTCGACGTTGGAGACGAAGCGCGCCGAGATCCCGGCGTCCGCGTAGTGGCGCAGCGCCTGGTAGACCATCACCGGACCCAGGTCCGACCCGCCGATCCCGATGTTGACCACGGTGCTGATCTTTTTCCCGGTGGCCCCCGTCCATTCACCGCTGCGTAACCGATCGGTGAAGTCGCCCATCGCGTCCAGCACCTCGTGCACGTCCGCGACGACGTTCTGGCCGTCGACGACCAGTTCGGCGTCGCGGGGCAGCCGCAGCGCGGTGTGCAGCACGGCCCGGTCCTCGGAGGTGTTGATGTGCACGCCGGCGAACATCTGGTCGCGGCGCTCCTCGAGGTTAGCCGCCCGCGCCAGGTCGACCAGCAGCCCCAGCGTCTCTCGGTTGACGCGGTGTTTGCTGTAGTCGATGTAGAGGTCGCCGACCGTGACGGTGAGCTCGCGGCCGCGATCGGGATCCTCGTCGAAGAACTGCCGCAGATGGGTCTGGCCGATTTGTTCGTGATGCCTGCGCAGGGCGTCCCACGCCGGGGTGGCGGTGATGTCGGGGATGGTTTGCACGGATGTCATGGGCGCCGCTCCTCCTCATCGCAAAGCTCTGCATCGTCGCCGACGCGGGTCATGATGCTGACCCTAATGCCGCCGGACGCTCCCGAGCCAGGTGTGACGGACGGCCTCAGTGGCCGAGCCGGCCCCTGCCCAGCCGCAGCAACAGCATCGCCAGGTCCTTGCCGTCGGGACCGAGCTCGCTGTAGCGCTCGATGACCTTCATCTCGCGGCTGTGCACCAGGCGGGTGCCGCCGGACGCCATCCGCACCTTGCCGATCGCCTGGGAGACTTCGGCCCGCCGCTTCACCGCGGCGAGGATCTCGGCGTCCAGTCGGTCGATCTCCTGGCGCAACGCGTCAATGTCGGTGGCCTCTTCAGACTCGACCATCTCGATGTTCATCTCTAACTCCGCATTCTCTTGATGTGGGGGTTCTGGTCTCATCCGTTATCGGGCCTCACAAAAGAGACGAGCCCCGAATCCGGAAGCGGACCACGGGGCTCTGCGAAAGCAGCTACACCACGGGCACCGCTGGCCGGTACCCATAAAAAAATCGGCGCTGCATGTTGAGCACCCACCGAGTGTGCCACTAAGGGCCGTAACCACGCAAAAAGGGTCCTAGTGATCCGATCAACCCGGCACGGTTCGATGCGCACGGCGTTCGCTCCTATGGTGAAGACCGTGCTCACAAAAGTATTGGTCGCTAACCGGGGAGAGATCGCCATCCGCGCCTTTCGGGCGGCCTACGAACTGGAAATGGCCACCGTCGCGATCTATCCGTACGAAGACCGCAATTCTGTGCACCGGCTGAAAGCCGACGAGTCGTATCAGATCGGCGAGGAGGGCCACCCGGTGCGGGCCTATTTGTCGGTTGACGAGATCGTCGCCACCGCCCTGGCGTGCGGAGCGGACGCGATCTACCCCGGATATGGATTCCTTTCGGAGAATCCAGACTTGGCGGCGGCGTGCGCGGCCGCAGGCATTACGTTCGTCGGCCCGAGCGCTGAGGTGCTCGAGCTGACGGGCAACAAGTCGCGGGCTATTGCGGCGGCGAGGGCGTCGGGTCTTCCGGTGCTGGCCTCCTCTGCACCCTCGACATCAGTGGACGAGCTGGTGTCGGCCGCCGAGCCCATGGCCTTCCCTCTGTTCGTCAAGGCGGTCGCCGGCGGAGGCGGCCGCGGGATGCGCCGAGTTACCGACGCGGCGGTGCTGCCCGAGGCAATCGAGGCGGCAAGCCGCGAGGCCGAGTCCGCCTTCGGCGACGCCTCGGTGTTCCTCGAGCAGGCCGTGCTCAACCCGCGGCACATCGAGGTGCAGATTCTGGCCGACACCCAGGGCCACGTGATGCACCTCTACGAGCGGGATTGCAGTGTCCAACGCCGGCATCAGAAGGTCATCGAAATCGCACCGGCGCCAAACCTGGATCCCGAATTGCGCGAGCGGATCTGCGCGGACGCGGTGAAGTTCGCACAAAGTATCGGCTATACGTGTGCAGGCACGGTCGAGTTTTTGCTAGACGAGCGCGGCAACCACGTGTTCATCGAGATGAACCCGCGCATCCAGGTCGAGCACACCGTCACCGAGGAGATCACCGACGTCGACCTGGTGTCCGCCCAGCTGCAGGTTGCGGCGGGGCGGACCCTGGAACAGATTGGCTTGAGCCAGGATTCGCTCGTCCCGCACGGCGCGGCGCTGCAGTGCCGCATCACCACGGAGGATCCGGCCAACGGATTCCGTCCGGACACGGGTCGAATCACCGCCTATCGCACCCCGGGTGGGGCGGGAATTCGGCTGGATGGCGGAACGACGCTGGGGGCGGAGATCAGTGCGCACTTCGACTCGATGCTGATCAAACTGACCTGTCGGGGCCGGGATTTCGCCACGGCCGTGCGGCGTGCGCGGCGCGCGGTTGCGGAATTCCGCATCCGCGGCGTGTCGACGAACATTCCCTTCCTGCAATCGGTTCTGGACGACGCGGATTTCCAGGCCGGCCGTATCACGACGTCGTTCATCGAGCAGCATCCGCAGCTGCTCACGGCGCGCAGTTCGGCGGACCGCGGAACCAAGATCCTCACGTATCTGGCCGACGTAACGGTCAACAAGCCGCACGGTGAACGCCCCTCGGCTGTGTACCCGCACGACAAGCTGCCTGACATAGACCTGTCGACGGATCCGCCAGCAGGATCCAAGCAGCGCCTGATCGAACTTGGGCCGGAGCGGTTCGCGGGGTGGCTGCGCCAGTCGCAGGGCGTCCGCGTCACGGATACCACGTTCCGCGACGCACACCAGTCCCTGTTGGCCACGAGGGTGCGTACCAGCGGACTGGTCATGGTGGCGCCATACATCGCCCGCATGATGCCCCAGCTGCTGTCGGTCGAATGCTGGGGCGGGGCGACGTACGACGTCGCGCTGCGCTTTTTGAAGGAGGACCCATGGGAGCGGCTGGCGGCCTTGCGTGAAGCGATGCCCAACATCTGCCTGCAAATGCTGCTGCGCGGGCGCAACACGGTGGGCTACACGCCCTATCCCGAGATCGTCACGACGGCATTCGTCGAGGAGGCGACGGCGACCGGCATCGACATCTTTCGGATCTTTGACGCGCTGAACAACGTCGACTCGATGCGCCCGGCGATCGACGCGGTTCGCGAGACCGGTACCGCCGTAGCCGAGGTGGCGATGTCCTACACGGGCGATCTCAGCGATCCGGCCGAAAAGCTTTACACCCTGGACTACTACCTGAAATTGGCCGAACAGATTGTCACGGCGGGTGCACACGTGCTGGCGATCAAGGACATGGCCGGGCTGTTGCGCGCCCCCGCCGCGACCACACTGGTCTCTGCGCTCAAGGCTCGGTTCGACCTGCCGGTGCACGTACATACGCACGACACCCCGGGTGGTCAACTGGCGAGCTATGCGGCGGCCTGGCGCGCCGGAGCCGATGCCGTCCCCGCGCCAGCGGCCCCGCTGGCCGGGACGACCAGCCAGCCAGCACTGTCCTCCATCGTGGCCGCGGCAGCGCATACCGAATACGACACCGGCCTGTCCCTGGACTCCGTGAGCGATCTGGAGCCGTATTGGGAGGCGTTGCGTAACGTGTACGCGCCGTTCGAATCCGGGCTGCCGGCCCCGACTGGCCGGGTGTACCGCCATGAAATCCCGGGTGGGCAATTGTCTAACCTGCGTCAGCAGGCGATCGCGCTGGGATTCGGTGACCGGTTCGAAGAGATCGAAGATGCCTACGCGGGGGCCGATGCCATCCTCGGGCGTCTGGTCAAGGTGACCCCGTCGAGCAAGGTGGTCGGGGACTTGGCACTGGCGCTCGTCGGCGCAGGCGTCAGCGCGCAGGATTTCGCCGATGACCCGGCGCGTTACGACATCCCGGACTCGGTCATCGGTTTCCTGCGTGGGGAACTTGGTGACCCGCCCGGCGGTTGGCCCGAGCCTTTTCGCACAAAGGCATTACAGGGGCGCGGTCCGGCGAAGGCGGAGCAACAGCTGTCAGCCGAGGATGAAAAAGCGTTGGCCGCAAGGGGTATCGACCGCCAGGCAGCGCTGAATCGGCTGCTGTTCCCTGGACCGACCAAAGAATTCGAGGACCATCGTGAGCAATACGGCGACACCTCCCGGCTGAGCGCAAATCAGTTCTTCTATGGACTTCGGCAGGGGGACGAACACCGTGTCGAGCTGGAGCGCGGTGTGGAGTTGCTCATCGGTCTAGAGGCCATATCCGATGCCGACGAACGCGGCATGCGGACAGTGATGTGCATCCTCAATGGGCAGTTGCGTCCGGTCGTGGTGCGTGACCGCAGCATCGCCGCCGATGTGCCGAATGCCGAGAAGGCTGACCGTAACAATCCGGATCACGTCGCGGCCCCATTTGCTGGGGTCGTCACGGTGACTGTGGCCATCGATGAGGAAGTCGCTGCGGGACAGACGATTGCGACGATCGAAGCGATGAAGATGGAGGCTGCCGTTACTACCCCGAAGGCGGGCAAGGTCGCACGGGTAGCGGTGTCTCACACCGCACAAGTTGAGGGTGGCGACCTGTTGGTGGTTATCAGCTAACGGGCGCCGACGATCGTGCCAACACTGGGGCGGCCGCGCTAACGGGTAGTCATCGACCTCAGAACCTTTCGTCAGCGCCGGCCAATTCGTTGGCTGTTCGTCTCGTCCTTGGACAGGTATCGCGCGCTGACCCCGCGGACCGCCAAGCGATCCAGCGGTGGGACGAACCTGACCACGATGCCATCGCGGTAGGGCTTCATCGCGGGCGAACCTCCCAGCTCCCGTTCGTTTCAATGGGCGTGCTTCCGGCCCGGACGCAGGCTTGGTAAAACAGGGCACCCATGTCGCGTGGTCCGACAAAATAGCCTTCCGCAGTGTGCCAGCGGTTGAAGAACAAGACGACGCGCTCCTCATCGACCCGTGGAAAGAGGACACTGCCCAGCCATGTCCAAATCGTTGGCCGCGTGTCGCGATAGAGCACCATCATGCTCGGATAGTTCGACGCACCACTTTGGGTAGTGTGCATCCGGATGTAGCGATAACGGCTGGGGGCGAAGGGAATTCTGACGTCGCCGCGTATCAGGGTGATAGCGCCGTATGTGTCGACCTCGCAACCCTGGACCGCCCGTTTCGGGCGCATGTACGCCAGGGCTGCCAACAATAGCGGGGCAGCCGCCGCTGGCACTGCTATCGGCAGCGGCAGTCCGATCATCATGGGGACAGCCACGACAACGCCGGGGATCACCCCCAGCCATGCGCCGGCGGAGTTGAAGTGCAGGAGGCCCACGACATCCGTGGTCATCACAGCGGGACCCCTTGGCCGCGTCTGGAAAAGACTTGGTTGGCCGGGCGCTGCAGGTCTCGGTGTGTAGCGATTCCGGAACCGGGGGTGCAGGCTTATCAGCACACCTACGACAGCGAAGACCACACACGCCGACACCCCTGGCAACCAAACCGGCACGTTCGATGCCACGGCCATAGTTGTCGTCATCGACGCCACCCACGGCGAATTCGGGGTCGAGCCCATTGTCCTCCAGATGGTGTGGGCTCGGCGCTCGGATGGATGAGCCGACGACCGTTCAAGCCGTTAAGCCTTGCACGGAGGTTTTGGGGGCCAGCCAGGCCCGTAATTGCACTCCATAGGCCCCTGTGCCACCTCGCCGATCGGCAAACTCGGGTCCATGAGCCGGGGATTGTGCCAGTCGTGGCACGCAGTCATATCCCAATCCCCCACCACATGTCCGGGTAGGGGCTGCCCTGGACACCAACAGCTGGGTTGTGTGCAACCGGGTGGGTAGGCCTCGGCGGTGCCCGCGGCCACAGCTATCCCGGCCACCGCGACACCGCCCGACAGCAGGGTCCCGGTAATGATTCGGTTCAGGGTGCGAAAGGTGTTCATGGTGGCGCCTTTCGGCTCTCGCATCTAGTTCTTCCTCGTGCGATTGGACAGATGAGTCGCGGCGGGTATCTGGTGTGCGTTATTCCGGTGAACAGGGGCGTGTACGGGCCGCCGCGGCGATAGACTTTCAGCCGCATCTGGACCGATGTGGGATTTTGCTGGTGTCGCGGCGGTTGCCCGCGCACGCTCAGTTCGTAGTGTGGGCGGGCGACTGGCCGCGGCGCATGGGCAAATTTGCCTATTTTGGTCGACGGCCGCCCGCCGCGGTCTCGACTCAACCGAACAGTCCCAAAAGGCGGAAGGCTAAGAGGCCGGTGAGGACGCTGCTCGAGCGTGACGTGGTGCTGGCCGAGTTGGCTGGGTTGGGTCGGCGCGTGGCCGGCGGCGCCGGTCAGGTGGTGTTGTTGCGGGGGCCGGCCGGGGTGGGCAAGACCGCGGTCATCGACCGGTTTGTCGAACAGTGGAGCCGGAAGGTGCAGGTGTTGCGGGGCTGGTGTGATCCGCTGTCGGTGCCGCGGCCGTTGGGGCCGCTGATCGACATGGCGGCCCAGCTGCCGGCCGACCAGGCGGCCGGGTTGGTAGCGGTGATCAATCGCGGTGAGCCCGAGGCGATTTACGCGGCGCTGTTGCGGCTGCTTGGTGTGGGTCCCCCCTGGGTGTGTGTGATCGAGGATTTGCATTGGGCCGACGGTGCCACGCTGGATCTGCTGCGGTTCTTGGCCCGTCGTATCGGTAGCCTGCCGGTGCTGCTGATGGTGTCGTATCGCGACGACGAGGTCGGGCCCGCCCACCCGTTGGCGGTGGCGCTGGGCGATGTGGCGACGTGTGTCGCGGTCACCCGCGTCGAGGTGCGGCCGCTGAGCCGACGCGCCGTTGAGGTGCTGGCCGCCGGCAGCGGTGTCAACGCTGAGCTGCTGCACCAGCTCACTGGTGGGAATGCATTTTTTGTCACCGAAGTCTTGGCTGCCGGCCGCGATGCTTTGGGCGGGAATGCGTTGCCGCGCAGCGTGTCCGAGGCGGTGTGGGGCCGGTTGGGGCGGTTGACGCCGGCCGCGCGCGACACCGCGTACGCCGTCGCGGTGTGCGGTCCGTGGATCGATGCGGATGTGATTACCGTGGTGTGTCCGGGCGCGGCGCTGGACGAATGCTTGGCCGCGGGAGTTCTTGTCGCTGACGGCGCAGCGGTGGGGTTTCGGCATGAGTTGGCCCGCCGCGCCACGTTGAACCACATTCCCGACCACCAGCGCCGCCTGTTGCACGCCCGCGCGTTGGCTGTGCTGGCCGAAGATCCGATTAAGCCGGAGGCGTTGGGGGCGTTGGCGTTTCATGCCGATCAGGCCGGCGATGACGAGGAAGTCGTGCGGCATGGCGTGGCGGGCGCCGAGCGGGCCTCAGCGCTCGGCGCCAATCGACAGGCCGCCGATTTGTACGCGCTGGTGCTGCGCCATGCCGAAACCGCATCACGCGAGCAGAAGGTCGTGTGGCTGGAAGGCTACGCATTCGCCAGCTACCTCAGCGGGTCGGTCGAGGAGGCGGCGGCGTCCTGGCGAGCGGCGATCGTGCTACGCCGTGAGATGGGCGACCGGCGCGAAGAGGGCGACGACCTGCGCTGGCTGTCACTGGTGCTGTGGCCGCTGGGCCACGTGACCGAGGCCGCCGAGGCCGGGCGGGCAGCGCTGCGGCTGCTCGAAGAGCTCGGCCCGTCTGAAGAACTGGCCTGGGCGCTGGTCAATGCGGCGGTGTTGGCGGCACACACCTACGACCCGGCGTGCGCAGACTATGCGGCCCGAGCCGTAGCCCTCGGCAGCGAGCTGGGCTTGCGCGCGGTCGTCATCAGGGCCCGCGGGGCGGCGGCGCTGGCCACCGTGTGTCGCAGCGACACTGGTTGGGACGAGTTGGAGGCAGTATGGCGCGACGCGATCGCAACGCCAGGACTTGCCGAACACGCCGGGATGATCGGGGCGTCCCTGTCCGTTTTCGCGGCCCTGCATTACCAGCTGGGTCGCACTGAGGGCTACATCGCCGACACGATTACGTTCTGCGCCGACCACGACTTGGGCATGTTCCAGCTCCTGGCCCTCGCCGCCGACGGGCTTGTGCAGCTGCACCACGGCGATTGGGACCGTGCTGCCGCGCTCGCCGAGCACGTGCTGACCCGGCCCGGGCTGGCCCCGGTGCATCGAATTCTGGCGGTTCTCACTGCAGCGTTGATCGTTGCGCGCCGCGGGCAGCGACCCGTCGGGCCGCTGCTCGACGAGGCGCTCGGCTGTACGGAACCCGATGACTTCTTCCGTCTTGGGCCGGTGTGGGCCGCGCGCGCCGAGGCGGCGTGGCTGGCCGGCGATGACGACACCGCGCGCGCCGAGGCGCACAAGGGGCTGGTGTGCGCAACCGGTGTGATGGCCGATCCATGGCTGGTGGGCTCGCTGCGCCGCTGGGCCCACCTAAGCGGCGGCACGCCAGACCTGCCCGGGGTGGTCGACAGCGTCACGCCGTTCCGTTTTGAAGTCAGTGGCGATTGGCTGGGCGCCGCCGCCGAGTGGACCCGACTGGGTTGCCCTTACGACGCTGCCATCGCCCAACTGAGCGGCGACATCGAAGCCGTGCAGGTCGCGCTGACCACCTTCCGCGGGCTCGGTGCCCGCGCCGCCGCCGGCCGCGCCCAACAACGGTTGGCCCAGCTGCGTGGGCGCACCCACAGCGGGCGGCGCGCCGACACGTTGGCCGACCCCTACCAGCTGACCCGGCGCCAACGTGATGTGCTCGCACTGCTCGTCGCCGGCAATAGCGACGCCAATATCGCGACCAAGCTGTGCATCAGCCCTAGAACCGCCGCCCACCACGTGGAAGCCATCCTGACCAAACTCGGCGTCAACAACCGGACCCAAGCAGCCGCCGTCTACAAGGTAGAGACTGCAGCGGGCCGTCGTCGATCAAAATAGGCAAATTTGCCCATGCGCCGCGGCGCGTCGCCCGTCCATACTTCGAACGCGGGCGTCGACCGGATCGCGCACCACCACCACGGGGGAACGAAGATATTGTCAACCCCGCTGCGTCCGTGGCATTTGGGGAGGCTTACTCGATTCCAGATCGACGCCGGACCACCTCACCGGCGGTCGGCGGAAAGGAAGCGGGCCACGATGGCGAATTTTGCGGTGTTGCCGCCGGAAATCAATTCGCTGCTGATGTTCAGTGGTGCCGGTTCGGCACCGATGCTCGAGGCGGCGGCAGCCTGGGACGGCCTGGCTTCGGAGTTGGGATCGGCGGCGACGTCATTTTCTACCATCACCTCGGGGCTCGCCGGCCAGGCCTGGCAAGGCCCGGCGTCTCGGGCGATGGCGGCCGCGGCAGCACCCTATAGCGGATGGTTGAGTGCCGCGGCGGCGCAGGCTTCCGGTGCGGCCGGGCAAGCCCGGGCGGTGGTTAGCGCGTTCGAGGCGGCCCGGGCCGCGACGGTGCAGCCGCTCATGGTCGAGCTCAACCGCAATTCCCTTGTGCAGATGGTGATGTCGAACTGGTTCGGCCTGAACGCGCCCGCCATCGCGCAACTGGAGGGCGACTACGAGGCGATGTGGGCCCAAGACGTGGCGGCGATGGTCGGCTATCACGGCGGCGTTTCGGCCGCGGCGGCGCAGCTGGCGCCCGCGCAGACGCTGCAGGACATTCTCGCCGCCCTGCCCAACATCGGAATCGGGAACAAGGGCAACGCCAACCTGGGCAACGGCAATACGGGCGTCGCCAATCTCGGCAGCGGAAACACCGGCAACAACAACATCGGCGGTGGCAACGGATTTGCCGGTGTGACGGCCAATGGCAATATCGGCTCCGGGAACCAGGGCAACGGAAACATCGGATTCGGCAACGGATCCAACCCCGCCCTGGGCACCGATGCCGGCCACAATGTGGGTTTCGGCAACGCCGGCAGCAACAACTGGGGCTTCGGCAACGCCGGGGACGGGAACCGGGGCATTGGAAACAGCGGCAACAACAACATCGGCGGCGGAAACGCCGGCAACAACAACGTCGGCGGCGGCAACACCGGCAGCAACGACATCGGCTTCGGGCTTACCGGCAACAACGAAATCGGTATCGGCAACACCTATTTCAACACCGCCACCAACCAGTTCAGCCTCGGCGGACTGAACTCCGGCAGCGGCAACATCGGGATCGGCAACTCGGGCACCGGCAACATCGGCTTCTTCAACTCCGGCAGCGGCAACGTCGGCTTCCTCTCCACGGGCACCAACACCCATTTCCCGGGGCAGCTCAACAGCTTTGGGTTCGGGAACGCGGGCGCCGGCAACATCGGCTTCGGCAACGCCGGCGACTGGAATTTCGGCTTCGGGAACTCGAGCAACGTCAACACCGGCTTCGGAAACTCCGGCGGACTTGACACCGGCTTCGGCAACGGCGGCGCTTTCAACACCGGCTTCTGGAACTCCGGCAACGTCAACACGGGCTGGGGAGATTCCGGCAGCATCAACACGGGCGCGTGGAATTCGGGCCTCGTTAACACGGGCTTCGGCTTCACCACCGACACCGGTGCCAGCCAATCGGGATTCAACAACTCCGGCACAAATGTCTCGGGGTTCAACAACACCGGCACGAGCGGATTCGTCTCGGGCCTCTTCAACACCGTCATCGGTGGGGGTGCAATCTCCGGGATCGGCAACACCGGCGTCCCCACGTTCACCCCTGTTTTCAGGGGCTCGGACTCCGGCTTCTTCAACACGGGCACCGACCTGGCAGGTTTCTTCAGCCTCGCTCGACTGCTGGCGGGTTAGGGACGGCCGCATAGCAATCCCGCCAGTCCCACGACCCGACCGCGGCGCCCCGTGCTGCGCTCGGCTGGATTCAGGGTTCATCGCCGCTACCGTGGGGCTGCGTGTGCTCATAGGTGCCGCCGGGGAGTCCGGCCCCGCTGGTCGCGCCGCGCCGGAGGCCCTGGCCAGCGAAGTCGTCGGCGGGCGGCGGTAAATTTGGACCGACATGAGTGTGCACGCGACCAGCAATACCGATGCCAAGTCCGCCCCCGAAGCAGAGCAGCTGCTCGACGGGCTCAACCCGCAACAGCGTCAGGCTGTGGTGCACGAGGGTTCGCCCCTGTTGATCGTGGCGGGCGCGGGCTCTGGCAAGACGGCCGTCCTGACGCGGCGCATCGCCTACCTGATCGCGGCGCGGGGCGTCGGCGTCGGCCAGATCCTGGCGATCACCTTCACCAACAAGGCCGCCGCGGAGATGCGCGATCGCGTGGTCCGGCTGGTGGGCCCCAGGGCCCGCGCGATGTGGGTGTCCACGTTCCACTCGACTTGCGTGCGCATCCTGCGCAACCAGGCGTCGCTGATCAAGGGCCTCAACTCCAACTTCTCCATTTACGACGCCGACGACTCGCGGCGCCTGCTGCAGATGATCGGCCGCGACATGGGGCTGGACATCAAGCGCTACTCGCCGCGGCTGCTGGCCAACGCCATCTCCAACCTGAAGAACGAGTTGATCTATCCGGACGAGGCCGTCACCAACCTGACCGAGGATTCCGACGAGTTGAGCCGCACGGTGGCCTCCGTCTACGGCGAATACCAGCGGCGGCTGCGGGCGGCCAACGCGTTGGACTTCGACGACCTGATCGGGGAGACCGTCGCGGTGCTGCAGACCTTCCCCGAAATCGCGCAGTACTACCGGCGGCGGTTCCGGCACGTGCTGGTCGACGAATACCAGGACACCAACCACGCGCAGTACGTGTTGGTCCGGGAATTGGTCGGCACCGAGACCATCGACGGCGTGCCGCCCGGCGAGCTGTGCGTGGTCGGTGATGCCGACCAGTCGATTTATGCGTTTCGCGGCGCCACCATCCGCAACATCGAGGACTTCGAGCGCGACTATCCGGACGCGAGAACTATTCTGCTGGAACAGAATTACCGTTCCACGCAGAACATCCTGTCGGCCGCCAACTCGGTGATCGCCCGCAACTCCGGGCGCCGCGAGAAGCGGCTGTGGACCGACGCCGGCGCCGGCGAGCTGATCGTCGGTTACGTCGCCGACAACGAGCACGACGAGGCCAGGTTTGTGGCCGAGGAGATCGACGCGCTCGTCGAGCGCGGCGAGATCACCTACAACGACGTGGCGGTGTTCTATCGCACCAACAACTCGTCGCGGTCGCTGGAAGAGGTCTTCATCCGCGCCGGGATCCCGTACAAAGTCGTTGGGGGAGTGCGCTTTTACGAACGCAAGGAAATCCGCGACATCGTCGCCTACCTGCGGGTGCTGGACAACCCCGGCGACGCGGTCAGCATGCGGCGCATCCTCAACACGCCGCGCCGGGGCATCGGGGATCGCGCCGAGGCGTGCGTGACGGTGTACGCCGAGAACACCGGCGCCAGCTTCGCCGCCGCGCTGGTCGCCGCGGCCGAAGGCAAAGTGCCGATGCTGAATACGCGCGCCGAGAAGGCGATCGCGGGTTTCGTCGAGCTGCTGGACGAGCTGAGGGGCCACCTCGACGACGACCTCGGCGACCTGGTCGAGCTGGTGCTCGAACGCTCCGGATACCGCAACGAGCTGGAGTCCTCCACCGACCCGCAGGAGCTGGCCCGGCTGGACAACCTGAACGAATTGGTCAGCGTCGCACACGAATTCAGCGCCGATCAGGCCAACGCGGCCGCGCTGGAAGAGTCGGCGCCCGAGGACGAAGATGTGCCGGACACCGGTGTCCTGGCGGCGTTCCTGGAGCGGGTCTCACTGGTCGCCGACGCCGACGACATCCCCGAGCACGGCGCCGGCGTCGTCACCCTGATGACCCTGCACACCGCGAAGGGTCTGGAGTTTCCGGTGGTGTTCGTCACCGGTTGGGAGGACGGGATGTTCCCCCACATGCGATCGCTGGACGATCCGACCGAGCTGTCCGAGGAGCGGCGGCTGGCCTACGTCGGCATCACCCGGGCGCGTCAGCGGCTCTACGTGAGCAGGGCCATCGTCCGGTCGTCGTGGGGACAGCCGATGCTCAACCCGGAATCGCGCTTCCTGCGCGAGATTCCGCAGGAGCTGATCGACTGGCGGCGCAGCGCGCCCGCGCCGTCGTTCAGTGCGCCGGTGAGCGGCGCCGGACGGTTCGGCGCGCCGCGCCCGTCGCCGACCCGCTCGGGGGCGAGCAAACGCCCGCCGCTGGTGCTGCAACCCGGCGATCGGGTAACCCACGACAAGTACGGGCTGGGCCGGGTCGAGGAGGTCTCCGGCGTCGGCGAATCGGCCATGTCACTGATCGACTTCGGCAGCGCGGGACGGGTGAAGCTGATGCACAACCACGCCCCGGTCAGCAAGCTTTAGGCTTTGTCCGCCGAACGTGAACCCACGGTGAGATTTTCGGTTAATCCTCGCCCTGAGAGCACGTTCGGCGAAAAGGAAGAGCCGATTACGCCTGCAGCCAGCGTTTGGTTTGCGGGTGAAATGCCAGCGCCACGCTGGCGACCGGCAGCAGCCACAGGGTGTACACGATCCACGCTACCCGTGCGCCCGCGATGAACACGCCCCCGTAGGTCAGCACCGCGACCACCGCCCCGGCCGCGATGAGGTAGCGACCCACCGGCCGATGCTGCAGCAACAAGATCACGCCCGAAACCGTGGTGATCGCGAACACCAGCGCGAGAAACGCCACCGCGATGCAGAACAGGCGGTCGGTGCGCCACCACCCGGCGATCAGGTCGGTGGCCACCACGGACGTCGCCCAGCCGCTGACGATGCTGACCGCGGCGGCGGCGACGGCGGTCCGGCCGCTCGGTTCGGGGCCCGGCAGGACCCGTGGCCGGGCGGTAGCTGCCTGGTACGGAGGGATCTGCGTGGTCGGGGACTCCGGCACCACCGGAATCGGCCCGGTCGGTGCCCGCCGGATGATCCGCGTCTGCGATTCCGAGGGGGGTGCTGGGGCCTCGGGCGGCGGGGCAGGCGGGTCGTTCGGCGAAGTCACCTCAGCCAGCGTAATTGCCGACGTTAAGTCCCCGCTTTGCGAGCCAGGGCACGGGGTCGATCCGCTCCGTGCCGCCCTGCAGCACCTCGAAGTGCAGGTGCGGTCCGGTGGAATTGCCCCGGTTGCCCATGGTGGCGATCTGGTCGCCGGCCATGACGCGCTGGCCGACGCTGACGAGCGTCGTGTTGACGTGGCCGTAGAGCGTGACGGTGCCGTCGGCGTGGCGCAGCTTGACCAACGCGCCGTAGCCCGCGGCCGGCCCGGAGTCGATGACGACGCCGTCGGACACCGCGTAGATCGGTGTGCCGATCGAGTTGGCCAGGTCGATTCCGGCGTGCAGCACGCCCCAGCGGTAGCCGAAGTTCGAGGTGAAGATGCCCTTCGTCGGCATCACATAGAGCGGCTGCTGCAACCGCGCCTCGCGCTGCGCGCGATCGTTGGCGAAGGCCACGCCCCGGGCGAATTCCTCGTTGTGCACCGCGGCATTCGCCGCCGGCGCGACGGCGACCACCTGGGCGCCGCGGATGGTGTTCGGCCCCGTCCCGCCGTCGAGCGCCGACGCGTTGGCCGTCAGCACGGCCTCCGTCTTGGGGGTGTCGGCGTGACTGGTCGCGGTGTGGGCGGCGGCGGCGGCCGCCCCGGCCGCCATCGCGGAGATCAGCAGGCGGCCCCGGGCCGCGCTGGTCGGCTGCTTGCGGTGCTGCCCGCCGCGCCGGGGCGCCGGGATGCGGGGGGGGGGTGGGGGGGGGGGGGGCGCCCCGCGG
>NZ_LZKR01000068.1 GCF_001672915.1 Mycobacterium sp. 1245805.9 | reverse complement strand
CCCGGCCCGTGCCCCGGCGGAGGTTGGTGGGATGGCGGCGAGTGCGGTGGAGGGACGTGGGCCGGCGGTGGCTCGGCCGGCGGCGACGGATGCGGCGGCGCCTGGATCAGGGGCGGGCTCGCCGGCGGGTCAGGGAACCAAACCTGCGGCAGGGGGCGCGGCGCTATCGGCGGGACCACGACGACGGGAAACGGCACGGCCGGCGCCGGCGCCTCCGGAACGGGACCCGCGGGGACCGGAGCCGGCGGTACCGGGGCCGCGGGCGGAGGAGCCGCAGGAGCCGCGGCGGCCGGGGCCGGCGCGGCCGGCGGCGCGCCCGTGGGCAGACTCAAAGGCTTGGGTGCCTCCGCCTTGGTGGCCGCCACTTGCCAAGGCGCAGGCGCGAATACGTGCTCGGCCGGAGCAAGGAGATTCTGCAGCGGCGCAGGCAGCATGCCGACCGTCGTGTGGACGCCGACCGACAGGGCGATCTCCAGCGCCATCGCCGCGCTGATGGCGGCGACCGCCACCGCGCTGCCGACCAGCAGGCCCGGCCTGGAGCGGGGCTCGCCGTCCTCCTGATCGGCGGGGTCCATGACGACGGTCGGTGCGCTCGCCTCGTCGTCTTCCACTGCGCTATAAGCGAATTCGTCGTCCGTCTCGGCGTCGGCGATACGAAGGTATTCGGGCAGGGTGCTTGAGTCGAGCGCACCGGTGCCGGGGTCTTGCGCGTAGGCCAGCGCGGCGGTCGACGACGCAAACAGCGGTGCATTCGCGGACGCCAGGGCCGCCCCACGGGCCAGCGCGGTCTCCGGCTCTTCCGGCGTGCTCACGCTGAGCGGCGTCGCCTCTTCCAGCCACGGCTTGATCGGGGTGATATCGACGCCGGAGCCGACCACGAAGAGGCCGTCCGGGCCGTCCGGCGCCTCGCCGAGCGCGGCGACCATCTCCATCAGCTTCGCGGTGGTGCACTCCCCGGACGCGCGATCCAACTGTTCTTTCTGCACATCGGCGACCGACCCGTCGGCGGTCTCGACGACGGCCAAAGTCGCGGTGTCGGGCTCAACGAAAAGCACCGCGGTGCGCTCGTAACCCATTGCGCCACCAACGGATTGGGTCAACGACGCCGCGGCCAGAAACGTCGATACCAGCATGACGTTCTCGAGCTTATGGGCGGCCAGCGCGTCGCGTATCGCCCTGGCTTCGAGCTGGTCGGTGCAGGCCACCCCGACGGCGGACAGCTCGATGCCGGCACCGACGGCGTCCTCGCGGGTGCCCAGAATGGCGGCGATCGCCCGGTCGGAGGCGCTGACGGTCGGCGAATCGTCGGCGGCGGTGACGGGGAACTCCTTCTCGTCGACCGTTGCGCCGTCGGCGTTTTCGCCTTGCAGCAACACCATTTGAACCGAGTCTGGCGCCAGCGAGACTCCCAGCACGATATCCACGACCCACGCCTCCCAGCGTCTTGGCGGCCGGTCACCGGTGGGCGGAGGAGAGACCACTCGGACCGCTAACCGATGGTCGCGCGGAAAGCTGTATCCGAATCTTGGCGAAGCTGTGTAGGCCTTAAGAAGCTCAGGCCGGGCGGGTTAGGGTCGGCTGGTGCGCAGGACCATCGACTGGGACGGCGACGCGGTCACGATCATCGACCAGACCGCGCTGCCGGCCGACTATCGCGAGCTCACCCTGCGCAGCGTCGACGAGCTGATCGACGCGATCCGCCGCCTGGCCGTGCGCGGGGCCCCGGCGCTGGGGGCGGCGGGCGCGCTCGGCGTCGTGCTCGCGGTCCGCGAGGGAGGCGACGTTCGGGCGTCGGCCGAACGAGTCGCCAAGGCGCGACCGACCGCCGTCAACCTCAGCTGGGGAGTCGGGCGCGCTCTCGACAAGCTCGACGAGGGCGCCGACGCCGTGCTCGCCGAGGCGCTGGAAATCCTCGACGAGGACGAACGCCTCAACCGCGCCGCGTCGGCCCACGCCGCCGACATCGTCCTAGAACTATGCGATCGCCGCCCGCTGCGGCTGCTCAGCCACTGCAACGCCGGGCACCTTGCCACCGTGGCATGGGGCAGCGCGCTCGGCGTCGTCTGGCACCTGCACGAGCGCGGGCTCGTCGAGTCGGTGCTGGTCGACGAGACCCGCCCGCTGCTGCAGGGCGCCCGGCTCACGGCGTGGGAGCTGGCGCAGGCGGGCGTGCCCTACCGGGTGCAGCCGGACGGCGCCGCCGCCGCGGCGATGGCGCGCGGCCTGGTCGACTGTGTGCTCGTCGGCGCCGATCGGATCGCCGCCAACGGCGACGTCGCCAACAAGATCGGCACGTACGGCCTGGCCATCGCGGCGCACCATCATGGCGTGCCGCTCGTCGTCGTCGCGCCGTCGTCCACGATCGACGCGTCGCTGCCGACCGGCGCCGAGATCGCCATCGAGGAACGCGCGCCCGACGAACTGCGGACGTTCGCCGGCATCCCCATCGCCCCGCCGGACGCTGGCGTCTTCAACCCGGCCTTCGACGTGACGCCGGCCGTGCTCGTCTCCGCGGTCGTCACCGAGCGGGGCCGCTACCGGCCGTCGTGACGCTGGGCCGCGGTTTCAGGATCAGGCTCGCCACGACGGCGACGGCGCCGATGGCGACGCAGAGCCACAACCCGGAGTGGTAGCTGGCCGCGGTGCCCGCCCCGACAACCGTTCCGGCCCAGGCGAACCCGAGCGAGCCGCCGATGCCGTAGGAGGCATTCGCGATCCCGGGCAGCGATCCCGGCTCGTCCGCGGGCGCCTGCAGGACGCCCAGCGCGCTCATCGGGGTCAGCGCGACGGCCAGCGCTACTCCGAACAAGAACATCAGGACAATGACCATCGTCTTGTCGAGGGCGAATACCGCGAGCAGCGCGACGACGCCCACCGCGGCGACCAGCCCCGCCCGCAGCATCGTCACGAAGCCGATCTTGGCGGCGAGCCGCCCGACCAGTGGGGCCGCGACGAGCGACGCCAGCGAGCCGGGGGTGATGAACAGCACCGCCGTCGCCGTCCCGCTGGCGGCGAAGCCGATGCGGTCGTTCTGGGCGATGGACGGGACGATGTAGCTGAGCACCACCATGAACGACGCGAAGACCAGGATGGTCACGGCGATCAGCGGCCATGCGTAACGCGAGGCCATCTGATCGATGTGGATCAGTGGTGTCGCTACGCGTCTCTCGACCGCGACGAGGCCGATGAAGGCGGCGGCAGCCGTCGCGATACACACGACCATCAGCGGCGAGGCCCAGCCCGCGTGATCTCCGTTGGAGACGTACAGGTTCAGGCCGGCGACCGCCACCGCGATCAGGACGGCTCCGGCCCAGTCCATCCGGCCGGGGCTCGTGCGACTGCGCTCGTCGGCGGGGACCGCCAGCCAGACCAGCGCCAACGCGCCGATGCCGACCACGAGGGTCAAGACGAAGATCGACCGAAATCCGAAGCGGTCGACCATCACCCCGGCGAGCAGCGCGTCGACGCCGCCCACCCCGGCGTTGATCGCGGAAATGACGCCGCAGCACAGCCCGAATGCGGGGCCGCTGAGGCGTTCCCGCAGGATCAGGAAGGCCAGTCCGTAGGTGATGTTGGCGCTGCCCTGCATGACCCGGCCCACCATCACCACCGGCAGCGACGTGCCCACGACGCACAGCAGCGTCCCGATGCACACCAGAGCCAGGATGCCGACCAGGACGCGCTTGCGGCCGATGAAGTCGCTCCACCGGATCAGCACCACGTTGGCGATCGCCCCGGCGAGATAGAAGTAGGCGGACATCGACGCGTACGCGTGCGGGCCGAGATGGATGTTGATGTCGCGGAACGCCGGGCCAAGCATGGTGGCGTTGAGCATGAACGACATCACCGACAGCGCCAACGCGGCCACCATGAACACGGTCCGGCTCCGCGACAATGGGCTGACGCCATCGTCTTTCGCCGTCGTCGCCACCGTAGCTTCAACCATCGTGATCACGCCTCTCTCAAGAGCGGTTCTTGGGCAACGGCTTTCGGGCCGGCCGAGCGGGTCCTGGCGCGTGCGAAGCAGAGCACGGCCAAGCCCGCGGGGAGCAGCAGGGCGGCGGCCGCCGACAGGATGGCCTTGATGCCGTGGCCGGTGCTGAGGCCGTGGTGTTGCAAGACCTCCAGCACACTGCTCGACGCGGCGACCCCGACGCCGGCGAGCGTCACCAGGGACGTCAACGTCACACCGGCGGCTTCGCCCGCCCGCTCGGGTGCCACGACCGCCTGGGTCGCCACCGTGGTGAACGCGTAGACCAGGCCCATGGTGAAACCACACGCGGTGAGCGCGGCGAGATACACCGCGAAGTCATCGGAGGCGGCCAGCGCCGCCAGCGACACCGCGGCCGCGATGCAGCCGATGCCCATCACCGCGAAGGGCGCGTTGCGGGATGCCAGGCGTCCGGAGATCGGGCCGCCGAGCGCCGCGCCCGCAGACGGGCCGAGGAAGGCCAGCCCTGCCGCCAGCGGGTCGAGTCCACGCACCTGCTGCAGGTTCACCGTGGACATGAACACCGTCACCACGTACGCGATGTTGGCCACCGTTCCGGCGACCACCAGGACGGTGAAGCGCGGGTTGCGCAGCAGCGACAGGTCGATCAGGGGGAAGCGCACTCGCGTCTCGACGGCGACGAACCCGCCGAGCAGAGCAACGGAGGTGACGAACACGCCGACGACGGCTGGTGACAGCCAGCCCCAGGTCGGCGCCCGGTCGAAGGCGAACGTGAAAAGCCCGATGCCCGTTGTGATCAGCGCCAGGCCCCGGATGTCCACGCGCCGCGGCACGGTCTCGTCGAACGTCTCCGGGATCGCCCGCACGCCGATGAGGATCGCGATCGCCGATAGCGGGACCAGCATCCAGAACACCGAGCGCCAGCCCAGCGTCTGGGTCAGCAACCCGCCCACCAGCGGGCCGGCCGCGTTACCCAACCCGGCGATGCCGTAGGCCAATCCGATTGCGCGGCCTGACTTTTCAGCGGGCAGGGTGTTCGTCAGGACGCTCACCGACACCGGAAAGATGAGGGCGGCTCCCAGCCCCTGTACCGCGCGGAAGGCGATCACCACCGCCGCCGACGGCGCGATGGCGCAAAACACCGACGCGATTCCGAACAGCGCGATCCCGATCAGCAGGGTGCGGCGGCGTCCGAAGATGTCCCCGATGCGGCCCGCGGGTGCCATGAAGGCGCCGAGGGCCAGCATGTAGACGCTGATCACCCACTGCAGATCCGTCGTGGTGCTGCCGAGGTCCGACGCCATGCGGGGCAGCGCGAGGTTCATCGCGAAGTAATCGATCTGCACGCAGAACAGGGCAGTCGAGATCGCCGCGATGATCCAGCGCGGGTGCGGCCGCGGGCCCTCGGAGTTCACGGCTTGACGATACGACTGTATGGCCCCGAAGTGGCGGCTTTTCGTTCTCATGGCATCGATGGTTCATCGGGCTACTGCGGCGCCGCCGCCGGATGAACGATCGATGCCATGAACACCTCAACGAACACCATCCAGACCCACGCCACCGCAAGGGTCACCACGCGAACCACGGCGAGCGGATTCCGGCGCCGCAGCATGGCCGGCGCCCTGCTGATCGGGACGCTCACCGCGACCGCGGTCGGCTTCGCCTCGCCGAGCCACGCCGACGACGCCGCACCGGCGCCGAACGTCGACGCCACGGCCACGGTGCCGGCGCCCGTCACCCAATGGCTCCCGGCGCTCGACGGCTACAGCGGCCGCTGGCGCATTCACTGCGGCTTTCCCGGCTGGCAGGGCCCCTTCCGGTGCTGGTACTGAGCAAAAGACAATCCGATAAAAGCCAGGGCGGCCCTAACGGCCGCCCTACTCGTTTCCGACGGACACCCTTGCGCGCCAACGTATCTCGGCGGCTAGGCGTCGCCGGCCCCGCGCCCAAAAGATTGAACCATCGACTGCGACATTGGGCTGTGACCCGGGATCAGATGATCGCCTGCTCCTGCAAGCCCGCGATCTGCGCCGCGTCATAGCCCAGTTCGCCCAGTATCTCTGCGTTGTGCTCGCCGATCAGCGGCGGCGCGAGGCGGATCGTCGCAGGCGTCGCGCGCATGCCCGCCAGCGGGCTGCCGATCAGGTCGACCGATCCGGCGGCGGCCCACACATGCGGCGTCGTCGCGCGCAGGCGCCGGTGCTGCACCTGCGGATCGTCCCAGACCTCCGCCAGATCGTTATAGCGCGCGGCCGGGATCCCCACGCTATCGAACTTCGCCTGAAGCTCCTCCGTCGTGAACTGCCGGCTCCACTTGTTGATGATGTCGATCAACTCCGCGCGATTGGTCTTGGCCCGCTTGGCGTTGGTGTCGAAGCGCGGGTCGGCGTAGAGCTCGGGCTGGCCCATCAACTCCGCCATGCGCCGCCAGTGGGCGTCGCTGCCGGCCGTAATGTACGTCATGCCGTCGCGCGCATGGATGAGGTCGGCGGGACCGCCGCCGTTGCCGCCATTGCCCAGACGCTCCGGCTGGACGCCGTTGATGAGATAGTCCTGCATGATGTGACAGATCATCGCCACGGAACTGTCGAGCAGCGCCATGTCGATGTACTGGCCCTCGCCCGTGTTGTTGCGATGGTGCAGCGCGGCGAGGATCGCGATGGCGCTGTTGTGGCCGGTCACGAAATCGACCAGGCTGGGACCGGCCTTCACCGGCCCCGCGCCAGGCTGGCCTTCGGGGATGCCGGTCACGGCCATCATGCCGCCGCTCGCCTGGAACAACCCGTCGTAGCCCGCGCGCGCCGCCATCGGCCCAGTCTGGCCAAAGCCGGTGATCGAGCAGTAGATGAGGCGGGGATTGATCGCTTGCAGGCTCTCATAATCCAGCCCGAACCGCTTGAGGTCGCCGACCTTGTAATTCTCGATCAGGACGTCCGCGGTCTTGACCAGAGCACGCAGGATGTCCTGCCCCTCCGGCTTGGAGTGGTTGACCGTGATCGACCGCTTGTTGCGGTTCGACGCGGTGAAGAAGCCGGACTGGCGAAGGTCCTTGCCATCCTTGCCCTCGACCGAGGCAAGACCGTAAGCGCGCCCTTCGTCACCGCTGCCCGGCCGCTCCACCTTGATGACGTCAGCGCCGAGGTCGCCCAGTATCTGCGCGCTGATCGGGCCGGCGAAGACGCGGGTCATGTCGATGACCCGGATACCCTCCAAGGCAAGCTGTGTCGTGCTCATGATCTCCTGCTGCTCATCCATTTCAAGTCGTGCTGCGCAATCATAGGTTCGCATCGAAGCGCCCGACGCTTTGCGTACTCCATCTATCGGTCGTGGTCGAGAACCGTGCGCGTGACCCCGCCTGGCATCAGGGCCGCGATCGTCTCCGCGATCCGGTCGATCCGCCAGAGGGCTCACCCGATCGCGCGCGTTGATCCGGCCCGACCGGATGTCGGCGATGAGCGCGGATGATCCCGGTCCGGGCGCGCGCCGCCGTCGCACTTCTTGGCAGGTCCTGCACAACTTTGATGGGCGCAGTCGGAGGCGTACCGGACCCGCGGCAGCACGACCGACGGGACTCGTTCGGGGTACGGGCGGGTTATAGGTCCCCTAGGCATAGCGGTGTAGCGGCGGGAGTGTCCTGGTCAGCGTGGAGCCGATGACGGGAATCGAACCCGCGTATTCAGCTTGGGAAGCTGATGTTCTGCCATTGAACTACATCGGCGTGGTCGCTGTGAGCTGCGCAAGCTTTACAGCGGTGACAGTCTAGCGGCTGAGTGACAGGTCGCTGCACAATCCGGTTCGAAAGCAGCCCTGAGCGCGTCTGCCGCATCTCCGAAAGTGCGGCTCGCCGACTTCATTGCCCAGACGACGTACTGGAAGGGGTAGCCGAGCGCATGCCTCTCACTCGCCTGACGCGCTTTGGCTAAGCGGCGGCGACGCGCGGAAGCTGAAGCTAGGACTTGTGCTTCTCGGGGCAGTACTCCGCGGTGGCAGCGAGGACGAACAGCCGGGCTTGATTCTGGTCCATCCGAAGTTTCAGTTGGTCGACCTCATCGTTCTGGCTGTACCCGGCGGAAAGGTCCTGGCACATCGTGCGGCCCATGGTCCCGGTCTGGGACGCGTTACCAAGATGAATGCCGTTCGACGCCAGGTAGTTGGTGAATTCGGCGTCCTTATCGTCGGCGCTGGCGACGGCTGCAGGCGACAGCATTAGGGCCATCGCGGCGCCGAGCATGCATCCCAACATCTTCTTGGTCATTTCCCCACCACCTTCAAGGCTCCACATGACACTCGGACGAGACGAGGCACCCGAAGCAACGCTTAGAGCTGCCCTGGGTCATGTAGTTCCCGGCGCCGGGCTTTTCTGCTCGCCCGTTCCAAAGTTCAACCGAGCGTTCATCTTTCGTTTCGGCGCAGTTGTCCAATGTCGGCAGCACCCGAGCAGCCCATGCCTCGCCGCGCTGCGGGTACCGATCCGACAGACAAAGCATCCCGCGAATGGCGCTATTGGCGCGACCGCGATTCTTAGGCGGCCGATGTTTATTATTCCGTGATCTGCCCGTAATGTGCTCTGCGTGGGTCGGCATCGGTTAGCCAAAAAGAGACGCAAGTCACCAGTAGCCCTGGCTGCGGTGCTTGCTCCTATGGGTATCTTCTTCGCGGCCGCGGCGGATGTCCGTCCATTACCGACTCACGAAGAGGCCAAACCCGTTATCAGCGACGTCGAGCCGTGCTGCCTGCAAATCGTCACCGCCGCGGCGAATACGTCCGCAAAAGCGCCCGACACTCGGCTGGCCGCGGCGTCGAGGTATCACACGCGGTCGCGCTTCCTGCCCGTCGGGATCGCGCCGGAGCAGGGCCTGCAGGTCCGGACGATCCTGGTCGAGCGCGCCATCAGCGTGCAGTTCCCCGAGATCCACCAGATCGGCGGCGTGCGACCGGACCCGCTGCCCTGGCACCCCATGGGGTTGGCCATCGACGTGATGATTCCCGACCCGGGCAGCTCCGAGGGCATCGCGCTGGGCAACGCGATCGTCGCGTACGTGATGAAGAACGCGTCGCGCTTCGGCATCCAGGACGCGATCTGGCGTGGCGTCTACTACACGCCCGGCGGAGCGCAAGCGAGCAGGCTCGGCCACTATGACCACGTCCACGTCACGACCACCGGGGGCGGCTACCCCAAGGGTGGCGAAGAGTACCTCGCGGACTGAAGCCGGGACGACGGCCGCATAGCAGCGGATAGGCTCAGCGGGTGCTGCTCTCCGATCGCGATCTCCGGGCCGAAATCAACTCCGGCCGCTTGGGCATCGATCCGTACGACGACACGTTGGTGCAGCCGTCGAGCATCGACGTGCGCCTCGACTGCATGTTCCGGGTGTTCAACAACACCCGCTACACCCACATCGACCCGGCAAAGCAGCAGGACGAGCTGACCAGCCTGGTGGAACCCGTCGACGGGGAACCGTTCGTGCTGCACCCGGGCGAGTTCGTGCTCGGGTCGACGCTGGAGCTGTTCACCCTGCCCGACGACCTCGCGGGGCGCCTGGAGGGCAAGTCGTCGCTGGGCCGGTTGGGTCTGCTGACGCACTCGACCGCCGGCTTCATCGATCCCGGGTTCAGCGGGCACATCACCCTCGAACTGTCCAACGTCGCGAACCTGCCGATCACCCTGTGGCCGGGGATGAAGATCGGTCAGCTGTGCATTCTGCGGCTGACGAGTCCGGCCGAACACCCCTACGGCAGCTCCCACGTAGGGTCGAAGTATCAGGGTCAGCGGGGACCGACGCCGTCGCGCTCGTACCAGAACTTCATAAGGTCTACATAGCTTAGACAGCGCTCCGCCACAGCGTATTTACGCGAAGATGTACTGGTCCGTGGTTACCGCCCGCTCGACCATGGTTTCGCTTGCATACCTTTGGAGGGGGTTGTATTGGACGTCGTGCTCGGGGTGTCGATGGCACCGGCATCGATCCAGATGGTCGTCTTGGAGGGCGAAAACGCCGACGGCGCAACGGTAGAAGAGGACGAGTTCGACGTCACCGCTGCCAACGACCCGGCCACGGCGAGCGCACCCGACCAGGTGGTCGCCGCCATCCTGGGCACCCGCGAAGGCGCGGCCGACGCCGGCCTGGAGCTGTCGGCGATCGGGGTGACGTGGACCGACCAGCTCGAGGCGGCCGCGCTGCGCGACGCGCTGGCCGCCCACAAGATCGAGAACGTCATGCTGGTGTCGGCGTTTCTGGCGGCGGCGGCGCTGGCCCAAAGTGTGGGCGGCGCAGTGGGTTACGAGCGCACCGCGGTGCTGTATGTCGAGCCCGACACCGCAACCCTGGCCGTCGTCGAGACCTCCGACGGTTCCATCGCCGACGTCTACAAGCAACCGATTTATGCCGAGTCCTACGAGGACGCGATCACCCAGCTCGGCGGGATGGTCGCCGGGCTGGAGAAGACGGAACTGGCGCCCGACGGGCTGTTCCTGATCGGCTCGGGCGTCGACATCGCGCCGATCAAGCCGGCGCTGGAGACGATGACGTCGCTCGACGTGAGCGCGCCGGAGGAGCCCGAGACCGCGCTGGCCCGCGGTGCCGCCTTGGCGTCGGCGAACGCGCCGTTGTTCGCGTCGTCGACCGCGGCCCTGGCCTACGCCCAAGACCCCGGCACGGGCGCCGTCGACCACTACCTCCTTCCCGAATACCTCGGCGCCGGAACCGAACTCGGCGACGATCTGGCGTACAGCGCGGTGCGCGACGACGACGCCGACGCCCCGACCGTGCTCATCGAGAAGCTGTTCGTCCAAGAACCGGAGCCACCGCGGCGGCGGCCGGTCCTGCTGATCGGCAGCAGTTTGGCGGTCGTTGGCATCAGCGCGGTGCTTGCGCTGGAGATCGCGCTGGCCGTCGGCATCCGCGCGACGGGGACCGTGGCGTTGCGGCCCACTCCCGGCCAAAACCTCATCGTCCCGACGCAACAGGCGCCCGCGCCGGTCGAGGCGGCCCCCGCGATGCCGAAGATCAACCTGCCGCAACCAATGTCGGCGCCCAAGCCGTTGAACCCGCCCGCGCCCGCACCGCTCCCCGCGGCTCCGCCGCCTCCCGCGGCTCCCCCGATCGATCCGGTGATACCGGTCCCGGTCGTGGTCCCGCCCGTCGCGCCGATTCCGGCGCCCCCGATCCACGTGCCCATTCCCAACCCGGTGATCAGCCCGCCGGTCATCCAGGCGCCGCGCCTGCCGATACCCCAGCCCGTCGTGCCGCAACCGCCCGTGCACGTCCCGCAGCCGCAGTTGCCGGTTCCCGGCAGCGGCACGGTTCCACATTCGCCGCCGCTCCAGCCGCCAGGGGGAAACCCGCTACCCATCCCGGGCAGCGGCCCCGGCGGCGGCCACCTCCCGATACCGGGCACCGGCCCCGGCGGGCCCGGCGGTGGCCCCTTTGGCGGCGGCGGCCCGATCCACGTCCCCGGTGCAGGCCCCGGCGGCGGTGAACCCACCGGACCCGGGCCGTTCGGCGGCGGCGGTGGGCCGTTTGGCGGCGGCGGGCCGATCCACATTCCCGGTGGAGGTTCTGGCGGCGGTGGGCCGATTGGTGGCGGTCCGATCGGCGGCGGTCCCGTTGGCGGCGGTCCGTTCGGCGGCGGCGGGGGGCCGTTCGGTGGTGGCGGGCCCTTCGGCGGCGGTCATGGCGGCGGCGGTCCGATCGGTGGCGGGCCATTCGGCGGCGGTGGCGGTCCGTTCGGTGGTGGCGGTGGCGGTCCGTTCGGCGGCGGCGGCAGCGGGCCCTTCGGCGGCGGCGGCCACGGTGGCGGCGGCTTCGGCGGTGGCGGCGGCTTCGGCGGCGGCCACGGTGGCGGCGGCTTTGGCGGCGGCCACGGCGGCGGCGGGCACCACTAGCCGGCCGGACGTTACGCGCCGTTGCAAGACGGTTAACGCAAGCCGACTTGTGCTTAACACCTCGTGGTGGTGCGGGTACGGTCGAGAGATCGGGCAAGTCGAAAAACCGCGCTGGCCACGAACCAGAACTTCATAACGCCCAGCTAATCCCGGATTATCGAGCCCGCGCGCTGCTGTGGCCGTAAATCCGTGGTAACTAAGCGAGTAATCGTGTCATCGGTCCATTGTCGCCGTGACACAGCAAACTAGCCGAGGAGATATCTAGCGTTGGTGGGCATCGTGCTCGGCGTCTCGATGGCGCCGACGAACGTCCGCATGGTGCTGGTGGAAGGCGAAGGCGCCGACGGGGCCACCGTCGACGAGGAGAAGTTCGACGTCGGCCTGGATGCTCCCGGCTCCGCGGGGCCGTCCACGGCGCCCAACCAGGTGGTGTCCGCCATCCTCGGCACCCGCGAGGGCGCGGCCGAGGGCGGCTACCAGTTGCTCTCGACGGGAGTCACCTGGACCGATCACGTCGAGGCCGCCATGCTGCGCGACGCGCTGGCCGCGCACAAGGTCGAGAACGTCATGCTGGTCTCGGCGTTCATGGCCGCGGCCGCGCTCACCCAGGCCGTGGGCGACGCCACCAACTACTCGCGCAGCGCGCTCCTCTTCGTCGAGCCGTACACCGCCACGCTGGCGGTGGTCGACAGCGCGGACGGGTCGATCTGCGACGTGCACCGGCGCGTTCTCGCCGAGGACGAAGACGAGGCCGTCGCCGAGCTCGTCGAGCTGGTCTCGGGCGCCGAGGCGCTGGAAACGCGCCCGGAGGGAGTCGTCGTCGTCGGCTCCGGCGTCGACATCCCGCTGATCATGCCGGCGCTGGAGGCCGCCACATCCCTTCAGCTGTCGGTGCCCGACGAACCGGAGATGGCGCTCGCGCGCGGCGCGGCGCTGGCGTCGGCGAACGCGCCGTTGTTCGCTTCGTCGACAGCGGCATTGGCCTACGCGCTGGACCCCGGCACCGGCGAGGTCGACCCGTTGGCGCTGGCCGGCCAGTTTCCCGGATTGCTGCCGGCATATCAGCCCGAATACCTGCCCCTTCCGGAGCCCTCGGACGCCAAAGGCAAGCCCAACGTCGCCTACAGCGCGGTGGCTGACGACGACGTCGACGCGGGCACCGCCCTCGGCCCGGACGACGGCACGCAGCGGCGCAAATCCATTGCGCTGGTCGGCAGCATGTTGGCGGTGGTCTTCATCAGCGCTGTTGTGGTGCTCGAGATTGCGCTCGCGATCAGCATCCGCCCCACGGTGGCGCTGCGGCCCAGCCCGAACGAAAACATCGTCGCCCCGACGCACCCACCCGCGCCCGCGCCGGTATCCCAGGCCCAGCCGAAAATCCCGGAGCCCGCGCCGGTGGCCGTGCCCCATCCCATCGCCCCGCTCCCGCCAGCGGCCGCCCCGGCGCCCGCGGCGCCGCCGGTCCGCCGCCAAACGGGCCGCCACCGCCCTCCAGCCGGGGCACGGGTGGCCCGAGCACCGGCACGCGGGGCACGGGAACGAACACCGGCGGGGGCAGCGCGGGGACCGGGACCGGCGGCCCGCGGTCCGTTCGGCGGCGGCCGCGGCCCGTTCGGCGGGCACGGGCCCTTCGGTGGGCATGGCCCCTTCGGCGGTTTCGGCGGCGGGCACGGGTTCGGCGGTGGCCACGGGTTTGGCGGTGGACACGGCTTCGGTGGTGGCCACGGATTTGGTGGCTTCGGGCACCGGTAACGGTTCGCCGCCGCCGCGCCGGTCCGGCTTCGCGGGCTAGGGTGGCGGACTAGGGGTCGGGCAATCAGATTGTCAGCGAACCAGTTTGGAGAATGGGGGAGCGGTGGACGTCGTCCTGGGGGTGTCATTGGCACCCGAGACGGTCCGCATGGTGCTCGTCGAGGGTGAAGGTGCCGGCGGAGTAACTATCGACCAGGCCGACTTTCCGATGCCGGGTGCCGCCGCGGTCGAGCAGGTGATCGAGGCCATAGTGGGCACCCGCGAAAGCGCGGCCGAGAGCGGCTATCGGCTGAGGTCCAGCGGGGTCACGTGGACCGATCAGTCCGCCGCCGCGGCGCTGCGAAATGCGTTGGCGGCGCACAAGATAGAGAACGTCATGCTGGTCTCGGCGTTCATGGCCGCTGCGGCGCTGGCCCAGGCGGTCGGCAGCGCGACCAACTACGCCCGCACGGCGCTGTTGTTCGTCGAGCCGGCCACCGCGACGCTCGCCGTCGTCGACACGTCGGACGGGTCCATCGCCGACGTGCAGCGCAAACCCCTGCCGCACGGCGACGGTGCGGCGCTGTCGGAGCTGACCGCGATGGTCGCGGGCGCCGAAGCGATGCGCGCCCGCCCCGACGGCGTATTCGTCGTCGGCTCCGGCGTCGACATCCCGCATATCAAGCCGGCGCTCGAGGCGGCGACGTCGCTGTCGGTGACGGCGCCCGAGGAACCCGAAATGGCCTTGGCGCGAGGGGCCGCGCTGGCATCGGCGAACGAACAACTGGGGGCGCCGAGCACGGTCGAGATGCCATACGTGCAGGAACCGGCGCGCGAACTGGCATACAGCGCCGAGGTGGAGCCGGCGCCCGGCGACGACCCGGAGCACGGCGAGCGCGACAGCCGAAAGATGCTGGCAATCCTCAGTGCGGCCGCGATACTCGTCGTCGGCGCCGTGGCCCTGACGGTGGCGCTCGCCGTCGGCATTCGCCCGCACGTGGACCAGCGACCGGACGTCGGCAAGAACGTCGTCGCCCCGGCGCCCCAGGCGGCGCCGCCCTCGAAAGCCCCGCCGGCGGCACCGCCCGCGCCGCCGGCCCCCGCGCCGGCCGGCCCGAATCCGGGGCCGAGCTCCAACCCCCTTCCTCAGTGGTTGCCGCCGCTGCCCAGGGACGATGATCACGACGACCATTGGGCGTGGCTGCGCCGCCACTTGGGGCACGGAGTCCTGGGTCCCTAGCCCGGTCGCCGACGGGGCGAAACCGCGTAAAATCGGGGGGCCAGGGGAATACAGGGTGGGGACTCGAGGCGTTCAGCAGTTGTTAACGCGTGCGTCGGCCAGGTTCCTGGCTCCCGCTGGCTAGCAAACGACGATGGAGGAGCTTTGGACACCGTACTTGGTGTGTCAATGGCGCCGACGGCCGTCCGGATGGTGCTGGTCGAAGGCGAGAACGGCGACGGCGCCACCGTCGATGAGGACAACTTCGACGTTGCCGCCGACGACGACGCGGCAACCGTCACCGCGGCCGACCAGGTAGTCTCGGCGATCCTGGGCACCCGGGAGGGCGCGGCCGAGGGCGGCTACCAGCTGGCGTCGACGGGCGTCACGTTCACCGACCCGATCGACGCCGCCGCGCTGCGTGACGCGCTGGCCGCCCACAAGGTCGAGAACGTGATGTTGGTCTCGGCGTTTCTGGCCGCGGCCGCGCTGGCCCAGACGGTCGGCAACCAGACGAATTACGCGCGCACGGCGCTGCTGTACATCGAGCCCGACACCGCGACCCTGGCGGTCGTCGACAGCGCGGACGGCTCGGTCACCGACGTTTACCGCCAACCCCTGCCCACCGACGACGAGGCGGCGGTGACCCAGCTGGCCTCGATGGTCGCCGGTGCCGAGGCGTTGGAGGCGCGGCCCGACGCCGTGTTCGTCATGGGCTCGGGCATCGACATCCCGATGATCAAGCCGGCGCTGGAGGCGGCGACGACGCTGCCGCTGACGGCGCCCGAGGAGCCGGACACCGCACTGGCCCGGGGGGCGGCGCTGGCGTCGGCGAACGCGCCGTTGTTCGCGTCGTCCACCGCGGCGCTGGCCTACGCGCAGGATCCGGGCACCGGCGCCATCGATCCGTTCGCGGTCGCCCCCGGCTACTTCGACACGCCGGCCACCGCCGACGCAAACGCGCTGGCCTACAGCGCCGTCCCCGACGACATCGACGACGCCTACACCGGTGGGCACGCTACGCAGCTGGTCGGCGCGGGCGGGGCCGGCGGGGTCGGCGAGACCACCGGCGGGAACGGCGGCCACGGCGGCAACGCGGCACTGGTCGGCTACGGCGGTGACGGCGGACCCGGCGGCCAGGGCGTCACCGGCCGCGGCGGTGACGGCGGCAACGGCGGCGCCGCCGTGCTTGTCGGCAACGGCGGGACGGGCGGCAATGCCGGGATCGGCACGCCGGAGGGCAACGTCGGCACCGGCGGCGCAGGCGGGCTGTTCGGCTCGGCCGGCAACAACGGCCTGGCCTAACCGGCCGCTAGGGCCGCGGCGCCCCGAGCCGGAACACCCGCCACCCCGACCGCTCCCAGCGGGCGGCGTTCAGGCAGTTGCGGCCATCGACAACGACGCGGGCCCGCACCCGATCGGCGAGGTCGTCGGGGTCGAGGTCGACGAATTGGCGCCACTCGGTGAGCACCAGCACGGCGTCCGCCCGCTCGCAGGCCTCTTCGACCGACACCGCGTAGTTCAGCGTCGGGAAGAGCCGCTGCGCGTTGTCCAAGGCCTTGGGGTCGTACACGTTGACCGCGGCGCCGTTGAGTTGAAGCTGCCCGGCGACGTTGAGCGCGGGCGAGTCTCGGACGTCGTCGGATTCGGGTTTGAAGGCCGCACCCAGCACGGCGACGTTGGCACCCAGCAGCGAGCCGCCGCACGCGGTGGTGGCGAGCTCGACCATCCGGGTGCGCCGGCGCATGTTGATGCTGTCCACCTCACGCAGGAACGTCAGGGCTTGGTCGGCGCCCAGCTCGCCGGCGCGCGCCATGAACGCGCGGATGTCCTTGGGCAGACAGCCGCCGCCGAAACCCAAACCGGCATTGAGGAATTGGCGCCCGATCCGCGGGTCGTAGCCGAGCGCGTCGGCCAGCAGGCTGACGTCGGCGCCCGCCGCCTCGCACACCTCGGAGATGGCATTGATAAACGAAATCTTGGTCGCCAGAAAGGCATTGGCGGAAACCTTGACCAGCTCGGCGGTCTGCAGATCGGTCACCAGGAAGGGCACCCCGGCCTCCAGCAGCGGGCCGTACATCTCGCGGGCCGCCGCCTCGGCGCGCGTCGAACCCGCGTGAATGCCGAGCACGATCCGATCCGGGTGCAGGGTGTCGTGCACCGCGTAGCCCTCGCGCAAAAACTCTGGGTTCCAGGCGATTTCGACGTCGACCCCGCGGCGTGCCAGCGCGGCCGCCCGTTCGTTGAGGTCGGCCGCCGTGCCCACCGGCACCGTCGACTTGCCGATGAGCACCGACGGCCTGGTGAGCCTGGGCACCAGCGAGTCGATGACCGCATGGACGTGGCAGAGGTCGGCGCCGTATTCGCCCTTTTTCTGCGGCGTGCCCACGCCCAGGAAGTGCACGTCGGCGAAGTCGGCCGCCATCTCGTAGTCGGTGGTGAATTGCAGCCGTCCGGCAGCGAGATTGTCGGTCAACAACTTTCGCAGGCCGGGCTCGTAGAACGGGATCTCCCCGGCGGCCAGCTTGGCCACCTTGCCGGCGTCGATGTCCACGCCGACGACGTCGTGTCCTAGTTCGGCCATCCCTGCTGCGTGCGTGGCACCCAGGTAACCGGTGCCAAATACGGTGCATCGCATACCACCGTGTGTAGGTGGCCGCGATGAGCTAACTGCATCGGGCCGCTAATCGGGAGGCAAACGGGAGATGACAGGTGGCGGTGAAAGGCCTAGTGGCGGCCGCCGCCGTGACCGCCGCCGAAGCCGCCGCCACCGCCGAACGGGCCGCCGCCGTGGCCTCCGCCACCGCCGGGGAACCCGGGGAAGCCGCCACCGCCGCGCGGGCCTTCGCCGCCGCCGTGCGGCCCGTATGCGCCGCCGGGCGGGCCGAACACGCCTCCCGGCGGACCGCCGATGCCCGGTATGGGCAGCGGGATCGGCACCGGGATGGGCGCGACGGCCGGGGGCGGCGCGGGCGCGGCCGCCGGGGCCTCCGGCACCGGGATCGGGGCCCGCGCGGGGGCATCAGGGA
>NZ_LZKR01000067.1 GCF_001672915.1 Mycobacterium sp. 1245805.9 | reverse complement strand
GTGCGGCCGGCGAATCCACCCCACCCGGGAACCGACATGCCATGCCCACCACAGCAATCGGCTCGTCCACCCCCACCCGCGACGCCACCGCGGGAGCCGCCGCGACCGACCCATCCAACAGCCCGCCCAGATGCGTCGCCAACTCGCCGGGGGTCGGATAGTCGAACGCCAGCGTGGGCGGCAACGGCAGCTCGGTCTCGGTCCTGAGCCGATCCAGCAGCTGCGTGGCCTTCACCGAGTCGAAACCCAAATCCCCGAAAGCGGATTCGGGGTCGATGTCGGCGGCACTGGGACGCCCCAACACCGCCGCCGCCTGCGCGGACACCATCTCCACCAGCAGGTCGTGCTCTTGGCGGCGCAGCGTCTGCCGCCGGCGGCGCAGCGTGCGCAGGCGTTGCGCCCACCCGGAGTCGGCGCCGGCTCCCGCGTCGGCGTCCTCGACTACGGGCTGCACGGACGGGCGGACCGTGCCGTCCAGGCGGGTGAACTCGTCGCCCAGATACAGCCGCACGCAGTCCCGTCGCCTGACCTTGCCGCTCGTGGTGATGGGAATCGAACCGGGCGGCACCAGAACGAGATCCGCCACACCCAGACCGTGCGCCTTCGATATCGCCGTGCTGACTTCGCGCCTGAGGACGCCCATCCGCTGCATCGCGGCCTCGTCGGATGCGTCCGCATTCTTGAGTTCGGCGATGGCGACCAGCTGCTCGGCGCCGTCGTCATCCGCAACCCCGATCGCCACACAGCGGCCCCGGGTGATCTCCTGGACCGTCGCCTCGATGTCGTCGGGAGAATGGTTGCGCCCGTTGATGATCAGGAGGTCCTTGATGCGGCCGATGATGAACAACTCGCCGTCGGAGAAGAAGCCCAGATCCCCGGTCCGCAGCCACGGGCCTTCGGATGTGCCCGCCGACGCCGCGACCAGGGTGGCGCCGAACATGCCTTCGGTGCCCGGCGGATTCCCCCAATAACCTTGCGCGACATTGCCACCTTGCACCCAGATCTCACCGACGGTGCCCGCCGGACACTCGGTGCTGGTGTCGGGGTCGACGATGCGCACCGCCGGCGAGCGGGGCACGCCGTAACTGACCAGCGGTGTACCGCCGTCGCTCGTGCGCTTCGCGTGGCCGGCGGTCAGCTTCTCGGATTCGAAGTGCACGACTTCCGGTGAATGGCCCCTTTCGCGCGTCGCGATGTACACGGTTGCCTCCGCCATCCCGTAGGCGGGCCGCAGCATCCGGTGCTGAAAGTTGAAGCGGGCGAACCGCTCCGCGAAGCGTTGCAGCGTCACGGGTTGCACCCGCTCGCTGCCGTTGAGGATGCCGAGCACGTTGCCGAGATCTAGCCCGGCCAGGTCGTCGTCCGAGGTTTTTCGCGCCGCCAACTCGAACGCGAAGTTCGGCGCCGCCGAGAATGCGTGACTGTTGCTCGCCAGCGCCTGCACCCATCGGGCGGGCCGCTGCAGGAACGACACCGGGCTGGTGACCAGCGCGGGAAACCCCGCCAGGACGGGAAAGATGATTGCCAGATACAAACCCATGTCGTGATAGAAGGGCAGCCAGGACACCATCGTGGTGTCCTGCGGGGCGGCCCCGCCAAAGATGTCCGCATTGATTTGCCCAAAGTTGGCGACGATGTTTTCGTGCGAGATCTCGACTCCCTTTGGGGCGCGGGTCGACCCGGAGGTGTACTGCAGGTACGCGATGCCCGGGGGACCCTCGACCTCGGCAGGGGAACCGTTGTCTGAGTCCAGGTCCAGCAGATCGACCTCGATCACCGCTGGCGCGGATTCGACCGGCTTCGACTTGAGGTACTCGGCGATGTTGCCCGCGACGGAGGAGGCCGTGAGGATCGCCGAGGGCGACGCGTCACTCAGGACCGAACTGAACCGCTCGTCGGTGACGCCGCCCAGCGGAACCGAAAGCGGAACCGCGATCCGGCCGGCTTGCAACGCGCCGAGGAAGCCGACGACGTACCCGAGCCCCTGCGGCGCCGCGACCACCACACGATCACCCACCGACCCGCAGCCTTGGAGTTCCGCCGCGAGATTCGACGTTCGGCGATACAGCTGCGACCACGTCAGGCTTTCCGCGACGCCCTCCCAGTCCCGTTCGTAATCGAGGAACGTGAACGCCGTCTCGCCGGGCCGCGAACCAGCGCGTTCCCGCAGCAGAGCCTGGACGGAAGCCTCAATCACCGCTGGGACCGTGCCTTCCGCACCGTCCGTGCAAGACCGGTGCCTGCATTGGAATTCCTTGCGCCCGCATGTGTTTGATCACCCCACGCGCTGCAGGCGGGCGAAATTCTCGACCAGATCGGTGGCGGCCGCGACGCTCTCGGCGGGCTTGGTCATCCGCGGGGCGAGTTCGCGGGCGCGGCTGAGGTATTCCGGGGCGAGGATCCGGTGCAGGTCCTTGACCAGCGAGTCCTCGGTGGTGGTCGAAAGGCGCCGGGAAGTGCCCACCCCCAAGCGTTTCAGCGCCGCCCCCTCCAACGGCTGGTCGTAGAACGTCCAGAGGACCACCTGTGGGACCCCGGAGCGCAGGCACGTGGCCGTGGTGGCGGCGCCGCCGTGATGCACGACCGCGCGGCAGGCGGGAAAAATCGCTTCGTAATTCACCGCGCCCACCACCTTGACGTGGTCGAACTCGTGGATGTCGGTGAAGTCGCTGACGCCGGCGCAGACCAGCGCCCGCTCGCCCAGCCGGGCGCACGCCGCGGCGATCATGGCCAGCACGGAGGACGCGGACTCGACCGCGAGGCTGCCGAAGGCGAAGCAAATCGGGGGTGTCCCGGCCGCGATCCAGGACAAGACCTCGTCGTCGGCGTCCTGGGGGAACCCCAGCGTCAGCGTGCCGACGAGGGGGCGTTTGCCATTCCATTGCGCCCACTCGGCCTCCAGCCCCGGGACGAAAAGCCGGTCATAGCCCTGGATTTCAAGGGACCCGCGCTCTTCGATCCGGCGCGGCCACGGGCGCGTCGCGGCGGGCAGACCGAGTAGCCGCCGTTGCGCGTCCTCTGCTTTCTTCGCCGGACCGCCCCACGTCAGCCGCTCGTACCCGCGCATCGCGGCGCGGCCCAACCGTGCCGGCAGCAGTGGCATGACTTTCCCATTGGCCCGGATCGGGAACCAATGCAGCATGGCGAACGGAATGTCGTAGTACTCAGCGACATTGAAGGGGAACTGCTCGAAACCGTAGCCGGAGACGATCAGGTCGGCGCCGTCCCCCAGCGACTTCAGCGTGTCGAAGGCGTCCTCCGTCCAGCACCGGGCCACGATCTCCGAGATTTCGCGGCCCAGCCTGTCCAGCTCCTGCGTCCGCCAGGGCTTGCGAAACAGCAGCGTCCAGTAGTCGCGCTGCACGTCCATGATGATCCGGGAGTCGAGACCGTAGCCGACGGCCGCGACGCCGGCCCCCTCGGCGAAGCCGACGAGGTTGGGCGGAACCGCCATGCGCACGTCGTGCCCCCGGCGCACCAGCTCACGGCCCACCACGACGGAGGGCTCGACATCGCCCCGCGCCCCGTAGCACGCCAGCGCGAATTTCATTGCGAGTCTTGACCTTTCGTTGCGTCAGTGTCCGGATTCGGCGGCGGCGCGATAACCGCGGACGGCCAGCGGCCCGAGCACCGCCGCCAGACCGAGGCACCACACCAGGGTCACCAGGAGCGGCCACAGCACGGGACCGCCTTGGGCAAGCCCCCGCATCGACTCGATCGTCGCCCACATCGGCTGCAGCCGGATCTCCAGCCGCACCCACGAGGGCAGCGTTTGGGTGGGTACGACACCGGAGCTGGCGAACACCGCACCGGTGGCCGGCACCCCCAGCCACATGAGCGCGGAACCGGTCCTGGCCCGCACCGCGATCGCGATCACCGCCATCGAGAAGACGACCACCACCAGTGCCGGCACCAGGACGAACGGGACGACAGCGAGCCAACTCTTGAAGCGAAGGCCCAGCCCGACACCGACCGCCGTGATCAGCGAGGCACTGACCAGCGTGCGCGCGGCCTCGGCGAGCAGCCTGCCGGTCAGCGCGCTGGCCCGGTGTACGGGAAACACCCACAGCCGGCCGATCAGGCCGCTGTCGCGGTCGATCCACATGCGGCGGCCCGTCGCGAGCGCGCCGAACATCGCGCCGGCGACGGCACACATCGGCACCAGTCCGTAGAGGCTTTCCGTGCCGGTGATCCGGATGATCGACTTGCCTACCAACAGCTTGTAGGCGATCAGCAGAAACGTCGGGAACACCAGGGCCTGGATCAGCACCATCGGCTGGCGCCGCCACCGGGTGAGCAGATGGCTTGCGAACAGCAGGGTTTCGCTGCCCAGGGAAGTGCGCGGCGGTGCGTGCGTGCTCATTGCGGCCGGCCCTGCACCCGCACCGCGATGGCGCCGAACACCACCAGCAGGCCAACGCACCAGGCCAGGCTGGTCGCCAAATTGCTCGCCACGACATGGCCGGTGGTGAACCCACGCAGGGTCTGCGTCACCTGCGAAACCGGCTGGTTGCGGACGAACGGATGCAGCCAGTCGGGGAACGAGTCGGCCGGCGCCATCCCGGTGGACAGCATGACCAGCAGCATCTGCGGAACCAGGAGCAACTGGTCCAGCACCCCGCTGCTCGCGAATTTGCCTTGCGAGGCCACGGAAAGAACCCCGGCCGCGTCGGCGGCGAGCGACAGCGCGAGCGTCAACACCAGGACGAGGACGGCGAAGGCGACCGCATAGACCAAGCCGCCGAACATCCGGAAGCCGAACGCGTACCCGATGGCGATCGCGGCGAGCAGGCCGACGGCGCCGCGGAACAGGCAGTAGGACATGCGAGCCATCAGCGGTGTGACCGTGGAGATGGGAAGCGTGCGGAGCCGATCCGCGAAGTCGCTGCGCTCGTCCTGGGCGGCACGGTCGATGGTCGTCAGCGCGCCGAGAAAGATCACCTGGATGACGACGACCGGCAGGACGTATTGGGGGTAGCCCATGCCGCCGGTGTCGATCACGTTGCCCAGCATGAAGTTGAACACGACGAAGTTCAGGGCGGGCGACACCGCCGCGAAGATCAGATCGTTGCGCATCGCGTTCTGCACGGCACGCTCGGTGAGAGCGGCGAGCGCGGTCACGTGGTGACTTTCGCGGTGAGGTGCAGGAAGGCCTCGTCCAACGACGGCTTGCGCAGCGCGATGTCGAGTAGCTCAACGCCGAGCCGGTCCACCCGGCGAAACACCTCGCCGAGCGTCGCGACGCCATCGGGCGAGAGCACCGAGACGGTGTTCGCCTCGTAGTCGGCTTCGGCGCCCTCGAGGTCGGCGACCGCTTCCAGGATCTTGGCGAGGTCGGCCGGATTCACCGGGCTCACCGTGCAATAGCCCAACCCCACCCGGCGCTTGAGGTCCTCGGCGGTCCCGTCGGCGACGACACAACCCTTGTTCAAGACGACGATCGAATCGCTGAGCACGTCGGCTTCTTCGAGGTATTGGGTCGTCAGCAGGATCGTGACGCCCTGCGCCGACAAGGACGACACCAGGTTCCACACATCGCGGCGACTGCGCGGGTCCAGCCCGGTGGTCGGCTCGTCGAGGAAAAGCACTTCCGGCGGAACCATCAGGCCGGCGGCGATGTCGATGCGGCGCACCATGCCACCCGAATAGGTGTGCACCGGCCGGTCCGCGGCGTGCGCCATATCGAACTCATTGATCAATGCGTCGGCCCGCAGCCGCGCCTCTTTGCGCCGCATCCCCCGCAGCCGGCCGAACAGGACCAGGTTCTCCCGGCCGGTGAGCTCGAAATCGAGCGCGGCCAGCTGCCCGATGCTCCCGATGCTCGCCCGCACCTGGGCCGGCTCCTCGACGACGTCGTGCCCGGCCACGATCGCGCGGCCAGACGTGGGGCGCAGCAACGTGGAGAGGATCTTGATCGCGGTCGACTTGCCGGCGCCGTTGTGACCGAGCAGAGCGCACACCGACCCCGTCGGAACGAAGAAACTCACGTCCTGCAGTGCGTGTATTTTCCCGCCGAAAGACTTTGCTACGCCGTCTAGCTCGATCACGAAGTCAGACCATACCCGTCGGTATACGCGTGTTGAATAGAAACCGGCTCCCCAAGCGCCGACCGGGCGAACGGACGACCGGTTAGGCCCGCCGATGTCGCCATTAGCCGTGGCTGCCCTGCGCGCCCTGTTGGACGGCCCCGATTCCCTGGGTGGAGGCCGTTCCGCCGTCCCCACCAGCACCGCCGGGGGTGCCGGTCCCGCCGTTCCCACCGTCGCCGCCGGTGGCCGTCGCCGCTGAGAAGGTGGACGCGATCGCCGCAAGCCCGCCGTCCCCGCCGGTGCCACCGACGCCGCTAGTCGCCGCGCCGCCGTCGCCACCACGACCGCCGTCGGCGTTGCCGAACCCGTTCGTGACGGCCTGCCCGCCGGTGCCACCGGCCCCACCGGACGCGCCGGTCCCGCCGGTGCCGCCGGCGCCGCCGCCCCCGATGCCGCCGTTCCCGCCGCGTCCGGCGGTGCCCTGCACGGGGCCGGAGTTGCCGGCGTCGCCCCCGGCGCCCCCGTGGCCCGTGATGCCGGTACCGCCGGCGCCGCCGTCACCGCCGTTTCCGGAGATGCCCCTCGTGTTGCCGCCGTGGCCGCCGCCACCGCCGGGGAACCCGGGGAAGCCGCCACCGCCGCGCGGGCCTTCGCCGCCGCCGTGCGGCCCGTATGCGCCGCCGGGCGGGCCGAACACGCCTCCCGGCGGACCGCCGATGCCCGGTATGGGCAGCGGGATCGGCACCGGGATGGGCGCGACGGCCGGGGGCGGCGCGGGCGCGGGCGCCGGGGCCGCCGGCACCGGCATCGGGGCCCGGGCGCGGGCATCAGGGA
>NZ_LZKR01000066.1 GCF_001672915.1 Mycobacterium sp. 1245805.9 | reverse complement strand
GCGTCCAACAGGCCGAGACGCTGGGGGCAGGGGTGTTCGTCGAGGTGGGGCCCGGCAAGGCGCTGACGGCCGCGGTGGCGCAGTCGTCGACCACCGACGCGGTGGTGTCCGTCGCCAAGGACCGGGCCGAGGTCGAGTCGCTCCTCACCGCGGCCGCGCGCCTGTTCACCGCCGGGGTGCGCGTGGACTGGGCCGCGACGTTCGCCGGCCTCGACCCCCAACGCGTCGAGCTGCCCACGTATCCCTTCCAGCGCCGCAGGTTTTGGCTGTCGGCGGAGATGGTGGGGTCGCGCGACGTCGACGGGCTGGGCCTGGCCGGGACCGACCATCCCCTGCTGGGTGCGGTCGTGGATCGGCCCGATTCGGGCGAGGTGGTGTTGGCGGGCCGGTTGTCGCTCGCGGCGCAACCATGGCTGGCCGATCACGTGGTCGGCGGGGTGGTGCTGTTTCCCGGGGCCGGCTTTGTCGAGTTGGCGCTGCGTGCCGGCGACGAGGTCGGCTGTTCGGCAATCGAAGAGCTCACGCTGTCGGCGCCGCTGGTGCTGCCGGCAACCGGCGGAGTCCAGGTGCAGGTGCTGGTGGGTGTCGCCAACGAGGTGGGCGCTCGGACCTTGTCCGTGTATTCCTCAGGCGTGCAGTCGGATTCGGGCTGGGTGCTGCACGCCGAGGGGATGTTGACGACAAGCCCGGTACATCCGATCGCGGATTCCTCGGCATGGCCGCCGGTGGGAGCGGTCGCCGTCGACGTCAGCGGCGCCTACGAGCGCATGGCCGGCCGCGGCTACGGCTACGGCCCGGCGTTCCGGGGGCTACGGAGCGTGTGGCGGCGCGGGACGGACATCTTCGCCGAAGCCGCCGTCCCGCAGGACGCCGGGGTGGCGTTGGGCGGGTTCGGGATTCACCCGATGTTGCTCGACGCGAGCCTGCACGCCCTGGGGGTGGGCAGCGAGCAGGATCAGATTCTGCTGCCCTTCTCCTGGCAGGGCGTGACGTTGCACGCCGCGGGCGCGACGCACGTGCGGGTCCGGATAGCCCCGGCGGGGTCGGGGGCGATGTCGCTGGAGATCGCCGACGCGGCGGGGCTGCCCGTGTTGTCGGTGCGCGAGTTGGTGGTTCGCCCGGTGTCGTCCGAGCAGCTGGCGGCGGCGGGCCGTCCCGGCGGCGGGCTGCTCGAGGTCAGCTGGTCTCCGGTTTCGCCGAACGACGATGCGGCGGGCGAGCGCGCGGAGGTGTGGGAGTACGCCGCCGGCACCGGGGGTGCGGTGGAGTCGGTGCACGCGGCCACCGCCGAGGCGCTGGAGGTGTTGCAGTCGTCCCTGGCCGCCGATCGAAGCGGGCCTTTGGTGGTGCTGACCCGCGGCGCGGTGGGGCTGGCCGGCGAGGACGTCACGGATCTGGCCGGCGCGGCGGTATGGGGGCTGGTGCGTTCGGCGCAGGCCGAGCATCCGGGGCGGGTGGTTTTGGTCGATTCCGACGGGTCGCTCGACGTCGAGTCGGTAATCGGTTGTGGTGAACCGCAATTGGTGGTCCGCAAGGGCGTGGCCTACAAGGCACGGCTGACGCCCGTGGAGTCGGGCCCGGCGCTGGAGCTGCCGGCGGGCGGCTGGCGGCTGGCCGCCGGGAGCGGCGGGACGCTGGAAGACTTGGTGGCCGAGCCGTGCCCCCGGGCGGAAGTGGCCGCCGGTCAGGTGCGGGTGGCGGTGGCCGCGGTCGGCGTGAACTTCCGGGATGTGCTGGTGGCACTCGGGATGTACCCGGGTGCGGCGCAGTTGGGCGCCGAGGGCGCCGGCGTCGTCGTCGAGGTGGGCCCGGAGGTGACCGGCCTGGCCGTCGGTGACCCGGTGATGGGGATCCTGGGCTTGGCTGGTTCCGAGGCGGTCGTCGATCAGCGGTACGTGGTGCGGGTGCCGCAGGGCTGGTCGTTGACCGACGCCGCGGGTGTGCCGGTGGTGTTCTTGACGGCGTGGTACGGGTTGTCGGTGCTGGCCGGGCTGCGCGCCGGGCAGCGGGTTCTGGTGCACGCCGCCGCCGGCGGGGTCGGCATGGCGGCCGTCCAGCTGGCCCGGCACTGGGGCGCGGAAGTGTTCGTCACCGCGAGTCGCGGCAAGTGGGAGACGCTGCGCGCCATGGGCTTTGCCGAAGACCATATCGGCGACTCGCGTTCCCTGGAATTCGAGCAGAAGTTCCTGGCGGCCACGGACGGGGCCGGCGTGGACGTGGTGCTCAACTCGCTGGCCGGCGAGTTCACCGACGCGTCGCTGCGGTTGCTCGCGTCGGGCGGGCGCTTCATCGAGATGGGCAAGACCGATCTGCGTGACCCGCAGGCGATCGCCGCGACCCATCCCGGTGTCGAGTATCGGGCGTTCGACCTGATGGAGGCCGGGCCCCAGGACATCCAGGAAATGTTGGTCGAGCTGGTCGGGCTGTTCGAGGCCGGCGCCCTGCGGCGACTGCCATTGCGGGCCTGGGACGTGCGCCGCGCCGTCGAGGCGTACCGGTTCGTCAGCCAGGCCCGCCACATCGGCAAAGTGGTTCTGACGCTGCCGAACCGGCCCGGCGTCGGGCTGGCCGGCGGCACGGTATTGATCACCGGCGGCACCGGCATGGTCGGCGGCCTGGTGGCTCGTCACGTGGTCAGCCGGTACGGCGTCCGTCACGTCGTCTTGGCCAGCCGGCGCGGCCAAAGCGCCGACGGTGCCGACGAACTCGTGGCCGACCTGACGCGGGCGGGTGCCACGGTCCACGTGGTGGCCTGCGACATGAGCGACCGCGCGGCGGCCGCGGACTGGCTGGCCGGGCTGCCCGAACAGCATCCGTTGAGCGCGGTGATCCACGCCGCCGGCGTGCTCGACGACGCGGTGATCGCCTCATTGACGCCCGAGCGCCTCGACACGGTGTTGCGGGCCAAAGCCGACGCCGCCTGGAACCTGCACGAGCTGACCCGGGACCTGAACCTCGCCGCGTTCGTGGTGTTCTCATCGATGGCCGGGGTCGTGGGCGCACCCGGTCAGGGCAATTACGCGGCGGCCAACAGCTTCCTCGACGCGCTGGCGGTGCACCGGCAGGCCAGCGGGCTTCCCGCAGTGTCGGTCGCCTGGGGGCTATGGGAACAAGACTCCGGTATGACGCAGCACCTCGCCGATCGCGACAAGGCCCGGATCAGCCGGGTCGGGCTGGCCCCGTTGTCCGGCGAGCAGGCGCTCGATCTCTTCGACACCGCGCTGCTGAGCGAACACCCCGTCGTCGTGGCCACCCGCCTCGACCGGGACGCGCTCGCCCGCAACAGCGCGGCGCTGCCTCGGCTGCTGAGCGGGTTGGCCAACCGCCCCGCCCGACGCGTCGTCGACCACGTCGAGATCGCGATGGCCTCGACGGGCCTGCGGGCTCGGCTGGCCGGCCTGACCCCCGAGCAACGCCACCGCGAACTGGTGGATCTGGTGTGCGGCAACGCCGCCACGGTGCTCGGTCACAGCAGCGCGGACGTCGAGGCCCAACAACCCTTCCAAGATCTCGGCTTCGATTCGCTCACCGCCGTCGAACTGCGCAACCGGCTGAAAAATGCCACCGGGCTTACGCTTTCGCCGACCCTGATCTTCGATTACCCGACGCCCGCCGCGCTGGCCGAGCATCTGCAGGTCCAGCTCGCCGCCGGCCCGAGCGCCGAAAAACCCGACCCGATGGCCCGTTTCAACGACGTCGTCCGGGAACTCCAGACGCTCATCGATCAACCCGGCTTGCACCCCGACGACAAGAAGCGCATGACCGCGCGCATCGAGATGCTGCTGACCCTGAGCACCGCTCAATCCGACCCCGCCGCCCACGACGAGCTTTTCGACGACGACATCACAACAGCCACCGAGAGCCAGCTGTTCGCCATCCTCGACGAAGAATCCGGCCCCTGACCGTGCGCGCGGCAGACGTAGCGATCATCGGGATCGCCTGCAGGTTCCCGGCCGCCGCCAACCCCGCCGAACTCTGGGGTGTGCTTCGCGACGGACTGGAGGTCACCCGCGTCGCCGAGGGGCAAACCCGCCGAGAGGGGCTGCTGGACAACGTCGCCGAGTTCGACGCGGACTTCTTCAACGTGTCGCCGCGCGAGGCCGGCGCGATGGATCCCCGCCAGCGGCTGGCGCTGGAGCTTGCCTGGGAGGTCCTCGAGGACGCGTTCCTGGTGCCGGAAAGCCTGCGCGGAGAACAGGTCGCCGTCTACCTCGGCGCGATGAGCGACGACTATGCGGTGCTGACGCTCGACTCCGCGGAACACGTCGACCACCACTCCTTCGCCGGAATCAGCCGGGCGATGATCGCGAACAGGATTTCCTACGCCTTGGGCCTGAACGGCCCGAGCATGACGATCGATTCCGGCCAGTCGTCGTCGCTGGTGGCCGTCCACGCCGCGACCGAAAGCCTGCGCTCGGGCGCATCGAAGCTGGCCATCGCGGGCGGTGTCCACCTGAACCTGGCGAGCGAGACGTCCCTGCTGGAAAGGGAATTCGGTGCCCTGTCGGCATCGGGGCACACCTATGCGTTCGACGCCCGCGCCGACGGTTACGTGCGCAGCGAGGGCGCCGGCCTGGTGTTGCTGAAGCCGTTGCGCGCCGCCATCGAGGACGGGGACCGCATCCGGGCGGTCATCCGCGGCAGCGCGGTCGGCAACGCCGGGCACACCGCCGCCGGACAGACAGCGCCGTCGGTTGAGGGGCAGGCCGACGTCATCCGCCGTGCCCTGGGCGATGCGGCCCTCGAACCGGGCGAGTTGGAGTATGTCGAGGCACACGGCACCGGCACGCAGATCGGCGACCCGGTGGAGGCGAACGCGCTGGGGGAGGCGATCGGTAGGCTCCGACAGCGCCCGCTGACCGTGGGTTCGGTGAAGACCAACATCGGTCACGCGGGCGGCGCGGCCGGCGTCGCAGGTTTGCTCAAGGCCGTACTGGCAATCGAAAATGCCGCCATTCCCGCGAGCCTCAACCATGCCGCCCCGGCGACCGATCTGGACGGCCTCGGGCTGCGCGTCAACACCGCGCTGATGCCCTGGCCGGCGGGGGAGGGTCCGCGGCGGGCGGGGGTGTCGTCGTTCGGCATGGGCGGCACCAACGCGCACGTGATCGTCGAGCAGGCGCCCGCGCGCCCGGAAACGCCGGTCACCGAACGGGAAAGCGGGCCGACTGGCTGGGTGCTGTCCGGCCGCTCGGAGCGCGCGTTGGCGAATCAGGCTGCGCGGCTGCATGCCCGGGTGGCCGGTGACCCGGGCCTGGACGCGAACGACGTGGCGTGGTCGTTGGCGACGACGCGCTCGGTCTTCGAGCATCGCGCGGCGCTGGTGGGCGCGGATCGCGAGACCCTGACCGAGGCGCTCGCCGGACTGGCTCACGGCGAGCCGCACCCCAACGCCATCGTCGGCCGGGCGGACGCCCCGGGCACGACGGTGTTTGTCTTTCCCGGCCAGGGCGCGCAGTCGCTGGGGATGGGGGCCCAGCTCTACGGCCGGTTCCCGGTATTCGCGGAGGCTTTCGACGAGGCCGCCGCCGCGCTGGATGACCGGCTTCGCGACGTGATGTGGGGGAGCGACCCAAAGCCGTTGGATAACACCGAGTTTGCGCAGCAGGCGCTGTTCGCCGTCCAGACGGCGCTGGCGGCGCTGCTGCGGCACTGGGGTGTGGTCCCGGATGTGGTGATGGGACATTCGGTGGGCGAGATCACCGCCGCCCATGTCGCGGGCGTCTTGTCGCTCTCCGATGCGGCCAAGGTGGTCGCCGCGCGCGGCCGATTGATGGCCGGGCTGCCCGCGGGCGGCGCAATGGTTGCGGTCGCCGCGGGCGAGGCCGAGGTGACGGAGCTGCTGACCGGCGGGGTGGCAATCGCTGCGATCAACGGACCCGAAGCGGTGGTGATCTCCGGCGCGGAAGCTGCCGTCGGCGCCATCACCCAAACCCTGGCGGATCGGGGCAGGCGCTTCCATCGGCTCGCGGTCTCGCACGCGTTCCACTCGCCGCTCATGGAACCCATGGTCGAAACCTTCGAGGCGGCGGTGTCCGGCATCTCGCCGAATGAGCCGCGAATATCGTTGGTGTCCAACGTGTCCGGTCAGCTCGCGACGCCCGGCTACGGGTCCGCGCGCTACTGGGCCGAGCATGTGCGCCGTCCGGTGCGCTTCGCCGACGGGGTGCGCGCCGCCGAGGCTTCCGGGGCCGGCGTGTTCGTCGAAGTCGGTCCCGGCGGCGGGCTCAGCGCCGCAGCGGAGCAATCCCTGGCGACCGAGCATCCCGTCGCGACGATCACGCTGGCCAGGGATCGCCCGGAGGTGGAGTCGCTCCTCACGGCGGCCGGCCGGTTGTTCACCATCGGCGTGCCGGTCGACTGGAGCGCGGTCCTGCGGCCCGGCCGGCGGGTCGAGTTACCGACGTATGGGTTTGTGCGCCAGAGGTTTTGGCTGGGCGCCGGCACCGATGTGCCTGTACCGGCCGTCCCGCACGAGTCGGCCGAGCGCCTGCGCCAACTGCCGCCCCGCGAGCGTCGTCGGCGCCTGATCGAGCTGGTGGGCGCCCACGCGGCAGCGGTGTTGGGACATTCGGACAGCCGCGCCGTTGATCCGGACCGCGCGTTTCAGGATCTCGGGTTCGACTCCCTGACCGGGGTGGAACTGCGCAACCGGCTCAAAGCCGATACCGGGCTGGCCTTGTCGCGCACGCTCATCTTCGACTATCCCAACCCCGCGGCGTTGGCCGATCATTTGGATCGACAACTGCTGCGCGGAGAGTCCGAAGAATCCGACGAGGAAAAGGTCTGGTCGGTGCTGAGAAAGATTCCGCTTCAGGAACTTCGCAGAACCGGATTGCTCGACAAACTATTGGCGTTGGCCGGCGACCCGGAAAAGTCGCTCGGCGATTCGACGGTCACCGAGGACGCCATCGACTCCTTAAGCCCCGACGCGCTAATTGCGCTGGCGCTCGACGCAAACAAAGACAACGAAGCCTGAAGGTTGAATCCATTTCTGGCGGAACCGATTACGTGACCCGTCGCCCGAAGTAATTTGACATACGTTGAATATCAACTTCTTTGCGATACGGCGTTAAAGCTCTTAGACTTTCCACGTTAAAGCGCGGTTCTCAGCCCCGGGTGAAAGTGGTCGCTTTCAACCGGCCATGACGAAGGGTGGGGCATGAGCGTTATTGCGGGCGTGGTCGGTGCGCTGCCACCGCATCGGTATAGCCAGAACGAGATCACCGACCAATTCGTCGAGTTTCCGGGTCTGAAGGAACACGAGGAGATCGTGCGGCGCCTGCACGCCGCCGCGAGGGTGAACAGCCGCCACTTCGTCCTGCCGTTGGAGCGCTACCCGACGCTGACCGACTTCGGGGAGGCCAACGCGATCTTCATCGACGCCGCCGTCGACCTTGGTTGCGAGGCGCTGTCGGGCGCGCTCGACGAGGCCGGGCTGGAGCCGAAAGCCATCGACATGATCGCGACCACCACGGTCACCGGCATCGCGGTGCCGTCGTTGGATGCCCGCATCGCCGGGCGGCTCGGCCTGCGCCCCGACGTGCGCCGGGTGCCGCTGTTCGGATTGGGTTGCGTCGCCGGCGCCGCGGGGGTGGCCCGGCTCAACGACTACCTGCGCGGCGCGCCCGACGGCGTCGCGGTTCTGGTCGCGGTCGAGCTGTGCTCGCTCACCTACCCGGCCGTCAAACCGACGGTGTCCGGGCTGGTGGGCAGCGCGCTGTTCGGTGACGGCGCGGCCGCGGTGGTGGCGGTCGGCGACCGTCGCGCCGACCAGGTTCGCGCGAGCGGGCCCGACATCCTCGATTCGCGCAGCCGCCTCTATCCTGACTCACTGCAGATCATGGGCTGGAACGTCAGCTCCTCGGGGCTGCAGCTGGTGCTGTCGCCGGACCTGACGACGTTGATCGACCGCTACCTGGCCGACGACGTCAACGGCTTCCTCGCCACACACGGGCTCACCGGGGACGACATCGGCGCCTGGGTCAGCCATCCGGGTGGCCCCAAGGTCATCGACGCCATCACCAGTGCCCTGGAACTCGGCCCCGACGCGCTCGAGCTGACGTGGCGCTCGCTCGGCGAAATCGCCAACCTCTCGTCGGCCTCGGTGCTGCACATCTTGCGCGACACCATCGCCAAGCCGCCGCCCAGCGGTAGTCCCGGGCTGATGCTCGCGATGGGTCCCGGCTTCTGCTCGGAACTGGTGCTACTGCGCTGGCACTGATCGAACCAGTTCGACCGTCAGTCCCGGCTTGGGCGACAGCGCCGCGAGGTTGTGCGCGCGGATGCGCTGTGCGGGCAGCCGCAGCGTGGTCCGGGCCACCAGCCGGGCCAGCATGACGGTCATCTCGGTGGTGGCCATGACCGCGCCGATGCACCGGTGCAGGCCCCCGCTGAACGGAATGAATTCGTGGGGAGCGGGCTTGCGGTAGCCCGGTGCGCCGGCGTCCCAGCGCGACGGCCGGAATTCCGTTGGCTGCGGCCACAGCTCGGGCAGGCGGTGCGTGACGTACGGGCTGAAGATCAGCAGCCGGCCCGCCGGGATGCGGTGCCCGTCGAACGTGAGGTCGCGCATCACCTTGCGCGCCGAGATGACGCCGGGCGGGTACAGCCGCAGCGTCTCGTGCACGACTCCGTTGAGGTAGACCAGCGCGTCGAGGTCGCCGGCGGCGGGCGGCCGGGCGCCGAGCACCCGGCGCACTTCGTCGACGGCGGCATCCCACGCGCCCGGCAGCGACAGCAGCGAATAGATGGCCCAGGCCAGCGCGCCGCTGGTGGTCTCGTAGCCGGCGGTGATCAGCGAAATCACCGCGTCGCGAATCTCGTTGTCGCTCAACGCGTAATCCTCGTCGCCGCGACCGTTGATGAGCATCGTCAGCATGTGGTCGTCGGGCCTGGGCTCCGCGCGGGCGCCGGCGATCTGGGCGTCGACCAGGTCGTCGATGCGTTTTCGCGCCGCCTCCGCCCGTCGCCACGACGGCGCCCGGACCCGCCGCTGCAAAGCCACCGCCTGCGGCAGCATGTGGGTCAGGTCCAGCAGGGGCTGCAGTTGTTCGCCGAGGAAATCGGAGTGGACGGCCATGCGCTGGCCGAAGAGGCTTTCGGCGGTGCTGCGCCGCACCGCGGCGCGGCACTGGCGGTAGATGTCCAGCCGCTGCCCGGGCCGCCATTCGTCGATGACGGCGTCGACATTGGCGACCATGGTCTGCACGTAATCCTGGATCTGTCGGTGGCGCAGCCCCGGCGCGACGACGCTGCGCCGGCGCCGGTGGTCGTCGCCGTCGCTGACGATCAGCGCGGTGGGCCCGTCGACGATGGCCAGGTTCTCGAACGTCTCCCGCCAGCTGAACGCGTCCGCGTTGGCAAACACGAACTTGTTTGCCTCGGCGCCCAGCAGGTAGGTGTAGCCGTGCCGGCCGACGCCGGAATTGAGGACCGGGCCCCGCCACCGGTACAGCGCCAGCAGCGCCTCGCCGGGTGGGTAGCGCACCGGCCGATACGTCTCGCGCATGACTGTGACCATGACTCGATTATTCGAGCAGCTCGGATAGCTCGAGCCAGCGGCTCTCCGTCGCCGCGACCTCGCCCTCCAGGCCGCGCAACTCGCCCGTCAGCCGCGCCAGGCCGACATGATCGGACTGGTCGTGCTCGGCGAGTTCGTGATGCTTGGCCGCGATCCGCTCGGCGAGCCGCGCCAGCTGGCGGTCGACCGCGGCCAGCTCCTTCTCCGCGGTGCGGCGCTCCGCGCCCGACATCCCCGAAACAGCCGCCGGCGCAGCCTCGCTCGACGCGGCGACGGGCCGGCGCGCGGCCAGCCGCAGATACTCGTCGATGCCGCCGGGCAGGTGCCGCAGCCGGCCGTCGAGGATCGCGTACTGCTGATCGGTGACCCGCTCGAGCAGGTAGCGGTCGTGCGACACCACGATCAGGGTGCCCGGCCACGAGTCGAGCAGGTCCTCGACGGCGGTCAGCATGTCGGTGTCGACGTCGTTGGTGGGCTCGTCGAGCAGCAGCACGTTCGGTTCGGACAGCAGCGTGAGCATCAGCTGCAGCCGGCGGCGCTGGCCGCCGGACAGGTCGCCGACCCGCGCGGACAGCTGGCCCTTGCCGAAGCCGAGCCGCTCCAGCAGCTGGGCGGGGGTGACCTCCCTGCCCTCCACCTCGTAGCCGCCGCGCAGCCGGCCCAGCACGGCGGCGATCCGGTCGCCGGCCAGCGAGTCCAGCTCCTCACCGCGCTGATCCAGCACCGCGAGCCGCACGGTCTTGCCGCGCTTGACCCGCCCGCTGTCCGGCGACACCGCGCCGGCGATCAATCCCAGCAGCGTCGACTTGCCGGCGCCGTTGGCCCCGACGATGCCGGTGCGTTCGCCGGGCGCGATGCGCCATTCGACGTCGCGCAGCACCGGTCGGCCCGCATAGGAGACCGACACGTCGAGCAGGTCGACGACGACCTTGCCCAGCCGCGCGGTCGCCAGCTTGGCCAGCTCGACGGTGTTGCGCAGCGGCGGCACGTCGGCGATCAGCTGGTTGGCGGCCTCGATCCGGAACTTGGGCTTGCTCGTCCGCGCCGGCGGGCCCCGCCGCAGCCAGGCCAGCTCCTTGCGCATCAGGTTCTGCCGCTTGGCCTCGGCGGCCGCGGCCAGCCGGTCGCGTTCGACGCGCTGCAGCACGTAGGCCGCGTAGCCGCCCTCGAACGGCTCGACGATCCCGTCGTGCACCTCCCACGTCGCGCTGGCGACCTCGTCGAGGAACCACCGGTCGTGCGTCACCACCAGCAGCCCGCCGGTGTTGCGCGCCCAGCGCTCCCGCAGATGGGCGGCCAGCCAGGTGATGCCCTCAATGTCCAGGTGGTTGGTGGGCTCGTCCAGGGCAATCACGTCCCATTCACCGATCAGCAACCGCGCCAGCTGCACTCGCCGGCGCTGCCCGCCGCTGAGAGTGGAAACCGTTGCATCCCAGGCGATGTCGGACACCAGCCCGCCGACCACGTCGCGCACCCGGGCGTCGCCGGCCCACTGATGCTCTGGTTGGTCGCCGACCAGCGTCCAGCCGACGGTGTGGTCCGGGTCGAGGGTGTCGGCCTGGCTCAGCTCGCCGACCCGCAGCCCGCTGCGGCGGGTCACCCGCCCGGCATCGGGCCGCAGCCGGCCGGTCAGCAGGCCGAGCAGACTGGACTTGCCGTCGCCGTTTCGCCCGACGATGCCGATGCGCGCGCCGTCGTTGACCCCCAGCGTCACCGACTCGAACACGACCTGAGTCGGATATTCCAGACGTATGCCCTCGGCTCCCAGTAGGTGCGCCACCGGGCAATTATTCGAGGGTCAGCAGCGCGTGATCGATGTGGGTCCGCGTGTCGGGCGACGCCTTGCCGGCGACGGCCTCCAGGAAGCGGGCGGCGAGGTCGCGGACCTTGAGGTTGGTTTCCTGGGACCGCCAGGCCAGGATCTCGAAGGCGCGGTCCGCGGAGATGCCGTAGGCGCTCATCAGCACGCCCTTGGCCTGCTCGATCCGGGCGCGGGCGTCGGCCACCGCCTCGAGGACGTGGGTGATGTCGGAGTGCAGCGAGTCGGTGACGTCGACGTAGAACCCGGACGTGCCGATCAGTTCGCCGGTGTCGTCGAGCATGCGGTCGCCCGCGACGACGACGCAGTGGGTGTGTCCGGCGGCGTCGATGATGCGGTGCCTGCTGCTGAACGGCTTGCCGTTGACCACGCGGTCCAAGACGTCGGCGACGCGCTCGCGGTCGTCGGGGTGCTTGTGCCGCAGCAGGAGTTCGGTGGTGGGCTCGACCTGTCCAGGCTCGTAGCCGTGCATGCGTGCGACGGCGTCCGACCATTCCCAGCGCTGGCCGTCCAGGAAGAACCGGAACCTGCCGACGCGCTGCGGCTCGCCCAGGCCCAGCACCAGGTCGAGCGCGCCCAGCTCGGGCTGCCAGGCGTCGTCGGATCGCGCCCGTGGGCCACCCGCGGCTGCATCTTCGAAGTTCACAGCCATCGCGTCTCTCCCGGAATGCTTCGGTTTTGCCGTATCAATGCCCGTTTTCGGGCACGTTCAAGCACCCCGGCCGCACCCAAACCGGTCAGCTGATCCGGTACCGCTCGGCGTCGGCGTGCTTGAATTCCAGCCCCAGCCCGGGTCGGTGCTGATCCGGCCGCAGGAACCCACCGTCGGGGGGCAGGGCGCCGTCGAACAGCGTGTGCTCGATGCGGTGGTGGTCGTGGAAGTACTCCAGGTGCCGCAGGTTGGGAGTCGCGGCGGCGACGTGGGCGTGCAGGTTGGGTGCGCAGTGTCCCGACACGTCGACGTGGTGGGCGGCGGCGACGGCCGCGGCGCGCTGGAAGTCGGTGATGCCGCCGCAGCGGGTGACGTCGATTTGCAGGCAGTCGACCGCGTCGGCCGCCAGCATCCGGCGGAAATACGTGAGGTCGTAGCCGTATTCGCCGGCGGTGACGTCCGGCGTCACCTGGTCGCGCACGCCATGGCCGAGCACGATGTCACCTGGTTCGAGGAACCCGTGTCCTCCGACGACCTGGCCGGGCTGCGGGAGGTGCGCGACC
>NZ_LZKR01000065.1 GCF_001672915.1 Mycobacterium sp. 1245805.9 | reverse complement strand
TGCCTTGCGCGGTCCCCGCCTACCGCCGTGCCCCTGCCTGTCGTCGACCACTCTGCAAAGGATACGGACGCGGCGCCGGGGGCTCCGTTGAGTGTGCAGTCACGGCTTTGCGTGTGAGGCCAGGGCGGGAAAACTGCCCAGATCCCGCCGCCACTACACACCGAAAGCCGTGAATTCACACGCTGCGGAGAGGGGGCCGCTTTGGCCGGGCGCCGGGGCCTCCGTTGAGTGTGCAGTGACGGCTTTGAATGTGTGTCCAGGGCGGGGAAACTGGCCAGATCCCGCCGCCACTACACACCGAAAACCGTCAGTACACACGGCGGCGGGGCGAGGCCGCCTACGCCGGCGGGCGGTCGTTCAGCAGCGGCGCCAGCACCGCCGGGCAATAGGTCGCGATCGCGACGATGGTGAACACGCCCGCCGCGTCGTGCGACATGCCGTGGCCGTCGGCCACGGTGGCGATCACCGAGTCGAACGACCCGCCGGGTTCCACCAGCATCGGGCACACCGACCGCCCGAGCGCCGTCGCGCTGTCGGGCTGCGACACCGGGACGCCAGCGTTCGCGAGGGCCCGCAGGAACGCGTTGCCCATCCAGTCGGCGTGCACGGGTGCGGCCAGTACGGCGGTTAGGCCGGCCAGGGCCGCGCTCAGCACCATCACCCGCAGCATCCCCGTCGCGCTAGTCACCGTGACCACCCTGGTCAGCCGAGGTCACGTCGGCGACACGACACGATAACGACTTAGGCGACGCGTTCGATGCCCGCGACGTTGCGCTTGCCGCGCCGCAGCACCAGCCACCGCCCGTGCAGGAAGTCCGACGGCTGCGGCGTCCACTCCTCGCTGTCGACGCGGACGTTGTTGACCGAGACGCCGCCCTCGCCGATCGTGCGCCGCGCGGCGCCCTTGCTGGCCGACAGGCCGCTGGCCACAAGCAGGTCGACGATCCCGTCGGGGCTGCCGGGCTTCAGCTCGGCGACCGACGTCTCGCGCAGCGCCGCCGCCAGGGTCGCCTCGTCCAACCGGTCGAGTTCGCCCTGCCCGAACAGCGCGCGGCTGGCGTGCTCGACCGCCTCGGCGGCCGCCTCGCCGTGCACCAGGACGGTCAGCTCGTGGGCCAGCCGCCGCTGGGCGGCGCGCTGCTGCGGACGCTCGACGGTGGCTCGCTCCAGCTCGGCCAGCTCGTCGGCGGACAGGAAGGTGAACCACCGCAGGTAGCGGATCACGTCGGCGTCGGCGGTGTTGATGAAGTACTGGTACCAGGCGTACGGGCTGGTCATCTCGGGGTCCAGCCACAGGCTGCCGCCGCCGGTGGACTTGCCGAACTTGGTGCCGTCGGCGGCGGTCACCAGCGGGACCGTCAGCGCGTGCACCGTCGCGCCGAGCTTCTGGCGGACCAGGCGCACCCCCGCGATGATGTTGCCCCACTGATCCGAGCCGCCGATCTGCAGCGAGCAGCCGAGGCGCTGGTGCAGCTCGACATAGTCGTTGGCCTGCAACAGCATGTAGCTGAACTCCGTGTAGGAGATCCCTTCTCCGTCCAGGCGCCGCCGGATGGTGTCGCGGTCGAGCATCACGTTCACCGAAAAGTGCTTGCCGATGTCGCGCAGGAACTCGATGGCCGACAGCGGGCCCGTCCAGTCCAGGTTGTTGACGACGACGGCGCCGGTGGGCGATTCGTCGAAGTCGACGAAGCGTTCCAGCTGCCCGCGGATGCGCTCGGTCCACGCGGCGACGGTGTCCGCCTCGTTGAGGCTGCGCTCGCCGACGTCGCGCGGGTCGCCGATCATGCCGGTGGCGCCGCCGGCGAGCACGATCGGCCGGTGCCCGGCGCGCTGGAACCGGCGCAGCGCCAGCAGCGGCACCAGGTGGCCGGCGTGCAGGCTCGCCGCCGTCGGGTCGAAACCGGCGTACACCGTCATCGGCCCGCGCTCGGCTTCGGCGGCCAGCGCGTCGAGGTCGGTGGACTGCGCGATCAGCCCGCGCCACCCCAGCTCATCAAGGATCCCGGAAGACATCGCGCACGACTTTAGTCGCTGTGACGGGCTCGATTCGCCCCTGCGTGGCGATATAAGGCAAGCTAACTACGTGGCGCATCGTCGCGCCCTCGTCTTTCCCCGTACGCGCACCAACAACGCGGAGCGTCATGGACAACCGATACTGGCCGTTGGTCGTCGCGATCATCATGCTCGCCCTCGGGCTGACGCTTACCGTCGATGACTTCAAGCGGGCGGCGGGCCTGCGCAAACCGCTCGCGGTGGCGCTCATCTGTCAGGCGCTGCTGCTGCCGACGCTGTGCCTGGTGATCGCCGAGGTCTTCCACCTCGAACCGCACCTTGCGGTCGGGCTCATGCTGATGTCGGCGACCCCCGGCGGGACGATGTCGAACATCCTGAGCCATTTGTTCAACGGCGACCTGGCACTAAATCTCACCCTGACCGCAATCAACGCGGTGCTGTCGATCGTTGCCCTGCCCACGATTCTGGCGGTGGCGATGACGTGGTTCCTCGGTGAAGGGCGGTTCCTGCCGCTGCAGCTGGACAAGTTCCTGGCGGTGATCGGCCTGGTGCTGGTTCCCATCGCGATCGGGGTCGCCATCCGGCATCGCTTCCCCGAGTTGGCCCGGCGAATGCAGAAGCCGGTCCGGATCGCGGCGCTCACGCTGCTGGTGCTGGCCATCGTTGCGGCCATCGCCGGAGGACGAACGACGCTCTGGCACAACATCGGCCTGCTGACCGGGGCCGTCGTGGTTTTCTGCGCGGTGAGCCTGACGGTCGGGTACCTGGCGCCACGCCTGATGCGCCTGGCCCCCCGGCAGGCGGTCGCGGTCAGCCTGGAGGTCGGGATGCACAACGCCGTCGTGGCGATGGGCATCGCGCTGAGCCCGCAGTTGCTGAACAGCGCCGTGATGGCCACGCCCGCCGCGGTCTACAGCGCCATCGCGCCGCTGCTGGCCGTGACGTTCGTCTTGCTCGCGCGCCGCCTGGACCCGGCGTTTCGCGTCGCCTCCCCCGCAGCTGCCTAGTCCGACGGTGGCGACCCGCCGCGCCCGGCTACGCCGCGCTTGCGATCGCCACTAGTCGCTCGTCCCCGGGGCCGGCGCCCGCGGGCTGCGCCGGTACGCCGACACCTCCGGGCGGCCGGCGAGCCACAGCCGCCAGGGTCGGTCGGCGGCCTTGCTGACGCCGACGCGGGGGCCCGCCGTCGCGGTCAGCGGGGCGTTCAGTTCCAGGATCACCGGGCCGTCGGGATCGAACAGGTCAATCCCGTTGTCGTCCATGGTGATTCCCAACGCCGAGCACAGATTGCCCGGGCCCCGCGCCAGCGCGGCGGTGCGGACCAGCTCGCCGCGACGGGCGCGCGCGACGTCGAAGCCGTCCTCGACGGCGGCGGCGCGCAGCAGGACGGCGGCCGCGGTCCCGTCGGGCCCGCACGAGACGTTGGCGCAGACGTGGATCCCGTGGCTGCGGTAGGTGTAGAGCCGCCCGGGCGGGCCGAACATCACGGCGTTGCGGCCGGATAGGCCGCGGTACGAGTGGGCCGCGGCGTCGGGCCAGGGACCGTCGGGAACCCCGCCGTAGGCCTCGACTTCGACGACGACCGCCCGCACGCCCCTGCCGGTGAGGGTGGCGCCGAGCAGCCGATGCGCCGCGGCGACCGGATCCACCACCAGCTCCCCTGCGACCACCCACCGAACCTACCGACACGGCCGGCATGGCAATATCCCGGCCGAATTGTGTCGAAGGAGCCCGACAATGCATGCGATCGACCCCGCCGCAACGGCGTGGCTGCTGGCCAGCACCGCATTGGTGCTGCTGATGACCCCCGGCCTGGCGATCTTCTACGGCGGCATGGTCCGCACCACCGGGGTGCTCAACATGATCATGATGAGCTTCATTTCCATCCCGCTGGTCACGGTGGCGTGGCTGCTGATCGGCTACACCATCGCGTTCTCCCAGGACGGCGCGTACGGGCTCGTCGGAAACCTCGGACATCTCGGGATGCTCGGCATCGGTCCCGAAACCGTCCACGGGGCGGTTCCCGAACTGCTGTACGCCACGTTCCAGTTGGCGTTCGCGATCATCACGGCCGCCCTGGTCAGCGGCGCGATCGCGGACCGGGCCAGGTTCGCGGCCTGGATGGCATTCGCCACCGTGTGGACGGTCGTCGTGTATTCGGTTGTCGCGCATTGGGTCTGGGGACCCGGCGGCTGGCTGGCGAAGCTGGGGGTGCTCGACTACGCGGGCGGCCTGGTCGTCGAGATCGTGTCCGGATCCTCCGCCCTGGCCCTGGCGCTGGTGCTGGGGCCCCGCATCGGCTTCAAGAAGGACGCCATGCGGCCCCACAACCTGCCGTTCGTCCTGCTCGGTGTCGGGCTGCTGTGGTTCGGCTGGTTCGGGTTCAACGCCGGATCCGCGTTGACCGCCAACGGAACCGCCGCGGCCATCTTCCTCAACACGCTCGTCGCGGGGTGCCTCGGCATGCTCGGCTGGCTGACGGTCGAACGGATCCGCGACGGTCGGCCCACCACGTTCGGGGCGGCGTCCGGTGTGGTCGCCGGCCTCGTCGCCATCACCCCGTCGTGCGGAACCGTCAACACGCTCGGCGCGGCGGCCGTCGGCCTCGCTGCCGGCGTCGTCTGCTCGTTCGCGGTGGCGGCGAAATTCCGCTTCAACTATGACGATTCGCTCGATGTGGTGGGTGTGCACTTCGTCGGCGGCGTCGTCGGCGTGTCGATGATCGGGCTGCTCGCGACGGCGGTCATGACGGCGGGCCCCCGCGGCCTCCTCTACGGGGGCGGCTTCGCCCAGCTGGGCAAGCAGGCGCTGGCGATCGCCGTCGTCGCGCTCTACGCGTTCACGGCGTCGTTCGTCCTCGGCAAGGTGATCGATCGGGTGATGGGCTTTCGGCTCAGCGCCGAAGACGAGACCACCGGTGTCGACCTCACTCAGCACGCCGAAACCGCTTACGCCGAAGGCGTACACGGGCATCAGCCGCTACGCCGCCCGGGCGAACGATGAGCCGGTGACTACTTCCGCAGCGTGAATTGGTTGAGGTCGGTGTAGCCCTTGCGGAAGAGGTTCGCGCAGCCGGTGAGGTACTTCATGTACATCTCGTAGACCTCTTCGGACTGAATCGCGATGGCCTCTTCTTTGTGCGCCTCCAGGCCCGCGGCCCAGACGTCCAAAGTCTTTGCGTAATGGCGCTGCAGGGATTGGCGACGCTTGAGCTTGAAGCCGGCTTTCGCCGAGAACTCCTTGACCATGTCGATGGTTGGCAGGAAGCCGCCCGGGAAGATCTCGGTCTTCATGAAGTCGCTGAATTCGACGATCGCCGGTGTGAGCGGCAAACCGGACTCGATGATTTCCTTCTCCGACAGGACGGTGATCGTGTGCAACAGCATCGTGCCGCCGCTCGGCAACAGCTCATAGGTTCGTTCGAAGAACGCGTCGTAGCGGTCGTAGCCGACGTGTTCGAACGGGCCGATCGCCACGATCCGGTCCACCGGCTCGTGAAACCGCTCCCAGCCCTCGAGCAGCACCCGCTTGGAACGCGGGCTGTCCGACGCGGCGAACAGCTGCTCGACGTGGGCGACCTGGTTCTTGGACAGCGTGATGCCGATGACGTTGACGTCGTATTTCTCGATGGCGCGCATCATGGCGGCGCCCCAGCCGCAGCCCAGGTCCAGCAGGGTCATGCCCGGCTGCAGGCCCAGCTTGCTCAGCGAGAGGTCGATCTTGGCGATCTGCGCCTGTTCCAGTGTCATGTCGTCGCCGCCGAGCCAGTAGGCGCACGTATACATCTGGGTGCGGTCGAGGAACAGGCGGAAGAAGTCGTCCGATAGGTCGTAGTGCGCCTGCACATCCTCGAAATGCGGCGTCAGCTCCTCAGCCATGACGTGTTGCCCTTCCCTGGACGCGTCGGGTGGTCCAGTCGATGTGCGGCTCGGCGTGGTGAGTTTATCGGCTGCCGCCGACCTACGCGCTGTGCCCGGCGTGGAACGTCTCGTCGAACAGGTCGAGCATGGCCCGCCACGATCGCTGCGCCGAGAGTTCGTCGAACCGCAGCCCGGGGACCTCGACGCGGTCGACCTCGGGATGGGTGAAACTGTGCTGCGCGCCGCCGTAGAGGTTCATGCGCCAGTCGACCCCCGCCGCGCGCATCTGCTCCTCGAACACCAGCCGCTCGCCGACGGGGATCAGCGGATCCTCGGTGCCGATGCAGACGAGCACCTTGGCGGTGATGTTGGCGGCGTCCATCGGCCGCGGGGTGGCCAACCGGGGGTGGAAGCCGACCACGACCGCCAGGTCGGTGCCGGCGCGGGCGAGTTCCAGGACAAGGTGTCCGCCAAAGCAATAGCCGATCGCGGCGACCTTCGACGGGTCGGTGGCGGGCTGGTCGAGCAGCACGTTCAGGCCCGCGCGGGCCAGGCCCCGGGTCCGCTCCGGGTCGCGCCAGAGCTCGTCGAGACGCGCCATCATCGCTTCCCGGTCGGTCATCGACACGCCGCCGCCCTGATAGTCGAGGGCGAACGCCACGTAACCCAGCTCGGCGAGTCGATCCGCCCGGTGGCGTTGGTGGTCATCCAGCCCCGGGCCTTCGTGCGCGATAAGGACCGCCGGATGCGTGCCGTCGCCGTCTGGCACGGCGAGCCGACCGATCATCGTTCTGCCGTCGGCCTCGTACTCGATGTCAGTCGCGCTCGTCATGCTCGACTGTGTATCACGAGGTGCGTTGCGAGACAACGATGTTCACCGCGAGCGAAGGCGCCGGGCGGCTAGCCGGCGGGCAGCTTGAGCACGAAGCCCTGAGCGTCGTCCTTTTCCCAGGGCAGGCCGCCGCCCGTGGCCCGGGAGCCCGTGTGATCGGTGACGTACACGTAGTTGCCGCCGGGGTCCACGGCCAGCCCCAGGGGGTCGATGAACCGGGGCGAACCGGGCAGCTCCGTCCAGGTGCTCGACCCCGGCGCCAACTTCATCACGCCCCCGGCGAGCCCGGTGAAGATGTACACGTTGCCGGCGTTGTCGATCGCCGCGTCCTGCTCGCCCGTGCTCAGCCCCTTGTAGGAGTTGTCGGGGGCCGGCGGCATCCGGGTCCAGGTGTCCGACCCGGGCGCCAGCTTCACCAGGTAGCGCTCGACGGAATGGCGTCCGACGCTGTGGGAGACGCTGATGTAGACGTTGCCGGACTTGTCCACGGCCACATCGCCATTGGGGCTGCCCCCTCGGCCCCTCGCCGGCAGCACGGTCGGCGTGCTCGACCCGGGCGCCAACTTCAGTACCTCACTGTCGCTGATGTTGACGACGTACACCGCGCCCGCGGCGTCGACCGCCAAACCGTGGGGATCACGCAGGCGCCGCAGCGGCAGCTCCGTTTGGGTGCTCGACCCTGCGGGCAGTTTCAACACACGGTTGTGGCAGCTGTCGCTGACGTACACGGTGCCGGCATTGTCCACCGCCACCCCACCGAGGGAAGCGTCGATGGTGTTGGCGCACAGATCGAGACCGGTGAAGGGCAGCACCGTCTGGGTACTCGACCCGGCCGCCAGCTTCAACACGCGGTTGGTGTGGGTGTCGCTGACGTAGACGTTGCCTGCGCCGTCGACGGCCACACCGTGCGGACTGCGCAGGCCGGTGAATGGCAACGCGTACTGCCGTTCCTGGTCCGCCTTGAGCTGATCTTCCTTGTTCTGATGGTTGTTCCAGATGCTGCTGGCGACGAACATCATCGTGGGGGCCACGACGAACATGACCGCGGCGATGATGACCCCGTAGATCCAGAGCTTGCGTCTGGGCCGGGCCAATGGCGCCCCGCCGGGGGCCGGCGCCGCCGTCGCGTCGGTTCTGGCCCTGTCCTCCAATTGCGAAGCCAGGCCGAATTTCTCGACGAGCGTCAGCCAATCCGCGTCCGAGACCACGAACTCCGCTTCGTCTGCCGCGGGCACCTGGCCGCGCCACGCGAACCGGTAGTCGTACTTTGTCCTGGTGCCACTCCAGCTGGCCTGTGGGGGGCCGGCGACATCGGGGCACACGATGGTCAGTGGTTGCGAGTTCGGAACGCGCACAATGAGGACGGCCGTCGTCAGGGTACCCACGTATGGCGCCGAGCGGGCGCTTGCGGCGGGCGTTGCGGTCACCTGCCCAAGCGAACTCGAAGCAATGCGCGCATTGCTGTTGACGTCGATCAGCGAAATCTCTTCGTCGCCAACGTCGATGGCCAAGGTCGGCTGCGGCGGGTTGGAATTCAGCCGCATCGCCGTGGCGGTGTTCTTGAACATCCCGAAAAAGGAGGACGAGAACATCCGCGCCGGATTTGGGGCGAGAAGGCAGCGAGTCGGTTGCCCCGGGACGGGCCCGAGTGCGTCAGGGCCACCGGGGCGGCCGATCACGGCGAGAAGCTCGTCGAACTCCGACGCCCACATCGTCGCGTCCACGCTGTCGACGGGCGCTGCGTCAAGCGGTGTTTCGTGGCCAAGGCGATGATCCTGCCCGCCGAGGACAAAGCGGTTGCGGCCGCTACGCAGGTGCAGCGCCGTGCCTTTCGTGGTGCCGCCGTAGCCCGCGAGGGTCCACTTGCCCAGCTGCGCGTCGCCGAAGGCAAAGACCTCGCCCGGCCGCGAACTGACGGTCAGGCCGCCGTTCCCGACGTCGACGAGCACCGTCTTCTTGCGATTCATCCGCCGCTGGAACAGGCCGAAAGCCGGCATGGCGAGCAGCAGGAACGCGATGAACACCAGGAAGCCGCCGACCTTTATCACGTTTTCCGCACCCCCGAGGGCGCCAACCAGAAAGAGCGTCATATTGATCAGGCCGAGCGACGCCATTCCCCCGAACATGATCAGGTAGGTGTACTTCATCATCTGCTTGGTGCTGGGCGGCGCGGCGGATGCGACGAAACGGCGGGACGGAACCGCGTCGTGCGGGGTCGCCGGCGGCGGTTCGGCGCCGCGCGTGTGCTCGGCAAGCCGGTGCTCCAGATCGGCGATGCGCTTTTCGGGATCGCCGTGATCCGTCAGCAACTTGTCCATGGCGTTCCTCTCCCCTCCTTTCCGATGGCTTCGCGGCGGGACGTTAGCGCCGGCCATTTGCGAAATTCTTGTGCGTCCCGCCAGCTACCGATCCCAGCTTCAAAACGCCTCAGCAGATCGTCTCACCGAGGGGGCGCGAAGTTAAGCGCCCAGATTGGGCGGTGCGGCGGAGAGGCCCTTGACATCGCCCGCGCAGGAGCGGAGTATTCATCACATGATGAGTTCATCGAGTGATGAATTATTGGCGCAGGGGCACGCCTCCGCGGTCAGCATCGAGCATTTGCGCGTCGTCCGCGGTAAACGCCCTGCGCTGCATGACTTTTCGGTGCAGATCGCCAAGGGCACAATCACCGGGCTGCTGGGCCCGTCGGGCTGCGGCAAGACCACGCTGATGCGGTGCATCGTCGGCACCCAGATCCTGAAGTCGGGCACCGTCACGGTGCTGGGCCGGCCGGCCGGGAGCCCGGCCCTGCGGCGCCGCGTCGGATACATGCCGCAGGACCCGACGATCTACAACGACCTGCGGATCGTGGACAACGTCCGCTACTTCGCCTCGCTGTACGGCTTCGACAACCGCGCCGCCGACGCGGCCATCGAGCGGGTCGGATTGTCCGACCATCGAACCGCCTTCTGCGGCAACCTGTCCGGCGGTCAGCGCACCCGGGCGTCGCTGGCGTGCGCGCTGGTCTGCCGGCCCGAGCTGCTCGTGCTCGACGAGCCGACCGTGGGCCTGGACCCCGTGCTGCGGGTCGACCTGTGGGAGCAGTTCACCGAACTCGCCCGCGGCGGCACCACCCTGCTGGTTTCCAGCCACGTGATGGACGAGGCCGACCACTGCGGCGATCTGTTGCTGATGCGCGAGGGTCACCTCGTCGCCCACACCACCCCGACCCGACTACGAGAGGACACCGGATGTCCGTCACTGGAGGACGCGTTTCTGTCCATCATCAAGCGCAGCACGAAGCTCCAGGCCGGCTAGGGCTGAAGGGCTATTTGGCCACCACGACGCGCATCCTGCGTCAGCTGGCTGCCGATCACCGCAGCGTCGCGCTGATCCTGCTGGTGCCGATCCTGGTGATCACGTTGATGTACTTCATGTTCGAGAACGCACCGCACCGCCCCGGCACGCCGACCCCGTTCAACAACGCCTGCCTGATCCTGCTGGGGCTGTTCCCGCTGTTCGTGATGTTCATCATCACGTCGATCACCATGCAGCGCGAACGGGCCTCCGGGACGCTCGAGCGCATCCTGACCACGCCGCTACGCCGGCTGGATCTGCTCATCGCCTACGGCACCGCGTTCTCCATAGCCGCTGCGGCGCAAGCGATCCTGGCCTGCATCGTGTCGTTCTGGTTGCTGGGGTTCGACACCGCCGGCAGCCCCGTGTGGGTGTTCGTGATCGCCATCGTCAACGCCGTGCTGGGCGTCGGGCTGGGCCTGCTGTGTAGCGCCTTCGCGCGCACCGAGTTTCAGGCCGTGCAGTTCATCCCGCTGGTGATGGTCCCCCAGCTGCTGCTGGCCGGCATCATCGTGCCCCGGGCATTGATGGCGCACTGGCTGCAGTGGATCAGCAATGTCCTGCCGGCGAGCTACGCGCTGGAGGCCCTGCAGCAGGTGGGCGCGCATAGCGAGCTCACCTACATCGCGGTGCGCGACATCGTCGTCGTGATGGGGTTCGCGCTGGCGGCGCTGTGCCTGGCTGCGGCGACCCTGCGCCGGCGGACGCCCTAGCGTGACAACGACCAACACCGGGCGTCGGCGCCCGGGGCGGCCGGCGGGCAACTCGGACACCCGGGAGCGTATCCTGGCGAGCGCCCGGGAGCTGTTCGCGCGCAACGGGATCCGCAACACGTCCATCCGGGCGGTGGCGGCGTCGGCCGGCGTCGATTCGGCGCTGGTGCATCACTACTTCGGCACCAAGGAGAAACTGTTCGCCGCCGCCGTGCACATCCCGGTCGACCCGATGGAGATCATCGGCCACTTGCGCGACGTGCCCATCGAGCAGCTCGGCCACACGCTGCCGTCAATGTTGTTGCCGCTGTGGGACTCCGAGATCGGGACGGCATTCGTCGCCGCGCTGCGCTCGATCCTGGCCGGCTCCGAGGTCAACCTGTTTCGGTCGTTCATCCAGGACGTGATCGCGGCCGAGGTGGGTCCGCGCGTCGATGACCCCCCGGGCAGCGGCGTCGTCCGCGTCCAGTTCGTCGCGTCGCAGTTGGTGGGCGTCGTGATGGCGCGCTACATCCTGGAATTGGAGCCGTTCGCGTCGCTGCCCGCCGACGTGATCGCGCGGACCGTCGCGCCGAACCTGCAGCGCTACCTCACCGGGGAGCTGCCGGACGGGCTTGTGCCATGAGCCGCTCGTGCTCGTCGTCGTCGACGTGGCGCGCCTCGTCGATCAGCAGCACCGGGATGCCGTCCTCGATGCGGTAGGCGCGCCGCAGCCGCGGGTTGTAGAGCAGCTCATCACCGATGAGCAGCAACGGGCCCCGGTCGGCCGGGCAGACCAGGATGCTGAGCAGCGCATCGTCGAGCATCACTGCGCACCGCTCAGTTGGGATCGCGCGGCCGGAGTCAGCTTGCGGAACTGCTCGCTGGTCGCGTCGTAGTACCACGCCTGGCGCCCAGCCTTCGGGATCCCGGCCGCGCGCAGCGCGCTGACGGTGGGACGGTAGGTGGCGCTGAGCGTCAGCTCCGGGCACACCTGCACGATGTCCGGGCCGACCCCGATGGGCACCTTGGCGGTGTTGGTTAAAGCCTCGGTCAGGTCCGCCGCGGTGATGCTGGCCCCGGGCAGCAGCGTCACCGCCGCGATCGCCAACTGGCGGTCGCCCACCGGCACGCTGTAGGTCACCGCGAGGTCGACGCCGTTGATGCAGCTCAGCGCGTCGGTGACCGGTTCGGCGAACACCAGCCCGCGCGCGGTGTGCACGACCGAGCCGCGCCGGCCCGCCAGCCAGTAGTCGCCGTCCCCGTCGCGATAGAACAGGTACTCGGTGGAGATCCAGGTGTCGGCGGGGGCGAAGACGCCCCGCTTGACCGACGCGCTGGGATCGATCGGCCCGCGGGACTGGGCGAGCAGCACCCCCACCTGCACGGGCTCGGCGCGCTGCACGAAGCCGCGGTCGTCCTCCAGGATCAGGTCGTGCTCCGCGTCGTAGGCCGCGAGCTCGACGCGCCCCACGCCGGGCAGCGGGCGGCCCTTGCTGCCGATCTTGGCGCCGGACACGTTGGCCAGGACGGCCTGCCCGTCGGTGGTGGCGAAGAACTCGACGACGTTGGCGGGCGCGAACGCGTCGAGCACCCGCTGCCACAATCCGGTCGGCATGCCCGAGCCGATGAACAGCCGCACCGGATGGTTGCCGTGCAGCACGAAGGCGGGATCGTCGACGACCTCGCGCAGCATCGCCCAGGTATAGGACACCACCGTGACGCCGTACTGCCGGATCTCCTGGACGAACCGCTTCGGGTCCAGGCCCCGCGACAGCGCGATGCGGGTGCCGCCGACGACCGCGCCGCCCAGGCTGACCAGCAGCGCGGACTCGTGGTGCAGCGGCGTGAGGCAGTACACGGTGTCGCGGCGGTCCAGCGCGGCCGTCGAGGCCGTCCCGAAGGCCGACACCGCCCACCGGTAGTTGGTGATCTGCTTGGCCACCAGCTCGCCGCCGGCCGCGGTGAACGCGATGAACGCCAGGTCGCGCGCCAACCCGGGGTTGGGCCGGTACCACGCCGGCAGCGCGACCGCGTCCGGGTCGATCTGCTCCATGTCAATGACGTCGCTGTCGTGGGGCAAATGCAGGTCGCGGGACTCGCCGCCGCCGAGCACCAGGATCTGGCCCGGCAGGTCGCGCGCCGCGTCGAGGTTGGTCGGGTCGGTGAGGATCTCGCTGACTCCCCCGAGCCGCACCGACGCGGCCAGGTCGCCGTCGGGCCGCATCACCACGGCGACGGCGCCCAGCCGCGACAGCGCGGCGATGGCAACCAGGGCGCTGGGGCGGGTCTCCATCAGCACGCCGACCCGGTCACCCTGGCGCACCCCCACCTCGATCAGGCCGCGGACGACGTTGTTGACGCGCCGGTTGACCGCCTCGTAGGTGTGCACGCGCCCGTCGAACAGTAGGAACTCGCCCTGCGGGGCGTTGCGCGCCTGCTCCTCGATGATGCGGCCCAGCGAGATCCGGGTGTGGTCGTTGATCTGCCCGAGGCGCACCAGCCGGGGCAGCGTGCGGATGGTCTCGACGGCCAGGGTGCGCATCGACTTGTTGGCCGCGACGACGGTGCTGGCCGCGCCGCGCACGGCCCCGATCGCCGCCTCGGAGACCTCACCGATGCCGTGCGTGATCCTCGAACTCATCGCGACACCGCTGTCGGTGTGCTCGGTCGGCTGATCGGCCATCAGGTCGATGCCGCTCGGCTTGTCCCCGCCCGTCGACAGCCAGCGCACCCATTCGGCGACGGTGGGCCAGCTCTCCCGCGCCGCCCGGGATCCGACCACGAGACCGAAATGCCCTGTGCGGATGAGGCGTTCGTAGACCTCGGCGTTCGGCGCCGCCCGCCGGATGCCGCGCACCGAGGCCGGCTGGCCGATGTCGTCGACCTCCCCGACGAAGGCCAGCACCGGGCAGGTGATGTCGGTGAGCGTGACCATCTGGCCGTTGATCGCGAAACCACCGGTCATCATGCGGTTGTGCGCGATGAACTGCTTGAGCAGCTCGGAGATCGCGGGCCCCGACCACGCGATCCAGCCCTCGCGCTCGAGGAACCGGCGCTGTTGCTCGCGCGGCAGCAGTGCCTCGCGGTCGTGCAGCTGGCGCACGAAGTCCACCCGGGCCTTGGCCGTCTTGAGCGGGTCCATCATCTGAAAGCCGGCGCGCGCCATCCAACTTGGGATCGCCATCCGGCTGAAGACGTGGTCGGCCATGAAGTTCGCGGCCGGCGCGGCGAAGTTTGCCGGGATGCCCATGGGGAGGGCGGCCAGGGTGTCCACAGGTGACCCGAAGGCGACGATGCTGGCGATGTTCTTCGAACGCCGGTACGCCGCGGCCTGATAGCACCACATCCCGCCCTGCGAATAGCCCACCAGATGCACGTCGCTGCCCGTGACGTCCTTGACCGTGTCGACGGCCTGGCTGAGCGCGACGATGTGGTCGGCCAGGTTGCGGCGCATGCCGCCCTCGACCTTGTCCGGCGAACCGAAGTCGATGACCCAGGGGTCCAGGCCGCCCTCGTGCAGGATGCCCACTGCGCCGTCTTCCCTCGTGACGTCCCACATGTCCGCGGACATCATCATCGGGTGGACCATCAGGACCGGCGGGCCCACCGGCGGCTGCCCGGGCCGGCTGTCCGGCGGGAAGTACCGGCGCAGCTTGTACATCGGGACGCTCTCGACGATCTGGGATGGCGACGGCACCGTGCCGGTTTCCAAGCCCCCCAGCCGCAAGACCTCTAACCCGTTCTGGGCCGTGGCGACCAGCCGTTCGACCGGACGCGTGACCATCGAAAAATTGAGATCCACCGCTGCTCCCTGACTCTTGACAGCTCCGCCATCATGGCACACCAGCGCCCTGGCGGATTTGCTCAGGCCGTTTGCCGCCGAGGTGCCTCAGTCGTCGGCGTCGGTCGCCCTGCCGCCGTCGGCCATTCGTCGCAGCCGCTTCGCCATCCGGCGATCCTCCCGCGCGAAGTCGCGATGGCGCGCCGCGTGTTTTCGGTATTCGTCCTTCGAGAAAACGCTGTGTTCGGCCGCTTCCTCGTACGCCTTCGCGGTCCGCTCATGGCTGTCCGCGGACTTGTCCAAGCTGTGCGCCGCGGATCGCTGGGCCGACCTCGCGTCCCGACGCGCCCGTTCGACCCGTTGCCCGCTCCGAAACGCTTCTTCGGCGCCCCACAACCGGGGGTAAGGCCCGCTCCGGAGCCCGTTATCTGCGCTGCCCGTCATCATCCAGCCCTTCCTCGTCCGCAGGATTGACGGGCTTCGCCGGATCGAAACGACCGACGACCGTGCGCGCCCAGCCTCGCGGGCTGCCCTGCCGACGAATTGCCTTGCGCCCCAACGCCAATGCACCTAACCGGCCCCACCAAAAAGTGATGGTTAACCCACGCCGAAACCGGGTACCTCTCCGAGGCGCAATGGTCGCGACGCATGCGCGCGTGTCGTCGGGGCCGCCTCGGTTGAAACACGCAGCTGGGCGCTTACCAGTCATCTGGGCAGCCACCTCGACCCGCCGTTCGGTCGGCGGTGGCCGCCGGACCGCGTTTCGTTGTGGAGGTGGCCCGATGGGCATGACGGCAGGGGCTCGTGGCTGACGAGACCTTCGACGTCGAGGCGGCTTTCCCGCCCCGGGTGCTGCGCGAGTACGCGATGCTCGCCGACGGCGAGCGAGGCGCGCTGATCGGACCGCAGGGCGACGTGGCGTGGATGTGCGCACCGCGATGGGATTCCGGCGCCGTCTTCTCCGAGCTGATCGGCGGTGACGGGGTTTACGCGATCACCCCGACCGACGCACGGAGCGTGTGGGGTGGCTACTACGAGCCGGGCACGTTGATCTGGCGCAGCCGCTGGATCACCCGCGACGGGATCGTGGAATGCCGCGAGGCGCTGGCGTTTCCCGGCGACCCCGACCGGGTGGTGCTGCTGCGACGCCTGACCGGTTGCCGCGGCACGGCGCGGCTGCGTGTGCTGCTGCGACCCAGCGCCGGGTTCGGCCGCCACGGTCCCGGGCGGCCGAACCTCGACGGCGGGGTGTGGACCGGCCGGTCGGGGCGGTTGCGGTGGCGCTGGTCGGGCGGCGGCGACGCCCGCACCGCGCATTCGGCGCACGGCCGAGACGAACTCCTGGCCACCGAGATCACCCTCGACGAGGGCCGGCGCCACGACTTCGTGCTGGAGCTCTCCGAGCGCGCCCTGCCCGACCGGCCACCGGCCCCCGACTTCGCCTGGGACGCCACCGCAGCCGCGTGGCAGCGCAGCGTGCCCGAGCTGAACTGCACCATCGCCCCCCGCGACGGGCGGCACGCCTACGCGGTGCTGCGCGGCCTGACGAGCAGCGCCGGCGGCATGGTCGCGGCGGCCACGATGAGCCTGCCCGAACGCGCGCACACCAATCAGAACTACGACTACCGCTACGCCTGGATCCGCGACCAGGTGTACGCCGGGCTCGCCGCCGCGGCGGTAGGGACGACCGAGCTGCTCGACCGGGCGGTCGAGTTCGTCGGCGCCCGGCTGCTCGAGGACGGCCCGCACCTCAAACCCGCCTACACCGTCGCCGGCGGCAGCGTGCCCAGCGAGGAAACCCTCGACCTGCCGGGCTACCCGGGGGGCGCCGACAAGGTCGGCAACCGGGTCAACCAGCAATTCCAGCTCGACGTCTTCGGCGAGGCGCTGCAGCTGCTGGCCAGGGCCGGCCACGCCGACCGGCTCGACGCCGAGGGGTGGCGCGCCGCGCAGGCCGCCATCGGCGCGATCGAAAAGCGTTGGCGCGACCCGGATGCCGGGATCTGGGAGATCGACGAGCAGTACTGGACGCAGTCGCGCCTGGCGTGCGTGGGCGGCCTGCGCGCCATCGCCGCGGTGGCCGGCGGCGGTCCCGAGGTGGCAGCCAGCGCGTCGCTGGCCGACGCGATCCTCGCCGACACCGCGGCCACCAGCCTCAACCCGCACGGCTATTGGCAACGCAGCCCGCGGCTCGCCGGGGTCGACGCGTCGCTGCTGCTGCCGCCGGTGCGCGGCGCCTTGCCCGCCGGCGACCCGCGCACCCGGGCCACGCTGGACGCCGTCCGCCGCGAGCTCACCGAGGACGGGTTCGTGTACCGCTTCCGGCACGACGAGCGCGAACTCGGCGACGCGGAGGGCGCGTTCCTGCTGTGCGGATTCATGATGGCGCTGGCCGAACACCAACTGGGCCATGCACACTGCGCGGTGCGCTGGTTCGAGCGAAACCGCACCGCATGCGGCCCCCCGGGTCTGCTGTGCGAGGAATACGACGTCAGGCAGCGCCAGCTGCGCGGCAACCTGCCCCAGGCGTTCGCGCACGCGTTGCTGCTCGAATGCGCGGCCACCCTGACGGCGGACGCCGTCCCCCACGACTGATCGAACCGAAAGGAGATCGCGCGATGACACAGACCGTCGTAATCACCGGGGCCAGCGCGGGTATCGGCCGCGCCACCGCGCAACTGTTCGGGCGGCGCGGCGCCAATGTCGCCCTGCTGGCCCGCGGCGCCGCCGGTCTGCAGGGCGCGGCGCGCGACGTCGAAGCCGGCGGCGGCAAGGCGCTGGCGATCCCGACGGATGTGGCCGACTATTCGGCCGTCGCGGCCGCCGCCGACGAGGCCGAGTTGACGTTCGGCCCCATCGACACCTGGATCAACGTCGCGTTCACGTCGGTGTTCGCGCCGCTCCACGAGATCACCCCCGACGAGTTCAAACGCGTGACCGAGGTGACCTACCTCGGCTACGTGTACGGCACCATGGCGGCGCTGGCGAAGATGCGGCCGCGCGATCGCGGCACCGTCGTGCAGGTCGGCTCCGCGCTCGGCCAGCGCTCGATCCCGCTGCAGTCGGCCTACTGCGGCGCCAAGCACGCGGTCAACGGGTTCACCGAATCGGTGCGCTGCGAGCTGCTGCACGAGGGCTCCAACGTGAAGATCACCCTGGTGCAAATGCCGGCGATCAACACCCCGCAGTTCTCCTGGGTGCTTTCGCGCCTGCCGCGGCATCCGCAGCCGGTGCCACCGATCTACCAACCGGAAGTCGCCGCACGGGCCGTCGCCTATGCCGCCGATCATCCGGAGCGCAAACAGTTTTGGGTCGGCGACAGCACGGCCGTCACGCTCATCGGGCAAAAGTTCGTCGCCCCGCTGCTGGATCGCTACCTCGGCCGCACCGGGTACGACTCGCAACAGACCGAGGAACGCACGAATGGGCAACGGCCACACAACCTTTGGCAGCCCGTCGACGAGGAGCCGGGCAGCGACCACGGCGCGCACGGCGAGTTCGACGACCGGGCGCACACCCACAGCCCGGAAGCCTGGTTCTCCCGCCACCCCGTCGCCGGCGGCACCGGCGCGCTGGGACTCGGGCTAGGTGCGCTGCTGGCGCTGCGGCGGGCGCGATGACGGCGTGGGCGCGAACCGTTTACGGCCTGGTGCTGCTCGCCGCGCCGAGTTCGCTGCTGCGGCTCGCCTCCGGTAAGCCGGCGACCAGCCGGGAGCGGGCGGTGACCCGCATCTTGGGGATGCGGCTGCTGACGCAGGCCGCCCTGACCGACATACGGCCCGACGCGGTGAGCGTCGCGCTGGGCGCCGAAGTCGACCTGGTGCACGCGATCACCATGCTCGGCTGGGCTGCCGTGGACCGCGGCGCCCGGCGGTTGACGCTGCTGAGCGCCGCGGTCGCGAGCATGTTCGCCGTCGCCGGTGCCGCGCAGGCCCGGCGGGCACCCGCGGTCGCGGACGCGCCGACCGGCGACGCACTGGCCACCCTCGTACGGCTGCGCCACCGGATCGCCGAAACGGTTGCGGGGTACACCCTGCCGGGCGACGTTCGAGCCGCCCTCAAGACCTAGGAGGACCGCATGCTGGACGCGTGCATCGACGAGGTCACCGCGCAGGCCTACGAAATCCCCACCGACGCGCCGGAAGCCGACGGCACCTTCGCCTGGTCGTCGACGACGCTGATCCTGGCCGAGGTGGTGGGCGGCGGCCGGCGCGGGCTCGGCTACACCTACGCCGCCGGCGCCTGCCGCGAGCTGATCACCGGGCCGCTCGCCAGCGCCGTCAAGGGCCACAGCGCCCTCGACATCCCCGGCGCCTGGGAGTCGATGGTCAGCGCGGTCCGCAACAGCGGGCGCCCGGGCCTGGTGTCCTGCGCGATCTCGGCGGTCGACACCGCGCTGTGGGACCTCAAGGGCAAGCTGCTCGACGTCCCGGTGTGCCGGCTGCTCGGCGTGGCGCATCCCGAGGTGCCGATCTACGGTAGCGGCGGCTTCACCACCTACGACGACACGGCCACCCGCGCCCAGCTCGAACGCTGGGTCGACAACTGGAAAATCCCCCGGGTGAAGATCAAGATCGGCGAGTCGTCGGGTTCGGACGAGCGCCGGGACTTGCAGCGAATCGCGTTCGCGCGCAAGGTGATCGGGCCCGACACCGAACTGTACGTCGACGCCAACGGCGGCTACCGGCGCAAGCAGGCCATCCGGGTCGCGCAC
>NZ_LZKR01000064.1 GCF_001672915.1 Mycobacterium sp. 1245805.9 | reverse complement strand
CGGCGCCCTGGCCCCCCCCCCCCCCCGCGGCCCCCCGGGCCCCGCGCCCGCGGGCGGCGCGGGCGCCCCCGGCGGCCCGGGCGCCACCGGGGCGCGGCGGGGGCGGGGGGCGGGGGCGGGGCCGGCGCCGCCGCCGCCTGGGCCAACAACGCCCCCGTCAGCGGCGGCACCGGCGGGACCGGCACCGCTAGCGGCACCCTGCCCGGCGGCGCCGGCGGTCAGGGCGGTAATGCCAATGGCGGCAACACCACCAACCCGGGCCTGGGCGTCGCCGCCGGCGGCAGCTAGGCCGGCGGTCCCGCTGCTTGTGGAGAGGAATAGGGCTGCGCCGCCGCCGTGGCCGCCAGTGCCGCCATCGCCAGCTACGCCGCCAGCGCCGCCAGATCCGGCGCCCCCGCCGGCGCCGCCGCCGCCACCACCGCCGCCGCTCGCGATGGCGGGAAGACCGGTGGTGGCGCCAATGGTCGAACCGCCCCACCCGCCGGTGCCGCCTTGGCCGCCGTTACCGTTGAAGCCACCATTGCCGGCGCCGCCCTGGCCGCCGTTGCCGCCGGTGCCGCCGTTGCTGCCCAGGGTGACGGCAACGCCGCTGGTGTCGCTCTCGCCGGCCCCGCCGGTGCCGCCCTGACCTCCGGTGCCGCCGGTGCCCGCGCTGCCCGCGTGGCCGCCGGTGCCGCCGGTGCCCGCGCTGCCCCCGGCGCCAGCGGTCCCGCCGGTGCCGCCGGTGCCGCCGGTGCCGGCACCCGAGCCGGTGTCGGCGGCACCGGTACCGCCCTGGCCGCCCTGACCGCCGGTACCACCCACTCCGCCGGTGCCGTTGATGCCGCCGTTGCCGGCCCCACCTGCGCCGCCCTGACCGCCGGCACCACCCTGAGTGCCCGGGCCGCCCAGCCCAGCGTTGACACCACTAACCCCTGCGGTGCCCTGCATGCCGGCCCCACCAGTGCCGCCTTGACCTCCGGTGCCGCCGGTGCCTGCAGCACCATCGACGCCGCCAGCCCCGCCGCTGCTGCCCCCTAATCCGGCTGCCCCGCCCGCGCCACCCTGACCACCGGCCCCAGCACCAGAACCGACATCAGCGGCACCCACACCGCCCTGGCCGCCGGTGCCGCCGTCCCCGCCTGCGCCACCGTCGCCCGCGGTGCCCGCGGGGCCCGCAGTGCCGCCAAAGAATCCTGCGCGCCCACCGGCGCCCGGCGCCCCGCCGCTCCCGCCTTGGCCTCCGGCTCCGGCGTCGCCGCCGGCCACCCCCGTTTGGTAGGCGTTGTAAGCGCCGGCCCCGCCGTGGCCACCCATCGCGCCGTTGCCGCCGCCACCACCGGCCCCGCCGGTACCGGACAGCAGCCCGCCGGCTCCGCCGGCCCCGCCGTTCCCGCCGTTCCCGCCGTCATGGCCGGTCGCGCCTAGCCCACCCGCGGCACCGGACACACCGTCCCCACCGTGACCGCCGAACCCGCCATTACCCACCAGCAGGCCGGCCCTACCTCCAGCACCCCCGGACCCGCCGTTCCCGCCGGCGAGGCTGGCCGTCCCGCCGGCCGCCGAATTGATTCCCGACCCGCCAGCCCCGCCGTTGCCGATCAGCCAGCCGCCGTTGCCGCCGGGTTGCCCCGTCCCAACCGCCCCGGGCGCGCCGTTGCCGATCAGCGGTCGGCCGGACAGCAACAGGAAGGGTGCGTTGACGGCGCCCAGCAGATCTTGTTGCACGCTCTGCAAAGGCACGGCGCTCGCTGCCTCGGCGGCCGCGTAGGCGGACCCCGCCCCACTCAACGCCCGCACGAACTCGGAGTGAAATGCCGCCGCCTGAGCGCTGAGCGCCTGAAAGGCTTGCCCATGCCCGGAGAACAGTGACGCGACGGCCGCCGAAACCTCATCGGCAGCGGCTGCCGCCACCCCCGTGGTGGGCGCGGCCGCGGCATTCGCCGCCGTCAGCGCCGAGCCGATGTTGGACAGATCCGTTGCCGCCGAAGCCAGGAACTCCGGGGCCGCCACCAAATACGACATCGCAATCCTCTCGGAAGATCGTCGACATATCGCGGGGATTTGACGCACGTGTAATTGTGTCGAGAGCGTACGCCCATTCCGGGCCGATATTCCAGTACCGCGCTGAACAATTTCGCACGCGGCGCTAGATCACTTGTACTGCAAGGGATCTTCGGAGAGAGGTGTTGGCTATGCCGCGGTTGCGGAGCTCAATTGTCGAAATACCTTGACTTGTCGAGCAATCGGCGGTCGCGTTCCTCTTGGCGGTCCTGCTGGTAGGCCTCGACCTGTTCGGCGACCCATTCTTCGAGCAACCGGCCCTGCAGGGCGAACATCTCTTTTTCCTCGTCCGGCTCGCTGTGGTCGTAGCCGAGCAGATGCAGCACGCCGTGAATTGTCAACAGCGCCAATTCATGTCCCAGGCTGTGGCCCGCCGCCGCCGCCTGCTCGGCGGCAAATTCCGGACACAACACGATGTCGCCCAGCATCGACGGCCCCGGCTCGGGCGCGTCGGGACGCCCACCCGGCTCGAGCTCGTCCATCGGGAAGCTCATCACGTCGGTCGGCCCGGGCAGGTCCATCCAGCGCATGTGCAGGTCGGCCATCGCGGCGGTGTCGAGCAGCACCATCGACAGCTCCGCGCTCGGGTTGACGTCCATCCTGGCGATGACGAACTTCGCGACGCTGACCAATTCCGCTTCGGAGACGTCGATGCCCGACTCGTTGGAGACTTCGATGCTCATGTGATGCTCATCGGCGGCTTCGGCCACCCGACGCCCGACGGGCCGCCCGGTTCATCCCGGAGCCCGGCTCCTCGTAGCGGGCATAGGCTTCGACGATCTCCGAAACGAGCCGGTGGCGCACCACATCCACACTCGTCAGCTCCGCGATGCAGATATCGTCCACCCTGTCGAGGATGTCGATCGCGGACCGCAGGCCCGATCGCGCCCCGCCCGGAAGGTCGATCTGCGTCATGTCACCGGTGACGACCATCTTCGACCCGAAACCCAGCCGGGTGAGGAACATCTTCATTTGCTCGGCGGTGGTGTTCTGCGCCTCATCGAGCACGATGAACGCAGAGTTCAAGCTTCGGCCACGCATATATGCCAACGGCGCAACCTCGATCACCCCGGCCGACATCAGCTTCGGGATCAGCTCGGCGTCCATCATGTCGTACAGCGCGTCGTACAGCGGCCGCAGATACGGGTCGATCTTCTCGCTCAGCGTGCCGGGCAAAAAGCCAAGGCGCTCACCGGCTTCCACCGCCGGCCGGGTCAGGATGATCCGGCTCACCTGCTTGGTCTGCAGCGCGTGCACGGCCTTGGCCATGGCCAGATACGTCTTGCCGGTGCCCGCGGGGCCGACCCCGAAGACGATCGTGTTTGCATCGATCGCATCGACGTAGCGCTTCTGGTTGAGCGTCTTGGGCCGGATCGTGTTGCCACGCCAAGACAAGACGTCCAGGGTCAGCACCTCGGCCGGTGACTCGTTGCCGGTGCCGACGAGCATCGCCACGCTGTGCCGCACCACCTCCGGCGTCAGCGGCTGGCCACCCGCCACGATGGCGATGAGCTCGGAGACCGCACGCTCGGCCAGCGCCACGTCGGCCGGCTCGCCGGAGATGGTGACGGCATTGCCGCGCACGTGCAGGTCGGCACTGAGGATGCGTTCGAGGGCGCGCAGGTTTTCGTCGGCCGAACCGAGCAGGCCCACGACTAGATCGGGCGGAACGTTGATGCTGCTGCGAACCTGGGAGGTCGATGCTGCGTCAGCAGCGCTGGTCTCGCGGGGCGTCACGTGGTTTCCGATGCCTGCTTTCTGTGCTTCTCAGGGGTTTGCTCGGCCGCCTCAGTCTACGCCGGGCCCTCCGTTGGTCAGCGCTCTATTCCTCGCGAGACTGTAATTTTGCAGGGAAAGTGCGAGTTGCGGCCTGCAAAACTACAGGCTCGACGATACGTCCCAGCGCCCGGTGAGCACGCCCAGCGCCCCAAGCGCCACCGCGGCCGCGCTGGACGTCCGCAGCACCTGCGGGCCCAGCCGGACCGCCACCGCGCCCGCCTCGGTCAGCGCGGCGATCTCGTCCGGCGCGATGCCCCCTTCGGGCCCAACCACCAGGAAAACCGAATCCGCTTGGGCCACAAGGCTATCCGCGAGCCGATCGGTCGCCGACTCATGCAGGGCCAGCACCGCGGCCCCGGCCGCCACCTCGTCGCGAACCCGCTGAGCCAACGCCGCGGTGGACACCACGCCGTCGACGGGCGGGATGTGTGCGCGGCGCGACTGCCGGGCGGCCGAACGGGCGACGGCACGCCACCGGCGCAGGCCCTTGTCGACCCGGGCGCCCTCCCAGCTGGCCACGCAGCGGGCCGCCTGCCAGGCCAGGAACGCGTCGGCGCCGGCCTCGGTGGCCAACTCGATCGCTAGCTCCGAGCGATCGGACTTGGGCAGCGCCTGCACCACCGTCACCGCCGGGCGGGGCGGCTGCACGACCCAGCGCTCCAAGACCCGGGCCCGCAGCCCGTCGCGGCCCGATTGCTCCACCACGCATCGGCCCAGGGTTCCGGCGCCGTCACCGAGCACCAATTCTTCGCCGGGACGAATGCGCCGCACGGTGGCGGCGTGGAAGCCCTCGTCGCCCTCGACGACGGCCAGCTCGCCGGCGCCGGGCAGTGCGTCAACGTAGAACAGCGTCGCCACCATGTGCGGGGCTCCTGGGGACTAGCGCCCGGTAAAGGTCTCGCGGAGCCGGCTGAACAGCCCGCCGCCGGCGTGCGTCGAGCGGACCTCGGCCACATCGCGGCCGCGGCGGTCCTTGAACTCCCGCAGCAGCTCGGTGTCGCGGTGGTCCAGGCGGGTGGGCACCACTACCTCGACGTGGACGTTCAGGTTGCCCCGCACCCCCGAGCGCAGGTGCGGCATCCCGTGGCCGCGCAGCGTGATCACCGTGCCGGGCTGCGTGCCGGGCGGGATGGTGATCTCGCTGGTGCCGTCCAGGATGGCGTCGATGCTGATGGTCACGCCCAGCGCCGCGTCGACCATCGGCACCGAGACCGTGCAGTGCAGGTCGTCGCCGTCGCGGACGAAGATGTCGTGGGCCTGCTCGTGCACCTCGACATACAGGTCACCGGCCGGCCCTCCCCCGGGCCCGACCTCGCCCTGCGCGGCAAGCCGGACGCGCATGCCCTCGCCGACGCCGGCCGGGATCTTGACGCTGATCTCGCGGCGGGCCCGCACCCGACCGTCGCCCATGCACTGGTGGCACGGGTCGGGAATGACCACCCCGACGCCGCGGCAGGTGGGACAGGGGCGCGAGGTCACCATCTGGCCCAGCAGCGAACGCTGCACGGTCTGCACCTCGCCGCGGCCACCGCAGGTGTCGCAGGGAACGGGCACGGAATCGCCGTTGGTGCCCTTGCCCTGGCAGCGGTCGCACAGGACCGCGGTGTCGACGGTGACCTGCTTGGTCACCCCGGTCGCGCATTCTTCGAGGTCTAGCCGCATCCGCAGCAGCGAGTCCGAGCCGGGCCGGACCCGCCCGATGGGCCCGCGCGAGGCCGACCCCGCGCTGAATCCGCCGCCGAAGAAGGCCTCGAACACGTCGCCCAGGTTGCCGAAGCCACCGAACCCGCCGCCGGCCGCGGCGGCGTTCTCCAGCGGGTCGCCGCCCAGGTCCACGATCCGTCGCTTCTCCGGGTCGCTCAGCACCTCGTAGGCGACGCTGATCTCCTTGAACTTCGCCTGCGCGGCCTCGTCGGGGTTGACGTCGGGATGCAGCTCGCGCGCCAACTTGCGGTACGCGCGCTTGATCTCCGCATCGCTGGCGTTTCTGCTCACGCCGAGCAGCCCGTAATAGTCGCGTGCCACGCCTGACTCTCCTGAAACGTCTTAAGCCGCGGCTACGCGGCCGTCCACAAACTCCGGTGCGGGTGCACGGTCATCGGGCACCCAGCACTTCGCCGATATACATCGCAACCGCAGCCACGCTGGCGATAGTTCCCGGATAGTCCATCCGGGTGGGGCCCAGCACACCCATGCCGCCGTACACGGTATCGGAGTGGCCGTAGGCGGTGGACACCATCGAGGCCCCGACGATCTGCTCGGCGGCCGTTTCGTGGCCGATGCGCACCGTCACCTTGCCGGCTTCCTGCTGCGCGGCCAGCAACCGCAGCACCACCACCTGCTCCTCGAGGGCCTCCAGGATGGACCGCAACGAGCCGCCGAAGTCGGCGGCGTTGCGGGTCAGGTTGGCGGTGCCGCCCATCAACAGGCGTTCCTCGCTGTGCTCCACCAGCGACTCCAGCAACACCGTCGCCGATCGGCCGACGGCGTCGCTCAGGCTGGTGGCCAGCCCGCTGCGCCCGTGCAGCTCCCCGGCCAGGTCGGCGACCGCGGTCGAGGCGGCCGCGAGCTTCTTGCCCACCAGGGCCTGGCCGAGCATCTCGCGCAGCTGGGAAAGCTGGTGGTCGTCGATGACGTCGCCGAGCTCGACGATGCGTTGGTCCACCCGGCCGGAATCGGTGATGACCACCATCAACAGCCGCGCCGGCGTCAGCCCGACCACCTCGAGGTGGCGGACCGTCGACGTCGACAACGTCGGGTACTGGACGACGGCCACCTGGCGGGTCAGCTGCGCCAGCAGGCGCACGGCGCGGCGCAGCACGTCGTCGAGGTCCACGCCGGACTCCAGGAAGCTTTGGATCGCGCTCCGCTCCGCCGACGAGAGCGGCTTGACGTCGTCGAGCCGGTCCACGAACTCGCGGTAGCCCTTTTCGGTCGGCACCCGCCCGGAGCTGGTGTGCGGCTGCGTGATGTAACCCTCGGCCTCCAGCACCGCCATGTCGTTACGGACCGTGGCGGACGAGACGCCCAGGTTGTGCCGCTCCACCAACGACTTCGAGCCGATTGGTTCCTTGGTGGCGACGAAGTCGGCGACGATGGCACGCAGCACCTCAAAGCGACGCTCGTCGGCGCTTCCCATCGGCTCCCACCTCCTTGATTGCGTCCATTTTACGGGTCGCGAAAGGTGCCAACCGCCATTAGCGGTCCTCTGGCGGCGAACTCCGGCGGATTCCCGGCTAGCCTGTCCTGCATGTACCGGTCGGGCCGAGGCGACGCTTCGCGGACGCCGAAGAAGGCCCGCCAATGATTTTCAAGGGCGTGCGCGACGGCAAGCCGTATCCGGATCACGGGCTGTCCTATAGGGACTGGTCCCAAATACCGCCCCAGCAGATTCGCCTCGACGAGTTGGTCACCACGACGACCGTGCTGGCGCTGGACCGCCTGCTGTCGGAGGACTCCACCTTCTACGGCGACCTTTTCCCGCACGCGGTGCGCTGGCGCGGCATCACCTACCTGGAGGACGGCCTGCACCGCGCGGTGCGCGCCGCGCTGCGAAATCGAACGGTGCTGCACGCCCGGGTGTTCGACATGGACATGCCGCTGAGCCAGCAGACGTAGTGGCGATCGCAAGCGCGGCGTAGCCGGGCGCAGCGGGTCGCCACCATCGAATTCCGTGGCGATCGCAAGCGCGGCGTAGCCGGGCGCAGCGGGTCGCCACCATCGGGCCAGCCGCGTCACGTTTGGGCGTCTCCGGGTGTCGACCTAAGTAGGACGACATTCAAGGAGGACCGCCATGCCCCGACTGCAAGGAGTCTCGGACCGCGACGCCGGCCTGGGCGCCAAGATCGCCTTCTTCTTCACCAAGCGCAAGCTGGCGCAGATGGCCGGGCTGGAAACCGCGGGGATGCTGGAACCGCTGCGCATCTACGCGCACATCCCGCAATTACTGAACGCCTACGGCAAGCTGGAGCAGGCCGAATCGAAGATGGACATCCTCAGCCCGCGCCACCGCGCGCTGGCCGAGCTGAAAGCGGCGACGACCGTGGGCTGCGAGTACTGCATCGACCTGGGTTCACAGATCGCGCGGCAGTGGGGAATCACCGACGAGGAGCTGCTGGCGATGGCCGACTACCGCAACGCCTCGTGCTTCTCGGAGCTCGACAAGCTGATCCTCGAGTACGCCACCGCGATGAGCCGCACCCCGGTCGAGGTGACCGACGAGCTGTTCGACGCGCTACGCGCCCACTTCGACACGCCGCAACTGGTCGGCCTCACCCATGTCATCAACCTGGGCAACATGCGCGCCCGGTTCAACATCGCGCTCGGCATCGGGTCGGCCGGCTTTTCCGGCAACCGGGTCTGCGCCCTGCCCGAAGCCGGTCGCGCGTGACGGCGGCGCACGCTTCGCTGTCCGCGCGCTTCGAGGCGGCGCGGCCCAGGCTGGGCGCCCTCGCCTACCGCATGCTGGGCTCGGTCGACGACGCGCAGGACGCCGTGCAGGAGGCATGGCTGCGGCTGACCAGCGCGGGGGGCGCAGACGGCCCCGGCGAAATAGCCAACCTCGACGCCTGGCTGACCACCGTGGTGGCCCGCATCTGCCTAAACGCGTTGCGCGACCGCCATGGGCGCGGGCGTGAAGAGCCGGTCGGGCAGCTGCCGGATCCGCTCGTGGATGCCGAGGGCGAATTCGATCCCGAACACCGGGCGATGCTGGCCGACGCGGTGGGGCTGGCGCTGTTCGTCGTGCTGGACACGCTGCCGCCGGCCGAGCGGCTGGCCTTCGTGCTGCACGACGTGTTCGCGGTCCCGTTCGACGAGATCGCGCCCATCGTCGAGCGGACGCCGGAGGCGACGCGCAAGCTGGCCAGCCGGGCGCGCCGGCGCATCGAGGAGGCCGACCCGGCCCCCGACGGCGGCGTCGCCGCGCAACGGGAGGCCGTCGACGCCTTTTTCGCGGCGGGCCGCGCCGGCGATTTCGACCGGCTGGTGTCGGTGCTCGATCCCGGTGTCGTCCTGCGCGGCGATTTCGGCAGGGGCGCCAGCGTGTTCCGCGCCGAGGGTGCGGAAACCGTGGCCAAACTCGCCCGTGGCTACGCGGGACCGGAGCGCGAGGTGCGCCCCGCCATCGTCAACGGCGCCGCCGGCGCGGTCGTGTTCGTTGCAGGGCGGCCCACGGCCATCATGGGATTCGTGGTGCGCGACGGGCTGGTGGCCAGCATCGATGTGCTGGCCGACCCGGAGCGGATCGCCAAACTAGACCTGCGCGCCGTGCGCGCCGATCACTGACCGGCGGCCTGCAGCAACTCCATCGCCGATGCACGCGACAGCACCCAGCCGCCCTGGTTGACGAACGTGACGTTCTGGGTGACCGGCGACGTCAGCTTGGGACCCGAGACCGCCACGTCGGCCGTCGCCGACCCCGCCGCGGCGGGTTGGATGTTGGTCACGCCGAACGCCAGCGGCAAGTCGCCGTTCTTGGCCGCCTTCTGCAGCTTCTTGTCGGCGACGTGCGCTTCGAGCCCGCTGATGCCGCCTTGCACCAGATTGCTCTTGTTGGAGAACGAAACGCTGGGGTCGGCAAGGCTGTTCAGCAGACCGGTCAACTGATCGGCCGTCGGCACGTTCACCGCCTGCGGCGGGTCCAGCGGCAACGGCGCGCCGACCGCGATCAGCCGCACCGAGGCCCACTCACCCGGCGCCACCATCGACGTGACGCCGGCGGCCGCTCCCCCGATGACGGCCAGCGCTGCCGCACCGCCGGCAAAGAATTTAACGGATTTCATGGTCCCCCCTTTGGGTGGGCACGCGTCGACGGACCGTGCCAGTGTGCGTCTTCCGATCGTTGTTTCGTATTAGCGCACCGTGACGTTACGGCCACGCCATGTGAGCAGCCTGTGCGCCCGCTGTGTGGGTACACAGGCTGCTCGACTTTGCTAGTTCGTCGCGGTGGCGGCCTGTATCAGGGCGATCGCGGCGTCGTGCTGCAGGATCCAGTTGCCGCCCTCGTTGACGAACGCGAGGTGCTTTTCGACGGGCCCGGCGAACCTCGGCCCCGAGATGGCCACGTCGGCCTGGGCCATGTTCGGACCGGCCGGCGCAATGTTCGTCACGGCGAACGTCTCCGGGAAGTTTCCGTTGCGGTACGCCTTGCGCAGGTCATGGTCGGCCACGTGGCCCTCGTCCGGAGCGATGCCGTTTTGGACCAGGTTGGTCTTGGTCGTGTACGACACGCCGGGATCGGTGGCTTGAACGCACAAGTTGGACAACTGGTCCGGGCTCGGCAGTCCCGGCGCCGGCGGCGGATCCTGTGGCAGCGGTGCGGCGGCGGCGGGAGCGACGAACGTCACGCCGACGGCCGCCGCGCCCATGGCTATCGCGCCGATCGCCCCAGATTTGAAGGGTTTTGTTCTCATGGCAGGTCCTCCCCCTGGTGAGTAAGAGTTGTGATTCTGCCCGGGGAGCCTGTTGTTCTTGGTCTCGGAGGGGTCACGGTACGGGCACGCTACCGGCGCTCAGTCGCCGGCCATGGCCTCGCGCAGGGTCTTGGGGCGCAGGTCGGTCCAATGTTCTTCGACATAATCCAGGCACTCCGGCCGGCTCGCTTCGCCGTAGACCGCGCGCCAGCCGGTCGGGATTTCGGCGAACGCGGGCCACAGGCAGTGCTGCTCCTCGCCGTTGACAAGCACGTAGAAGGAGCCGCCGTCGTCATCGAAGGGGTTGGTGCTCATCGCTTCTCCTCGTCGTTCGTTGTGTCCCCGAACCTGCTAATAGCTTAGTCGCGCCCAGCACCCGGTCGGAAAGCAATCCGAGGCAGCTCAGGTTGGGAAATCCGGGACCCTGGGTGAGTCCGGAAAGGTTGGGCAGGAACAGCTTTGGGCTGACGTCGGTGACGGCCAGGTCGTAGCCGATCGCCTCCTGCAGGCTGTCGGCGGTCAGCGGACCGCCCAGCCCGAGTTCGAGCAAGTCGAGCACGTCCTGACCGAACAGCGAGGTGAACCACAGCGGGTCCGCGCCGGAGCCGTCGATCACCAGATCGAACCCGTGCACCGTCTCGAGGTTCTCGCTGCCGCGGTTGGTGGACAGCGTCAACCGGATCTGCCCCTCGCGCCCCACGGCGTGGGCGACCCGGCCGCGCAGGTGGTGGATGCGGTCGTCGGCCAGCAGCGCCTCCTGCACGTTCGCCGAGAACACCCCGCGGTCGGTGCGCGCCAGCGCGTCGCGGCGCTCGTCCAGCGTCAGGTCGGTCCAGTCGGTGGGGTCGGAGAACAGCGAATTCTCGAAGAACCCCTCGCCCCGGGTGAACAATGTCGCCTGCGGGGAGATGACGGTGATGCTGGAAACCCGGTGCCGGAACAGCTCGTTGAGCATCGACGCGGCGGTCTCACCGCCACCGATCACCGCCACCCGCTCGGCGCTGATCCGGTCGTCCGCCGCGGCCCGGTCCCAGAACTGGGCGATCGACAGCACGCGCGGATTGCCCGGCAGCAATGACTTTTCGGCCTGGCCGGGGCCGGTGATCATCAGGGCGTCGGCGTGCACGATGGTTTCGTGGGTTTGCAGGAGCCAGCGATCGCCACCGACGGCAAGCCGTTCGACCTCGCCGTGCACCACGTTCAGGCCGACCTGGTCGGCGACCCAGGCGAGGTATTGGCTCCACCGGCGGTGGGTCGGCGCCGGCCGGCCGCGGTCGATCCACTCGGCGAACGACGCGGTTGCGATCAGGTACGACTGCCAGCTGTAGCGGGTCATCCGCTCGTCGAGTTCGGCGTTGCGCCGCGGTACCAGCGAAGAGCGGTACGGGAACCCGACGTCTTTTTCCGGGCTGGTGCCCAGCCGGTGCGCGCCGTCGGTCCATCCGCCGCTGGCCTGCCAATTGGCCGCCACCCCGATGCGTTCGACCGCGACGATGTCGGGGACCTCAACTCCCATGTCGCGCAGCGCCGCTGCCTTGGCCGCGACGGCCACCGCCTTGGCTCCGGCGCCGAGGATCGCCAGTGTGCTCATTCCGCCATCTCCCGCAGTGTCTCGGTCCAAAGTCCTTGCAGCTCACCGATTTCCGCCGCGCTCAGAATGTCCGGCAGCGCCCGCCACTGGGTGGCCAGCACGCGCGCGGCGCCCGTCCCGAGGATGCCCGCCACCACGGTCAGTTCGTGGCGCACCGCCTGTTCGGGCTCGGGCACCCGGCCGACCTCGGCCATCAGCTCGCGGTCCAGCTCGAGGTCCCCGACGCCGACGTGAAGGTTGCCGAGGTAGTTGAGCAGCAGTTGGGGTTCGGGGAGTTCGCGCAGCCGCGTATCGGGCCGCAGGTAACGCAGCAGGCCGTAATCGACACCGCTGCCGGGGATGCGGGCCAAGTCGGTGGGCCCGTCGGAGTGGATGCGCAACGGGTAGATCGCGCTCAGCAGCCCGACGGTGTCGCCGGTATCGGTGTCCAGCCCGAATTCCGTGCGGCCGTGCGTCTCCAGCGCCAACAACGGCGCCGGCGTGTCCTGACCGCGTCGCCGCCGCCACGCGGTGACCGTGCGGGCGGCCGCGGTGATCAGCAGTTCGCCTATCGGCTGCGCCGCCGAGAGCAGCCGACCGGTGACCTCCGGCCCGCAGGCCGAGACGGTGATCGCCAGGTCGCCGGCGCGGTCGGTCTGCGGGCGCAGCCTGCGGGCGCCCAGCGGCGGATCGTCGCCCCGCAGTTCGGCCGCCCAAAATGCTTCGGTGGTCAGCGTTTTGGCCCGCTCGGCGAGTAGACGCGACCACTGTCGGTAGGTGGTGTGCTCGCGGGCCGGCGTGGGCGTGCGTCCCGCGGCCAGGGCGTGCAGGCCCGCGTCGAGTTCGCCCAGCACGATGCGCCACGAGGCCGGGTCCATCGCCAGCACGTGGGCCGTCAGCACCAGAACGCCCGGCTCGTCCGGTCGGCGCAGCCACACCGCGGACAGCAGCCGACCGGCCTGCGGGTCCAGGCTCTCCACCGCCGCGCGGACATGCTTGGCGACGTCGTTGGTCGGATCGCCCCCCACCCACGCCTCGCTGAGGATGTCGACATCCGGCTGTGCGACAAGCGTCATCGCATCGCGGTCCAGCCGGCATCGCAACGCCTCGTGCCCGTGGATCACCGCGCGCAGCAACGCGTCCAGACCGTCCCGGGTGATCGTGTCGGGCAGCCTGATGACTTCGGTCTGCGCGAGCCGCCGGGCATCGCCGTGCTCGTAGAGCCAATGAACGCTGGGCAACACCGGGATCGGTTCACCGGCCTCGGCCGCGCCGTCCGGGGCCGTGCGCCGGGCGGTGTCGGAGTCGATCGCCGCGGCGAGTTCGCGGATGCTGTCACACTCCACCATCGACCTGGCCCGCAGCGCGATGCCGCGGCGGCGGGCGGCCTGCACGACCGACAGGGCCGAGATGCTGTCCAGGCCCAGTTCCAGGAAGCCCGCCGTGACGTCGACGTCGGTGCCGCCCAGGACGTCGGTGAACGCCTGGGCCAGCGCCGACTCGGTCGGCGTCGCGGGCGGGACGGCGGGGCCATCGACGATATCGGTTGCCGCCAAGGCCTTTTCGTCGATCTTGCCGTGCGGGGTCAGCGGCAACTCTTCCAGGACGACGATGTGATGAGGAACCAGGTAACGCGGCAACCGATCGAGCAGCATCGCACGCAGTTCGGCCGCCGCCGGCCGGTCGGGCCCGCCCGCGACGTACGCGGTCAGCCGGGGCCCGTTTGCGTGGTGGCGGGCCAGCACGTGGGCGCCGCGCACCCCGTCATGGCCGCAGAGCACCGCCGCGATCTCGCCGGGCTCGACGCGGAACCCGCGGATCTTGAGCTGGTCGTCGCTGCGCCCGAGGAACTCCAGCCCCCCGTCGGGCATGCGGCGCACCACATCTCCGGTGCGGTACATGCGGGCGCCCCGGCCGTTCGGCTCGGCGACGAAACGCGTTGCAGTCTCGGCCGCGCGCCCCAGGTAGCCGCGGGTCAGCTGGTCGCCCGCCAGGTACAGCTCGCCGGCGACCCCGTCGGGCACCGGCCGCAGCCAGGCGTCCAGGACATAGGCGCGGGTGCTCCGGGTCGGGCGCCCGATGGTCGGCCGGGCGTGTTCGCCGATGGCCGCGACGACGGCCTCGACCGTGGTCTCGGTGGGTCCGTAGCAGTTGAAGGCGGTCATCGCCGTTCGGGCGCATTCGGTTTGGATCGCGCGCCACGCGGCGACGCCGAGGGCCTCGCCGCCGAGCGCGAGGACCGCCAGCGGCACCCGGCGCAGCAGCCCCGCGTTGTGCAACTGGCCGAACATCGACGGTGTGGTGTCGATCATGTCCAGGTCGAAGCGGTCGATCACGTCGACCAGCGTCTCGGCGTCGCGCTGACGCTCGTCGTCGACGACGTGCACCGAGTGCCCATCGAGCAAGGCCGCCAACGGCTGCCACGCCGCGTCGAAGGTGAACGACCAGGCATGCGCGATGCGCAGCGGTCGCCCGATGCGCGCGGCGGCCGGCCGAAGGACGCGCTCGACGTGGTCGTCGATGTACGCGGCTAGCGCGCGGTGCGTACCGATGACGCCCTTCGGCGCCCCGGTGGTGCCCGAGGTGAAAACGGCGTAGGCCGCGTGGTCCGGCGGCACCGTGACCGCGCGGTAATCGGCGCTCCCGGCAGCCGAATTGGTGACGAATCCGTCGTCGACGACGATCGGGGCCGACGTCTGGCGCAGGATCTCGGCGACCCGCTCGCCCGGCATCCCCGGGTCCAGCGGCACGATCATGCCGCCGGCTTTCAGGACGGCCAGCATGGCGGCCACGTAGTTCGGGCTTCGGGGCAGCATGATCGCGACCGGGGTCTCGCTGCCGACGCCCGCCCGCCGCAGCGCGGCCGCCAGCCGGTCGGCGAGCGCGTCGAGCTCGCCGTAGGTCAGCCTTCCGTCTTCCCAGCTGACCGCCGTCGAATCGGGTTGCGCGGCAGCGATTTGGGCGAACCGGGTGTGCACCGCGACCGCCGGCGCCTCCAGAGGGTCCGCGGCGGCCGGGTCGCGCTCGCCGTCGAGCAGAATATCGACCTCGCGCAGCGGCCGGTCCCACTTGTCCACCAGCCGTTGCGCCACCGCCAGCAGCCGACTGCCGAGGTCTTCGGGCGCCAGCGCGCCCAGCGCGCCGTCGAGCACCTCCACCAGCACCGTGAGCCCCTCGGCGCTCGGGTGGGCGGCGATGGTCACCGGGAAATGCGACACGCTCTCGAGCGCCACCGGACGAAACGTCGCGCCGTTTGCGACGAATTCGGTGGCCCCCACGACCTCGCCGGGCGGGAAGTTTTCGTACACCAGCAGGGTGTCGAACAACTCACCGACACCGGCGATGGCCCGCAGCTCGGCGTGGCCCAGGTAGCTGTGGTCCCGCAGCGCGGCGGATTCGCGTTGCAGCGCAAGGCATTGCGTCCCGGCCGGCTCGCGCGGGTCCAGGCGCACCCGCAACGGGACGGTGTTGATGAACATGCCGACCATCGATTCGACGCCCGGCAATTCGCCCGGCCTGCCGGACACGGTCACCCCGAACGTCACGTCGTCGCGGTCGGTGAAGACGGATAGTATTGCCGCCCAGGCTATTTGGACGAGCGTGTTGAGGGTGACGCCGCGGGCGCGGGCGGCGTCGGCCAGCGCGGCGGTGGCCTCGGGGTCGAGGCGCAGCGTGGTGCGGCGGGGCACGCCCGCCGCCGGTGGGGTTGCGGCCAGCGCCGGCGAAAGCAGGGTGGGCCCGTCCATGCCGCGCAGGTGCTCGGCCCACAAGGCGCGGCTGGCCGCCTGGTCCCGGTCGGCAAGCCAGCCGATGTAGTCGCGGTACGGCCGCGGCGGTGGCGGCAACGCGGCGGCGTCTCCCCCGGCCCGATACAGGGCGAGCAGTTCGGACACCAGCAGCGGCAGCGACCACCCGTCGATGACGATGTGGTGCGCGACGATGACCAGGTGCCACCGCTGCTCCGGCAATTCGACGAGCAGGAACCGGATCAGCGGTCCGCGACCCACGTCGAAACGGCGTTGGCGCTCTTCGGCTTCCAGCGCCTCGACCTGGTCCGGCTCGGCGCGCACACAGCGCCATGGCAGCTCGGCGCTGCTCGGTATCACCTGGACGGGCCGGCTCAGGTCGCCGTGGATGAAGCTTGCCCGCAGGTTGGGGTGCCGCATCAGCAGCGTCGCGGCGCATTCGCGCAACAACGCGACGTCGAGCGGGCCCACCACGTCGGCGGCCATCGCGATGACGTACGGGTCGGCGTCCGGGCCCTCTTCGGAGGCCAGCGTCGCCATCGAGAACAGCCCCTGCTGCAGGGGGCTGAGCGCCATCACGTCCTCGATGGCCGGCCGCGGGTCGGCTCGGGTCACGGCCGATCACCCCAGGACGAGGTCAGGGCAGCCAGCTCCTCGGCGGAAAGCCCCGAGGTGCTCATCGGCGCGTGCGAACTTACCTGCGCGCTCTCGGGTTCGGTTTCGGCCGTCGACTTGGCGTCCAGCGCGGCGGCGAGCTCGTGGAGCACGGGGTGTTCGAAGATCATCCGCGGGGTCAGCGGCAGTCCGGCGTCGCGGGCCCGCGCGGCGGCCCGCACGGCGAGGATGCTGTCCCCGCCGAGGTTGAAAAATTCGTCGTGCCGGCCGATTTCACCCGTCCCGAGCATCTCGGCGAGGATTTCGGCGAGTGCCCGCTCGGTGGCGGTGCCGGGCGGTTCGGCCGGGCCCGCGGGCGCCGGTGCCGGCGCGGGTGGCTCGACATCGGCGACCAACTGGAGTTGACCGTCCTCGGTCCAGATGCCGCGCTCGCCGTTGCGGTACAGCCTCGAACCCGGTTGGGCGGCAAACGGATCGGCGACGAAACGTGTCGCGGTGAGCGATGGCCCCGCCAGCCGGCCGACGACCGCCGGGGTGCCACCGTAGTAGACGTCCCCCACCACCCCGGCCGGGACGGGGTTCAGCCAGGAGTCCAGCAGGTACACCCCGGCGGCCCCGGCTCCCGCGTCGGACCGGGCCAGAATGCGCTGTCGTTCTTGCGCGTCGGCGATCTCGACGTCGCGCAACCGTTGATCGGGATCGTCGGCGAACGCCTCGATGACACGGATCAGCCACTCGGCGAACCGTTCCGCGGTGGCGCGCCGGTACAGCTCGGGGCGATAGATGACGTGGCCGCGGTAGCCATCAGACAACGAATCGGGTGCGAAGAAGTTGACCGACATGTCGGCGTGCGCCACGTCGAAGTCCGGCTCGAGCGCGGTGAAGGTGGTGTCACCGTCCGGCCCGCTGTCGATCACGCGGTCTTGCGGCAACTGTTCGCGAACGTGGACCACCACGTCGAACAGCGGGTTGCGCGACAGCGCGCGCGCGGGACGCACCGCGTCCACCACTTGGTCGAACGGCAGATCCTGATGTGCGTACGCGGCCAGCGCCATGTCCCTGGTCCGTAGCAGCAGCTCACGCAGGGTGGGGTTGCCGCGCAGGTCATTCCGCAGCACCACGATGTTGATGAAAAACCCGACGAGGCGATCCAGGTCGGATTCGTTGCGCCCGGCGACGGGGGTGCCGAGCGGGACGTCGGCGCCGCCGCCGGCCTTGTGCAGCACCACCGCGACGGCGGCCTGCAGCAGCATGAACTCGGTGATGCCGAGCTCGCGGGTCAGGGCGGCCAGCTTGGCGCGGGTGGCGGGGCCGAACCCGAACTCGACGGCATCACCGGCGCCGGAGAGCGCGGCCGGCCGCGGGAAGTCCGGGCGCAGGCCGTTTCCCTGTGCCAGCCCCTCCAGCTGGCGGGTCCAGTAGTCCCGCTGCGGTCCGGCGATGCCGGCGCTGTCCTCCAGCAGCGCCGCCTGCCACGCGGCGTAGTCGGCGTATTGCACGGGCAGCGGTTCCCAGTCGGGAGCGCGGCCGCCGCGGCGGGCCCGGTATGCGGTGAGCAGGTCGGTGAACAACACACCGGCGGACCAGTGATCGCCGGCGATGTGGTGCGTCACCACCGACAAGACATTGCGGTCGGGCGTGCCCAGCACCGCCGCCCGGATCGGCAGGTCGGTCTCCAGGTCGAAGACGTAGCGGCGCTCCGCATCCAGTTGGGCCCCAAGCCATTCCTCGTCGGGCCCGTCGGCGCGGCGCACCGGAACCACGGCGGGCGGGCGGACGATCTGGTGTGGGACGCCGTCGATCTCGCGGTAGGTGGTGCGCAAGATCTCGTGTCGCGCCACGACGTCAGTGACGGCCGCCGCCAGCGCGTCGGTGTCGCAGGGGCCCCGCAACGCCGCCGCGAACGGGATGTTGTTGACGGCGTTGGGCCCGTCGAAGCGATAGGTGAACCAGCTGCGCAGCTGCGACGGCGAGAGCCGAGCCGGCCCGCCGTGGTCCAGCGCGATCAGCCGTGGCCGCGCCGACGCCTGATCCGTGGCGTCGATGCGCGCGGCAAGCCGCGCCACCGTCGCGAGTTCGAAAACGTCGCGCACGCCGATGTCGACGCCGAATGCGGTACGGACCGACGCGACCAACTTCGTCGCGAGCAGCGAGTGGCCACCCAGGTTGAAGAACGAGTCGTCGGCGCCGACCCGGTCGCGGTCGAGCAGCTCGGCGAACAGGTCTGCGACCCGCCGCTCTGTCGCCGATTCCGGTTCGCGGAACTCCGCGCCGGAACTCACCTCCGGGGTTGGCAGCGCGGCCCGGTCGATCTTGCCGTGCGCGGTGATCGGGATCTCGTCGAGCACAACGTATGCCGCCGGGACCATGTACTCGGGCAGCGCCGCGGCGACGCGGGCCCGGATGCGGTCGAGGTCGACCTCGGGCGTTCCCGCGGCGGGCGTCACGTAGCCGACCAGGCTCTTGCCCAGTCCCGGCAGGTCGCTGACCACCACGACCGCCTGGCCGACCGTCGGGTCGACCGAGATGGCCGCGGCGACGTCGCCCAGTTCGATCCGGAAGCCGCGGATCTTGACCTGCTCGTCGGCGCGGCCCACGAACTCGACGTCGCCGTCCGCGTTGCGGCGCGCCAGGTCCCCGGTCCGATACATGCGGGCGCCGGGATTGAACGGGTCGGCGACGAACCGCTCGGCGGTCAGCCGGGCACGGCGATGGTATCCGTGCGCCAGATGCGTTCCGCCCAGGTATATCTCGCCGATCACGCCGACCGGCACCGGTCGCAGCGAATCGTCGAGCAAGTGCATCGTGGTATTGATCTTGGGCCGGCCAATGGGCACGATGCGGGTGCCTTGCGGCCCCTCGACCTTGAACCGGCTGGCATTGATCACGGTTTCGGTCGGACCGTAGAAGTTGTGCAGCAGCGCGTCGAAGGTCGCGTGGAACTTGTCGGCCACCTCGCCGGGCAGCGGTTCGCCGCCGATGGGCACCCGCTGCAACGTCCGCCACTGGTTGACGCCGGGGAGCGACAGGAACAAGCCGAGCAGCGAGGGCACGAAATGCATTGCCGTGATTCCCTCGTCGCGCAACAGGGCGGTGAGGTAGCCGATGTCGTTGAGTCCCCCGGGGCGCGGGATCACCATGCGCGACCCGCAGGCCAGCGTGCCGAAGATCTCGGCGATCGACACGTCGAAGCTTGGCGAGGCGACCTGCAGCAACCGATCGGAGTGGTCCACCCCGTACTCGCCCCGGAACCAGACGAAGTATTCGGCGACGGGAAGGTGCGGCACCGCAACGCCTTTGGGCAGCCCGGTGGTACCCGACGTGTAGATCAGGTACGCGGTGTTGTCCGGCCGCAGCGGCCGGACCCGCTCCGCGTCGGTGGGGTCCTCGGCTCGGTAGGCGTCCAAGCCGGCCATCGGCTCGCGCAGCACCAGCTTCGCGTCGCAATCGTCGAGGATGAACTCGAGCCGGTCGCGCGGGTAGGTGGGGTCCACCGGTACGTACACCGCACCGGACTTGGCGATGCCGACCGCGGTGATCACCAGGTCAGGCGACCTGTCCAGCAGCACGGCGACGCGGTCCTCGCTGCCGATCCCCTTCTCGATCAACCAGTGCGCCAACCGGTTTGCCGCCTCGTTGATGTCGCGGTAGCTGAACCGGCGGCCCTCGTACGCGACGGCGATGGCGTCGGGGGTCCGCGCGGCCTGCTCGGACACCAGGTCGGCGAGGGTCCGGGGGGCGGTCCGGAACGCCTCGCCGTGCGACACCTCACGCAGCCAGGCGGCGTCGGCCTGGTCCAGCAGCGCCAGCCCAGATAGCGGCCGGTCCGGTTCGGTCAGCGCATCGTCGAGCAGCACGGCGAAGTGCTGCAGCATCTGGCGCACCAGCGCGGGTTCGAGGATCTCGAGCAGGTGTTCGGCCTCCACCAGCGCACCGGTGCCGTCGAATTCGACCATGAAGCCCAGCGGCAGCTGAGTCACGTTGCTGCGCAACCCGTAACGCTCGCACTCGACGCCGGGTGGCCGGAACCCGCCGCCGTCGGGCTCACGGAACCCGAAGCTGACCCGGGTCATCCGCTCCGCGCCGTGGCGGCGATCGGGGTTCAGTTCGCGCACGGCGCGGCCGAGGCCGACCCGTTGGTGCGCGAACGCCCCGGTCGCCACGTCGCGGGTGGACTTGAGCAACTCGCGGAAGCTCATCGCCGGCCGCGGTCGCAGCCGCAGCGCCACCGTGTTACCGAAATATCCGATGGCATCGTCGGTTCCGGCGCCGCGGTTGAGCACCGGTGCGGCCACCAGGAAGTCGTCGCTGTGGGTATAGCGATGCACGAGGGCGCCGAAGGCGGCGAGCAGCACCATGTATGGGGTGCAGCCGGTGTCGCGCGCCACCGCGATCACCCGCTGGGCGGTGTCGCCGGACAGCCGCAGTTCGGTGCGGGCGGCCCGCCAATTGGTCGGCATGGTCGTCCCGGCCGGCCCGGGGAGCTCGAGCGGTTCCGGCGGGCTGGCCATGACGGCGCGCCAGTAGTCGAGGTCGGCGTCGGTGGTGTCGGGTGCGGGTGGCGCCGAGCCTCGGTAGGGCGCCAGTTGGGCGCCCCGGTAGGCGTCGGTGAGGTCGTCGAAGAACACCCGCCACGAGCCGTCGTCCCAGGCGATGTGGTGGGCCACCAACAGCAGCACATGCTCGTCGGCCGCGATGCGCACGGCGGTGATCCGCAGCGGCGCGTCGGTGGAAAGGTCGAAGGGGGTGGAGAATTCGCGCTGGGCGAGCACCTCGAGCCGAAGCCGGCGCGCGTGTTCCGACAGCGCGGTCAGGTCGTGTTGTGCCCAGCCCGGGCGCAGATCGTCGTGCACGGCCGGCCGGGGGGTGCCGTCGTCGCCGCCGGAGTAGGTGGTGCGCAGGATCGGATGCCGACCGGCGACCGCGTCGACGGCGTCGTGCAGCCGCGCGAGATCGATGTCGCCGGTGAGCCGATAGGAGACGCACACGTTGAGCAGCGCGCCGCTCGGATCGGCCAGGTGCACGAACCACATTCGGGCCTGGCCGTCGGAGAGTCGGTCGTCGGGAGCATCGGGTTCGCCGGTGTCCGCCGAGAGGCCGCGATCGGCCAGCCTGCGACGAAGCAGTTCCAGGCGGGCGCCGGTGTCGGCGATGTCAGTCACGCGAAACGTCCACCTTCTGTGCTGTGTCGGGGCGCTCGTCGGCGCCCTCGAGTTGTTCGACAAGTTCGGCGCCGGTGATGTCGCCCATCAGCGTCGCCAGCGAGACCGTTCGGCCGATCGTCCGTTTGAGGCGCTTGCGCAGGTCCAGCGCCAGCATCGAGTCGACGCCCAGGTCGAACAGCGATTCGCCGAGGTTCAGTTCGCCGGTCCGCTCGATGCCGAGGACGGCGGCCAACTGGCTGCGCACCGCGTCGACGACGGGCAGCTCGGTGGCGCTGGAGCGGTGGTCGGTCGGTTCGGACCGCCTGCCGCTCAGGAAGATTCGCAGCCGGGCCGCGTCGGCGGAGAACACCAGCGGGTCGTCGCGCCAGTCGCGCAGGCTGGCCTCGATCGCGTCCCGCGGCGCCATCGGGCGCAGGCCCGAACGCTCGATGTTTTCCACCTCGGCCGCAGCCACGATGCCCCGCCCCGACTCGCCGCTCGCGGGTTGCCACAGGCCCCACCGCACCGCCACGCAGTGCCGGCCCGCGGCGCGCAGCTCGGCGGCCAGGTGGTCCAGCAGGCGGTTGGCCGCCGAGTAGGCGGCGTGCCCGCGTCCGCCCCACAGCCCGGATACCGACGAGCACACCAGCATTCGCGCTTGCGCGCGGGCGGGCCACAGTTCGGCGAGGTGGGCCAGGCCGGTGATCTTGGCGGCGAAGGCGTCCGTGAGGGCGGCCTCCGTCGGGGTGGCCCCGGCGCCGAAGCCGGCGCTGCCGGCCGCGTGCACGATCAACGACGCGCCGGCGCCCCCGTATTTTGTTGCGGTGAGCGCCAATTGGGCCCGATCGGTGATGTCGCAGGGCGCGGCCACCAGCTCGGTGCCGTGCTCGGTCGCCAAGGCCTTCAGCACCCCGGGATCCGCGCTGCGGCGGCTCAGCAGGACGATGCGCCGCGCGCCGCGCTCGGCGAGATGGCGGGCATAGTGCAGGCCGATGGCGCCGGCACCGCCGGTGATGACGACGTCGTCGAGCACCCCGGAGTCGAGTGGCCATGGCGCCGCGGCCGGCACGTCGCGAAACGAGCGCTCGAACAACGCGTGCCCGCGCAGCGCGAGTTCGCCCGCGCCGGACAGCAACGCGTCGACGGCGGCGGACCCGGCCGCGGGCGTCAACTCCCACGACGGCAGGTCCACGTGGGTGAAAGCCCGCTCGGGGTGGTCGAATCCGGCGCTGCGGTGCATCGCGGCCAGGGCCGCGTGGGCGGCGGACGGCGGCGCGTCGTGCGGGCCGACGCGCTCGGCGGCGACGGTGAGCAGGCCTACCGTGTGGCAACGGGGACCCAGCGCGTCCGCGTAGTCGAGCAGCCCGGCCGCGGCCAGGCCGGTGAGCGCCTCGGCGGCCCGTTGCGCGTCGGCCCCGTCGAAGGCCGGCGCGATCACCGCGACGATCTCCGCGTCCCGAGGTGCGCTGAGGGCGGCGGCGGGATGCGAATCGATCGCCGCGCGCAGCGGTCGGGCCAACGGGCTTTCGGCGCCGAGTTCGATCACCGCGACCCGCGCCGACGATCCCGCGACCGCGGTAGGCGGCGCCACCCGCTCCCAGTGCTCCATCGCGACGTCGGGCGCTCCGGCAGCGGCCACGGGTGGCAGCGGCGCCGGGTGCGCCCACATAGGGACCGCGCGCATCGGTGCGTTCGGAAATCCCCGTAGGCCAACGTCGCCGGCGGTCGGGCCGCCGAGGTAGTCACCCCAGGCGTAGCCGGGGTCGGCCGCGGCGGCGGCGACGATGTTCGCCGACAGCGCCTCGAGCACCGGCTCGTCGCGGTGACCCGAACCGACCAGCACCGCCGGGCCGTCCGGCGCGTCCGCCTCGAAGATCTGGCCGATCGTGAACAGCAGCGCCGGATGGGCCGACAACTCGACGAAGGACCCCGCGCCGCGCCGGATCGCCGCCGCGAACGCGCGGTCCAATCGCACGGTGTTGCGCAGGTTCGCATACCAGTAGTCGGCGAAGGGCTCGTCGGACGCGACCACGTCGCCGGTGGCGCCGCCGATGAATTGCACGGGGGCCTCGATGAATTCGGAGGCCGGCAGCCGCGCCGCGAACTCCTCGCGCAGCGGCTCGAGCACACTGGTGTGCCCCGGGAATCCCGCGGTGATCTCGCGGGCGAACTGACCGCTCGAGCGAACCGCGTCGGCGATCGCCAGCACGGCGTCGCGTTCGCCAGACACCGCCACGGTGGACGCGGAGTGCACCACCGCCAGCTCGACCCAGCCGTCCGCCGCCGCAATGAGCGCGCCGGCCGCGTCGGCGCCGACGCCCAGTGTCGCCATCGCGTAGCGACCCGGAAGGCGGTCCACCACGGCGGCCCGGGCCGCGACGACGGCAACGGCGTCCGGCAATGTCATGGTGCCGGCGACGAAGGCCGCGGCCACCTCGCCGAGGCTCTGGCCGACGGTGAGGTCGGGAAGCACGCCGCACGACCGCCACACCTCCGCCAGCGCGACCGCATGGACGAATTGCCCGCCCTGCACCTCGATTTCGGAGAAGGCCTGCGATTCGTCCGCGGCCGTCAGGTAGCGCAGCGGTGACACGTGGCCGGCGGCCTCGAAGGCCGCGACGCAGTCATCGGCCGCCGCCCGATAGCTCGGCAGCGCCCGGTACGCGACGGCGCCCATGCCCGGCCAGTGGACACCCTGACCGGGAACCACAAAGGCCTGCCGGGGCGCGGAATTCAGCGCGGAACGGACGACCAGCGGATGCTCGCGCCCAGCTTCCAGCGCCCGCAGCCCGCCGATGAGCTCGGCCCGGTCGGCGGCGCGCAGCACCGCGCGGTGTCGGCGCACCCGCCGGGTCCTCAGCAATTGACCGCCCACCTGGGCCACGGTCGTTTCCGGACACCGCTCCAGGTAGTCGGCGATCGCGCCGGCGTTCGCGCACACGAGATCGTCGGCGTGCGCGCTGAGGAGCACCGGGACGCGACCGTCGGGCAGTCGTTTAAGGGGCATCGGGCGACCCGTTATCCGGCATCGAGACGATCAGATGGGTGTTGGTGCCGCTCATCCCGAACGCGGACACCGCCGCGGTTCGCCACCCGTCGACGGCCCGCCACGGTGTCAGCTTGTCGGCCAGCCGCAAACCCTGGTTCTCCCAGTCGATTTCGTGGCTGGGCTCGTCGACGTGCAGCGTCGGGGGCACGGCGGCGTGCTCGGCGGACAAGATCACCTTGGCGAGGCCCAGCCCGCCGGCGGCAGCTTGGGCGTGGCCGATGTTCGACTTGACCGAACCCAGGAGCGGCCCGCGCCCGGGCGGCGCGGTGCCGTAACTGGCCGCCAATGACCACAGTTCCGTCCGGTCGCCGAGCCGGGTGCCGGTGGCGTGCCCCTCGACCATCCCGACGTCGACGGGCTCGACTCCGGCCTGCACGATGGCGCGCCGGAACAGTCGCAGCTGCGCGTCGTCGCTGGGGGCCATCAGCCCGTCGCTGCGTCCATCGGAGTTCAGGCAGCTGGCGCGCACCTCGGCGAGGACGCGACGCCCGTCGGCCACCGCCCGGGACCGGCGCTGCAGCACGAACATGGCCGCGCCCTCCGCCCAGACGGTTCCGCTGGCGAGCGCGCTGTACGGTCGGCAATGGCCGTCGTCGGACAGCGCGTGCTTCGAAGAGAATTCGACGAAATAGCCGGGGCTACCCATCACGCACACGCCGCCGGCGAGCGCGAGGTCGCAGTCGCCGGCCCGGATCGCCTGGACCGCGGTGTGAAACGCCGCGAGCGCCGACGAGCAGGCGGTGTCTATCGTCAGCGCCGGCCCCGCCAGGTCCAGCGTGTAGGCGATGCGGCCCGAGATGACACCCAGCGACGTCCCGGTCATCAAATGTCCGCTGTGGTCGGAGAACTCGGAAAGCGCCGGGCCATACTCCAGCGCGGAGGCGCCGACGTAGCAGCCCACATCGTGACCGGCGAGGTCGTCGGGGTTGATGCCGCTGTTCTCCACGCTCCGCCACGCCACCCGCAGCCCGACCCGCTGCTGGGGGTCCATGGCCGTCGCTTCCCGTCGTGAGATGCCGAAGAACTCCGGATCGAATGTCGTTGCGCTGGACAGGAATCCGCCAAGGTCGTGGATGGGCTTGAAGCCGTCCCGGCGGGATCCGTCGAACACCTCACGAAGCTCCCAGCCCCGGTCGGTGGGGAACGGGCCGAGCGCCTCCCGCTGTTCGGACAGCAACGCCCAGAAGTCGTCGGCGGTTTCCACGCCGCCGGGCGCCTCGAGGGCGAACCCGACGATAACGACCGGGTCGTTATCGGACATCGGCGCTCACCATCCGGGCCACCGCGTCGAGGTGATCATCGAGGTAGAAGTGGCCACCGTCGAATTCCGACACCGTGAATCGGCCGGAGGTGTGGGCTCCCCAGCGCGCCAGGGTTTCCCGGCTGATCCGGTGATCGCGATCGCCACCGACGGCGTGAATGTCGGCGGCGATGCGCACGTCGGGGCGGCATGAGTAGGCGTTCAGGGCGCGGTAGTCGGCCTGCACCGCCTGGACCAGGAGTTCGACGAATTCCTCGTCGTCCAGCAGCTCGGGGTCGGTGCCGCCGAGATCGATCATGTCCGCCAGCACCCCGCTGCCGCTGGTCGGCAGCGGTCCGTAGGCGTCGACCGTGGAGGGGGCCTGCCCGGCCGAGGCCCACAGGACGCGCACCGGCACGCCGTTGCGTTCGGCGACCCGGGCGAACTCGAACGCGACGACGGCGCCCATGCAATGGCCGAACAGGCTCAGCGGAGCCGCCGAGCTCCAGTCGCCGGCCTCGAACAACTCGTGGGCCAGCTCACCGATGCTCTCGGCCGCTGGGTGGTTCCGCCGGTCGGCCCGCTGCGGGTACTGCACCACGTAGGTGTCGACGCCGTTGGCCGACAACGCTTTCGCCAGTGGCCGATACGCCGCGGCGGCACCGCCGGCGTGTGGGAACACGACCACCGAGCCGCGCGCGGTGGCAGCGGTGAACCGCTTCACCCACGGCTTGAACTCGCGCCGCGCCGGCTCGGGCTGGTCGAGCGCGGAGAACACGTCGACGCTGGACATGTCCGCGATCTCGAGATACACGTCGGCCACCTGCTCGAGCCGGTCGCCGTTGGCTTCCCGGCCGGTCAGCAACTCGGCCAGCGTGGCGACGGTCCGGGCGGCAAAGACGTCGGCGACCATCACGCTCGGCGAGTCGAGCCACTGGCGGATGCCGACGACGGCCTGCGTGGCGTGCACGGAATCGCCACCGAGCGAGAAGAAGTCGTCGTGCACACCCACCGCATGGGTGTCCCGGTCGAGGAGGTCCGCGATGATGTGGCACAGCGCCCGTTCCAGTTGCGTGCGCGGGCCCTGGTACGGCGCGGACGCGTCGCCGGAGGCGACCGCCGCGGCCAGCTGACGGCCGACCGCGCGCCGGTCGATCTTGCCGCCGTCGGTGAACGGGATGCGGTCGGCCAGCGATATGTGCTGCGGAACCATGTGCGCGGGAACGAGATCGGTGAGAAGCTCGCGGATCCGCGGTGCGGTCAACGCGGCGTCGTCGAGGCGGACTGCGGCCGCCAGCACGTCGGCGCAGCCGGAGCCGGGCACCAGGGCGGCCACGGCCGCGCGCACCCCGGGCACCCGCGCCAGCGCCGCCTCGATCTCGCCGAGCTCGACGCGATACCCGCTGATCTTGATCCGGTGATCGGCGCGGCCGACGAACTCGAGGGTGCCGTCCGGCCAGTAGCGGGCCAGATCGCCGGTGCGGTACCAGGTTCGGCCGTCGTGGACGACGAAACGCTCGGCGGTCAGCTCGGGGCGTCCGCGATAGCCCCGGGCGATGCCGCGGCCGGACACCCACAGCTCACCGGCCACCCAGTCCGGGCAGTCGGCGCCGGTGTCGCCGACGACGCGGCAGGCGATGTTGGGGAACGGCTTGCCGTAGGGCACCGCGGTCCACTCCCCGGGCATGTCGGCGTCGACCTCGAAAATGGTTGCGTGGACCGCCGTTTCGGTGGCGCCGCCCAAGCCGGCGAAGCGCAGGTGCGGTGCACGCGCCAGCAGCCGGCGGGCCAGGCCGGGCCGCACCCAGTCGCCGCCGGTGGCCACCACCCGCAGCGACGACAGGCTGCTGGCCTCGACCTCGACCAGCATCTCCAGCCAGCCCGGCAGGAAGTTCAGCACCGTGACCTGATGGGTGTCGATGAGCCGGGCCCACGCGTCGGGATCGCGTCGCTGCGCCTCGTCGACCACGACGATCGAGCCGCCGGCCCGCAGTGTTGCGAAGACGTCGAGCACCGACAGGTCGCATTCCAGCGTCGAGAGGGCAAGGCAACGGTCCGCCGTGCCGATATCGAAGTGGCGGCTGAGGAATTCGACGGTGTTCATGGCGGCGTCGTGGGTCAGCTCGACGCCCTTGGGTTCGCCGGTCGAGCCCGACGTGAACAGCACGTAGGCGAGCTCGGCGGGATCGGTTGCGGCGGCCCGGAAGTCGGTGACCGCGGGTGCCTCGCGGAGAACGTCGGCGATCACCAACGCGGGCACCGGCACCGACAGCGGCTGCCCGCCGCACACCAGGGCCAGCCGCACCCCGCCGGTGTGCAGGATGCGCTCCGCGCGATCGCGCGGTTGGTCGACGCCGATCGGCAGGTACACCCCGCCGGCGGCCAGGATGCCCAGCAGCGCCGGCAGCTGTTCGGCGGTCTTCGGGCCCATCACCGCGACGGTGTCACCGTCGCCGATTCCGGCCGCCCGCAACGCGGCGGCCAGGGCCAGCGCCTGCTCGCGCAGCTGTGCATAGGTGAGGTCACCGGAGCTCGCGAAGACGGCGGGCGCGTCGGGTTGCTGCTCGGCGCGCCGGAAGAAGCCGTCGTGCAGGGTCTCCCCGCTCGGCGGGGCGCTGCAGCCGTTGACCGCCTCGCGCACCGCGCGCTGCGCGTCCGGCAAGTCCCGCACAGCGGCGGCGTCCCATGCGTCGTCGCTGGACGCCAACCGCAGCAGTTCGTCGATGTGGTGGGCGAACATCGCGTCGATGACGCCCGGCGCGAAGACGCCGTCGCGCACGTCCCAGTTCACCAGGACGCCGCCGTCGAACTCGGTGACCTGTGCGTCGAGCAGTACCTGCGGTCCCTGGGAAATGATCCACGCGGGTGTGCCGAATTGGCTTGTGACGTCGGCGCCGAACAGTTCCCCGAGGCCCAGCGCGCTGGTGAAGACGACCGGCGCCAGGACCTGGGTGCCGCGGTGGCGGCTGAGGTCGCGCAGCACGGACAGCCCGGGGTAGGAGGAATGGGCGGCGGCGGTCCGCATCGCGTCCTGCACCACGCGCGCCCGCGCGGCCCGGGTGTCGGCCTCCGTCAGGTCGACATCGAGCAGCAGCGACGAGGTGAAGTCGCCGACCAACTTTTCGACGTCGGGGTGCAGCGCCTGGCGCCCGAACAGCGGCACGTTGAGCAGGAACCGCGGCGAGGACCAGCGGGCCAGCGCGTCGGCGAACGCCGCGGCCAACGCCATCGCCGGGGTGATGCCGCGGGCTCGGGCGCGGGCGAAGAGCGCGTCGCGCGTTGCCGGGTCGAGCCAATGCCAGCGGCGGGTGCTGGTGTGTGAGTCGCGCGTGCCCGTCGACGGCGGCGTGGGCGGGTCCGGCAGGTCGGGAATGCGCTGGACCCACCAATCCCGGTCGGCGTCGCGCTGCGGCTGAGGTTGCGCATCCTGGCGCGCGATGGCAAGACGGTATTCGCGGTAGGTGTAACCCAATTCGGGCAGTTCCCGGCCGAGATAGAGGGCGGCCAGGTCGGCCATCAGCGTGCGGTAGCTCATCGCGTCGGCGGCCTGCATGTCCAGATCGACGTGCAGCCGGGACCGCCCGTCGGGCAGGAGCGTCACCGCGAGTTCGAACACCGCGCCGTCGAGCTGCTGGTGCGATTTGGCCTCGCGCAGGGCAGCGAGGCGCGGCTCGACCAGGTCGCGCTGGTCGCGCAGGTCCACCACCGTGACGGGGAAATCCCCGCATTCGTCGGGCGCGGCGATGCGTTGCGTGCCGTCCGGTGAGAATCGCACCCGCAGCATGGGATGGCGGAGCGCCAGCCGGTTGGCCGCGGCCCGCAGCCGGTCCGGGTCGATCGGGCCGCCGTCGAACTCGACGTAGAGGTGCCCGGCGACACCACCGAACTGCTGGTTGTCCTCGCGGCCGACCCACATCGCGTGTTGCATCGGGGCGAGCGGAAAGGGCTCGCCCTCCGCGGATGGTTCGGCGTCGGCGGGCGGAACTTCGGCCGCCGGGGCGCCCGGGCTGGCCGTCACCAGCTCGGACCAGGCCTCGATCGTCGGCGCCGCGGCCAGGGCGGCGAAATCGACGGCGATGCCCTGGCGGCGCCAGCGACCGGCGAGCGTCATCATCCGGATGGAGTCCAGGCCCTGGCCGATCAGGTTGCTGCCCGGGTGGATCGCGTCGGCGCGGACGCCGAGCAGCTCGGCGACCTCCGCGCGGATGTCCTCCGAGCCTGCCGGGGCACGCACCACGAATTCCTCCCTGAATTAGCAAAGGCTGCCCTAACTTGTTCGGCTACCCTATCCTCATCCCTGGCGCCGCCGCTACCACCCCCCGAGCCCGAGGAGACAGATGGTCTCGAACACCGCGCGACCTTCGGCGGGCCTGGCGGGATTCGTGCCGTTCCCGGCCGGCCGGGCCGAGTCCTATCGCGCGGCGGGCTACTGGGCGGGAGGGACCCTGGACACGATCCTCACCGACGCCGCGCGGCGCTGGCCGAACCGGACCGCCGTCGTCGACGCCGGGGCGGACACCGGATTCAGTTACGCCGAGCTCGACGAGCGGGCCGACCGCGCGGCCGCCGGATTACGCGCGCTGGGCGTGGCGCCCGGCGACCGGGTCCTGCTCCAGTTGCCGAACGGCCGCGAATTCGCCACGGCGCTGTTCGGGCTGCTGCGGGCCGGCGCGATCCCGGTGATGTGTCTTCCTGGCCACCGGGCCGCCGAATTGGGCCACTTCGCCGCCGTCAGCGAGGCATCGGCTCTCGTGATACCCGATGCCGCAAGCGGTTTCGACTACCCGGCGATGGCGCACGAGCTCGTCGAGGCTCACCCGGCGCTCAGGTACGTGATCGTCGACGGCGACCCCGGGCCGTTCACGGCGTGGACGGAGCTGTGCGAGCAAGGCACCGTCGCACCGCCGGCCGACCCGACCGACCCGGGACTGCCTGCGCTGCTGCTGGTTTCGGGTGGCACCACCGGCACCCCCAAGCTGATCCCCCGCACGCACGACGACTACGTGTTCAACGCGACGGCCAGCGCCGAGGTCTGCCGGCTCGCTGCGGACGACGTCTATCTCGCGGTGCTGCCCGCGGGCCACAACTTCCCGCTGGCCTGTCCCGGCCTGCTCGGCGCCATGTCCGTCGGCGCCACGACGGTGTTCGGCGCCGATCCCAGCCCGGAGGCCGCCTTTGCCGCCATCGCCCGCCACCGCGTAACCGTGACGGCCCTGGTGCCGGCCCTGGCCAAGCTGTGGGCCCAGGCCTGTGAGTGGGAGCCGGTGACGCCGAAGTCGTTGCGGCTCTTGCAGATTGGTGGGGCAAGGCTGGAGCCGGCGGACGCCCGCCTGGTGCGCGACGCGCTGACCCCCGGCGTGCAGCAGGTGTTCGGGATGGCGGAGGGGCTGCTCTGCTACACCCGCCCGGACGATCCGGCGGAAATCGTCGAGAACACCCAGGGCCGGCCGCTGTGTGCCGCCGACGAATTACGCATCGTCGACCGGGACGGCCGGCCGGTGGCGCCCGGCGAGGAGGGCGAACTGCTGGTGCGCGGGCCGTACACGCTCAACGGCTACTTCCGCGCCGAACGCGACAACGAGCGCTGCTTCGATCCCGACGGCTTCTACCGCAGCGGCGATCTCGTCCGCCGCAGGGACGACGGCTACCTGGTGGTCACCGGCCGGATCAAGGACGTCATCTGCCGCGCCGGTGAGACGATCGCGGCGGCCGACCTCGAAGAGCACCTGCTGAGCCATCCCGCGATCCGTTCGGCCGCGGCGGTTGCGCTGCCCGATCCCTACCTGGGCGAAAAGATTTGCGCGGCGGTTGTTTTCGACCGGGCACCGTTGACCCTCGCCGAGCTCAACGCCCACCTCGACGGGCGCGGCGTGGCCGCCCACGCCCGGCCGGACGTGCTGGTCGCACTGGCGGCGCTGCCCACGACGCCGATCGGCAAGGTCGACAAGAAGGCGATCGCGCGCCAGCTCAATTCGAGTAGTTGATTACTCATTACAAGCCTCGCCGGGCGAGCCGATACTGCGTAGCGAACCGCCGCACGTCGCCGCACCGCCGAGGAGATGGCCATGACCAACCGGTTTGTCAACCGTGTCGATTTCAACGCGCTGTCGTTGCGGGACCTGGCCGACGCGCGCGACGCCTACCACGTGCATCTGGCCAACCTGACCAACGTCGTCGGCACGGCGTTGGGCCGCTACCTAATTCGCCGCGACGATCCGCGGTTCACCAATCCCGACGCTCCGGAACCGGCGTGGTCGAAGAAGCCGCGCACCTTCACCAACAGCGCGATCACGAAATGGTCGTGGCCGTGCGTGCTGGTCTTCGTGCGGGAATGGATGGTCGATCCGCCGGGCGCCGAAGGGATCGATCAGGTCATACCGAATCGGCTGTATCTGCCCGACGGGCGACAGGTCCCGACCTGCGTGGTCCACACGCCGCTGGCCTACGACGCGGATCGCCAACCACAGATGCGGTTCGGATCGATCACCAAGGGGCCGGGCACGCCCCTGTTCGCCTATGAGCAGGGACGCCAACGAATGGGGACGATCGGCGCGCTGGTCACCGACGGTTCGCTCGTCTACGCGTTGACTTCGCGCCACGTCCTGGGACCCGCCGGATCGGAAGTCACCGTCGCACAACGGGGCCGGACCGTACCGATCGGTCGGGTCGCCACCGAAGCGGCACGACGCTCGCTGCAGAGCCTGTATCCCGGCATCGCGGCCACCCGCGCCGAGCTCGACGTCGACGCCGGACTGGTCGAGCTGGAGTCGGTCGACGGCTGGACCAGCCAGCTGTACGGGCTCGGCGTGATGGGCGAACTGATCGACCTGAACGTCGATACGGTCGGGCTGTCGCTGATCGGCTGCCCCGTCAAGGCGACCGGGGCGGCGAGCGGAGCGCTGCGCGGGTCGGTGCTCGGGCTGTTTCACCGCTGGCGCAGCGTCGGCGGGGTCGACGAGATCGCCGAATTGCTGATCGCCCCGCGGGCGGGGGACGAGGACATCGCCTCGCGCCCGGGCGATTCCGGTGCCCTGTGGGTGTGGGACGAACAGGCCGAGCCGACCGCCGACGGCGAGCCCGAGGTGCGCCGGTTCGCGTCACGCACGCTGCCGGTGGTCCACCCGCTGGCGATGCAGTGGGGCGGTCAGGTGGTGCTCGACGCCTCCGGCGGCCAGCCGACCGACTACGTGCTGGCTTCGACCCTGGCCGGCGTGGTACAGACCCTGGGCGTCACCCTGCTCAACGACGACTCGCTCGCCGATCACAGCCTCTATTGGGGAAAGGTCGGGCACTACAAGATCGCCGAGTCGGCGTGCGAACTCGGCCAGCCCGGTACCAGGCTGGCGAAGCTGCTGGCGGCCAACCTCGATCGCATCGCGGTGCCCGATGACGACATCGCCAACGGGCGGCTCCCGTCGGCGGCGAATCGCACCGATTTCATCGCGCTGGCCGACGTGCCCGATCTGGTGTGGCGATCGAGCCGACCCAAGGACGCGCCCAGCCACTTCGCCGACATGGACGAGCCGGGCGGCGCCGTCGCCGGGCACCGCACGCTGTTGGAGCTGTGGGACACCGGCGACCCGAAGTGGCGCACGCCGCAGGGCTGGACCGACTTCTACAACGGCCTGCCCAAGCCGCCCGAAGACAAGCATCGGGGCTCGCTGCCCTTCCGGGTGGCCCAGCTCTACGACATCATGGTCGGCTCCGTGCGGCAGCAGGACGTCACCCAATATGTCGCGGCGGCGGGCGTGCTCGCGCACTACGTCGGCGACGCCTGCCAGCCGCTGCACGTGTCGCGGCTGCACCACGGCGAACCCGACGACCCCTCCGACGACGGCGTCCACGAGGCGTACGAAACCACCATGCTGGACCAGTTCGCCGCGGCAGTCGTCTCCGGAGTCAACGACGCCCTCGACGGCTACCACGCCGGTGACGCGGGCGGCCCGGACCTGATCAAGGGCTCCGACCATGCCGCCGATACGGTCGTCGCGCTGATGAAGCGGACGTTTGCGGCCATCGCGCCGCGCGACATCCTCGACGCCTACGACGGCCATCCCGGTGCCGGGCGCACCAAGGCGCTGTGGGATGCGTTCGGCCCGGCCACCATTCAGCGGCTCGCCGACGGCGCGCGAACCCTGGCCGTGATCTGGCGTTCGGCGTGGGAGGAAGGCGGCGGCGAGGAGCTGGCTGCGTCGAAGATGACGGCGCAACCCACGTCGGCGTTGCAAAAGCTGTACGAGGACAGGACATTCGCGCCCAACGCGTGGCTGAAGGACTGGTCGGAGCTTTCCCAGCCGGTGGGCCGGCGGGTCGTGAGCCCGCGAGCCTAACCTCACTGCGAAAATCCGCGCGAATATTCGCAACCAGGTCAGGCTCGCGAGCGGACGAGGGCTAGCGTCCGCTAAGGGTCAGCGTTCCTTCGGTTTTGAGGACCTTGTTCGCGGTGATCCGCTCGGTCTTGCGGACCTCGCGCTCGAGGTAGCGCTGCTTGGATTCGTCGAATTTGTCGCTGGCCACTTCGAGTTCCTTGACCAGCACGCCGAGATCGTCGCGCATCCGGGCCGCCTCGCCGGTGAAGTCATCGCGTTCGAAGATGCGCCATTTCTTCAACACCGGCATGACCACCTCGTCGAGATGGATGCGCGGGTCGTAGACACCGCCGACGGCGATGATCACGGCCTTGCGCCGAAACTCCGGCACGGTGAACCCGGGCATCTTGAAGTTGCGCAGGATCCGGTGCACCGAGCGCATCGCCTGGTTGGGCGCGATGTCCAGACCGGCGGCGCTCACGTCCCGGTAGAAGATCATGTGCAGGTTCTCGTCGTGCGACACCTGCGCCATCAGCTGTTCCGCGATGGTGTCGTTGGCGGCCTTGCCGGTGTTGCGGTGCGCGACGCGGGTGGCCAACTCCTGAAACGACACGTACATCACCGAGTCGAACAGGCTGTCAGCGAACATGTCGCCCTGGTGGTTCTGGCCGGGGCTGAATCCGCGGGTCATTTGCTCCAAACGGAGCTTCTCCAGCTCGACCGGGTCGACCGCCCGCGTGACCACCAGGTAGTCGCGTAGCGCGGTGCTGTGCCTGTTCTCCTCGGCGGTCCACCGGTTCACCCACTGGCCCCACGGCCCGTCCATGCTGAAGTTCATCGCGATCTCGCGGTGATATGACGGCAAATTGTCCTCGGTCAGCAGGTTTTGCACCATCGCGACCTGAGCCACGTCGGATAGTTGGCTCTGTCCCGGCTCCCAGTCCTGGCCGTCCAGCGCGTAGAAGTTCTCGCCGTCCGACCACGGGACGTAGTCGTGCGGGTTCCATTCCTTGAACAGCGAGAGGTGGCGGTTGAGCAATCGCTCGACCACAGGCTCGAGTTCGTGAAGTAGCTGCAGGTTGGTCAAGCCAACGGACACGGAGTCCTCCCAGTTATGTGTGTCGATCAGTATCTGTGTCGTGTGGTTACACAAAGATGACACGCGGGAGGGCCGGCCGACTAGGGACCAAAGTCCCCGGGCGACGGGATCGGCGATGGAAGGTCAGGCGCTATTGCCGGGGGATCAGGTACGGCGCGAGCGTGGACAGCTTTTCGCAAGTCTCCTCGAACTCGCGCTCGGGCTCCGACTCTTCGATGATGCCCGCGCCGGCGCGCAACCACGTCTTGCCGTCGCATTCGTAGGCCGCGCGCAGCGTCAGCGCAGCGTCCAGGCCGCCGTCCGCCGAAACCATCACGACCGCACCGGAATAGAGGCCGCGCGGTCCTTCGTCGAGGCGCAGGATGGCCTCGACGCCGGCCGCCTTCGGGATGCCCGACGCCGTGACGGCCGGAAACAGCGCCTCCAGCGCGTCCATCCGGTCCCTCGACGCGTCCAGGCGGGCGCTGACCGTCGAGCCGAGGTGCTGCACGCTCCCCCGCTCCCGCACCGTCATGAAGTCGCTGACGACCGACGTCCCCGGCTCGGCGATCTCGGTCATCTCCCGTAGCGAGCTGCGGACCGAAATGGCGTGTTCGACAATCTCTTTGGAGTTCGACTCCAATTCGTCGCGGGCCTGACGATCATGTGCCGCGCCGCGACCGAGCGCGCGTGTCCCGGCCAGCGGCTCCGTCACCACCGTCCCGTCGTGGTGAACCGACGCCACGAGCTCGGGGCTGTAACCCACGGCGCGCATGCCGCCGAGCCGCAACAAGAAGGACCTGACCGGTGTGTTGTGCCGGCGGCCCAGCCGATAGGTGGACGGAAAGTCAAGCGGGAAGGGCACTTCCACGCATCGCGACAGGATCACCTTGTGGTACCGGCCCTTGGCGATCTCGCCGACGGCCGCCGCCACTCGGGTGCGGTAGCCGGACGGGTCGTCGCTCAAGTCAATGGGGCGGGCGTCCGGCATGCTGGCGACGCCGTCGCTCAACAACCGGCGCACCGCCTCGCCGTGCGCGACGTCGGCGCCGTGCAGGCGAACGCCCTGCTCGCTCACCACGATCCGGGTGCGGGGCCAAAACAGCCGCGCCAACGGGGTTCGCGGCGCCAGCCGTTGCTGCAGCCCGTAGCGGTAGACGCCGAACTCGAAGGCGACCCAGCCGAACAGCTGATCGGTTTCGAGCAGCAGCCGGTCGATGGCCTCTCCCAGCACGGGCCCGGGCCGTCCGGACCACTGTTGCCGTTGCGTGGTGCCGTCGCGGATCACCCGCAGCTCGTCGCTGTCCAGCTCGACCATCGCCCGCACACCGCTGGCCAGCACCCATTGCCCGTCGCGCTCGTAGAGCAGGTACTCCTCGCCCGAACGCTCGGGCAGCGCGGCCGCCAGCCGGGCCGCGAGATCGGCCGGAGCGATGCCGGGAGGCAGGGGAATCGGTGGTGACGTGGAGCCGGCGGGATTCGTCTCGACGCTGACCTCGGTCACGGTTAGTAAATGTAGCCTAACCTATGTAAGGCTGCGCAACCCCTCCCGGCGCGGGTCGGCATCGGGCCCAGAAACCCTGCCGGCCGCCGCCACGCCCATCCCCACAGTGAATCCCCAGAAAAGTCACAGAGGATTCACGCCAAGCGGGCTCCACCTATCCCTACCAGCACCGCTGTGACCTCCGGCTTTGGCGAAATCCGATATTGCGTCACGCCGACGTTAAACGCGGGATTCTCGGGCGAAATCCGAGTGGCGGACCCCCAACGGCGGGGCTAAATTCTTGCACGATCATCGGGATGTTCGTGGTGGCCCGCTCGCGGACGGTGCTTTTCCCTGGTCAGCGGATCACAAAGAGAGGCACCAATGCTGCAGGAGTTCTGGCACAACTTCACCCACAACCTGTTCAAGCCGCTGCTGCTGTTCTTCTACTTCGGGTTCCTGATCCCGATCCTCAAAGTGCGGTTCGAGTTCCCGTACGTGATCTACCAGGGCCTGACGATGTACCTGCTGCTGGCCATCGGCTGGCACGGCGGTGAAGAGCTCGCCAAGATCAAGCCCGACGAGATCGGCACCATCACGGGCTTCGTGGTCGTGGGCTTCGTGCTGAACTTCATCATCGGCGGGCTGGCCTACCTGCTGCTCGGACGCATGAGTTCGATGCGACGAATCGACAAGGCGACGGTCGCCGGCTACTACGGGTCGGACTCCGCGGGGACCTTCGCCACCTGTGTTGCGGTGCTGACCGCCGTCGGCATGGCGTTCAACGCCTACATGCCGGTCATGTTGGCAGTCATGGAGATTCCGGGCTGCCTGGTCGCGCTGTACCTGGTGGCGCGGCTGCGGCACCGCGGCCTGAGTGAAGCCGGCTACATGCCCGACGAGCCCGGCTACGTCGCGCCGGTCAAAGTCGGGATCGGGCCCGGCACCGCGGCGCGCCCCCCGCGCGGCCAGAGCCTCGCGGACGAGAACGAGCGCGGCGTCGAGCAGGAGCTCGAGCTCTCGATGGAAAAGCTGGAGCACCCGAACTGGGAGCCCGATCGAAGCCCGGCGTTGGGCAAGCCCAAGCGGATGCCGATCTTCTCCCGCGAGCTGTTGCAGGAGGTCTTCCTCAACCCCGGGCTCGTGCTTCTGATGGGCGGCATCCTCATCGGCCTCATCAGTGGGCTGCAGGGCCAGAAGGTCGTCGCGGACGACGACAAGTTCTTCGTGCTGGCATTCCAAGGCGTGCTGTGCCTCTTCCTGCTCGAGATGGGCATGACGGCGTCGCGCAAACTGAAGGACCTGCGTTCGGCGGGCCTCGGTTTCATCTTCTTCGGCCTGCTCGCCCCGAATATCTTTGCCCCGCTTGGAATCTTGGTCGCGCACAGCTACGCCTACCTCACCCACAGCGATTTCAAGCCGGGAACGTACGTGCTGTTCGCGGTGCTTTGTGGCGCGGCGTCCTACATTGCCGTTCCGGCGGTGCAGCGGCTGGCGATTCCCGAAGCCAGCCCCACGCTGCCGCTGGCGGCCTCACTCGGTCTGACGTTCTCCTACAACGTCACCATCGGAATCCCGCTGTATATCGAGATCAACCGCATGGTCGGGCACTGGTTTACCTAAGGACTGGACGAAGCCCGGTGGCCCACAACGTCGTTGGCCGACGGGCCGCCAGCCCCCGGGGCGGTGCGACTCACGGGATGTTTGTGCACCGGCGTTACGCGCTGTTAACGGTTCGTAAAGACAGCTTCACTCCGCTGACCCAAGTCCCGTGAGCCCCCAAGGTATTAATGATGTCGTGAGCTCCCCGGCGTCGAATGCTGCCCGCAGCACCGCCGAATCAGCCGTCGGAGGCGCTAGTGCTTCATGAGTTCTGGGAGAACTTCACCCACAATCTCTTCAAGCCGCTGCTGTTGTTCTTCTACTTCGGTTTCCTGATCCCAATCATGAAGGTGCGGTTCGAGTTTCCCTATGTGATCTATCAGGGACTGACCATGTACCTCTTGGTGTCGATCGGCTGGCAGGGGGGCGAAGAGCTCGCCAAGATTCAGCCCGCCGACATCGACAACATCGCCGGCTTTGCGGTGATGGGCTTTCTATTGAACTTCGTCATCGGAGTTCTGGCCTACGTGGTGCTGAAATACACGACCACCATGCGTCGAGTCGACCGCGCGACGGTCGCCGGCTATTACGGTTCGGATTCGGCGGGGACCTTCGCCACCTGCGTGGCCTTTCTGGCGGGCGTAGGCATCGCGTTCAACGCCTACATGCCGGTGCTGTTGGCCATCATGGAGATTCCCGGGTGCCTGGTGGCGCTGTACCTGGTGATGCGGCTGCGCCATCGCGGTCTCAACGAATCGGGCTACATGCCCGACGAGCCCGGCTACGTCGCGCCGGTAAAGGTCGGCCCGGGCACCGCCGCGCGGCCCCTGCCCGGCGAGAGCCTCACCACCGAGCGCGCACGAGGGATCGAGCAGGAGCTCGAGCTCTCGCTGGAAAAGCTGGAGCATCCGAACTGGGAGCCCGACAACAGCCCGGTCCGCGGGAAGGCCACGAGGATGCCGATCTTCTCGCGTGAGCTCATGCAGGAGGTGTTCCTCAATCCCGGGCTCATCTTGCTCATCGGCGGCATCATCATCGGCTTCGTCAGCGCGCTGCAGGGCCAGAAGGTGGTTCACGACCAGAACGAGCTTTTCGTCGCGGCGTTCCAGGGTGTGCTGTGCCTGTTCCTGCTCGAGATGGGCATGACGGCGTCCCGCAAGTTGCATGATCTCAGGCTCGCCGGGCGCGGCTTCATAGTCTTCGGTCTTGTGGCTCCGAACTTCTTTGCGGCGCTGGGGATCCTGGCCGCCTACACCTACGCCGACCTCACCGACACCCACTTCCAGCCGGGCACCTACGTGCTGTTCGCGGTGCTGTGCGGCGCGGCGTCCTACATCACGGTTCCGGCGGTGCAGCGGCTCGCGATCCCCGAGGCCAGCCCGACGCTGCCACTGGCGGCCTCACTCGGTCTGACGTTCTCCTACAACGTCACCATCGGAATCCCGCTCTACATCGAGTTCAATCGCTTCGTCGCGCACTGGTTCCCCGGCGTCTGAGAGACGTATCTCACTGGTCAGATGCGCCTTGTCAATTGCTCGTAAACGCGGCGTCAATTGCTGGTAAAGACCTGTTCACTGGGGCCGCCGCGGCCCGTGAAGGGAGGAAACTGCATGAGTTCCAAATGAATTTGAACCACAACCAGACGAACCGTTGTCGAGAGGGCGCCCAACGTGCTACAAGCCACATCCGTTCCGGCAACCGTTCCGACCGAGAAGCCCCGCAATGGTCTGGCCGGTCTCAAACACTGGCGCTACGACCTTCGCTCGGGTTTCACCGTGGCCATGATCTCGCTGCCGTTCTCCATGGGTATCGCGATGACGTCGGGTGCGCCGCCGATCTGCGGCATCATGTCGGCGATCATCGCCGGTTTCATCCTGCCGTTCGTGGGTGGCTCGTATGTCACCATCAGCGGCCCGGCCGCGGGGCTGGCGCCGGCCCTGTTCGCCGGCATGATCTCCCTGGGACACGCCCGCCTGGGCCACGGCGGCTCTACATCCGAGTTGCTCGCCGTGGGATACCCTCTGGTCCTTGTCGCCATTGCCATCGCGGGCGCGTTGCAAGTGGTCCTTGCCAAGTTGAAGGTCGCGCGCCTGAGCGCCATCTTCCCGGCCGCGGCCATCCACGGCATGCTGGCGGCCATCGGCCTGATGATCATCGTCAAGCAGATTCCCCTCTTCATGGGAGTGAAGTTCGAAGCCCACGAATTCTGGGCGGTCCTGGGCGAAGTGCCCAGCCATTTCCACTCGATGAACCCGAAGGTCTGCGCGCTGGGGATCGGCTGTCTGGCAGCGATGTTCGCGCTCGCGGTCGTGCCCTGGCGGCTCCTGAAGATGCTGCCGCCACCGGTCTGGGTGTTCTTGGGTGGCACGCTGGTAAGCACATTCGTCCTGAAGTTGGACAAGCACTTTCTGATCAACATTCCCGACTCGCTCGAACACGGGATCGTCTTCCCCCACTTCGGTGAGGCATTCACCAATGCCGCAATCTGGCTGCCCCTGGCCTACCTGGTTATCACCCTGCTGTTGATCGACGCGACCGAGTCCCTGGCGACGATCGCGGCCGTGGACAACATCGACCCCTTCCGTCGCCGATCCAATCCGGACAAGACGTTGCTGGCCATGGGCATGTCCAACGGCGCCTCGAGCCTGCTCGGTGGCTTGACCATCATCCCCGGCATGGTCAAGAGCACGGCGAACGTCCTCGCCGGCGGCCGGACCCAGTGGGCCAACTTCTATAACGCGTGCTTCCTGCTGACGTTCGTGCTGGTCGGCCGCTATGTAATCGACATGGTCCCGATGGCCGTCCTGGGCGCCATCCTGGTGTTCATCGGCTACAAGCTGTGTAAGCCGGGGCTCTGGGTCAAGATCGCGCGGATCGGGACGGAGCAGCTCGTCGTCTTCGCCACCACATTGCTGGTGACCGTGACCACGGACCTGCTCATCGGCATCGTCGTCGGCGTCGTGCTGGAGTTGGTCTTGAACCTCTGGTACGTCGGCCTGTGGCACACGCTGAGCAATGGGTCGGATTTCGCCAAGCCGAATTTCGCCAGGCGCTTCCTCAGTCTCTTCCGGAATCCGGTGTCCACGCGGGAAGTCGAGGAAGGGATGTACCACCTGTACCTGGACGGCCCCCTGGTGTGTTTCAACCTGTTCCACGTGATTCGGGAGCTGGGGCAGCTTCCGGACGGTACTCGGGTCGTGTATCTCCACTTGAGCTCGCGGGTGCCGCTCGTCGATCACACGACGGGCGAATCCCTGCGCTATTACCTGGAAGAGTTCAGCGGCCACGACCAGAGTCCGAGGCTGGTGATCGAGGGATGGGACCACATGCGGCCCCTGTCCAAACATGAGACGAGCACGCGGATCGCCATCGCCACCGTCGAGAAAGCGGCCTTGACGGATCGAGCCAAGCCCGAATTGCGGATCGCCATCGCCACCGTCGAGAAGGCGGCCTCCGCGGAGCGAGCCGAACAAGAACTGCGGGTCGCTCAGACCACGGATTGACGACTACCCCAGCAGCGTGCGGACCACCGCGTCGGCCAGCAGCCGACCGCGGGGGGTGAGCACCAGCCTGTCGCCCTCGGATACCAGCAAGCCGTCCGCGACCGAGATTTCGGCGCGTTCGCGCTCGGCTGCGCCCAACCGCCCCAGCGGAAGCCCTTGGCGCAGCCGGGTTTTCAGCAGCACCTCCTCGGTGTGCAACGCGTCGCCGTCCAACTGCTCGAAGCCGGCCACCGGCAGTTCGCCCCCGGCCAGCTTCTCGGCATACGCGTTGGGGTGCTTGACATTCCACCAGCGCGTGGCCCCGACATACCCATGGGCACCCGGGCCTGCGCCCCACCACTGGCCGCCGTCCCAGTAACCGAGGTTGTGCCGGCACTCACCACCCGGTCGGCACCAGTTGGACACCTCGTACCAGTGCAGCCCCGCCCCGGACAGCCGGGCATCGACCAATTCGTAGCGGTGCGCCAGCACGTCGTCGTCGGGGGCGGCCAGTTCCCCGCGCCGGACCCGCCGCGCCAGCGCCGTGCCCTCCTCCACCACCAGCGCATAGGCGGAGACATGGTCGACGCCGGTGTCGATCGCGGTGTCGACCGAGCGCAGCAGGTCGTCGTCGGACTCCCCCGGCGTCCCATAGATCAGGTCGAGGCTGACGTGTTCGAAGCCCTCCGCCAACGCCTCGCGGGCCGCGGCCGCCGACCGGTTCGGGGTGTGTATCCGGTCGAGGACGCCGAGCACCCGCGGGGACACCGATTGCATGCCCAGCGACACCCTGGTGAACCCCGCGGCGCGAATGGCCGCGAAAAAGTCGGGCCACGCCGACTCCGGGTTGGCCTCGGTGGTGATCTCGGCGTCCGGCGCGAGGGCAAAGTGCTCACGCACCATGTCCAGCAGCTTGGCCACGCGGGCGCCGCCCAGCAGCGAAGGCGTGCCCCCGCCGACGAACACCGTGCTGACGGTCGGCCCGTCCAGCCGCGCGGCGGCCAGCCGCAGCTCCGTTCCCAATGCCTGCAGCCAGGCGTCGGGGTTGACGCCGCCCAGCTCGGCCGGGGTGTAGGTGTTGAAGTCGCAGTATCCGCAGCGGGTGATGCAGAACGGGACGTGGATGTACAGCCCGAACGGCTGCCCGGGGTTCGGCCGCAGGGCGGGCAGGTCAACCGGGGCCTCGGTGAGGGGCATTGCCGAATTTTCCCACGACGACCGCCACCGCCGTCGAGCGAGGGAATCGGCGCAGGTCACACGGGGTAAGGGGCGCTCGATCGACCGGAGCCGATTTCCAGGCGATTCCTCGCGAGGTCTGCTCGGGCGTCCAGGGTCGCCCCGTACTTTGGGTCAGCGTGAGGAAAAATATGACCTGATGGCGAAGCTTGTCGCCGTCCATGGCACAATGGCTGCCGTGACTGTCGCCAATCGCAGCCTGCGTATCGCCCTCGTGGCTCGGCGGCACATCGATCTCAAGCGCGTATGCAGCTGTTGTTGTTGCTGTCTGCCTTGATGCCGTAGACCCGCCCCACCTGTACTCAGCTGGCTGCCGGATCTGCGCAGCCGAAATAAATGCGGTGTGCTGCGCGTCCAAGCCTGCGACGTTCGCGAAGGAGACCCGATGACCACAGCCCGTCCCGCTGGGGCCCAAAGCAAGGCCCGGAGTGAGGGTCAGTGGGCGCTGGGCGATCGCGAGCCGCTGAATCCCAACGAAGAGATGAAGCAGGCCGGCGCCCCGCTTGAGGTGCGCGAACGCATCGAAAACGTCTACGCCAAGGCCGGATTCGACAGCATCGAGAAGTCCGATCTGCGGGGCCGCTTCCGCTGGTGGGGCCTCTACACCCAGCGCGAGCAGGGCTACGACGGGTCATTCACCGGCGACGAGAACGCCGATTTGCTCGAGGCCAAGTACTTCATGATGCGGGTGCGCTGCGACGGCGGCGCGCTCTCCACCGCCGCGCTGCGCACGGTGGGCCAGATCTCGACCGAATTCGGCCGGGACACCGCCGACATTTCCGACCGGCAGAACGTGCAGATGCACTGGATCGAGGTGGAAAACGTCCCGGAGATCTGGCGTCGGCTGGACGAGGTCGGCCTGCAGACCGCCGAGGCGTGCGGGGACTGCCCGCGCGTGATCCTCGGCTCGCCCCTGGCCGGCGAGTCGCTGGACGAGGTGCTCGACCCCAGCTGGGCGATCGAAGAGATCGTGCGCCGCTACATCGGCAAACCCGACTTCGCCGACCTGCCCCGCAAGTACAAGACCGCCATCTCCGGGCTGCAGGACGTCGTGCACGAGATCAACGACATCGCGTTCGTCGGCGTCAACCATCCCGAGCACGGTCCCGGCCTGGACCTGTGGGTGGGCGGCGGCCTGTCGACCAACCCGATGCTGGCCCAGCGCGTCGGCGCCTGGGTCCCGCTGGACGAGGTGCCCGAGGTGTGGGCCGCGGTAACCTCGATATTCCGTGACTACGGCTATCGGCGGCTGCGGGCCAAGGCCCGGCTGAAGTTCCTGATCAAGGACTGGGGCATCGAAAAGTTCCGGGAAGTTCTCGAGACCGAATACCTCAAGCGCCCGCTGATCGACGGCCCCGCCCCCGAGCCGGTCCCGCACCCGATCGATCACGTCGGGGTGCAGCGGCTCAAGAACGGGCTCAACGCCGTCGGGCTCGCGCCGATCGCCGGGCGGGTGTCGGGCACCATCCTCTCGGCGGTGGCCGACCTGGCCGAGCGGGCCGGTTCGGACCGCATCCGGTTCACCCCATACCAGAAGCTGATCATCCTCGACGTGCCCGACGACAGGCTCGACGACCTGATCGCCGGCGCGGAGGCGCTGGGGCTTCAATCGCGCCCGTCGCGCTGGCGCCGAAACCTGATGGCCTGCACGGGGATCGAGTTCTGCAAGCTGTCGTTCGCCGAAACCCGTGGCCGCGCACAGGGTTTGGTGCCCGAGCTGGAGCGCCGGCTGGAGGACCTCAACGCCGCGCTGGACGTACCGATCACGGTCAACATCAACGGTTGCCCCAACTCGTGCGCGCGGATTCAAGTCGCCGACATCGGGTTCAAGGGTCAGATGGTCGACGACGGTCACGGCGGCTCGGTCGAAGGCTTCCAGGTGCACCTGGGCGGCAGTCTCGGCCTGGACAGCGGTTTCGGCCGAAAACTGCGTCAGCACAAGGTCACCAGCGACGAGCTGGGCGACTACATCGAGCGAGTGGTACGCAACTTCATCAAGCACCGAAGCGACGGTGAACGATTCGCGCAGTGGGTCGTTCGCGCCGAGGAAGGCGATTTGCGTTGAACGGAGAACTGACGAGGCCGACGGAAGCCCAGCTGCGCGAGTTGGCTGCCCGCGGCGCCGCGGAACTCGAGGGCGCCAGCGCCACCGAACTGTTGCGTTGGACCGACGAGAACTTCGGCGGGATCAACGGGCCACGCGGGTGGGCGACGTGTAACTACGTCGTGGCGTCCAGCATGCAGGAGGCCGTGCTGATCGATCTGGCCGCCAAGGTGCGCCCGGGCGTGCCGGTGATGTTCCTGGACACCGGCTACCACTTCGTGGAGACCATCGGGACCCGGGACGCCATCGAATCCGTCTACGACATCCGGGTGGTCAACGTCACGCCCGAGCACACGGTCGCCGAACAGGACAGGCTGATGGGCAAGGACCTGTTCGCGCGCGACCCGGGCGAGTGCTGCCGGCTGCGAAAGGTCGCCCCGTTAGGCAAGGCGCTGCGCGGCTACTCGGCGTGGGTGACCGGGCTGCGCCGCAGCGACGCACCGACGCGCGCCAACGCCCCGGTGATCAGCTTCGACGAGGGATACAAGCTGGTGAAGATCAACCCGCTGGCCACGTGGACCGACGACGACATGCAGAACTACATCGACGAGAACGACGTGCTGGTCAATCCCCTTGTCTACGAAGGTTATCCGTCGATCGGTTGCGCCCCGTGCACGGCCAAGCCGGTCGACGAGGCCGACCCGCGCAGCGGCCGCTGGCAGGGCCACGCCAAGACGGAATGCGGGCTGCACGCGTCGTGAGCACGCTCCTGCTTGTCGCGCACGGAAGCGAGGATCCACGGTCGGCGGCCAACGCGAAGGCCGTCGCCCGGCGGGTGGCGCGCATGCGACCCGGCCTGGACGTGCGCCTCGCCTTCTGTGAGCTGAACAAACCCGGCCTGGTCGACGTGCTTTGCGGGCTATCGGCCGCCGAGGATGGGGCCGTCGTCACCCCGCTGTTGCTGGCCAACGCGTACCACGCCAGGGTCGACATTCCCCGCCAGATCGCCCGGTCCGGTGTCGATGCCGGCCAAGCCGGCGTGCTCGGCGAAGATCCTCGGCTTATCTCGCTGCTGCGACGGCGGGTGACGGAGTTGGGCATATCCCCGCACGACGAGCGGGTCGGCGTGCTCGTGGCGGCGATCGGGTCATCCGACCCCGCGGCCAACGCGCGGACTCGGCAGGTGGCATCCCGTCTGCTGGCGGGCACGAGCTGGGCGGGTGCCACGACGGCGTTGGTGACCCGCCCGCAACCGTCGCTGGCCGAGGCCGCCGGCCGGTTGCGGCGACAGGGCGCCCGACGGGTGGTCATCGCGCCGTGGTTCCTGGCGCCGGGGCGGCTGCCGGACCGGGTGCGGAGGTTCGCCGACTACGCCGGCATCGAGTTGGCGGCACCGTTGGGCGCGCACCCGTTGGTGGCCGAGACGGTGCTGGATCGCTTTGACCAGGCATGCAAGGCTCGGATGCGCCCCGTCGCCGCCTGAGCCGCAGGGAACCTAAACGTCGGCCAAACCGGACCGCTCGCGAAGCTGCCTCATCAGGTCTTCAAGTTGGTCGTCGGTCAGCTCTGGGTTAAGCCGGCGGAGTATCGCTTCGATTTGCTCCATCCGCTCATGCTTTTCGCGCTCCAGCAACCTGCGGTGCGTGTCGTCAGGGACCACGACGACCTCCTCGCATTGCGAGCCCCGGCCCCGAACGGCCTGGACAGACCCATTCACTCGATCCCGGACGCCCACGTCCCGCCGAATCGGACGGACATCGATGACGCTACACCCGGCGGCCGGGCCGCACAGCCAAACGGATTTTGCTGGCAGGCCGGAGTCCCGGAAAATGGGCTTAAGCCGCCCGCCCGGTTCCCGTATGCTTCGTGCCTTGAACACCCGCTCGATCGCAGCCCTGCTGGCCGTGCTGGTGCTGGGGCTGGCCGGGTGTGGCGGCGGCAGGCACGCGGCCACGCCCACCGCGCCGGGTCCGTGCGAGATCGTGCCCAACGGCACCCCGGTTCCGCAAAAGCCTTCGGCGCCTTCGGCTTCGGCGGGCACCGCGGTGAACCCCGAGAACGCGACCGGCTACCGCAGCGACATGACCGTCGTGCGGACGGCTCACTACGCCGTGGCCACCGCGAACCCGCTGTCCACCCAGGCGGCATGCCGGGTGCTGCGCGACGGCGGCCCGGCCGCCGACGCGATGGTGGCCGCCCAGGCGGTCCTGGGTTTGGTCGAACCGCAGTCGTCGGGGCTCGGCGGCGGCGGGTTCGCGCTGTATTACGACGCCCGCACCGGTTCCGTCCAGGCCTACGACGGCCGCGAGGTCGCGCCCGCGGCGGCGGGCGAGAACTACCTGCGCTGGGTCAGCGACGCCGATCACGCGGCGCCCATCCCCGACGCGCGGGCCTCCGGGCGCTCGATCGGGGTTCCGGGCATTCCGCGGATGCTCGAGCTCGTGCACAACGACCACGGCCACCTACCCTGGCGTGATCTCTTCGCCCCCGCGGCGGCATTGGCGGACAACGGATTCGACGTCAGCCCCCGGATGGCCGCCGCCATCTCGGACTCGGCGGCAGCGCTGCGCGTCGACCCGCAGGCGCGCGGATACTTCCTCAACCCGGACGGCAGCCCGAAGGCGGCGGGCACGCGGCTGACGAACCCGGCATACGCAAAAACCTCGTCCGCCATCGCCTCCGCGGGCGCCAACGCCTTCTATACCGGCGACATCGCCCACGACATCGTCGCGGCGGCGCGCGACACCTTGGCGGGTCGCACGCCGAGCCTGCTGACCGACGAGGACCTGGCGGGCTACGTCGCCAAGAGGCGCGACCCGCTGTGCATGACGTATCGCGGCCGGCAGATCTGCGGCATGCCCGCGCCGTCGTCGGGCGGCGTCGCGGTGGCCGCCACGCTGGGAATCCTCGAGCATTTCCCGATGGGCGACTACCCGCCCGCCAACGTCGACCTCAACGGCGGTCGTCCCAGCGTGATGGGTGTCCACCTGGTCTCCGAAGCCGAGCGACTGGCCTACGCCGACCGTGACGAATACGTCGCGGATCCCGATTTCGTCGGGATGCCCGGCGGCGCGCTCAGCACGCTGATCGACCCCGGCTATCTGGCCGGACGCGCCGTGCTGATTTCACCGCAGCGCAGCATGGGGAGCGCCCGGCCCGGCGATTTCGGCCGGCCCACCGGCGCCGCACCGCCGGGGACGGAGCACGGCACCAGCCACGTCAGCGTCATCGACTCCTACGGCAACGCGGCCGCGTTCACGACGACCGTCGAGTCGGCGTTCGGTTCGTTCCACATGGTCGGCGGGTTCATCCTGAACAACCAGCTCACCGATTTCGCCGCCGACCCCCGCGCGGCCGACGGTTCGCCGGTGGCCAACCGCGTGCAGCCCGGCAAGCGGCCGCGAAGCTCGATGGCGCCGACGCTGGTGTTCGATGCCGCGCCGGCGGGGCGCGGCGCGCTGTACGCGGTGGTGGGGTCGCCGGGCGGTTCGATGATCATCCAGTTCGTCGTGAAAACGCTTGTGGCGATGCTTGATTGGGGCCTAAACCCGCAGCAGGCGGTGTCGCTGGTCGACTTCGGTGCGCAGAACTCACCGCAGACCAACGTCGGCGGCGAGGATCCCGAAATCAACTCCTCCGACAACGGCGACCACGACCCGCTGGTGGCAGGTTTGCGCGCGCTGGGACATCAGGTCAACCTGGCCGACCAGTCCAGCGGGCTTTCGGCGATCACCCGCAGCACCGGGCAATGGACCGGGGGCGCCGACCCGCGCCGCGAGGGTGCGGTCATGGGCGACAACGGATAACGCCGGCTCGCCGTGACTCAGGCCGACGTCAGCGTGCTCTGGTCCTCGTCCGCGTCGCCGACACCGCCACGGGGAACCACGACGTCGCTCGGGAGGGGTGGCACGCGGGTGGCGCGGACGTAGACGGTGTCGCCGTCGCGCAGCGCCAGGGCCTCGGCGTCACCGCGGGTGATCTGCGCGGTGAAGGGGCCCCCGGTCGCCGCGCTGGTCAGTTCCACGCGCACCTCGAAGCCCAGCGCCACCACGCGGTCGACGGTCGCGCGCACCACCCCGATGGATTCGGCCGTGGCGTCGGCGGTGGCCACCGCCATGTCGGGCTTGCGGCCCACCCGGATGTCGTGCGGGCGCACCAGCGCGCCGTTCAGCTCGGACACCGCGCCCAGGAAGGACATGACGAACGAACTCGCCGGGGAGTCATAGACGTCGGTGGGCGAGCCGACCTGCTCGATGCGGCCCTTGTTGAGCACCGCGATCCGATCGGCCACATCCAGCGCCTCCTGCTGATCGTGGGTGACCAGCACCGTCGTGACGTGCACCTCGTCATGCAGGCGGCGCAACCACGCCCGCAAGTCCTCACGCACCTTGGCGTCCAGCGCCCCGAACGGCTCGTCGAGCAACAACACCTGCGGATCCACCGCCAGCGCGCGGGCCAACGCCATGCGCTGGCGCTGACCCCCGGACAGCTGATTGGGATAGCGGGTCTGAAAACCGCTCAGCCCCACCACCTCCAGGAGGTTGTCGACCTTCTCTTTGATCTCGGCCTTGGGCCGCTTGCGGATCTTGAGCCCATAGGCCACGTTGTCGCGCACCGTCATGTGCTTGAACGCCGCATAATGCTGAAACACAAACCCGATGCCGCGCCGCTGCGGCGGCACCCGCGTGACATCCCGGCCATCGATCGTCACCGTCCCACTGTCGGGCTGATCCAGCCCCGCAATGGCCCGCAACAGCGTCGACTTGCCCGAGCCACTGGGACCCAACAAGGCCGTCAACGACCCCTTCGGCACCACGAAGTCCACGTGATCCAACGCCACGAAATCCCCATAGCGCTTGTAGGCGTCACGCACCGTGATCGCGTGGTCGCGGGGCTCGGTCGGATTGTCGGTCATCTGCCAGTCTCCTTGTCCGGCTTATTTGGTCGCTCGTGCCCGGCGAACGTCGAGAACCAGCTGGAAGATCAGCACCAGCACGGCCACACCCATCAGCAGCGTCGAGAGCGCGTAGGCGCCGTACTCGGCCCCGCGGTTGTACCGGTCCGCCACAAGCAATGTCAGCGTTTGCGACTTGCCCGGCAGGTTGGACGACACGATGATCACCGCGCCGAACTCGCCGAGCGTGCGCGCGACGGTCAGCACGACGCCGTAGGTCAAACCCCACCGGATGGACGGCAACGTGATCCGCCAAAACGTCTGCCACCAACTCGAACCCAGGGTGGCGGCCGCCTCCTCCTGATCGGTGCCCAACTCGTGCAGCAACGGCTCCACTTCGCGCACCACGAACGGCAGCGTGACGAAGATACTGGCCAGGACGATCCCCGGCAGCCCGAAAATGATCTTCAGGCCGAGGTTGTTTTCGACGAACCCGAAGGCGCCGCCCGCGCCCCACAGCAGGATCAAGGCCACGCCCACGATGACGGGCGAGACCGCGAACGGCAGGTCGATGACCGCCTGCAGCACGCCCTTCCCCCGAAACCGGTTGCGCGCCAGCACCAACGCGGTCGGAATGCCGAAGACGACGTTGAGCGGCACCACGATCGCCACCACCAGCAGCGTCAAATTCAGCGCCGATACCGCGGCTGGTGTGCTCACCCAGTCGAAGAACTGGCCGATCCCGGGGCGGAAGGTCCGCCACAGGATCAGCGATACCGGAACGACGAGCAACACGAAGATGTATGCCAGCCCGACGAATCGGATGAGGTAGCGAGACCTCGTCGAGGACGCGGTCATCTCGCCAACTCCTCGCGTTTGGCCGCGCGCCCGCCCACGATGCGCAGGATGAACAGCACGGTAAACGAAATCGCAAGCAGCACGATGGATATCGCGGCGGCTCCGGTGCGGTCGTCGTTCTCGATCAGCGTCCGAATCCACTGGGAGGACACTTCGGTCTTGCCCGGCACCGCGCCGCCGATCAACACCACCGACCCGAATTCGCCGATCGCTCGCGAGAACGCCAGGCCCGCACCGGATAACAGGGCCGGGGTCAGCGACGGCAACACGACCGAGGTGAAGATCTTCGGGCCATTCGCGCCCAGCGAGGCCGCCGCCTCCTCGGCCTCCCGGTCGATCTCCAGCAGCACCGGCTGAACGGCCCGCACCACGAACGGCAGGGTGACGAAGGCCAGCGCCACCGCCACACCCCAAGCGGTGTGCTGCAGGTGCAGCCCCACCGGGCTGTTGTTCCCGTACAGAGCCAGCATCACCAGGCTGGCGACGATGGTCGGCAGCGCGAACGGCAGGTCGATGATGGCGTCGACCAGTCGTTTGCCGAAGAAGTCGTCGCGCACCAGCATCCAGGCGATCACCAGCCCGAACACCAGGTTGACCGCCGTCACCCCGGCGGAGATGGTGAGCGTCACGCGGAACGACTCCAGCGCGGCGTTCGACGTGACGGCGAGCCAGAAGGCGTGCCAGCCGCCGCCGGCGGCCTGCCACGCGATGGCGGCCAGCGGCAGCAGCACGATCACCGACAGCCACAGCGTCGCGACGCCGACCCGTAACGACGTGGTGCCCGATCCGCGAGGGCGCCGGGTGGCTCGGACCTCGTGCGGGACGGGCGTGACGATGGCCGTCATCCCGTCGCCTTCGTGTAGATCTTGGTGATGCTGCCCGTGTTCTTGTCGAACAGCTGCGGGTCCACCGTGCCCCAGCCGCCGAGTTGGGCGATCGTCCACAGCTTCGCCGGCACGGGGAACTGGTTGCGGAAATCCGCGGCGACGGCGGGGTCGACCGGCCGGAAGCCGGCCTGCGCCCACACCTTCTGCGCCGCAGCGGTGTACTGAAAGTTCTTGAAAGCCACGGCGGCATCCAGGTGCGGGCTGGTGGTCACCACCGCCAACGGGTTCTCGATCTTGAACGTCTGCGGCGGGTTGACGTGCTCGACCGGCTTGCCCGCGCGTTCGGTCGCGATGGCCTCGTTCTCGTAGCTGATCAAGACGTCACCGCTGCCCTGGACGAAGACGTCGGTGGCCTCCCGTCCCGAGCCGGGGCGCAGCTTGACGTGTTCGCTCACCAATTTGTGGATGAAGTCGATGCCGGCCTGACCGTTGGCGCCGCCTTCGCTCTTGACGGCATACGGGGCAAGCAGATTCCACTTGGCCGATCCCGAACTCAGCGGGCTGGGCGTGATGACCTCAATGCCGGTCCGCAGCAGGTCATCCCAGTCCTTGATGTTCTTCGGATTTCCCTTGCGCACCACCAACGTGACGACCGACCCGAACGGGATTCCCTTGGTGGCGTCGGTGTTCCAGTCCTTGGAGACCTTGCCCGCCTTGACCAACCGGGTGACGTCGGGTTCGACCGAGAAGTTGACGAGATCGGCCGGCTTACCCTCGGCGACGCCGCGGGACTGGTCGCCGGAGGCGCCGTAGGAGGTGATCACCTGGATGCCCTTGCCCTCGTCGGAGGCGTTGAAGGCGGGGATCACCTTGCTCCAGCCGGGTTCCGGGGCGGAATAGGCGACCAGGGTGAGACTCGTGCGCGCGTTGCTGGGACCGCTCCCGCCCACCACGTCGCTAGGGCCGCCCTGACACGCGGCGACGACGCCGACGATCAGCGCGAGTATGGCGATGCCTCCAGCAGTCCGCCAGCGTCTTGCACTGCCGATGTCGGTGGGCATTGGTGGCCTTTCATTTGCTGTTTCGAGCGGGATGGTCTGGATCCCGTTGCAGCGGAAAGGCGATAAGACTTCAGGCGAGTCGACGACTCCTGACCAAACCGCGCACGGGTATGGGAGTCAGCGACAACAGTGCACAAGGACAGCGCATTCCATAACGCCGGTTGCCGTGTGCATGTCGCGAAGCCTAACAGGAATTCGCGGGGCCGCCACCGCGCACCCAATGAGCGTCAGTGCGTCGCTAGCCATGTGACGATCACCAGCACCACGAGCGTGACCAGAATCAACGTCACGTGCGACCGAGGCATGCGCGTTACCCGGGCGCCCCATCGGCGTGCCGAACACGGCGCATCAACCGGATGCCCCTTCCGAGCAGGCGATCCAGCAGGCCCGCCGTAGCGTAGGCCACCGCCAAAACAACGGGCATCACGATCATGGCTTGCAGCACGAACGCGAGGCCCGAGAGCCACAGCTCGTTGCCGTCCCACCAATTCAGAAACCCTGTCACCGGGCTCAGCCTATTCGCCGCGGCACCCGAACCCAACCGACACCTAATGGAAACATTGGACGCCGGGCAGGTTGACAGTCGATGATGTCGGCATGGTCCTGCACGCCCAACCCGCCGACCAGCCGGCCGACGGCGCTCCCGCGGAGGCACCCCTGGAAGCGTTCCAAGCGCCTCCCGAAACGGCGCTGGCATCGCCGATCGACTTCAGCGCGCCCGCGCCGCTCGCGCCCAGCGCGTCGCTGCGCAACCCGTTTCCGCCGATCGCCGACTACGCATTCCTGTCCGACTGGGAGACGACGTGCCTGATCTCGCCCGCCGGGTCGGTCGAATGGCTGTGCGTGCCCCGACCCGACTCCCCCAGCGTGTTCGGCGCGATCCTGGACCGCAGCGCCGGCCACTTCCGGCTCGGCCCGTACGGCGTCTCGGTGCCCTCGGCGCGCCGCTACCTTCCGGGCAGCCTCATCATGGAGACCACCTGGCAGACCCACACCGGGTGGCTGATCGTGCGTGACGCGCTGGTGATGGGCCCGTGGCACGACATCGAGCGCCGCTCCCGGACGCATCGCCGCACCCCGATGGACTGGGACGCCGAGCACATCCTGCTGCGCACGGTGCGCTGCGTCAGCGGCACGGTCGAGCTGATGATGAGCTGCGAGCCGGCGTTCGACTACCACCGCGTCGGCGTCACCTGGGAGTACTCCGCCAACGCCTACGGCGAGGCCATCGCGCGCGCCAGCAAACAGCCCGACGCGCACCCGACGCTGCGGCTGACCACCAACCTGCGCATCGGGCTGGAGGGCCGGGAAGCGCGGGCGCGCACCCGGATGAAGGAGGGCGACGACGTGTTCGTCGCCCTCAGCTGGACCAAGCACCCGGCGCCGCAGACCTACGAAGAGGCCGCCGACAAGATGTGGCAGACCACCGAGTGCTGGCGGCAGTGGATCAACATCGGCAACTTCCCCGACCACCCGTGGCGCGCCTACCTGCAGCGCAGCGCGCTGACGCTGAAGGGCCTGACGTATTCGCCGACGGGCGCGCTGCTGGCCGCCAGCACCACGTCGCTCCCCGAGACGCCGCACGGCGAACGCAACTGGGACTACCGCTACGCCTGGGTCCGCGACTCGACGTTCGCGCTGTGGGGCCTCTACACACTGGGACTCGACCGCGAGGCCGACGACTTCTTCGCCTTCATCGCCGACGTGTCCGGCGCCAACAGCAACGAACGGCACCCGCTGCAGGTGATGTACGGCGTCGGCGGCGAGCGCAGCCTGGTCGAAGAGGAGCTGCACCATCTCTCCGGGTACGACCACGCCCGGCCGGTGCGGATCGGCAACGGCGCCTACGACCAGGTTCAGCACGACATCTGGGGCTCGATCCTGGACTCGTTCTACCTGCACGCCAAGTCGCGGGAGCAAATCCCGGAGACCCTGTGGCCGGTGCTCAAGAAGCAGGTGGAAGAAGCCATCAAGCACTGGCGCGAGCCCGACCGCGGCATCTGGGAGGTGCGCGGGGAGCCGCAGCATTTCACGTCGTCGAAGGTGATGTGCTGGGTGGCGCTCGACCGCGGGTCCAAGCTCGCCGAGCGGCAGGGCGAGAAGAGCTATGCCCAGCAGTGGCGGGCCATCGCCGAGGAGATCAAGAACGACATCCTCGAGCACGGGGTGGACTCCCGCGGCGTGTTCACCCAGCGCTACGGCAGCGACGCGCTGGACGCCTCGCTGCTGCTGGTGGTGCTGACCCGGTTCTTGCCGCCGGACGACCCGCGGGTGCGCAACACCGTGCTGGCGATCGCCAACGAGCTCACCGAGGAAGGCCTGGTGCTGCGCTACCGGGTCGAGGAGACCGACGACGGGCTGTCCGGCGAGGAGGGCACGTTCACGATCTGCTCGTTCTGGCTGGTGTCGGCGCTGGTCGAGATCGGCGAGGTGAGCCGGGCCAAACGGCTGTGCGAGCGGCTGCTGGCCTACGCCAGCCCGCTGCACCTCTACGCCGAGGAGATCGAGCCGCGCACCGGACGGCACCTGGGCAACTTCCCGCAGGCGTTCACCCACCTGGCCCTGATCAATGCCGTGGTCCACGTCATCCGGGCCGAGGAGGAGGCCGACGGTTCGGGGACGTTCCAGCCGGCCAACGCGCCGGTGTAGGAGCGTGTCAGCGCCCGCCCCTTAAGCGAGGGCGCCGACCTTGTCCAAGATGGCCTGCGCGACGTCGACGGCGCTGGCCTGGGGATCGGCGTCGCGGTCCGACGGCTGGGTGTCACCGAAGAAGGCGACCTCGACCTCGACCAGGCAATTGCCGCGGACGCCGAGGGCACGCCCCGATGACAGGGACGCCGAATCCAAGCTACGCGACGCGAACCCCATCGAAATGGTCGCCGAGGCAACCGAATTCGCAACCTCGACGTTGGCGACGGCGGCCTTGAGCCTGAACACCGTGCCCGACAAGGGCATCGTCGTGCCGTCGCATTGCTGCCACTGCTGGGCGAATTTCTCGAACAGCGCCTGGGCCTCGGCGGGGCTGGGCAAGCTGACCACACCCTCCTTCACGCTGGTCAGCTCCACCGACTTCGGGGCGTGCCGCCACGTTTGCACGGCGACGTGGCGCACCTGGCTGGACTGATAGACGACGCGCTGCAGCATCGACGCGACGCCCAGGCAGTCACCGGGCGAGAGCCACCCGTCGTCGAGCAGCGCGTCGGGCCCACCGAACCGCGGCCGAAAGCGCGGATCAATCTTGAAGGACTGGTTGAGAATTCCCGACAACGCCCGGTGACCCAGTAGTACCTGCTTGATGGTTTGTCCGTGCAGCGATCGCGGTGCGATGCCCGGCGCCGGCCGCGCCGTGCCGTCGACAACCGTGGCGCAGCCGGCGGTCGCCATCGCGAGCAGCAGCGCGGCCACCACGCGCCAGCGGCGTCCCCCACGCGCGCGACATCGCGCCCGGTCTTCACCCGTCACACCCGCGCCATTCATCTTCCGGCTCCTTTGCGTTCACCGGAAGTTTACTTTTGAGCCAGCCGCGCCCGCCGTAAGACACACCAAAGACATAGAAAACCGCCAGCGTTGGCTCAGGGTGCGGCGACGGGGCGCCTCAGCTCAGGGCGCTGACCTTGTCCATCATGGCGCGCGCCACGTCGATGCCGCTGGTGTCCAGGTTGCCCGATCCCGGGTCGGACGGGCGGCGCTCGCCGAAGAAGACAACCTCCACCTCGACGAGGCAGTTCATCTTGACCCCGATCGCCCTCGCCTGTGGGGTGGGCCGCAGGGGCGGCATGTTGGGCAGCACCGACGTGGCGGTAATGGTCGCCGCGACAATGGTTTTGGACCCCTCGGGCACCCGGACGTCGCCGATGACGTTGGTCGTGCTGATCGGGCCGTTTTGCTCGGTCGTCGTCGCGCCGTTGCACTGCTGCCACTGCTGCGAGAATTGCGCGAACAGCGCCTCGGCCTGCGCGGCCGAGGACAGGGCGACCACGCCCTCGATGACGCTGATCACCTGCGCCGGATCGCCGTTGTTCCACCACGACTGCGACGCAACGTCTTTGACGTCCGCGGACTGGTACACGCTTTTCTGCAGCATCGCCGTGACGCCCAGGCAATTGGGCGGCGACACGGTTTCGTCCTTTTGGCTCAGCACGTCGGGACCGCCGAACTCGACCGGCTTGCGGGTGGCGAAGGGCTGGTTGAGCATCCGCGACAGGGCATCACCGTCGAGCAGCACTCGGCGGACGGTGTCGCCGGTGAGCGGTCGCGGCTTCAGGTTCGGTGCCGGCTTCGCCGTGCCGTCCACCACGCCACCACAGCCCGCCGCCAACGCGGCGACCAATATCAAGGCCGTCGCCGGCCCAACTATTCGCACGGCTACTTCTTACCCTTGTCCCCGGCGGCGTCGGTGGACAGCGCGGCGACGAACGCCTCCTGCGGCACCTCGACCCGGCCGATCGTCTTCATCCGCTTCTTGCCTTCCTTCTGCTTTTCCAGAAGTTTGCGTTTGCGGGTGATGTCACCGCCGTAGCACTTGGACAGCACGTCCTTGCGGATGGCCCGAATGTTCTCGCGGGCAATGATTTTCGATCCGATCGCCGCCTGCACCGGCACCTCGAACTGCTGGCGCGGGATCAGCTCCTTGAGCTTGGTGGTCATCTTGTTGCCGTAGGCGTACGCCGAATCCTTGTGCACGATCGCGCTGAACGCGTCGACGGCCTCGCCCTGCAGCAGGATGTCGACCTTGACCAGTTCGGCCTCCTGCTCGCCCGCCTCCTCGTAGTCCAGGCTGGCATAGCCGCGGGTGCGCGACTTCAGGGAATCGAAGAAGTCGAAGATGATCTCGCCGAGCGGCATGGTGTAGCGCAATTCGACCCGCTCGGGCGACAGGTAGTCCATGCCGCCCAGCTCGCCGCGCCGCGACTGGCACAGCTCCATGATGGTGCCGATGAACTCGCTGGGCGCGATGATGGTCGTCTTCACGACGGGTTCGTAGACGATGCGGATCTTTCCCTCCGGCCAGTCCGACGGGTTGGTCACCACGACCTCGCTGTCATCCTCTTTGACGACCCGGTAGACGACGTTCGGCGACGTCGAGATCAGGTCCAGGTCGAACTCGCGCTCCAGGCGCTCGCGGGTGATCTCCATGTGCAGCAGACCCAGGAAGCCGCAGCGGAAACCGAAGCCCAGCGCCACCGACGTCTCCGGCTCGTAGGTCAGGGCGGCGTCGTTGAGCTGCAGGCGGTCCAAGGCGTCGCGCAGATCCGGGTAGTCCGAGCCGTCGACCGGATAGAGCCCCGAGTAGACCATCGGCTTGGGTTCGCGATAGCCCGTGAGCGCCTCGGTGGCGCCGTGCCGGGCCGTGGTCACGGTGTCGCCGACCTTGGACTGTCGGACGTCCTTCACCCCCGTGATCAGGTAGCCCACCTCCCCCACACCCAGGCCCTCGCTGGGCTTGGGTTCGGGCGAGACGATGCCGACCTCGAGCAGTTCGTGGGTGGCGCCGGTGGACATCATCGCGATGCGCTCGCGCGGGGTGATCTTGCCGTCCACCACGCGCACGTAGGTCACCACGCCGCGGTAGATGTCGTAGACGGAGTCGAAGATCATCGCGCGGGTGGGCGCGTCGGCGTCACCCTCGGGCGGCGGGACCTCACGCACCACGTGGTCGAGCAGGTCGGCGACGCCCTCCCCGGTCTTGCCGGACACCCGCAACACGTCCTCGGGCTCGCAGCCGATGATGTGGGCGATCTCGCCGGCGTAACGGTCCGGGTCGGCGGCCGGCAGGTCGATCTTGTTGAGCACCGGGATGATGTGCAGGTCACGGTCCAGCGCCAGGTACAGGTTGGCCAACGTCTGCGCCTCGATGCCCTGGGCGGCGTCCACCAGCAGGACCGCGCCCTCGCAGGCCTCCAGCGCGCGCGACACCTCGTAGGTGAAGTCGACATGGCCGGGGGTGTCGATCAGGTGCAGGACGTAATCGGTCTCGTCGACCTTCCAGGGCAGCCGCACGTTCTGCGCCTTGATGGTGATCCCGCGCTCGCGCTCGATGTCCATCCGGTCCAGGTACTGGGCGCGCATCGACCGCTCATCGACGACGCCGGTGAGCTGGAGCATCCGGTCCGCCAGCGTCGACTTGCCGTGGTCGATGTGAGCGATGATGCAGAAATTCCTGATCTGCGCCGGCGGGGTGAAGGTCTTGTCGGCGAAACTGCTGATGGGAATCTCCTGGTCTGGGCCTGCTCGCGGCCGCCTGAGCGGTATGTCCAGGGTATCTGTGCGGGGTCGCCGGGACCTACTTGGACACATTCGCGCCCGGCCGCCCGCGGTTATGCTGCGAATATGGCGTCTCCCCGCAAATCCCAGTGGAAGACGTTGCAGCGCTTCGCCCGAAATGTGGTGGTCTACGCGCAGACCGCCCAGGTCGTCGCGCGCGAACTCGAGCGCGCCGTGAAGATCACCGCGAATGTCATCGCCTCGGCCGCGCCGCCGTCGCCGGCCGAGATCGCGGCGGGGCGGCCGGTGACCAGCACCAGCTTTCCCACCGCCCAGCGGGCGCGAAAGCTCGTCTACGCCCCGAACCTCGACGGCCGCGCCGACCCCGGCGAGATCGTGTGGACCTGGGTGGCCTACGAGGACGATCCCACCCGCGGCAAGGATCGACCGGTCCTGGTCGTGGGCCGTGACCGTCGCGTCCTGCTGGGGCTGATGGTGTCCAGCCAGGAGCGCCACGCCGGCGATCGCGACTGGGTCGGGATCGGGGCCGGCGCCTGGGATTACGAGGGCCGGGAAAGCTGGGTTCGCCTGGACCGGGTGCTCGACGTGCCCGAGGAGGGCATTCGCCGCGAGGGCGCGATCCTGGATCGCGAGATCTTCGACGTCATCGCCGCCCGGCTACGGGCGGACTACGCCTGGAGCTAGTGCGCGACAAGCGCCGAACGTGTAACCACGGCGCAAATTTCGCAGGATCTGCGCCCTGAGAACACGTTCGGCGAAACGCCGCGTCAGCCCCGCCCGGCGACGATGCGGGCCGGGCGCGGCCAGTTGAGGAGCCGGGCAATCAGCCCCGCCCGGCGACGATGCGGGCCGGGCGCGGCCAGTTGAGGAGCCGGGCAATCAGCCCTGCGTGATGTAGGACTGCAGCTGCTCGTGCTCGGCCTCGAGCTCCTCCATACGCGTCTTCACCACGTCGCCGATGCTGACGATGCCGATCAGCTTCTTGCCGTCCAGTACCGGCACGTGGCGCACCCGGTTCTTCGTCATCAGCACGCTCAGGGAGTCCACGGTGTCGGACTTCGTGCACGTGGCAACCGTGGAGGTCATGATCTTGGAGATCGGCCGCGAGAGCACGCTCGCGCCGTGGGTGTGCAGCTGGCGCACGACGTCGCGCTCCGAGACGATGCCGACGACGCCCTCGTCGCCGACCACCACCATGGCGCCGATGTTTTGCTCGGCGAGGCCGGCGACCAGCTCCTTGACGGTCGCATCGGGGTGGATCGTCACCACCGCCGCGCCCTTGTTCCGCAAGACGTCCGCAATCCGCATCAAGGCCTCCAGCCGGTTGTGATCCGCTTCACATCAGGCTACGGCTAACTCGCCCGGCGGGAAAGCCAACACGAAAAGCGGTAACCGCGGGCTCCCATACCCTCGGATTCCACGCCCAAACCCCACTGCGGGCGCGTCGGGCTTGCAAGGATGAACCCATGATCGAGATCACCCTGCTGGGCACCGGAAGCCCGATTCCCGACCCCAACCGGGCCGGGCCGTCGACCCTGGTGCGGGCCGGCGGGCAGGTGTTCTTGGTGGACTGCGGACGCGGGGTGCTGCAGCGCGCGGCGGCGGTCGGCGTGGGCGCCGCCGGGCTGTCGGCGCTGCTGCTCACCCACCTGCACAGCGACCACATCGGCGACCTCGGCGACCTCCTCATCACCCGCTGGATCTCCACCTTCGCGCCCGAGCCCGCGCCGCTGCCGATCATCGGGCCGCCGGGCACCGCGGAGACGGTGGAGGCGACGCTGAAGGCGTTCGGCCACGACATCGGTTACCGGATCGCACATCACGCCGACCTGAACGCGCCGCCGGCGGTCGAGGTTCACGAATGCACCGAAGGCCCGGTGTGGGAACGTGACGGCGTGTCGATCCGGGTCGCGCCGACCGACCACCGACCGGTGGCACCGACCATCGGGTTCCGCATCGAATCCGGCACGACGTCGGTGGTGCTGGCGGGGGACACGGTCCCGTGCGCGGGCCTGGACGAACTGGCAAGCGGCGCAGACGCATTGGTGCACACCGTGATCCGCAAGGACATCGTCGCCAACATCCCGCAGCAGCGGCTTCAGGACATCTGCGACTACCACTCCTCGGTTGAGGAGGCGGCGACGACAGCGGACCGCGCGGGCGTGGGCACCCTGGTGATGACGCACTACGTGCCGGCGCTGGTGCCCGGGCAAGAGGAACAGTGGCGCGCGCTGGCCGCCACCAAATTCGGCGGGCGCATCGAACTCGGCGACGACCTACTTCGGGTCGAGGTCACGGCGCGGCAGTAGCGCGCCGACCACCACCAGCCAGGCCAGCGCCGAAACCCGCGCGATCGGCAGCATCACCCCGAGTTGGGGCCACACCAAGACCAGCGTCGCCGCTTCGGCCAGGGCGGCGATCACCAGGCCGGTCCACGCCAGCGGGCGCGGCGTCAATCCCAAGACGAGGCTGGGCACCGCCATGCCCGCCACCAGCAGCCCGAGCGCCACGATGTGGCCCGGGCCGCCGACCAGAAACACCAGGAAGTAGACGGCGCGAACCAGCGCGGGGTCGGCGCTGACGTCCGGCCGTGACAGCGTCCACCCGAGCAACCCGGTCAGGCCCAGGGCACCCGCGGCCAGCGTGCCGCCGGCGAGGGCGATCGCGGCGCCCGTGGCAGTGACGCCGAGCTGCAGCAACCGGGCGCCGGCCGCCGCCGCGTAGATCGCCAACGGCACCGACGACGCGAACACCGCGGTGGCGATGACGTGGATGGCGACCGGCTGGGCGTGGACGTACGCAGTGACGGCGGACGCGGGCCCGTACGGCAACGGCATCACACCGCCCAGCGCGACGCCGATCGCAATCCCGCCGAAAAGCAATCCCACACAAGCGGCGGAAAGCAACACCAAGGGCGGCCCGCCCCGCCGGCGGCGACGGGCAACCCGAGTTGGAGCTGCCGGTGAATCGTTCATGGCATGAACGATATGCCGGCGTTTTGCCCGATTGCGGCCGCACCGGGTGACAACCTGGGAAAAACCCAGTCGAGTATCCCGGGATGGTTTGCTGTCGGCCCGGATGGCGATAGGATCCGCTTCGGCGGTACGCCCACGACGATGCGAGGTGCCGGATGTCGTTTGTAATCGCGGGGCCACAAGCAGTGCTGGCGGGCGCCGCCGATGCGGCCGGGATCGGTTCGGCGATCAGGGAGGCCAACGCGCTTGCGGCCGCCCAGACCACCGCCGTGGAGGCGGCCGCCGCCGACCAGGTATCGGCGGCCGTCGCCGCCGTGTTCGGATCGCACGGGCAGAGCTACCAGACGGTGAGCGCTCAGCTCGCGGCGTTTCACGACCAGTTTGTAGAAAACCTGGCCGCGGCCGGCGGGGCCTACGCCAGCGCCGAGGCCGCAAATGTGCAGCAAACCCTGCTCGACCTGATCAACGCGCCCACCCAGGCATTGCTGGGACGCCCGCTGATCGGCAACGGCGCCGATGGCGGGACCGTCGGCGGGGGCGGGCAGCCCGGCGCGCCCGGTGGCCTCTTGTTCGGCAACGGCGGCCGCGGCGGCGACAGCACGGGCCCGCTGGCGACCGGCGGAAACGGCGGGCCCGCCGGGCTGATCGGCAACGGCGGCGCCGGCGGTAGGGGCGGGTCCGGCAATGCTGCTATCCCATTCGGCGGCACCGGCGGCGTCGGCGGCACCGGCGGATGGCTGTTCGGCAACGGCGGGCCCGGCGGCCCCGGCGGGACCGGCGGCCTCGGCGGCGCGGGCGGCAGGGGCGGATTCGGCGGGCAGGCCTTTTTGATCGGCGCCGGCGGAGCCGGCGGCATCGGCGGATTGGACGCCAATGCCGGTGGCAACGGCGGCGACGGTGGGAACGGCGCGCCGGGTGGATTCCTCTATGGGCCCGGCGGCGCCGGGGCCGGAGGGGACGGCGGGATGTTGTTCGGCCACGGGGGCGCGGGCGGTGGCGGCGGCTTCGGCCTCCTGCAGGGCGGCAACGGCGCCAACGGCGGCTTCGCGGGGCTGTGGGGCCACGGCGGTGCCGGCGGAGCCGGCGGAACGGGTGGCGGCGCCGCCGGGGCCGGCGGCCAGGGCGGACTCCTCTACGGCGGCGGCGGCGCCGGCGGAGCGGGCGGAGACGGCACCGCCGTGCACACGAACGGTGGGCACGGCGGTAACGGCGGCGCCGCGATCGGCCTGATTGGCAACGGCGGCCACGCCGGCTCCGGCGGGGCCGGCTTTCTGGGCACTGGACCGGGTGGTGCCGGCGGCGACGGCGGGTCCGGCGCGCTGCTGCTGGGCAACGGCGGCGCCGGCGGTAACGGCGGCGCCGGGATCCCGCCGGTGGGTGGGGCCGGCGGTCGCGGCGGCAATGCGCAACTGATCGGTTTCGGCGGCGCCGGCGGCCACGGCGTCGACGGTGGTTCCGGCGGGGCCGGCGGCGAGGGCGGCAAGCTGTTGGGCCAGCCGGGCCCGCACGGTTAACGGCCTTCAGGCCAGCCGGGTGACCTCGACGATCACGTCGAGATCGGTCGCCCCTTCCCCGGAATAGATGCCCTTGAGCGGGGCGACGTCGGTGTAGTCGCGCCCGGCGCCCACGCTGACGTACTGCTCGGTGATCTCGCTGTCGTTGGTGGGGTCGAAGTTCCACCAGCCGCCGGTCCAGGCCTGAATCCACGCGTGGCTTCGCCCGTCGACGGTGTCACCCACGACGGCGTGGCGTTTGGGGTGCAGATAGCCGGACACGTAGCGCCCCGGAATTCCCATGGCGCGCAACAACATCAGCGTCAGGTGCACAAAGTCCTGGCAGACGCCCTTGCCCTCGGTCAGGGCGTCCAGCCCGGAAGAGTGCACGCTGGTGGTCCCCGGCAGGTAGTCCAGCTCGCTGCGCACCCACTTGCCCGCGGCGACGACGGCCTCGGCGGGGTCGCAGGACTTGGCGATCTTCTTGGCCACCGACGCGACGCGCTTGCCTATCGGGGTGTGCGCTGTGGGCCGCAGCAGCTCGTCGAAACGATCGATCACGGCCTCGGAGCGCAGGTCGTTCCAGCTGACCTCCGCCACCGCCGGGTCCCCCCGTTCCGTCTCGACGACCGAGGACGACGTCACCGTCAGATCGGTGTGCGGCGCGTGCAGGTCGAACGCGGTGACGGCGGTTCCCCAATAGTCGATGTAGCGGTGCGACCTTGTCGCCGGGATGGTTTCGACGCGATTGAGGATGACGTTTTGCCTGGTGTCCGATCGCGGGGTCAGCCGAGCCTCGTTGTAGGACGCGGTCACCGGCGATTGGTAGGCATAGCCGGTGGTGTGTACCACGCGCAGCCGCCACATCAGTTTTCGCCCTGCCTGCCGACCAGCCGCGCGCGCTGGCCGGCGTCCGACCACGCGACCCACGGGGTCACATGGAAGTACTGCAGCGACAACGCTTCTCCGACATCGCGACAGGTGAGCTGCAGGCCCGCCAAGCGGCTCTCCAGCGACTCGAGCAACACACCCGGTTGGACGAATTCCAGTTCGCTGCGGGCCTTCCCGAGCAGGCGCTGCGCCTCGGCGGTGGAACCGATCCGGCTCTGCGGATTATGCAGCAGCTCTTCGAGATTGTGTTCGGCCAGCCTCAGCGAGTAGAACACCGAGCGCGGAAACAGCCGGTCCAGCAACATGAATTGGACCACCCGGCTCGCGTCCAGCACCCCCCGGTAGGTCCGCAAGTAGGTGTCGTGCGCGCCGGCCGAGCGCAGCAGGGTCACCCACGCCGGCGACGACGCGCTGTCCCCGACCCGCGACAGCAGCAGCCGCACCGTCATGTCGACCCGCTCGATGGCGCGGCCCAGCAACATGAACCGATACCCGTCGTCGCGCGACAGCGTCGAGTCGGCCAGCCCGGCGAACATCGCCGCGCGGCCCTCGATGAACGCCAGGAATTCGTGCGGCCCAAGGCGTTTCGCGGCGCGCTCGCGTTCGGCCAGGGCGTGGTAGGTGGTGTTGAGGCACTCCCAGATTTCGCTGGACGTCACCTCGCGCGCCGACTTCGCGTTCTCCCGCGCCGCGGTGATGGCATCGACGATCGAACAGCCGCCCGACGCGTTGGTGCTGAAGGCCACCAGGTCGGTCAACGACCACACGTCCAGGTCGTGATCCGGCGGGTCGATGCCGAGGACCCGCAGCAGCAACCGGGATGCCTGGTCCGGGTCGACGCTGGAATCCTCGAGCAGCTGGTGCAGCGCGACGTCCAAAATTCGTGCGGTGTCGTCGGCGCGCTCGACGTAGCGACCGATCCAGTAGAGCGCCTCGGCGTTGCGGGCCAGCATCAGCGCATCCTCTGCTGTTGCTGCTGCTGGGGCTGCTCGTCCGGCGCCCCGCTGGGCTGCGCCTGCTGCTGCGACAGCCGTGGCGCCCCGTCGAGCACCGGATCCGGGATGGACTTCGGCAATGACCGCACGACCTCCGCGGCGCCCAGCTCCCTGGCGCCTGCCGCGGCGCGCGGCGCCAACACCCAGGTGTCCTTCGAGCCGCCGCCCTGGCTGGAGTTGACCACCCGCGAGCCCTCGACCAGGGCAACCCGCGTCAATCCGCCCGGGAGCACCCACACGTCGTCGCCGTCGTTGACCGCGAACGGCCGCAGGTCGACGTAGCGGGGCGCCAGCGCGCTGCCGATCTGCGTCGGCACGGTCGACAGCTCCATCATCGGCTGGGCGATCCAACTGCGCGGATCGTCGCGGATCTTCTTGGCGACGGCGGCCAGCTCCTTGTCGGACGCCTCGGGACCGAACACGATGCCGTAGCCACCGGACCCCTCGACCGGCTTGAGCACCAATTCGTCGATGCGGTCCAGGACCTCTTCGCGCTCGTCGTCCAGCCAGCAGCGGTACGTCTCGACGTTGGCCAACAGGGGCTTCTCGCCCAGGTAGTACTCGATCATGGTCGGCACATAGGTGTAGACGAGCTTGTCGTCGCCGACGCCGTTGCCGATCGCGCTGGAGATGACGACGTTGCCGGCGCGGGCGGCGTTGACCAGGCCGGCCACCCCCAGCACCGAGTCGGCGCGGAACTGCAGCGGGTCCAGGAAGGTGTCGTCGATGCGCCGGTAGATGACGTCGACCTGGCGTTCGCCCTCGGTGGTGCGCATGTACACCTGGTTGTCGCGGCAGAACAGGTCGCGGCCCTCGACGAGCTCGACGCCCATCTGGCGGGCCAGCAGCGAATGCTCGAAGTAGGCCGAGTTCGCCACGCCGGGGGTCAGGACGACGACGGTCGGATCGGCCTCGTTGGTGGCCGCGGAATTGCGCAGCGCGCGCAGCAGGTGCGAGGCGTAGTCGTCGACGGCACGCACCCGATGGGTGGCGAACAGGTTGGGAAAGACCCGCGCCATGGTGCGCCGGTTCTCCATCACGTACGACACCCCGGAGGGCGAGCGCAGGTTGTCCTCCAGGACGCGGAAGTTGCCCTTCTCGTCGCGGATCAGGTCGATGCCGGCGACGTGGATCCGCACGCCGTTGGGCGGGACGATGCCGAAGGCCTCCCGGTGAAAGTGCTCGCAGGAGGTGATCAGGCGGCGCGGGATGATGTCGTCGTTCAGGATTTCCTGGTCGCCGTAGATGTCGTCGAGGTACATCTCGAGCGCCTTGACCCGCTGGGTGATGCCGCGCTCCAGCCGGCTCCACTCTGCGGCCGAGATCACGCGCGGCACCAGGTCGAGCGGGAACGGCCGCTCCTGGCCCGACAACGAGAACGTGATGCCCTGGTCGATGAACGCGCGGCCCAGCGCCTCGGCCCGGGCCTTCAGCTCGGACGCGTCGGAGGGCGCCAGCTCGGCGTAGATCCCCTTGTAAGGGCCGCGGACGGTGCCCTGGGGGTCGAACATCTCGTCGAAGGCCTTGGAGTACACGTCGGCGTAGGAGTCCGACGTGGTGTAGCCGCCAAAGATGCGTTCGGAGCGCGCATCCGGGCGCGCCGCGGCGCCGCGCGATCCCCGCCTGGTGTCCTCAAGCTGGTTCGGAAGACTCACTTTAGAGATGCTGCCTCACATCGGCGTTATAGCAGGCCACGGGTTCCCATTTTGGGAAAAAACGTAACCGACTGCTAACCTGGGCAGTCGCTATTGGGTGTGGGGCGCCCCCCGAAAAGCACCGCAATCACCGATTCGAAGAAGGAACTCACGCGTGGCCAACATCAAGTCGCAGCAGAAGCGCATCAAGACGAACGAGCGCGCCCGGCTGCGCAACAAGTCGGTGAAGTCCTCGCTGCGTACCGCCGTCCGCGCGTTCCGGGAAGCCGCCGAGGGCGGCGACAAAGAAAAGGCCGCTGAGCTGCTGGTCTCGACCAACCGCAAGTTGGACAAGGCGGCCGGCAAGGGCGTGATCCACAAGAACCAGGCCGCGAACAAGAAGTCGGCGCTGGCGCGGGCCCTCAACAAGATCTGAGCCTTCGAAAGCCCGGTCAGTGGCCCCGATCGGCCACCAATTCGGCAACCTGCCTGACCGCCGATTCCAGCGCGTAGTCCGCGTCGGCGACGGCCCCCTTCACGTTGGCGTTGAGCTCCGCCACGACTTTCATCGCGATCGCAACGGTTTCGCGTGTCCAACGCCGGGCCTGCTTCTGCGCCTTCTGCACACGCCAGGGTGGCATGCCCAGCTGCGACGCCAGCCGGTACGGGTCGCCGGATAGCGGCCCCACCCGGCCGATGCTGTGCACGGCCTCGGCCAGCGCGTCGGCCAGCACCACCAGCGGCTCGCCGCGCATCATCGCCCACCGCAGCGCCTCGGTGGCTCCCGCGACGTCGCCGGCCACCGCCTTGTCGGCGATGTCGAAGCCCTTCACCTCCGCCTTCCCGCTGTGATAGCGGCGCACCGCGGCGGCGTCGACGCGACCGGCGGTGTCGGCGACCAGCTGCGAGCACGCGGCGGCCAGCTCGCGCACGTCGGACCCGACGGCGTCCAGCAGCGCGGTCACGGTCTCCTCGTCGACCTTGACCCGCAGCGCGCGGAATTCCTTGCGGATGAAGTCGACGCGCTCGCTGAGCTTGGCGATCCGCGCGCACGGATGCACCTCGGCGCCCAGCGACTGCAGCTCGGTGGCGAGCGCCTTGGCGCGCCCCCCGCCCGAGTGCACCACCACCAGGACCGTGCCGGCCGGCACGTCGGCGGCCGCCGCGGCGATGACCGCGGCCGCGTCCTTGCCCGCTTCGGCGGCCGCCTCCAGCACGACGATGCGCTCGTCGGCGAACAGCGACGGGCTGAGCAGCTCGGCGAGTTCGTAGGTGCCGACGTCGCCGGCCCGCATCCGGCTCACCGGGACGTCGTCGGTGCCGGCGCGCTCGCGCGCCGACCGCAGCACGTCGGCCACGGCCCGCTCGACCAGCAGCTCCTCGTCCCCCAACACCAGGTGCAGGTGCGCAACCTCGCTCACCCCACGATGGTGTCACGCGGCCCCGACTAAGCGGCGAGCGCTCCCGACAGCGACCACGCCAGCGCGCACACCACGACCGCTCCCCCGGCCCATCCGAGGGCGCGGCGACACCAGCGCCACCGCCACAGCAGCCTGCCCAGCAGAAGCATCGAGACCGTCGCCGCGGCGACCAGCGCCACGCCGGGTGCGCCGGCCGGAACGGGCAGCGTCGCCGCGGGCACACCGGCCGACCACCTCGCCACGTTCACGACCCACCACAGTTCGGGGCCGGTGAAACGGATCAGCAACTGCGCACCGCCGGGCCACGCGACGCACAGCAGGGCGGCGGCGCTGCCGAGCACGGTAATCGGCGCGATCACCGGCGCGACCGCGAGGTTGGCGGCCACGGCGACCAGGCTGACCCGCCCCGAGATGCCGGCGACCAGCGGGGCGGTCACCACGTGCGCGGCGCACGCGACGGCGAGCGCATCCGCCAGCGGCTTGGGCCAGCCCCTGCCGACCAGGCACCGCGACCACCCCGGCGCGATCAGGATCAGCGCGGCCGTCGCCAGCACGGACAACGCGAAGCCCACGTCGACCGCGAGGTGCGGAGCGACGGCCAGCAGGATCAACACCGCGGCCGACAGGGCCGGAATCGCCTGCCGCCGGCGCGACGACAGCACTCCCGTCAGCGCGATGGCGGCCATCACGGCGGCCCGTAGCACGCTGGCCGTCGGCTGCACGACGATGACGAACGCCACCAGCGCGACCGCGGCGAGGGCGACGGCGGCGCGCGGCCCGATCAACCGGGCCGAGAACAGCACCGCCCCGCACACGATCGTGACGTTGGCGCCCGACACCGCGGTCAGGTGCGTCATGCCGGCCGCCCGAAAATCGCGGCTGGTCGCGTTGGTGACGGCCGAGGTATCGCCGAGAACCAAGGCGGGCAGCATCGCGGCGTTGTCGGCGGTCAGGCTCTCGCGGGCGGCGGCGGCGAACCGGCCGCGCACGGCGTGGGCAGCGCGCTGCACCGCCCCGGCGGTGCCCATCGTCGGGCGGCCGGACGCGTTGAGCACAGCGACGGTCAGGTCACGCCGGCCCGGACGGCTGACGCGCGCGGTGAACCGCACCGGCCGGCCCACCGCGAGGTCGCCGAAGTCCGACGCCCGGGCGAAGACCACCACTCGACCGGACATCCTGTCGTCGCGCAGGCGCTGCAGGGTGGCGCGAAACATCAGCCGGCCCGGGCCCAGGGGCAACGGGCTCTCGGTGGGGCTGACCGTCACCGGGGCGGACGTGCCGAACGCCGCGGTGATCGGGTGGCGAGCGACCGCGTCGGCGCGCAGCGCGATCGCCAGCCCAAACCCCGCGCCCACCACCCCGACCGCCGCCAGGCCGGCGCCGACCGTCCGCATCCGGCGGGCCCGGGCCGGCCCGCGCGCCGCGTGGCAAGCCAGCGCCGCACCCACGCCGAGCAGCACGACACAGCACGCCGCGACGGCCCGTCCGAGCGGCCACCAGATCCCGGCGGCGGTGACCACCCAGCCGGTGAGCGCGGCCGGGACCAGCCGCACATCGACGTGTGCGGACGCCGGGTCGCGCACCGCGGTCAGACACGGACCAGCGGGCGCAGTTTCTCCAGCCGCGCCGGGCCGATGCCGTCGACGTCGGCGAGCTGGTCGACGCTGGTGAATTTCCCGTTCGCCTGCCGCCACGCGACGACGGCTGCGGCGGTCACCGGCCCCACCCCGGGCAGCGCGTCCAGCTGCTCCTGGGTCGCCGTGTTGAGGTCGAGCGCCTCACCGGCTTTCGGCTTCACCGTCCCCGAGACCGGTCCCGGCGCCCCGGAGGCCGCCGACGTCCCCGCGGACACCGAGCTGCCGAGCGCCGCCCGCTGCCCCGCGACGGGAGCGAGCCCGACCACGATCTGCTCGCCGTCGCCGACCGGGCGGGCCATGTTCAACCCGATGGTGTCGGCGCCGTTAACCGCTCCCCCGGCGGCCTGCAGGGCGTCGGCGATGCGCGCGCCGGGCGCCAGCGTGACCAGGCCGGGGGTGTGCACCAGCCCGACGACGCTGACCACCACCGGCCGGTCGGAAGCGGCGGGCTGCCCGGCGCTCGGGCTCGCCGACGACCTGGGGCTCGCGGTCGCGGCCTTCTCCACCGGCGGCAGCTTGGCCGACATCACCGGCGCCGGCCGGTCGCGCACCAGGGTGAACACCGTCACCAGCACCGCGAGGGCGGCCACCACCGCCAGGGCGATGGCACCGGCGCGGCCCGGGTCGGCGCGCATCTTCGCCACCCAGCCCCGATGATCGGCGGCGTCGGGAAGCCAGCGCGGCAGCAGCGAATTCGGGTCTTCTGATTCGCGCGAGTCAGGGGAGTGTTCCGCCGAGTCCGACTCGTCGGCCGGGTCGGTCTCGGGGTCGGCGCCGAGGCGTCGCTGTAGCCGCTCGGCGGGCAGTTCTGTTCGCATGCGCCGACCGTAGGTGCGCCGAACGACGCGACGGCCCCGCGCGGCGGCGCCGCGACGCCGGGGTGTGGACCAATCCGAGGCTGTGCACAAGCACCGAACGGGATGGGTAAAGATGGGAAGGGTCGCGACGTTCACCTCAACCAAAGGAGGCTGCCATGCAACTGGCGCTCACGCCGGAGGAAGCCGCGTTCCGCGACGAGCTTCGCACCTTCTACACGACCCAGATACCGCAAGAGCTGCGGGACCGGGTGCGCCAGGGCGCGGCGTCGGTGCGCCGCGACGACATCGTCACCAGCCACAAGATCCTGCACGAGCATGGCCTGGCGGTCCCGAGTTGGCCCGTCGAATGGGGCGGCAAAGACTGGACGCCCACCCAGCACCAGATCTGGGCCGACGAGATGCAACTGGCGTGCGTGCCCGAGCCGCTGAACTTCAACACCAAGATGGTCGGCCCGGTGATCGCCGAATTCGGTTCCGAGGAGATCAAACAACGCTTCCTGCCGCCGACGGCCAGCCTCGACATCTGGTGGTGCCAGGGCTTCTCCGAGCCCGAGGCCGGCTCCGACCTGGCGTCGCTGCGCACCACCGCGGTCCGCGACGGCGACCACTACATCGTCAACGGCCAGAAGACCTGGACGACGCTCGGCCAGTACGCGGACTGGATCTTCTGCCTGGTGCGCACCGACCCGCAGGCACCGAAGCGGCAGGCCGGCATCTCGTTCCTGCTCTTCGACATGAAGACGCCGGGCATCACCCTGCGCCCGATCAAAACGATCGACGGCGGCCAGGAGATCAACGAATTGTTCTTCTCCGACGTCCGGGTGCCCGCCGATCAGCTTGTCGGACAAGAGAATCAGGGCTGGACGTACGCGAAGTTCCTGCTCGGCAACGAACGTACCGGCATCGCCGGTGTGGGGCGCACCAAAGTGCGCCTCGCCGAGGTGAAAAAACGCGCCGCAGAGACCGGGGTGCTCAACGATCCCCTGTTCGCAGCGCGACTCGCCGAGGCCGAAAACGAGGTCCTGGCACTGGAACTCACGCAATCGCGGGTGGTTTCGGACTCCGCGGACGGCCAGCCCAACCCGGCGTCGTCGGTGCTCAAGTTGCGCGGCAGCCAGCTGCAGCAGATCGCGACCGAGCTGCTGGTCGAGGTCGCCGCGCCCGAGGTGGTGCCCGCCGACGGCGAAGACATTTCATCGCCCTCCTGGGCGCAACACAGCGCACCGCATTACCTCAACTACCGCAAGACGACGATCTACGGCGGCAGCAGCGAGGTGCAGCGCAACATCATCGCGTCCACCATTCTCGGATTGTGAGGCAGCCATGGACTTTCAATTGACCGACGAACAGGCCCTGTTGCGCGACACCACGCGCGACCTGCTCTCGCGCACCTACGACCCGGAGAGCCGCAACAAGGTCATCGGGTCCGACCTCGGCTGGAGCCGCGACGTGTGGAGTCAACTCGCCGACACCGGGATCCTCGGGCTCGGGTTCGAGCCAGAGGAGGCCGGCCAGATCGAGATCATGGTGGTGCTCACCGAGGTCGGGCGCCGGTTAGCGCCAGAGCCCATCCTGCACGCCGCCCTCGCACCGGGTGCGCTGATCGCCGAGCTGGGCAGCGACGCCCAGAAGCAACAGCTCGACGAGGTCGCGGCCGGCCAACGCCTGCTGGCCTTCGCCCACCTGGAACCGGGTCACCGCGCGCCGTCGGCCACGGTCACCACTGCCGCTGCGCGGCAAGGTGATTCATGGACGTTGAACGGACGCAAGAACCCGGTGCTCGCCGGCGACTGCGCCGACGCGTTGGTGGTCAGCGCCGCACTGCCCGACGGCGGCACCGGCCTGTTCCTGGTCGACGCGGATTCGGTCACCCGGCATCCGTACCGGACCTTCGACGGACAGCGCGGCGACCAGGTCGATCTCGACGGCGCCGCCGCCGAACCGCTTGGCGAAGGGGGCGACGCCTCGCTCGCCATCCGCAACGCCGTCATCCGTATCCAGTCGGCGTTGTGCTCCGAAGCTGTCGGGGCCATGGAGGAAGCGCTTCGCCTGACCACCGATTACCTCAAGACCCGCAAGCAGTTCGGCGTCACGCTCAACAAGTTCCAGGCTCTCACCCAGCGGGCCGCCGACATGTACGTGTCACTGGAGGTGGCGCGCAGCATGAGCTTCTACGCCGCTATGTCGATCGCCGACGGCAATCTCGACCCGGTGATCGCTTCGCGCGCCAAGGTACAGATCGGCCGGTCGGGACGGCACATCGCACAGGAGTCGATCCAGATGCACGGGGGAATCGGCGTCACCGCGGAATATCCCGTCAGCCACTACGCGGCCCGGCTCACGGCGATCGAGCACACGCTGGGCACCTCGAGCGACCACCTGCACAACCTGATCGACCATCTCGGCGACTACGACCTCGCCCGGCTCTAGCGCATGGCCGAACTGTCCGACGAAGTGATCGAGTTCATGTCGGCCGGCACCCGCACCGGGATGTTCGGGTACGTCGCCGCCGACGGGCGGCCGCTGGTCGCGCCGGTGTGGTTCGTCGTCGATGACGGCCAATTGGTGTTCACCACTGGCCGCGACACTTCGAAAGGCCGTGCGCTGGTGCGTGATTCACGCGTGACGATCTGCGTCGACGACCCGCATCCGCCGTATTCGTTCGTGCAGGTGCAGGGCGTCGCCTCGGTGAGCGACGATCAGCCGGACGTACTCGATGTCGCGACGCGCACCGGCGCGCGCTACATGGGCGCCGACCGGGCCGACGAATTCGGCCGCCGCAACGCCGTTCCCGGCGAACTGGTGGTGCGGGTGCGCCCGACCAAGGTCATCACCGGGTTCGACATCGCCGACTGACGCGCCGGGGTATCAACTCGGCTCAGGCGCCGCCTCGGATTCCGGGCTCGGCTCCGCCTCCTCAGCGGCCGGCGCCGTGTCCGCCTCCTGCGCGGCCGGCGCCGGCTCCGAATCCGGCAGCTGACCCGCGAGGTACTCGGCGAGCCCGCCGATCGTCGGATAGTCGAACACCGCGGTGGCGTTGATCGTGAACGCCCCACCGAACTGGCTGTAGAGCCGGTTGCGCAGTTCGACTGCCATCAGCGAATCCGTACCCAGGTCCAGGAACCGGCTGGTTGCGGCGGGCGGTTGCGCGAGCCTCAGGAAGCCCTGCACCTCGCGCTGCAGGAATTCGGTGATGAAGCCGGCCCGCTGCGCCACCGGTATCTCCTGCAGCTGCCGGAGCAACTCGCTGTCGCCGGTCGGCTCCGTGACGGCGCTCGGCAACACCAGGTCGAGAATCGGCGGGCGGGATGCGCCCAGCAGCTTGGCGGCGCGCTGCCAGTTGGCCTTGATCACGGTTGCCTGCGCGGTCCCGCTGGCGACGGCCTCGGCCAGCGCGTTGAGGGCAGCGCTGGGCTCCAGCGGAATCAGGCCCTGCGCACCGAGATTGGCGCGCGCGGCCTCCGAAGACGCCATGCCGCCCTTGCCCCAGGGACCGAGGTTGACGCCGGTCGCCGGCAAGCCGTGCGCCTTTCGCTCGGCCACCAGCCCGTCGAGCAGCGCGTTGGCGGTCGAGTAGTTGGCCTGGCCGGGTGAGCCGAGCAGGCTGGCCACCGAGGAGGACACGATGAAGAAGTCCAGATCGTCTTCCCTCGTCAACCTGTCCAAGTAGCAGGCGCCGAACGCCTTGGGCGCCAACGTCGTGCGGAAACGCTCCAGGCTCTGCTGCGACAGCAGCGCGTCGTCGAGCACGCCCGCCAGGTGTGCCACCCCAGCGAGCGGCGGCAGCTCCGCGCGGATGCGCTCCAACAGCTTTTCGACCTGCGCCTCATCCCCGACGTCGGCCGCGAACGTGTGGATGCGGCACCGGTAGCGCTCGACGATGTCCTCGATCGCCCGTTGCGCGTCCGCGTCGGGTGCGCGCCGGCTGGTCAGCACGATGTCACCGGCACCGAGTTGGGCCAGATACGCCGCGGTGTGCAGGCCGATCGCGCCGAGGCCGCCGGTGATCAGGTAGCTCCGATCACCGCGCGGCTGCAGCGGTTTCGGCATCTGCAGCACGATCTTGCCGATGTGCCGCGCCTGCTGCATGCGCCGGAACGCCGTCTTCGCCTCGGTCAGCGGGTAGATCTCGGCGGGCAGTGGCGTCCACTCGCCACCGGCCAGCCCCTCCGACACCTCGGCCAGCAGGCCACGGATGCGCTCGGGCTCTTGGAACGTGACCGTGTCCAGCGCGACGATCTCGTAGGCGATGTCCGGACGGGCCGCCGCCATCTGCTCCGGGGTCCAGATGTCTCGCTTGGCGATCTCGGCGAACCGGCCGCCCTGGGCGGTCGCCCGCACGGTCGCTTCGATGAACCCCTCGTTGGTCAGGCTGTTGAGCACCACGTCGACGCCGGCGCCGTCGGTGTCGGCCAGGATCTGGTCGGCGAAATCCGTACTGCGCGAGTCGTAGACGTGTTCCACGCCCAGCTTGCGCAGCGTCGCGCGTTTGTAGGTGCTGGCGGTGGCGAACACGATCGCGCCGTGCTGCTGCGCCATCTGGATGGCGGCCAGTCCGACGCCGCCGCTGGCGGCGTGGATGAGGACGCGGTCACCGGGCTGAAGCTGCGCCCAGTCGAACGCGAGCCGGGCCGTGAGCGCCGCGGCGGGGATCGTCGCCGCGTCCACCGCGCTCAGCCCGTCCGGAATCGGCGCCAATAGCTGCGCCGGCACGTTGAACCGGGTGGCGAACGCGCCCTGCATGAAGCCAAACACGCGCTGACCAACCTCGAGTCCGGTGACGCCGGCGCCCAATTGGGTGACGACGCCGGCGAAGTCGCCGCCGATCGGGCCCGGATCGCCCGGGTAGAGGCCCAGCACATTGAGCACGTCCCGGAAGTTCAAACCCGCGGCCTCCACGCGGACCTGGACGTAGCCGTCGCCCGGCGGCGGCACTTCCGCCTCGGTCAGACGCAGGTTGTCGATCGCGCCGCGTTCGGTGGGTGCCAGGACGTAATCGTTGGCCCGCGGCAACGCGAGATGACCGCTGCGCGACCACTGCAGCAACCGGGACGCCAGGAACTTGCCTTGCCGCACAGCGAGTTCGGGCTCCTCGATCGGTGTGCCGAGCAGACCGGCCAGCGCGCGCACGGCCTGCTCCGACCCGTCGCAATCGACCAGCCTGCAGCGCAGGGCCGGTTCCTCGTTGACGATGGTGCGCCCGAGCCCCCACAGCGCCGCCTGCACCGGGTCGACGGGCTCGCCGGATTCGGTCGCGACGGCGCGTTCGGTGATGATCCACAGCCCGTTGGGAAGTTTGAGCTGCGCGTCCGCCTGCACCGCGTGCACGACGCTGAGCAGCTGGGCGATCCCGGCCTCCAGGCGCGCGGCGGATTGCGCGTCCGACTCGTCCGCGCTGGGTCCGGCGCTGCGCCAGATGATCCCGGAGAACGGCATGCCGCGCTCCTTGGCCTGGGCCAGCAGCTGCCCCACGGGCTCCGGATCGGTGGCCGGGTCAGAGGCGATGCAGCCCGGCAGCTCGGCGGCGAGTTGACCGAAGCCGGCAACCAGCCAGGTGCCGTTCGGGTTTCCGGCGCCCTCGGTATCACCGCTCGACGGCGGGGGCGGCACCTCGTGCCAGCCAAGGGCGTACAGCAGCCGGGTGGCGTCGCCGCCGAGCCCGCGCAACAACGCCTCCCGGGGCGCGCGTTTGACGGTGAACTCGCGAATCCCGCCGAGGCGGCGGCCATCGCGATCTACGAAGTCGAGATCGAAGACCTGGGTTTCGCTGTCGAGGCCGCTGGTGTGCCACTTCGCGCGGCAGTAGAACCGCCGCGGCATCTTCTCGCGCAGCTCGACCTGCCCGTAGCGCAACGGCAAGAACAGGTCGGAGACGCCCTGTTCGGCCGCCAGCAGCGCGGGGAACGCCGGGAACGCGACGCCGGTGCAGAGGTCCATCAGCACCGGGTGCATCGGCTCGGTTCCGAGATGTTCGGCCAGTTCCTCGCCGACGGTGATATCGCCGATCGCCTCGCCCTCGCCGAGCCACAGCGACTTCAGCGAACCGGACCAGTTGGGGCCCCAGGCCAATTCCATGTCGGCGAAGGTCTCGAACAGCTGCTGCGGACGCATGCGGTTCATCTGCTCGATCGCCGCCGCAATGGAATCCGCGGAATCCGCGGAATCCGGGGAATCCGCGGGCTCGACTTCCGCGGCGCCGGTGCGGAGGGTTCCGTCGGCGTTGAGCGACCATTCGGCATCGCTGACGCCGTAGGGGCGGCTGTGCACGCGGAAGCTCCAGCCGCCTGCCTCATCCAGCGGATGCAGCGTCAGCTGCACCTCGCGAGATGCCCTCTCGGGCAGGATGATCGGCTCGTAGAAAAAGACGTCTTGCACCCGCGCCGGCGGCCCGACGGCGGCCAGCGCCATGGCCACATACGTCGCGCCCGGAACGACGACTGTGCCGTAGATGACGTGATCGGACAGCCACGGCTGCGACTTGACGGAGAGCCGACTCGTGTAGACGGAGTCGCCGGAGGCGAGATCCCTTGCACTGCCGAGGATTCCGGAAACGCCGGCGCCCGGTCCGTCGATGCCGGCGATCCCGGAAGTCTTGGGCCAGAAGTGGCGGCGCTGGAACGGATAGGTGGGCAGTTCGAGTCTGCGGCGGGGTTGACGATGCAGCGCGGCGAACTTGGGCCGGTGGCCGCTGACGTAGGCGGCGGCCACCGCCTCGGCGATCTGGCGCCGGTCGCCGATGCCCTTGCGCATCGAGACGATCGCGCGCGGCGGGGCAAGGTGTTCCGGCCAGACCTGCACCGCGGCCCCGGTCAGAACCGGTTGCGGGCCGATCTCCATCAACACCGAGCAGCCCAGCGCCGCTACGGTGCGCACGCTTTCGGCGAACTGCACCGGCTGGCGGGAATGCCGCCGCCAGTATTGCGCGTCCAGCGGGGTTTCACCCGTGAGCACGGCGCCGGTGCGGTTGCAGACCAGCGGCAACGTCGGCACGGCGAATTGCAACTGCGCCGCGTACGACTCGAATTCACCGAGAACCGGCTCCAGCAGCTCCGAATGGAACGCATGGCTGGTTTCCAGCCAGCTGCACCGGATCCCGTCGCCGCCGCACCTGGCGAAGATCTGTTCCAGGTCGTCGCCGGGTCCCGAGAGCACCGTGTTGGGGCCGTTGTAGGCGGCGACCGACACCAGCGGGAAATCGTTGGCGATCTCCTCGACGTACTTGGCGTCGGCGAACACCGCCACCATTCGTCCGCCCTCGGGCAGGCTGCCGAACAGCCGGCCGCGCTCGGCCATCAGCCGGGCCCCGTCCTCGAGGCTGAAAACCCCGGCCACACACGCCGCCGCGTACTGGCCCACGCTGTGCCCCAGCACCACGTCGGGCTCGATGCCCCAGGACTGCCACAGCCGGGCCAGGCCCATCTCGACCGCGAAAAGCGCGGGCTGCGCAAAAGAGGTGTGCCGCAGCATCTTCCCGGCCTCACCGCCGGTTTCCCTGTCCGTCGCGAACAGCACCTCCAGCAACGGGCGCGGCAGCATCCCGTCAACCGCCTCCGCGCAGCGGGTCACCGTGTCCGCGAAAACCGGCTCCGCGTCGAACAACTCGCGCGCCATCCCCGGGTACTGGCTGCCCTGCCCGGTGAACAACCACGCCGTCGTCGGCGGGTCCGCGCACTCGCCGCGCACCACGCCCGGCCGCATCCGGTTCTCGGCCAATTCGGCCAGCACCTCGCGGGCACCCTGAACCGAATCCACCACCAGCGCGGCCCGATGCTCGAAATGCGAACGGCCGGACCCGGCCGTGAAGCACACGTCGGCGATGTCGACCTTCGGGTGGGCGTTCAGCCAGTCCCCGTATCGCTGCACCAGCGCCACCAGCGCCTCCGGTGACCGCGCGGACAGCGGCAGCACCTCGACCGGTTCCTCTCGAGCGTCCGGCTCCGATGCAGCGGTGTCGTCGTGAAAGATGTCGCTGGTGGAGTATTCGTCGGCGGTCGCCGCCAGCGGTGGTGCCTCCTCGATCAGCACGTGCGCGTTGGTGCCGGTGAACCCGAAGGAGCTGACGCCGGCGCGACGCGGTTTTCCGTTGGCCTGCCACGGAATCGCCCTGTCCACGACCCGCACCGGCAGCGAATCCCACGGGATGTGCGGCGACGGCGTCTCGAAATGCAGGCTCTGCGGCAGCATCTCGTGCTGCAGCGACAGCACGACCTTGATCAGACCGGCGACTCCCGACGCCGACTCGAGGTGGCCGATGTTGGTCTTCACCGACCCGATCAGCAAGGGCCGGTCCGCGTCGCGGGCGGCGCCGAAGACGGCGCCGGCCGCCTGCACCTCGATCGGATCACCGAGCGCCGTACCCGTCCCGTGCGCCTCCAGGTAGTCGACGTCCCCGCCGTTCAGACCGGCGCGAGCCAGCGCCGAGCTGATAAGCCGTTGCTGCGCACCACCATTGGGCACGGTCAAACCGCTCGATGCGCCGTCCTGATTGACCGCGCTGCTGGGGATGACCGCGCACACCCGGTCACCGTCGCGCACCGCGTCGCTCAGCCTCTTGAGCACCAGGATCCCGCAGCCTTCACTGCGCACATAGCCGTCGGCGGAGGCGTCGAAGGTCTTGCATCGCCCGACGGGGGAAAGCATCCTGGCGCGTGACGCGGCGATGATGGTCACCGGGCTCAGCAACACGTTCACCCCACCAGCCAACGCCAAATCGCAGTCACCGGAGTGCAATGCCTGGCAGGCCTGATGCACGGCCACCAGCGACGAGCTGCACGCGGTATCGACCGCGACCGCCGGTCCCTCCAGTCCGAGCGCGAACGCGACCCGGCCCGAAATGGCGTTCAGCGCATTGCCGGTGATGAAGTGGGGCTCGAGCTTCTCGACCGAGCCGGACGACAACAGGTGCGAATACTCGTTGGCGCCCACCCCGACGAAGATCCCGCTTCGGCTGCCGCGCAACGCGGACGGCGCGTACCCCGCCCTTTCGAGGCCCTCCCACACCGTTTCCAGCATCAGCCGCTGCTGGGGATCGATCCACACGGCCTCGCGCGGGGAAATGCCGAAGAATTCCGGGTCGAATCCGTCGATCTCGTCGATGAATCCGCCGAAACGGCTGTAGATCTTGCCCGGGGTCTCCGGGTCCGGGTCGTAGAACTCGTCGATGTCGAAACGGTCCTCCGGAATTTCCCGGATCGCGTCGACACCGCCGGACAATACGTCCCAGAACGCCTCCGGATTCGGCGCGCCGGGAAAACGGCACGCCACCGCGACGATCGCGATCGGCTCGTCCGTGCGCGTCGTCGCCGCCGCCGGCCGGGGCTTGGTCTCCGCCTGCTCGCCGATCCCCAGTACGTCGGCGAGCAGATAGTCCGCCACGTCCACCAGACGTGGGTGGTCCATCGCCAGCGTCGCCGGTATCTCCTTGCCCACTCCGTGCTCGATGCGCTGCCGCAATTCGATGGCCATCAGCGAATCCATGCCGAGATCGAAGAATCCGGCGTCCTCGCGGATCTCCGCCGCGTCGACTCGCGTCACCTCCGCGACCGCCTCGCGCAGGTAATCGACGAGAAGTTTCTTGCGCCGCTGCACCGGCGCGTTGGTGAGCTGCTCGACCAGTCGGGTCGGCCCGGACGGCCGGGACAACGGCTGCGCGGCAACAGAATCCGGCAACTCGCGTTCCAGCTCCGCGAGCAACGACCGCCGTCCCGCCTGCTGGTAGAGCGGCAGGAAGCGGGCCCAGTCGATCCGGGCCACCACCCCGTTGGCCACCCCCTGCGCGGACGAAGCCGCCATGAGCTCGGCCATCCCCGCCAGCGCGTCGGAGGGCGCCAACGTCCGGACCCCGCGCCGATCCAGCCGGGCCCGGGCCTCCGCGTCGGCCATGCCCGCCGACCAGGGACCGAAATTGACGCTGACCGCGGGGACCCCGTGCTCGCGCAGCCGCCAGGCCTGCCCGTCCAGGAAGGCGTTGGCCGCGCCGTAGGCGGTCTGACCGAACCCGCCCCATACCGAGGCGATCGAGGAGGTGCTCACGAAGAAGTCCAGCCGCAGACCGAAGGTGTCCAGGGCGGCCTCGCTCAAATTCCAAGCGCCCCAAACCTTCCCGGCAAACACCCGATCGACCTCGTCGTCGTCCAGGGCGCGCAGCGGGGTGGTGCCGATCTCGCCCGCCGCGTGGACGATGCCGGCCACCGGCGGTAGTTCGGCCTGCACGGTGGCCAACAGGCGCGCGACATCGTGCGCATCGGCGACATCGGCGGCAATGACCCGGACTTCGCAACCGTGCTGTTCTTGGATGGCATCGATGCGCTGTTGGGCGGCGTCGCCGGGCGCGCGCCGGCCGGTCAGCACCAGGTGCCGGGCGCCGTGCGCCGCCAGATAGCCGGCGATCTCCAGTCCGATCGAACCCAACCCTCCGGTCACCAGATAGGTTGCGCCGTCGCGCAGCGGCAGGGGTGCGGCGGGCGGCCGGCCGGCACGTCGAACCAGCCGGGGCACGTGAACGGCTCGATCGCGCAGCGCCAGTTGGTCTTCCCGGACGGCCGGGTCGCGCGGTGCGGCGGTCAGCCCGTCGATCAGCCGCGACCATTCGTCGGCGTCGGTTTCCCTGCCCGGCGGCAGATCGGCCAGTCCGCCCCACACCTGCGGATGCTCCAGCGCGGCGGCGCGTCCGAATCCCCAGAGGCAGCTTTGATCCGGTGACACGGTGTCCGCGTCGGTGACCCGTTGCGCGCCACGGGTTACCACCCAGATGGGCGCCCGCAGTTCGGCGGACACCGCGGCGCGAAACAGCCGCCGGGTACCGCCCAGGATTCGGTGTTGCATCCGCAACAGCGACCGCGCCGACGGTGCGGTATCTGAATCGAGGGCCGCGACGTGCAGGATCCGCAGCGTCGATTCGTCGGCCTCCGCGGCGCGCAACGCGGCCTCGAGATGTTCCTCGTCGGCGTCGGACACCGGCAGCCCGACGATCCGGTGCTGATGCCCGCGTGCGGTCAGCACGTCCACCAACGGGCGAACCGCTTCGGCATCATTGCCGATGAGCAGCCATGCCGATCGCTCCGTCTCGGAGTCCGGGGCCCTGGCGGGCTCGGCGGTGGATGTCTCCCAGCGGACCTCGTAGCGGTCGTCCGCGATGGACCGGGTGTCGCGCTGTTGGTTGTGTTGTGCGGCAAGCTTTGTCAGCACCTGCACGGTCTGCTGGTCCGCGCTCGCGCCGTCGAGCAGCGCGGCGAGTTCGTCGATCCGGCCGTCCTCGAGCAGCCGCACCGTTTCGGTGCTGGCGGCGGTGTTCTGCTGCTGGTTGGGGCGCTCGCGATTGTCGCGATACCAGTACTCGCGATGCTGAAACGGATACGGCGGCAGGTCGACCTTGCGCGCGCGCCCGATGACGGCGCCGAAGTCGGGCAGGTGACCCATGACGTACGCGCCCGCGAGGGCTTCGCCGATCTGGCGGTGGTCGGCGGCGCCGCGACGCAATGAGGCGATCGCCCGCGGCGCGGTGCCCGGGTCGGGCCACGCCCGCAGGGCAGCGGCGGTGAGCACCGGTTGCGGGCCGATCTCCAGCAACACCTTGCAATTCAGTTCGGCGAGGGTGTGCACGCTCTTGGCGAACTCCACCGGTTGGCGGGCGTGGCGACGCCAATAGGAGCCGTCGAGCTTCACGCTCCTGCCGAGCGCGGCGCCGGTGCGGTTGCACACCAAAATCCGTTGCGGCGGGCTGAAATCGAACCGGTTCGCATACGCCTCGAACTCGTCGAGGATCGGATCCAGCAGCGAGGAGTGGAAGGCGTGGCTGGTGTCCAGCCAGTCGCACCGCACACCGTCGGCCGCCAGCCGGGCCACCGCCTGGTCCAGATCCTGCGCCGGTCCCGAAAGCACGGTGTTGGCACCGTTGTAGGCGGCGACCGACAGGCTCGGGAATTCGTCGGTGAGGCCCTCGACCCGCTCGGCGGCGGCGAAAACCGCGACCATGCGACCGCCGTCGGGCAAACTGCCGAACAGGCGGCCGCGCTCGGCCATCAGCAGCGCGCCGTCCTGAAGGCTGAACACGCCCGCGACGCAGGCCGCGGCGTATTGACCCACGCTGTGGCCCAGCACCACGTCGGGCTCGAAGCCCCATGACTGCCACAGCCGGGCCAGGCCCATCTCCACCGCGAACAAGGCCGGCTGCGCGTAGGAGGTCTGCCGCAACGTCTCTTCGTTGTCGGGGCCGTCCACGTCGAAAATCACGTCTAGGAGCGGCTTTTCGAGAACATCCGCGACCACTTCCGCGCAGCGGTTCACCGTTTCGGCGAACACCGGCTCGGTGTCGAACAGCTCTCGGGCCATGCCCGGGTACTGGCTGCCCTGACCGGTGAACAGCCACGCGGTCTTCGGCGTGTCGTCGGATAGCCCGCGCAGCAGGCCGGGTGCCGGGCGGTCGTCCGCGAGCGCACCGAGCAGCTCGGCGGCGGATTCCTTCGAGTTGATCACCAACGCGGCGCGGTGCTCGAAGTGCGCTCGCCCCACCCCGGCGGTGAAGCACACGTCGGTCAACGACGCTTCGGGGTGCGCGCTCAACCAGCTGCGGTACTGATCGGCGATCTGCACCAGCGCGGCGGGCGTGCGCGCCGAAAGCGGCAGCACGCTGAACCGTTGCTCGTCCGGACCGGGCGCCACCGCGACCTGCCCCGCCCCTTCGGGCGCTTCTTCGATGATCACGTGCGCGTTGGTCCCCGCGAAGCCGAACGAGCTGACCCCCGCAATGCGTGGCCGGCCGTCGCGCTCCCAGGTGGTTGCCTCCTGCACGACCTGCACCGCAAGCCGTTCCCACGGAATGTGCGGCGACGGGTTGCGGAAGTGCAGGTGCTGCGGCAGCAACTCGTGCTCGAGCGACAGGATGACCTTGATCACGCCGGCGATCCCGGCGGCGGCCTCCAGATGGCCGATATTCGTTTTAACCGAACCGATTAACAGCGGCCGGCTGGGGTCGCGCCCCTCGCCGAACACCGCGCCCGCGGCCTGCGCCTCGATCGGATCGCCCAGCGACGTCCCGGTCCCGTGCGCCTCCAGGTAGCCGACGTCGCCGGGTGCGATGCCGGCGCGCTTCAGCGCCTCGGCGATAACCCTTTGCTGCGCAATGCCGTTCGGCACGGTCAAGCCACCCGACGCGCCGTCCTGGTTGATCGCGCTGCCCCGGATCACGGCCCTGATGCGGTCGCCGTCTCGGATCGCGTCCTCAAGCCGCTTGACGACGATGACACCGCAACCCTCGCCGCGCACGTAGCCGTCCGCGGCCGCGTCGAAGGTCTTGCACCTGCCGTCGGGCGCGAGCATGTGGGCGTGGGAGAACGTGATCATGGTCGCCGGGGTGAGCATGACGTTGGCTCCGCCGGCCAGCGCGAGGTCGCATTCCCCCAAGCGCAGCGCCTGGCACGCCTGATGGATCGCCACCAACGACGAACTGCACGCCGTGTCGACGGCGACCGACGGGCCCTGCAGCCCCATTCGGTAGCTGATCCGGCCCGCCGCTGCGGCGTTCGACGTCCCGATCGCCATATAGGCTTCGATCTCGGGATAAGTCAGCTCGTCCGATGCCATTCCCAGGTAGTCATGGGTGGCCAAACCGACGAACACGCCGGTGTTGGAATTCGCCAAAGCCGTTGGCGCAGTGCCCGAATGCTCCACCGCCCGCCACGCCGTCTCCAGCAGCAGCCGGTGCTGCGGGTCCATTAACCTGACCTCGCGCGCCGACATTCCGAAGAACGGTGCGTCGAACCCCGTTACGTCATCGACGAAACCCGCCCGACGGGTGACAACCTTCCCGGGCACATCGGGGTCCGGATCGAAGAACTCGTCGACATCCCAGCGGTCGGGAGGAATCTCCGATACCGCATCGCGGCCCTCGGACAACACCCGCCAGAATTCGTCCGCATCCGCCGCGCCCGGAAAACGCGCCGCGTAGCCGACGATCGCGAAGCCCCCAGAAGCCAACGCCCGCTTCATCGGGTCCTCGACGGATGTCATGCAGTTGTCCTCCCCGTTTCGACCGGAAAAATTGATGCCCGCGGGCCCTTGCGGCGCCGCAGCCGTGGCTTCTTCGAACCACGTCCTAGGCCGCTCACTGCATACACACCCAGGACCAGAGCTGGCAGAACCCCCCCGGGTACTGCCTTACAGCGACCGTCATCGCGAATCTACACATCCAGGCCGGGTTGCCGCAGCCGAATCGCCTACGCCGACCAGTATTACAAGCGCGGGCCGATTCGCCGTGCCGCGACGCGCGGATGCCGTCATTTGGGGCGCCGAACGCGCCCGGGCCGACCGTTCCCCGAGGGACCGGCGCCCGCCGTGCCGATGCGCAGTTGCGCGCGGATATGCGCATGTCGGGGACGGTGGCTGCCGGAGGGGCTATCTTGGGTCTCGCTACCGGCGGGGCCGAAGTGCCGCCGTGAAACTCGGGGAGAACATATTGCGCATCGGGAAGATCAGGATCGGCTCACTCGGTGACTGGACGCCAACCGCGGGAACGGTCATCTCGTGGCATCCGACCGCCGCGTCCCAGGAGAAGGCCCGCCAAGCGCCGGTCAGTTCGGTGCCCGTCAGCTACATGCAAGGCCAACACCTGCGCAACTTCCACGAGCGCACGGCCGCCGGGCTGGACTTCTCCCGGCAGATCATCGCCACCTGCGAGGTACCCGGCCAGTGCGACATCGCCGCCATGGATCACGCCGTCAACGCGTACCTGCGTCGGCACGACACGTTCCGCAGCTGGTTCGAACCCACCGAGGATGGGCAGTTCATCCGGCACACCCTCACCGATCCCGCCGATATCGAATTCACGCCGATCGACCACGGCACAATGACGGTGGAGGAAATACGGGCGCATCTGGTGGCCATTCCAAATCCGCTGGAGTGGGGCTGTTTCACCTTCGGGATCGTCCGAAACGAGGAGCATTTCACTTTCTTTGTCGCCATGGATCATGTCCATGGCGACGCGACGTTGATCGGCACGACGATGCTCGAGGCCAACGGGATGTATGCGGCGCTGAGTGGGGGCGGTGAACCCCTGGCGCTTCCCGAGGCCGGCAGCTTCAACGATTTCTGCGCGCGCGAGCGCCAGTACGCGTCGACGTTGACCCTGGATTCGCCGCAGGTGCGCGCCTGGATCGACTTCGCCGAGAACAACAACGGCGGCTTTCCCGAATTTCCGCTCCCGCTGGGTGATCCGTCGGAGCCCAGCGACAGCGAGTTGCTATCCGAATTCCTGATGGACCCCGAGCAGACGGAGCGGTTCGAATCGGCCTGCACGGCGGTGGGCGCGCGCTTCATCGGCGGCCTGTTCGCCTGCTTTGCCCTGGTGGAGCACGAGTTCACGGGGGCCCTCACGTATTACGGCCTCACCCCCAGGGACACCCGCAGGACCACGGACAATTTCATGACGCAGGGTTGGTTTACCGGCTTGGTTCCGATCACGGTGCCCATAGCCGCGGCCTCGTTCGCCGAGGCCGCGTGGGCGGCGCAGGCATCGTTCGATTCGGGCCTGGACTTGGCGAAGGTGCCGTATTACCGCGTGTTGGAATTGGCGCCGTGGTTGAAGTGGCCGGAGCCGAATTTTCCGGTGTCGAACTTGCTGCACGGCGGGGCGGCACCGCTCAACGCCGTCCTTGCCGCGGCCGACCTGGGTTATGCGAACAATTTGGGAATTTATTCTGACGGTCGCTATTCGTATCAATTGACCATTTACGTGTTCCGGTACGGCGAGGGCACGGCGATGGCGATCATGTATCCCGACAATCCCGTCGCGCTGAAATCGGTCACCCGCTACATGGAAGCAATGAAGTCCGTATGCGCGCGGGTCGCCGACAGCGGCCATTGGGGACGCGTTGCCTAGTGTGGTTTGAGGTGAGGCCAAGATGCGACGGCTAACCGATTTTGTGGTGCGGTGGCCCTGGGCGGTGATCGGGGTGTGGGTCGCGATTGCGGTCGCCCTGCCGCTGACCCTGCCCTCCCTGAACGAGATGGCCCAGAAGCATCCGCTCGCGATCCTGCCCAGCGATGCACCGTCGAACGTCACCGCGCGGAAGATGACGGAGGCGTTTCACGAATCCGCGTCGGAAGACCTCCTTTTGGTGGTCCTGACTGACGACAAGGGGCTCGGCCCCGCCGACGAGGCCGGGTACCGCAAACTGGTGGACGCCCTGCGCGCGGACACCCGAGACGTCGTGATGCTGCAGGATTTCATCAGCACGCCGCCGCTGCGTTCGGTCGTGACCAGCCAGGACCACAAGGCTTGGGTGCTGCCGGTCGGCGTGGCGGGCGAGTTGGGCACCCCACAGTCCTACGCCGCCTTCAACCGCATCGGCGACATCGTCAAACGCACCTTGGAGCAAGCGCAAGCACAGGCCCCACCCGGGACGCATCTCACCGTAAACGTCACCGGCCCCGCGGCGACCGTCGCCGATCTCACGGTCGCGGGTAATCGGGACCGGCTGCCGATCGAGCTCGCGATCTCCGTCCTGGTGCTGATCGTCCTGCTGGTGGTGTACCGCAGCGCGATAACCATGCTGCTGCCGCTGATCACGATCGGGTTGTCGCTGGTGATCGCCCAGGCGCTGGTGGCGGGCTACTCCCAGCTGACCGGCTCGGGCGTCTCGAACCAGTCCATCGTGTTCCTGAGCGCGATCATGGCCGGCGCCGGAACGGACTACGCCGTGTTTCTCACCAGCCGATATCACGACTATCTGCGGACCGGCGCCGATTACGACCAGGCTGTCAAGCGGGCGATGATCTCGATCGGGAAGGTGATCACCGCGTCCGCCACCACCGTGGGCCTCACCTTTCTCCTGATCAGCTTCGCCCGGATGGGAATCTTCGAAACGGTCGGAGTGTCGTCGGCGATCGGGATCGGCGTGGCATTCCTCGCCGCTATGACGTTGCTGCCGGCGATTCTGGTACTCGCCGGCCCACGCGGCTGGGTCAAGCCGCGGCGCGAACTGACCGCCCGGTTCTGGCGGCGTTCGGGCATCCGCATCGTGCGCCGACCGAAGGCCCACCTGGTTGCCAGCGTGTTGGTGCTGATCATCCTGGCCAGTTGCGCCGGCCTGGTGCGCTACAACTACGACGACCGCAAAGCCCTGCGGCCTTCGGCCCCGAGCTCCATCGGGTACGCGGCGCTGGATCGCCACTTCCCCGTGAATCAGTCGATTCCGGAGTACATCCTTGTCCAATCGCCGCGTGACCTGCGCACGCCGCAGGCCCTCGCGGACTTGGAACAGATGGCCGACCGCGTCAGCCAGTTGCCGAACATCGCCGCGATCAGCGGCATCACCCGTCCCACCGGAAACGTGCCGGAACAATTCCGAGCGACCTATCAGGCGGGCGCCATCGGATCCTTTCTGGCCGGCGGGTCCACCCTGATCAACGAGCACACCAACGACCTCAACCGGCTGGTCGAAGGAGCCGGCACGCTGGCCGACAGCCTCGGCGACGTGCGCGGCCAGGTCAGCCAGCTCGCCGCCAGCGTGCAGGAACTCGAAAACGCCTTCTCCGCGACGAAGAACCAGTACAGCGGCGACACGCTGGTCAAAGAGGTCGACATCGCGGCCCAACTCGTCGACCACGTCAACTCGCTCACCAATGCCATGGGCTGGAACTTCTCGGCCGCCAAGAACATGTTCGCCTGGATCGGCCCGGTGCTGGCGGCGCTGCAGGGCAACCCAGTCTGCGACGCCGATGCGTCGTGCAGCGCGACCCGCGGGACGTTCGAGCAGTTGGTCGGCTCGCGCGACCAAGCGGACCTCGACGCGATCAACGACCTGTCCCACCAACTGCAGGCCTATCCGGACAGACAGACCCTGAGGGCGTCGACGGACCGCCTGCGCAATGCGGTCGGCAAGCTCACCAACGTGCTGCGCACCATGGGGATGGACCAGCCCGGTGGCCTGCAGTCCAACCTGAACACCCTGCAAAACGGCGCGGACCGGTTCGCGGGTGGGAGCCGGCAGGTGGCCGACGCAGTGGCCCAACTCGTCGAACAGGTCAAGAAGCTGGGCGCCGGGCTCAGTGAGTCAGCGACATTCTTGCTGTCGCTGAAACACGACGCGGCGCAACCGGCGATGGCCGGGTTCAACATCCCGTCCCAGCTGTTGCATCTCAAGGAGTTCCAGGAGGCCGCCAAGGTCTTCATCTCGCCGGACGGCCACTCGGTGCGGTATTTGGTTCAGACGAAGCTCAACCCGTTCAGCACCGAAGCCATGGATCAGGTCAACGCGATCACCGCGACGGCCCGGGGCGCCCAACCGAACACCGCCTTGGCGGACGCCAAGATTTCGATGGCGGGCTACACCGTCGGCCTCAAGGACACGCGCGACTACTACCAACACGACATCCGTTTCATCATCGCGGTGACCCTCATCGTCGTGCTGCTGACCCTGATCGCGCTGCTACGTGCGATCATCGCGCCGCTGTATCTGGTTGCGTCCGTGGTCGTTTCGTACCTGTCGGCGGTAGGGATCGGCGTGGTGTTCTTCCAGTTCATCCTGGGCCAGCATTTGCATTGGAGCGTGCCGCCGCTGGCATTCGTGGTCCTGGTCGCGGTGGGCGCCGACTACAACATGCTGCTCGTCTCGCGAATGCGTGACGAGTCCCCGAACAGCGTGCGTTACGGCATCATTCGCACCCTCAGTTCGACGGGCGGCGTGATCACCGCGGCCGGGCTGATCTTCGCGGCCTCGATGGCCGGCCTGTTGTTCTCCAGCATCGGCACCGTGGTCCAGGGCGGTTTCGTGATCGGTGTCGGAATTTTGCTGGACACCTTCCTGGTGCGCACCATCACTGTTCCGGCCATCGCGGCGCTGTTCGGGCGGGCGAACTGGTGGCCGTCGCGAGTGAACGTGCGGCGGTCCACGTCGTCGCAAGTCGGACGCGCCGCGCCGCAAGCCGGTTAGCAGGCACACGTCATGTATGTGAAACTAGACAAGCAGAGCGGTCGGGGGCACGGATGAACAGAACACTCGCAAGGGCTACCGCGCTGGTAACTGTCGGCGCCACAGTGTATTTCGGCGTCGGGGCGGCATCGGCCGACGACACGCCCATCGGCGGACCGCCGACACCGGGGGCCCCGGGCGACCAGACGGCGTACGCCCTCGGCGGCGCTCACGTTCTCGGCATCCCCTATGACGAGTACATCCGCCAGGAGGGCGCCCAATGGTTCCCCGGCCAGCAGCGCAAAATCATCGACTACCCTGCGGGGCAGGTGCAGGGCCACGTGCTCGGGCGGCTCTTCCCGGGAATCGGCAAGGCCGGCGACGAGATCATCCCGGGCCTGGGTCTGGACGGCCCCAGCGTCGGCGAGTCGGTCGACGCGGGAGTGGACAACCTTGTCGCCGCAATCAAAAACGGTCGCCCGGGGACCGCGATCGGCCTGTCCGAGGGCGGGTTCGTGGTCGACGGCGCGCAGGCGCGGCTGGCGACTGACCCGACCGCTCCCCCGCCGGACACGCTGAACTTCGCCACATTCGGCGACCCGATCGGGCATCACGCCTTCGGCCAGAGTTTCCTGACCTCCGTGTTCCCGGTCGGCAGCACCGTTCCCGCGCTCGACTACACCATGCCGCCGCCCTACGAAAGCCAGTACGACACCAACAGGTTCGTGGCCGCGTACGACTCGATCGCGGACTTTCCCGACCGGCCCGACAACTTGTTCGCCTTCGCCAACACGCTGATGGGCCTGGCCACCGGTCACACCGCGGTGGCCTTCACGAACCGGAGCATGGTGCCGCCGCAGAACATCAGGACCACGATCAACTCCCGGGGCGCGAAAGACACCACGATCATGGTGCCGGAGAAGCACCTTCCGCTGGTGATGCCGCTGAAATACATCGATATCCCAGAGGACACGCTGAACAAACTCGACGCGATCCTCGTCCCCCGGGTGAACGCGGGCTATTCGCGAAACGACGACCCCTCGACGGCCCCGGTTCAGGTGGACCCGGTGCATGGCTTCGATCCGGCGGAAGTCACCGCGCCGGCAAACCAGGCGACCTTCGGCGGCGGCGCCGACCCGTTCTCGCAGATTCTCGCCGGTGCCATGTCGGTGTTGTCGCACAGCGCATTACAGGCCGACCACTGACTCCATCGGAGTCGACGAACCAGTACGGACGTGATGTAACCCCTATGTCTCAATCAACGATTCTGTCGATGCTGCACGGGCGGGCCAGCCTGCGGCCCCACGACGTGGCGTACACGTTTACCGACTACACCGACGATTGGGGCGGAGTTCCCGAGAGCCGCACGTGGTCGCAGCTGTCCCGCCGAACGCTCAATGCGGCACGCGAGCTCAGCCTGCACGGGTCGGTCGGGGACAGGGCGGTGATCCTGGCTCCCCAATCCCTCGATTACGCCGAGGCGTTCCTGGGGTCCATGCAGGCCGGGCTGATCGCCGTTCCACTGCTGTTGCCGCACAAGGGCTCCAGCCATGAGCGGGTGAGCGCGGTCCTTTCCGATACGGCGCCCTCGGTGGTTCTCACGACGTCCGCGGTCGCGGAAGACATCGTCAAATACGTCGACGAAGCGCGCCTCGACACCGTTCCCAAAATCATCGAGATGGATTCGATCGATCTCGACGCGGACGGCGGAACGAGCGTTCGGGCCGCCGAGTTGCCCAGCATCGCGTATCTGCAATACAGCTCGGGTTCGACCCGGGCGCCGACCGGGGTCATCGTCTCGCACCGCAATCTCCAGGTGAATTTCGAGCAGCTGATGCGCAGCTTCTTCGCTGACTCCGACGTCAAAGCCCCCGCGGACACCACGATCGTGTCGTGGTTGCCCTTCTACCACGACATGGGTTTGGTGTTGGGAATCTGTGCGCCGATCCTGGGCGGCTATCGCGGCGAGCTGACGAGTCCGGTTGCGTTCCTGGAGAGGCCGGCCAGGTGGATGCGGTCTTTGGCCGAGAATCCTCATGCCTGGTCGGCGGCGCCCAACTTCGCCTTCGACCTGGCCGCGCGCAAGACAACCGACGCCGACCTGGCAGGGCTTGACCTCGGCGAGGTGCTGGGCATCATCAGCGGTGCCGAACGCGTCGAGCCGGCCACGCTGCACCGCTTCGTTGACCGGTTCGCCCACTTCAACTTTCGCGACCAGATGATGCGCCCCTCGTATGGTTTGGCGGAGGCGACCGTCTTTGTGACGACGGGCACCTGGAGCGAGTCGTCGAGCGCGGTTGCCTTCGACATCGACGAGCTGTCCGCGGGCCGCGCGCGGCGATGTGCCGAAGGGACAGGCACCGCGCTGGTCAAATACCAAGTGCCGCAATCACCCACGCTGCGCATCGTCGACTCCGACACCCACCGCGAGTGCGCGCCGGGCCTGGTGGGCGAGATCTGGATCCACGGCCCCAACGTCGCCGACGGCTACTGGGGCAAACCGCCGGAGGAGCAGCGCTGTTTCGGCGCAACGCTCGCCGACCCGTCGCCCGGCACGCCCGAGGGACCCTGGCTGAAGACCGGCGACCTGGGCTTCGTCTTCGAGGGTGACCTGTTCATCGTCGGCCGCATCAAGGATCTGCTGATCATCCGCGGACGCAATCACTACCCCGAGGACATCGAGGCGACGGTGCAAGAGATCACCGGCGGTCGGGTCGCGGCGATATCGGTTCCGGTCCGCAGCACCGAGGAGCTCGTCGCCGTCGTCGAGCTCAAGAAGCGAGGCCATTCCCACGACGACGCCCAGGACATTGGGCACTGGCTCACCTGCGTCAAGCGCGACGTCACCTCCGCGATATCCAACGCGCACGGCGTGAACGTCGGGGATCTCGTTCTGGTGCCGCCGGGGTCGATTCCGACCACGACGAGCGGCAAGATCCGGCGCGCCGCGTGCGTCGAGCAGTACCACCGGGACCAATTCACCCGGTTGGACGGCTAAGTCGGGCGGCCTCCCGTCGGTTTGGGCGACCGGCCCGCATTCTCGCGGGCCTGGTTGAACATAATGAGTCCAATCGCACCGGCAAAGGAGCCCCCCATGAGCCCGACCAGCGCAGACCGTCCCTATCGCGTGATCCAGTGGACGACCGGCAACATCGGGCGGCGGTCGTTGCACGCCATCATCGGCCGGCCGGACATGGAACTGGTCGGGGTGTACGCGCACGGCGCCGAAAAGGTCGGCGTGGACGCCGCCGACCTGTCGGGTTGGCCGGAGCCCACCGGCATCAAGGCCACCAACGACATCGATGCGCTGCTGGCGCTGCGCCCCGACGCGTGCTGCTACAACCCGTTGTGGCCCAACGTCGACGAACTGGTGCGGCTGCTGGAGGCGGGCGTCAACGTATGCACCAGCGCCGCCTGGATCACCGGCGGCAAGCAGACACCGGAAGACCGCAAGCGTATCCAGGACGCCTGCGAACGGGGCGGTTCGACGATCTTCGGCAGCGGAGCGCACCCCGGAATGACGAACATGGTCGGGATGGTGCTGTCCGCCTCCTGCGAGCGCGTCGACGAGATCCGCATCACCGAGTCGGTGGACTGCTCGACCTACGAGTCGGCGGAAACGCAGACGGCGATGGGTTTCTCGCAAGACCCCGACACCCCTGGACTGGCAGAGAGCGTGCGCCGGGAAAGCGAGGTCTTCGCGGAATCCGCCGCGATGATGGCCGACGCGATCGGCGCCAAACTGGACAAGATGACGTTCGACGTCACGTTCACCGCGGCCACCGCCGACTCCGATCTGGGCTTCATGAAGATCCCGGAGGGAACGGTCGGCAGCGTCTACGGCTACCACCGCGGCTGGGAGGGCGACCGCAACGTGGTCAGCGTCGGGTTCAACTGGACGATGGGCAGCCACGTGGTCCCGCCCAAACCGCTCGAGCACGGCCACGTCATCCAGGTGTTCGGCCTACCCAACATGCGCACCGTCCTGCACTGCCTGCCGCCGAAGGATTGGACCGAGCCCGGCTTCATGGGGCTGGGAATGATCTACACCGCGATGCCGGTGACCAACGCCGTTCCCGCCGTCGTCGCAGCCAGGCCCGGGATAGTCACGCTTGCCGATCTGCCGCCGGTCACGGGCCGGGTGACGCACTAACCCCGCGTTGGCCGCCCCTTAGGCCCGGGCCCGGAGGAACGGTTCCGTGCACTAGGTCTACGATGCTTAGCTGAGCAATGTATCGGCAACCGGCGTTGTCAGTGACGGCGGTGATCCGCCGGGGCGAGCGGAAGGCGGTCAAGGTGAAGGCCTTAACCCGGGCGCTCAGACGAGCGTGGATTCCTCTGGTGTTGGTGGTCGTGCTCGCCGTCTCGGCCTTGGTGGTCTCGCGGCTGCACAAAATTTTCGGGTCCCAGGACCTCAACGCCAACGCGGGCAAGGGGATCGAGATCGTGCAGTTCAATCCGAAGGTCGTCGTCTACGACATCTCCGGGCCGCCCGGATCCACCGCGAACATCAACTACTGGGACGAGAACGCGAACACCCACCAAATCAACAACGCGCCGCTGCCCTGGTCGACCACCATCTCCACCACGCTTCCCTCGGTCAGCGCCAACATCATGGCGCAAAGCGACGGCAGCCGAATCAGCTGCAAGATCAGCGTGGACGGCGTCGTCCGCGACAGCCAAAATTCCGACGGCCATAACGCCCAGACCTTCTGCCTGGTGAAGTCCGCATGACCGACATCGACAGGGCGGCGCGCGACGCGAGCACGGCGGACACGGGTCCGATCACGACCCAGCGGCCCAGCATGGCGGATCGCGGCCACCGTCCGTATCTCCCCCACGCGATCCGCATCTTCGCGATACCGATCATTCTGGGTTGGGTGGCCGTCACCGTGTTGGTGAACGTCATCGTTCCCACGCTGGAAAAGGTCGGCGAGGCGCATTCGGCGCCGATGACGCCGCTGGACGCGCCGTCGATGAAGGCGATGATGCGGATGGGCCACAACTTCCGCGAATTCGATTCCAACAGCACGGTAATGATCGTGCTAGAGGGCCAGCAACCCCTCGGCCCCGACGCGCACCAGTACTACGACAAGCTGATTCGGCAGCTTCGCCAGGACCCCAAGCACATCCAGCACATCCAGGATTTCTGGGGTGACCGGCTGACGGCGGCGGGCGCTCAAAGCGCCGACGCGAAGGCCGCCTATGTGCAGATAAACCTCGCCGGCAATCAAGGCACCACCCTGGCCAACGAGTCCGTGGACGCGGTCCGCAAGGTGATCGAGGAGAACAAGGCGCCGCCCGGCGTGAAGGCCTACGTCACCGGTCCCGCCGCGCTGTCCGACGACATGCACATCATCGGCAACGCCAGCCTGGCCAAGATCACGCTGTTCACGCTGGGCGCCATCGCGATCATGTTGCTGCTGGTCTACCGGTCCATCGTCACCACGCTGCTGCAGCTGTTCATGACCTTTGTCGCCCTGGCGTGTGCGCGCGGGGTCGTCGCGGTGCTGGCGTATCACGACGCGTTCGGGCTCACCACCTTCGCCGCGAACATCCTCACCATGCTGGCGATCGCCGCCGGGACCGACTACGGCATCTTCCTGATCGGCCGCTATCAAGAAGCGCTGGCCGCCGGCGAGGACCGAGAAACCGCGTACTACACCACATTCAAGGGTGTTGCTCCCGTCGTCTTGGGCTCGGGCCTGACGATCGCCGGGGCGACCTATTGCCTGAGCTTTTCGCGGTTGCCCTGGTTCAACACCATGGGCGCACCCGTCGCGATCGGCATGCTGGTCGTGGTCGCGGCCGGACTTACGCTGGGCCCCGCGGTCGTCTTCGTCGGCAGTCGATTCCATCTCTTCGAACGGCAGGCCAAGCGTGGTCGGCTATGGCGACGGGTGGGCACCGCGGTAGTGCGTTGGCCCGCACCGATCTTGGCCGTAAGTGCCGCGGTCGTGCTGGTCGGCATGATCGCCCTGCCGAGTTTCCACACGAGCTACAACGACCGCCATTACCTGCCGTTGTCGGCGCCGTCCAATCAGGGGCAAGAGGCCGCGAACCGGCATTTCTCCGAGGCGCGGATGAACCCCGACCTGTTGATGGTCGAGTCCGACCACGACATGCGAAACCCGGCCGACATGCTGGTGTTGGACCGGGTGGCCAAGAACGAGATGCGTACACAGGGCATCGCCATGGTCCAGGACATCACCCGGCCACTGGGAATCCCGATCCAGCACAGCTCGATTCCGTTCCAGAACAGCATCCAGAGCCAGACCACGATGCAGAACATGAGCTTCCTCAAGGACCGCATCGCCGACATCCTGAGGATGGCCGACGATCTGCAGACCCAGATCGACACCACGCAACGCCAGTACGAGGTGTCGCTGGACCTGGCCAATGCCGCCGACGACAGCGCGAAGACCACCGAGGTGACGTCACAGATCACCGACAAGTTGCGCGACCACATCGCCGATTTCGACGACACCTTCCGGCCGATACGTAGCTACTTCTACTGGGAGAGGCACTGCTACGACATCCCGTTGTGCATCGGCATACGGTCCCTCTTCGACACGTTCGACGGCTTCGACCAGCTCGCCGAGCAGTTCCACTACCTCACCGCCGATATCGCACACACCGCCAAGGCCACACACGACCTGAATGCGCTGTTCCCCGTGCTGATTTCGACGCTGAAGAACACCAGGGGCATCACTCTGACGCTCTACCAGACGTTCAAGGCGATGATCGATCAGATGGAGGCGATGAGCAACACCGCCATCGTGATGGGGCAAAGCTTCGATCAGTCCAAGAACGACGACTTCTTCTACCTGCCGCCGGAGGCCTTCGACAACCCCGATTTCCAGACGGGCCTTCGCATGTTCCTGTCGCCGGACGGCAAGTCGGCGCGGTTCTTCATCACCCATCAGGGCGATCCGATGAGTCCGGAGGGCATCGCACGGGTCGACGCCGAACGCACCGCAGCGCAGGAGGCGTTGAAGCAGTCCTCGCTGTCGGATGCCCGGGTGTATCTCGGCGGAACCGCCGCGACGTTCCGGGACATGGCCGACGGCGAGAAATACGACCTGATGATCGCCGTGGTGTCGGCCCTGACGCTGATCTTCATGATCATGCTGCTGCTCACCCGGAGCGTGGTTGCCGCGCTGGTGATCGTCGGCACCGCGGCCAGTTCGATCGCCGCGTCGTTCGGGCTGTCGGTGCTGATTTGGCAGGACCTGTTCGGCATCAGAATCCACTGGATCGTGATGGCGCTGTCGGTCATCATCCTGCTGGCCGTCGGCTCCGACTACAACCTGCTACTGGTGTCGCGGTTCAAAGAGGAAATCCATCACGGGCTCAAGACGGGGATCATCCGGTCGATGGCCGGCACCGGTGGGGTGGTCACGGCGGCGGGCCTGGTGTTCGCGTTCACCATGGCGGCGATGCTGGGGAGCGAGCTGCGGGTGCTGGGGCAGTTCGGGTCCACGGTATGCATCGGCCTGCTGCTCGACACCCTGATCGTGCGCACGCTGCTGATGCCGTCGATCGCCACCCTGCTCGGTCGCTGGTTCTGGTGGCCGCTCGTCGTTCACCCGCGCGGTGACTACGGTCGTCCGCGGGCAGTGGCGGCACCGGTGGCGTCAGCCGCCCGGAGCTAAGTCCAGGCACACCGCGACGGCCCCGGGGCCGACGTGCAGCCCGAGCACCGGCCCCAACGGGCTGACGATCGCCGGCTCGCACGCGGGCAGCCGCCGGGCCAGCTCCGCCGCCACCTCGTTCGCGCCCTCCGGGTTGGCCACATGTTGCACCGCCAGGGCCGCGGAGTTCTCGCCGACGACCTCGCACACCCGGTCGATCATCGCCGCGGTCGCGGCGGTCACGGTCCGCACCCGTTGGGCGAGAACGAGTTTGCCGTCGTCGATGCGCAACAGCGGCTTGAGCGCCAGCGCGGTCCCCAGCCACGCCGTGGCCCCGCCGATCCGCCCGCTGCGACGCAGGTTGTCCAGCCGGTGCACCACCACGAACGCGTGGCCGCGCGACACCGCCGAACTGGCCGCGCCCGCGACGGCGCACAGGTCGCCGCCGTCGGCCGCGGCCCGGGCGGCGGCCAGCGCCACGAACCCGGTTCCCATTGCGGCCGAGCGCGAGTCGACGACGCGCACGTTCGCGTCGAGATCGGCCGCGGTCCGTTGGGCGGCGCCGTAGGTTCCGGACAGCGCCGACGAAAGGTGCACCGCCACCACCCCGTCACCGCCACTGTCGGCCAGCGCCTGCTGATAGGCGTTGGCCAGTTCGGCCGGGGTGGCCGCCGCCGTGGTCGCGTGCTGCTGGTAGATCTCGTCGGGGATGTCGTCCACGCCGTCGCGGAGGTCGCGGCCGTCGAGCAGGATGTGCAGGGGAACGACGCGTATCGACCACTTTTCGAGCAAGTCGGCGGGCAGCCGCGACGACGCATCGGTCACCACCACGACAGGCATCGTTTTACCCGCGCGGTTTCTCGTTGGTTATGCCGGCTTCGGCCAGGGCCTTGAGCATGAGCTCCGCGACCGCCCGGTGGGCCTCGAAATTCCAATGGATGCCGTCGGGATTGCCGCGCCCGCTCATAACCTGTTCGGCCACAGCGGCTTTGAGATCCACCAGGGGAACATCGTGTTGCTGCGCCCACTCCGTGATCGCGGCCACCGTCCCCGCGCGGCCATGGTGGGCCTTGCCGTACGTCTCGGCGATGTGCACCGACGGCAGCGACGCCACGATCGGAATGCCCGGGCGGTTGAAATCGATTGCGCCGCGGGTCTGTTCGAGGTATTCGGCGCTCAGGTGCGGCGGCAGCGCCGACCGGGCCACCGGCGAGAGCCGGGGCTGCAGCCACGCGTAGCCGTCGCGCACCCAGCGCCGCAACCACGGCGGGCGCACATAACGGATCAGCTCGCGCACCGCGGTCGGCAGCACCGAGGGCAGCGAATCCATCCCGCCGGTCGCGAAGATCACCGCGCCCGCCCGAGGCAGCGCCGCCCAGGCCCGCGGGTCCTGCGTCGCCGCCCACCAGACGTCGCGGCAGGTCCAGCCGATGCGCCCGATCAGCTCCACATCCCAACCCAGTTGCGACGCAACGATATTGGGCCAGATGCGCGGGTCGTCGGCGGGCAGGCCCCCGGTGGGCCCGTAATAGGACAGGGAGTCGGCGAACACCAACAGGGTGGTCCTGGTGTGCGGGTCAGAGGACATCGTTGGCAACCTGCGCGGACGCGTTCCAGACGTCGAGGCGCCAGCGGACCGCATCGAAATCGGCGCCGGCGCCCGAATCGTCGGAGTGGCCGGACAACTGCACCCAGCTGGCGTTGCCCATGCCGCCCAGAATCGGCCAGTTGTCGACCGGCAGCTTGAGCAACGCGGCGGACAGGGCGGCGATCAGACCCCCGTGCGCCACCAGCACCACGGGTCGGTCCGGCTCGTCGGGGTCACCCCATTCCGGCTCGCCGGTCACCAGCTCGGCGACCACGGGGACGCTTCGCGCGGCCACGTCGACCCTGCTTTCCCCGCCGTGCGGCGCCCACCTGGCGTCGTCGCGCCAGGCCAGCCGCGCGCCGGGGGCCTGCGCGTCGACCTCGGTGTGTGTCAGCCCCTGCCAGTCGCCCAAATGTGTCTCGCGCAACCGGGGGTCCACCCGGACCGTCAACCCGGTCCGCTCCCCGAGCGTGACCGCGGTGTCATAGGCACGATGCAGGTCCGACGAAACGATCAGCAACGGCGGCAGCTTGCCCAGCACTTCGGCGGCGGCGACCGCCTGGGCGCGACCGAGTTCGGTGAGCGCGGAGTCCAGCTGTCCCTGCATCCGGCTGTCCGCGTTGAAGTCGGTTTGGCCGTGCCGGAGCATCACCAGGCGGCGGATCCTCATCGCGCGCTCGCCGAGTCTGCAGGACCTTCCGGGTCGTCTAAGTCCACCGAGATCACCGGGCAGTCGCTCCAGAGCCGGTCCAGCGCATAGAAGTTGCGGTCGTCCTGGTGCTGGATGTGCACGACGATGTCGCGGTAGTCGAGCAGCGTCCAGCGACCTTCCCGGGCGCCCTCGCGCCGCGCCGGGCGGTAGCCCGCCTTGCGCATTTTCTCCTCGACCTCGTCGACGATCGCGTTGACCTGCCGCTCGTTGGACGCCGAAGCGATGACGAAGCAGTCCGTGATCACCAGCTGGCCCGAGACGTCGATGACAATCACGTCGTCGGCCAGTTTGGCGGCGGCGGCGCCGGCCGCCACGGTGGCCATGTCGATGGCTTCCTGGGTGGCGGTCATGTGTTGTTTTCCGCCGCGAATGTCGTTGGGCGCGTGGCCCCTTCGGTCGTGCGGTACAGCCGGCGTTTCGAAACGTATTGCACGACACCGTCGGGCATCAGGTACCACAGCGGCCGGCCCTCCTCGGCGCGCCGGCGGCAGTCGGTCGACGAGATCGCCAGCGCCGGAACCTCCACCAGGGTCAGCGCGTCCTCGGTCAGCTCGCCCAGGACGCCGGTGACGTGTTCGCGGCGCAGCTCATATCCGGGCCGGCTGACGCCGATGAAGCGCGCCAACCCGAACAGTTCCTCCCAGCCTTGCCACGACAGGATCGATTCGAGCGCGTCCGCACCGGTGATGAAGTACAGCTGCGATTCGGGGTTGAGTGCGTGCAGGTCGGCCAGCGTGTCCCGGGTGTAGGTGGGCCCGCCGCGGTCGATGTCGACCCGGCTCACCGAGAACCGCGGGTTGGACGCGGTGGCGATCACCGTCATCAGATAACGGTCCTCGGCGGCGGAGACGTGCCGGCTCTTCTGCCAGGGCTGGCCGCTGGGCACGAAGACCACCTGGTCCAGGTCGAACAGGTCGGCGACCTCGCTGGCGGCCACCAGGTGGCCGTAATGGATGGGGTCGAACGTCCCACCCATCACCCCGAGCCGGCGAAGCTGCTTTTGCACGATTTGCCAGCTTACTTGAGCGTGCGGGCCCGGCTCGGCCGACGTCAGCGCGGTAATGGTAATCTCTAGGCATGCGTGCAACCATTGATAAGGCAGGTCGATTGGTTATTCCAAAGGCGCTGCGCGACCACCTCGGGCTTCAACCGGGCGAAGTCGAGGTGACCGCCGACGGCGCGGGTCTTCGCGTCGAGCCGCTGGCCGATGGCGCCCTCGAAGAGCGAGACGGGCGCTTCGTCATACCCGCGGGCGGGGCCGATGTCGACGATGCCCTCGTGCAGGCATTGCGAGATGCCGACCGGCGCTAGAACCACGGCGGTGCTCGTCGACACCAGCGTCGCCGTCGCACTTGTGGTTGCGGATCACGAACATCACGAGAGCACCTTCCAGGCACTGCGCGGCCGTGCCCTCGGTCTGGCCGGCCACGCCGCATTCGAGACCTTCTCGGTGCTCACCCGGTTACCGCCCCCCGCGCGGCGGACGCCGGCGATCGTCACGCAGGTGCTTACCCACACGTTCCCCGAGACGAGGTTCCTCGGCGCTCGCGCCGCCGCATCGCTGCTCACGGCGCTCGGCTCGGACAGGATTGCCGGCGGCTCGACCTATGACGCGCTTGTCGGCGCCGCCGCGAATGAGCACCAGCTCACGCTCGTGACCCGCGACCGGCGCGCGCTGGAGATCTACCGCAGGCTCCAGGTCGAGGTCGAGCTACTGGCCTGATCGGCGTGTCGGCGTACGCACGCTGGCGAGAAGTCCTACACCGGCAGCAGCTGGTCGATCACCGCCGCCAACTGCTTGGCGGACCGGCATTCGTGCATCGTGATGACCTCTTGGTAGCGCGGCACCGCCGAGTCGCCGCTGCCCCACAGGTGCTTGGGTTCGGGGTTGAGCCAGTGCGCGTGGCGGCTGGCGGTCACCATGTCGACGAGCACGTCGATGGCCGGGTCGCGATAGTTGGTGCGCCCGTCGCCGAGCACCAGCAGCGAGCTGCGCGGCGACAGCGCGTTCGGGTGCGCCTGCAGGAATGAGACGAACGCGTTGCCGTAGTCGGAGTGCCCGTCGCGGCTGTACACGCCGGCCTCGCGGGTGATCCGCTGGATCGCCACCGCCAGGTCGGCCTCCGGCCCGAACATGTGGGTCACCTCGTCGGTCGTGTCGATGAACGCGAAGACGCGAACCCGCGAGAACTGCTGCCGCAGGGCATGCACCAGCAGCAGGGTGAAGTGGCTGAAACCCGCGACCGAACCCGAGACGTCGCACAGCACAACCAGTTCCGGGCGGGCCGGGCGGGGTTTGGCCAGCACCACGTCGATCGGCACCCCGCCGGTGGACATGGACTTGCGCAGCGTCTTGCGCAGGTCGATGGTCCCGGCGCGGGAGCGCCGCCGGCGCGCCGCGAGCCGCGTCGCCAGGGTGCGGGCCAGCGGCGCCACCACCCGTTGCATCTGGCGCAGCTGGTCGCCGGATGCGCGCAGGAATTCGACGTTCTCCGAAAGCTGTGGGATGCCGTACATCTGGACGTGGTCGCGGCCCAACTGCTCGGCGGTGCGCCGCTTGGTCTCGGCGTCGACCATCTTGCGCAGCTGCGTGATCCGCTGGGCCGCCAGCGCTTTGGCGATCTGCTCCTGGGTGGGCGTGGGTTCGTCGCCGTACGGCGCGAGCAGTCCCGCCAGCAGCTTGCCCTCCAATTCGTCCAGCGCCATCGCCTTGAGCGCCTGGTACGACGAGAACGACGGGCCGCGGCTGGAACTGTATTTGCCGTAGGCCTCCACGATCCGGGCGATCATCGCGACGAGACGTTCGTCCATGTCGGCCAGTTCGGGGTTTTCGGTGAGCAGGTCCAGCAGCATCTGGCGCATCGCCTCGACGTCGTCGGGCGCCAGGCCGCCGTCCCGCGCCTCGCCGGCCTCCTCCTCGGTGACCACCGCGCGGGCGGCCAGCGCGGCGGGGAACCACAGGTCGAACATGGCGTCGTAGGTTTCGCGGTGGTCGGGGCGGCGCAGCACGGCGCAGGCGATCCCCTCCCGCAGCACCTCACGATCGCCCAGGCCGAGGGTGGCCATCACCCGCCCGGCGTCCACCGTCTCCGAAGGTCCCACCGAAATACCCTGCGCGCGAAGCGCTTCCACGAAACCGACCAGATGGCCCGGCAACCCGTGCGGGGCGAGCGGGCGGCTGGGGCGGATGCGGCGGGCGGCCATCAGTTCAGCCTCAGTTCTCCCGCGGCGCGTTGCTGGTCGGATTGATGCTTGAGCACCACGCCGAGCGTGGCGGCGACCACCGCGTCGTCGATGGTGTCCAGCCCCAACGCGAGCAGCGTGCGACCCCAGTCGATCGTCTCGGCGATTGAGGGCACCTTCTTGAGCTGCATTCCGCGCAGCACCCCGATGATGCGCACCAATTCCTCCGCCAGGTGCAAGGGCAGCTCGGGCACCCGGGACAGCAGGATGCGCCGCTCCAGGTCGGGGCTCGGGAAGTCGATGTGCAGGAACAGGCAGCGCCGCTTGAGCGCCTCGGACAGTTCACGGGTGGCGTTGGAGGTCAGCACCACGAACGGCGCCCGCTCGGCGACGATCGTGCCCAGTTCGGGCACGGTCACGGCGAAGTCGGACAACACCTCGAGCAGCAGGCCCTCGATCTCGATGTCGGCCTTGTCCGTCTCGTCGATCAGCAGCACCGTCGGCTCATTGCGCCGGATGGCTGTCAGCAGCGGGCGCGACAGCAGGAACTCCTCGCTGAACACGTCGTCCTTGGTCTGGTCCCAGTCCCCGGAGCCGGCCTGGATACGGAGTATTTGCTTGGCGTGGTTCCACTCGTAGAGCGCGCGGGCCTCGTCGACGCCCTCGTAGCACTGCAGGCGCACCAGGCCCGAGCCGGTGGCCTGGGCGACGGCGCGGGCCAGCTCGGTCTTGCCGACGCCGGCGGGGCCCTCCACCAGCAGCGGCTTGCCGAGCCGGTCGGCCAGGAACACGGCCGTCGCGGTGGCGGTGTCGGGTAGGTAGCCGGTCTCGGCCAACCGCCGCGAGACGTCGTCGATGTCGGCGAACAACGGCGCCGGCCGGGCGGGCACACTCACGATCTCAGTTCTCCTATGGGCTTTGGGGCGTCAGGCCGGGCGGGTCTGCCCGTCTCCCCACGCGATCCACTTGGTCGAGGTCAGTTCCGGCAACCCCATCGGGCCGCGCGCGTGCAGCTTCTGCGTGGAGATGCCGATCTCGGCGCCAAAACCGAACTGCTCGCCGTCGGTGAAGGCGGTCGAAGCGTTGACCATCACCGCGGCCGCGTCGACTCCGTCGCTAAACCGTTGAGCCGCTGCCATATTCGTCGTCACGATGGCCTCGGTGTGCCCGGTGCCGTACTCGTTGATGTGGGCGATCGCCGCGTCGACGCCGTCGCCGACGGCCACCGCGATGTCCATCGACAGGTATTCGCGGCGCAGGTCGTCCTCACCCGCGTCGAGATGAACCGTCACCCCGGCGTCCTGAAGGGCGCCGACCAGCCTCGGCATGGCCGTCGCCGCGATCGCGGCATCGACCAGCAGCGTCTCGGCGGCGTTGCAGACGCTGGGCCGACGGGTCTTGGAGTTCAGCAGGATCCGTTCCGCCACGTCGAGGTCGGCGGACTCGTGCACGTACACATGGCAGTTGCCGACACCGGTCTCGATGGTGGGCACCCGGGCGTCGCGCACCACCGCGTCGATGAGGCTCGCCCCGCCGCGCGGGATCACCACGTCGACCAGTCCGCGCGCCTGGATCAGGTGGGTCACCGTGGACCGGTCGGCGGCCGAGAGCAGCTGCACCGCGTCGGCGGGCAGGTCCTCGCTGACGAGCGAGCCGCGCAGCACGTCGACGAGGGCCTCGTTGGATTTCGCCGCCGACGAGCTGCCGCGCAGCAGCACCGCGTTGCCCGACTTGAGCGCCAACCCGAACGCGTCGACGGTGACGTTGGGCCGGCCCTCGTAGATCATGCCGACCACCCCGAGCGGGACCCGCTGCTGGCGCAGGTGCAGCCCGTTGGGCAGGGTGTAGCCCCGCAGCACCTCGCCGACCGGGTCCGGCAACCCCGCGACCTGGCGCAGGCCGGCGGCGATCCCGTCGACGCGCTTGCGGTCCAGGGCCAACCGGTCGAGCATCGCGGCCGGCGTGCCGGCGGCCCGGGCGGCGTCGAGGTCTTCGGCGTTGGCCGCCAGGATCCGCTCGGTGTGGGCGCCTATCGCGTCGGCCGCCGACTGCAGCGCCGCGTCCTTGGCGACGGTCGGCAACAACGCCAGCGCGCGGGCGGCGACGCGGGCGCGGCGCGCGGCGTCGTGGACCTCCCGGCGCAAGTCGGGGCGCGTTGGGGCTTGCAGACTCATTTATCCAGGGTAACGGTCCGTAGCGGGCCAGGTCAGAGCGGGCGCCTCACGCGACCCGCTCGCCGCGCCGCGCCTGCCGCACCTTGCTTTGCCGCTCTTCGAGGATGTGGCCGAAGTTCTGCAGCAGCAACGGTTCACGCATCACCAGGTGCTCGATGTGTTCGCGATCGATCTCCAGCGCGGTCACCTCGTCGAGCGCGTAGGCGCTCGCCATGTTCGGCTGCCGGGTCAGCGCGGTCAGCCCCAGGAACGAGCCCTCGAGCAGCGTGCTGATCGGGACGATCGAGCCGTCGTCGGCCAGCGCGGTCAGCTGCACGCGGCCCTCGACCAGAAACGTCATCCCCCTGGGTATCTGACCGGCGTATTCCACGGTTTCGTCGGCGCCGTATCGGACGAGTTTCGCGGACGAATGCAGCGAGCGTTGTTCGTCGGCGTTGAGCCGCAACGCCGGCGCCACCACGGTGCGCAGCGCCTTCTCCACGCGTTCGGGGCTCGAGTAGTCGTCGTCGCTGTTGTCCAGGTGCAGGTCTTCCCGCCGGGCGGCGTACCAGACCCAGCGCAGGAAGGTTGCCTTCGCGGCCCCGTCGTCGGCGGGCGAGGTCAGCCCGATCGAGGTGCGGTATTCGCCGCCGCCGAGCGGCACCGAGCGAGGGGCGCTGTCGGCCTTGAGCTGCGGCAGCCCGAGGGCCACCCGCGACAGCATGGCGCACACCCGGTCGGGCGGGTCGGCGGGCGAAAACGTCGTCGTCATCGCCAGTTTATGGGTGCCCGCCGGGCGGCTGAGGTTGGTGAACGCCGTCGTCGCCAGCACCGAGTTCGGCGTGACCCGCATTCCGCTGCCGGTGTCGATGTGCACGGCCCGCCAGTTCACCTCGACGACGCGTCCCTTCGCCGTGCCGGTGTCGAGCCAATCGTTGATCCGGAACGGTTGCTCGAAGAGCATGAACAAGCCGGACACGATCTGGCCGACGGAGTTCTGCAGCATCAGCCCGATGACGACCGACGTGACGCCCAGCGCGGTGAACAGGCCGCCGACCCGGACGCCCCAGATATACGACAGAATCAAAACCAGCCCGACGCCGATCAGCGCGAAACGCGCCACGTCGAGGAAGATGGCGGGCATGCGCGCGCGCCAGCTGTCCTCGGGCGCGCCCTCGAACACAGTGGCGTTCAGCCCGGACAGCATCAGCACCAGCACCAGGAAGCCGAACACCGTGGTAAGGAGCCGCACCGGGACCTCCCCGGCCGGAATCTGCGATGCCTTGACGAGCAGCAGCAAGAGCGCAACCAGCGGCAGCACGTAGTTGCGCAGCAGGCCGACCTGCCTGGCCAGGCGGCTGTTCCGGCGGACCAGCGTGTGGTGTAGCTCGGTCAGAAAGATCAGCCCGACCGGAAACCCGATCGCGATGCCGATCGCCCAGTAGAACCACGAGGAGTTCCAGGCGTTCATCATCGCTCCGACAACCGATACATGGCCTGCTCGGTTCCACCGACCGAAATGGTGCCCGCGGGGGTGAACTGACGCACGTCGCGCATCGCCTCGTACACCGGGGTGCTGACGTAGATGCCGGGCTGGGGTGCGCCCCTGTGCATCTGGGAGGCCAGGCTCACCGCCGCGCCCCACATGTCGTAGACGAGGCTCGATCGGCCCACCAGCCCGCTGATGACGTTGCCGGTGTTGATCCCGACCCGAAGGCCCAACTCGTGGCCGGTCTGGCTGTTGAACCGCTCGATGATGCGGCGCATCTCGATGGCGAAGTCAACGGTTCGGTGGATGCTGTCCAACCGCGGGGTGATCACCCCGCAGGTGGCGAGGTAACCGTTGTGGAAGGTGCGGATCCGTTCCACGCCAAGGGTTTCGGCGGCCGAATCGAACTGGCGGAACAGCTCGTCGACGATCCCCACCAGTTCATCGCCGGAAAGATCGTTGGAGAGCTCGTCCAGGCCGGCGATGTCGGCGAAGATGATCGCGACGTCCTGGTGCTTCTGCGCGATGGTCGCCTCACCCTCGCGATACCGTTGGACGATCGGCTCGGGCATCAGCGCCAGCAGCAGGCGATTGTTCTCGTTGCGCTGCTCGTTGAGCAGCTCCTCCTTGATCGCGAGGTTGCGGCTCATCTCGTTGAATGCCGCCGTGAGGTCGCCGATTTCGTCGCGCGCCATCACCGGAATATTCACGTCGTAGTCGCCGGAGCTGATCTTTCGCGTGCCCTCCTCCAGGCGCCGGACCGGCCGCATCGCAGTCCCGGCGATCACCATCGAGGCCACGCTGATGACGAAAACCAGCGCGGTGACCGCGATCACGAGGGTCTTGCTGAACCTGCCCAGCCGGGCAAACGCGTCCGAGTCGTCGCGCGTCGCCAGGATCGACCAGTGCAGGTCGGAATTGGGAATGTCCAGTGGCGCATAGGCTTCCAATTCCTTGTTGCCCGTGTAGTCAACGGAGCTCATGGTGCCGCTCTCCCCGCGCTCGGCGGCGCGAAGACCCGCAGTGTCGACCGGTTGCACCAACGTCGTGCCACCCAACCGGATCGCCTTTTCCACGACTTCGGGCGCCGTGCCGGCGGAGATGGCATCGCGCTTGTATTCCTGCGGGTTTTCCAGGAATTCCCGTGAATCCGAACGCATCAGGCCGTCGGGTCCGGCCAGATACGTTTCGGTCGCCGAGCCCATGCCGGCGGCCTGCCAGTGCTTGTTGGCGGTCATGATGTTGTTGATCTTGGCGATCGGCACCGGAAGGGCCATGACCCCGTCCATCTTGCCGTTCATGCCGACCGGCGAGACCACCCACGCCGTGGGCGCGTCGAGCGCCGGCTGATACGGCTGAAAGTCGGTGATCCACACGAAGTCAACGTCGTTGGAGCGCAGCGCCTTGTCGTAGGCCTCGTGCAGCTTCGATTCGCGATAGGGCCCGGTGAGGATGTTGGTCCCGAGGTCGGGGCCCTTCCTGACGGAGTAGACGACGTTGCCCTGCATGTCGAGCAGCAACGCGTCGCGGTAGTCGAAGCGGGTGACGATGTCACGCATGTAGAAATCGAAGCGGGCGTTGGCCGCCGACCATGCGCTGCCGTCGCCGGCGTCCGCGACGGGTAGCGCGTCGGGGGTCGGCCGCGGCGGCGCGGTGTAATACGCCTGAACGTATTTCTGCGACGGGGAACTCGGCAGGACCGCGTTGAGGTCGATTTCGTTGCCGTTTATCCGTTTGATAGGCGCGATCATCTGGTTTTGGTAGTAGTTGACGAGCTCCTGCTGTTGGGCGGGGGTGATTGTCGAGTTGCCCAATTGGTTGAAGCCCGCCGTCAACGCCGCGGTGGCCTCGTTGATGCTGAATCCGCTGCTGTAGACGATGAGGGAGTTCGTCACCTCCTTGAACAGCGCCTGAACCTGCCGCTTTTGCGACTCACGCAACTCGATCAATCGCTCGGACTCGACTTGTCGCAATGCGTTGCGGCCGGATATCGCCCCGATGAGCCCGATCACGCCCACGCCGAGAATGCCCGAGAGCAGCATCGCGATGAGGATCTTGGACTGGATGCCGAAGCGGAAACGGTGCCACACCAGCGGCCGACGCTGGCCCGCACGCCTCATTTCCGGCGGTGCCGGTTCCGGAGGAGTTTCCGGCGTGTCGTCCGACGCCTGTTCGGCCGTTTTCGGCTCGGTCAACGTCATTCGCCTTTCCCCCTCCCTCGGACGGGATTCAGCACGATCACGCTGCAGACTAACGCGCGGACATCACGATATTGGCCATTGCCGCGAAAGGATGGGCGGCAAAATGCCGCAGCGGGCCGACTAACGTCGCCGTCATGGCACGGGTCTGCGTGGTCGGCAGCGTGAACATGGACCTGACGTTCGGCGTCGACGCCCTGCCGCGGCCGGGCGAGACGGTGCTGGCCACGTCGCTGACCTCCGCACCGGGCGGCAAGGGCGCCAACCAGGCGGTGGCCGCGGCGCGCGCGGGGGCGCGGGTGCAGTTCGTCGGCGCGCTGGGTGACGACGCGGCCGCCGGAAGGTTGCGGGCTCACCTGCGGGCCAACGGCGTTGAGCTGGACGGGACGATCGCGGTTTCGGGGCCGAGCGGCACCGCGGTCATCGTGGTCGACGCCGGTGCCGAGAACACCATCGTCGTCGCTCCGGGCGCCAACGCTCAGCTGACGCCGGCCGCGGCCAGCCGGGCGATCTCCACGTGCGATGTGCTGTTGACGCAGTTGGAGATTCCGGTGCCGACCGCGGTGGCGGCGGCGCGCGAAGCCCGGTCGGCGGGGGCGGTCGTCATCGTCAACGCCTCGCCCGCCGGCCAGGACCCGAGCCGGCTGGCGGAACTGGCGTCCGCCGCGGACGTGGTGGTCGCCAACGAAGCCGAGGCCGACCACTGGCCGTGGCGGCCGCCCCACTTGGTGGTCACCCTCAGGGCGCGCGGGGCGCGCTATGTCGGCGAAGACGGCGATTTCGTCGTACCGGCGCCGGCGGTCGAAGCCGTTGACACCACCGGCGCGGGCGACGTGTTCGCCGGGGTGCTGGCCGCGAGTTGGCCGCGCGGCCCGGGAGCGCCAGCCGGGCGGCTCGCCGCGCTGCGGCGTGCCTGCGCCGCAGGCGCGCTGGCGACGCTGGTGCCCGGCGCCGGTGACTGCGCGCCGCGCGCGGGCGCGATCGACACGGCTGCGCTGGACGCTTTTCCCGACCAAACCGATTGATGTACCCTCGCTGCGATGCCTGCGGTCATGGGAGCCTGCATGCCGGCGAGCGCCGCCGCCGACATGGCACTCGTGCTCTTCGCGATATTCGGCGCGCTCGGATTCGGCTGGCGCAGTTGGCTGCAGTATCGGCGCACCGGGTCGACCGGCTTTCGCGGCATCCGCACCGGTGGCGCGCTGGAACGCCTGGCCGGCGTCGGCTTCGTCGCCGCGCTCGCGGTCGCGGTCAGCGCCCCAATCCTGCAGGAGGCCAAGGTCGTTGAACCCGTCAGCGTCCTGGATGAGGCCTGGGTCCAGGCCATCGGCATCGTGGTGGCGACGGCCGGCATCGCGGCGACGGTATACGCGCAACTCGAGATGGGTGATTCCTGGCGGATCGGGGTGGACCAGAGGGAGACCACCACGCTGGTACACACCGGCGTGTTCGGCCAGATCCGCAACCCCATCTACTCCGCCATGTTCACCTTCGGCTTCGGCATCGCGCTGGTGACGCCGAATGTCGTTGCCTTCGCGGGCCTTGTCCTGCTGGTCGCCACGATCGAGCTGCAGGTCCGTTGCGTCGAGGAGCCGTATTTGCTTCGGACGCACGGCGACGCCTATCGCGCCTACGCCTCCAGGGTGGGTCGATTCGTCCCCGGGGTGGGGCTCGTTCGTTAGCGCGGCGTGGCCACGTCGTGGGCGATGGTCAAACCATGGCCCGTTTCCAGTTCGTCCGCCGTCTGGCTGAGCAGCACGCGGCTACGGTTGGGCGATAACAGAACCGACAGGTGGTGATGCGGCGCGTCGGCCACGAATGCCAGGCGGTTGACGCGCAGCAGCGCGGCGCCGATCGGGGTGTCCAGCAGATGCGCGTTGCGCGGGCCGGCGATTTCGGCGGTGATTTCGTGCCGGATGCGATCCACGACGACGCCGGCGTCGGCCAGCAGGTCATACAGCGGCGCTCGTCGCAGCGCGGGCTCGGTCAAGGCACCGGCCAGTTCCGCCGGCAGCCAGGCGTCGGTGACCATCAACGGCTCGCCGGTGCGGCGTTGCCGGCGCACCCGCACGATCTGCAGCCGCTCGCCGGACGCCTCCAGCGCCTCGGCGATCGGCCGCGGCGGGCGCCGCGTCCCGAGTTCGACCACGTCGACCTCGGTTTCGAATTGGGTCTGGCGCAACCCCTCCAGGTACGAGCCGCCGGCCGGCACGTCGGACGGACTGTGCTCGCGCACAAACGAACCGACACCGTGCCTGCGCTCGATGTATCCCTGCTCGGCCAGGTCCGCGAGCGCGCGGCGGACCGTGATGCGGGATACCCCGAACTGGTCGCACAACGTCTGCTCGGTGGGCAACGCCTCGCCCGGGGCAATGGCGCCGCGATCGATCTCGTCGTGCAGCACCAGGAACAGCTGCCGATGCAACGGCACCCCCGCGGCGGTGGACACCGGTCCCGCCCTGTCACCGCTGTGCTGCACGGTCGTCAATGTTTCCACACCACCCGCCTTGCGCCGATCCGATCAGTTGTTATATACCTATAACAACTGACTCCCTCGAAGGAAGCCCGATGACCGCGGTGCAACAGCAACCCGCCACCGATCCGGCGGGGCCGACCGGCCGGCTGGCCACCTGGGTCGCCGGCCTCACGCTCGACGACGTCCCCCGGACCGTCGTCGAGCGGGCCAAACACCTGCTGCTGGACGGCCTGGGTTGCGCGCTGGTCGGGGCCCAATTGCCCTGGTCGCGTGTCGCCACCGACGCCGTGCTGGGTCTTGAGGGCCCCGGCGATGCGGTGATCATCGGCACCGGGCGCACGGCCGGCGCGCCGGCGGCCGCGGTCCTCAATGGCACCTTCATCCAGGGCTTCGAACTCGACGACTTCCATCCCCTGGCCCCGCTGCACAGCTGCTCGCTGCTCATCCCCGCGCTGCTCTCGACGGTGTCGACGCGTGGCGCAGCCACCGGGGGCGCCGACCTGCTGGTGGCGGCGATCGCCGGCTTCGAGGTCGGCCCCCGCGTCGGCTACACGCTGCACGGCACCCAGATGCTGGACCGCGGCTGGCACTCCGGCTCGGTCTTCGGCACCCACTCGGCGGCCGTGGCGTCCGGCAAGCTGCGCGGGCTGTCTCCGGCCCAACTCGAGGACGCCCTCGGCCTGGCCGGCACCCAGTCGGCGGGGCTGATGGCCGCGCAGTACGAGGCGATGAGCAAGCGCATGCACCACGGCTTGGCGGCGCGCAGCGGCTTCTACGCCGCGGGCCTGGCGGCGGCCGGCTATACCGGCATCAAGCGGGTGTTCGAGCGCGAATACGGCGGGTTTCTCAGCGTTTTCGGCGAAGGCCACGATCCGGATGCGTCACTGCTGACCGGCCAGCTCGGCCGGCGGTGGGAGACCACCATCATCATGGTCAAGTCCTACGCCGCCATGGGCGGCCTGCACGGGGTGATCGACGCAGCCCGGCGGCTGCGCGGTTCGATTGCACCGCAAGACATTTCAACGGTCGACATCACCGTGGGCGAGACCATCTACAAGCACGGTTGGTGGCGGCCCCAGCGGCCGCTCACCCCGATCGGCGCCCAGATGAACATCGCGTATGCGACCGCCGCGGCGCTGCTCGACGGCGACGTGCTGCCCGAGCAATTCACGCCCGGCCGCCTCGATTCCGACGACATCTGGTCGCTGATCGGGGCGACGACCGTGCACCTCGACGAGTCGTTGGCCCGCGCCGAGATCACCGAGAAGTACCGCACCGACGTCGCGGTAACCACCCGCGACGGCGCCGTCCATCGCGCCCGTGTGGCCTTGCCGCACGGCGCACCCAACGACCCCGTCACCAACGACGAACTCGTGGCGAAGTTCCATGCGCTCGCCGACCGGGTCACCAGCCGCGGACGCGCCGACGCCATCGAGCGGGCGGTGATCGGGCTGGACAACCTCGACGACATCGATTTGCTGATCGATCTTCTCGCCGCCCCCGTCGCGGGGGCACTGGACTGAAAGGACGGATATGGCCACGACACCGGCCCGCCAGCGGCTGAAAGGCCTGCTGGCCAGGCGCGAACTCATCGTCGCGCCAGGCGTTTTCGACGGCATCTCCGCGCAGCTGGCCAAACGGACGGGCCACGTCGCGGCGTACATGACCGGCGCCGGCGTCGCGGCGTCGGCGATCAGCGGAACGTCGCCCAGCGCGTCGGCGATCATCCGGACGCGGTCGGCCATTTCGCTGGCGGTGACCAGCCCGATATCGGGCAGGCCGAAACCCGACGCCGCGACGCCGGCGCCGGTCATGTACGCCGCGACGTGGCCCGTCCGTTTGGCCAGCTGCGCGGAGATGCCG
>NZ_LZKR01000063.1 GCF_001672915.1 Mycobacterium sp. 1245805.9 | reverse complement strand
ATGTCACCGGGGCGAACCAGCCGGGACATACCGCGCCGCTCATAGCGCGCGCCGGCGACGAGGCAGAGCGTAGCGATGAGGGGGGGGTTTGGTGGGTGGGCGTGCGAGTGATCCGGGGTTCAGTGGTTGGCCGTCGTCGTCGGTGACGGTCAGGTTGGTGGCGGTTCCGGTGATGGTGATGTCGCCGCGGTGATGGGCCCGGTGGTGATAGGGGCAGACCAGCACCAGGTTGGCCGGCTCGGTGGGCCCGCCGTCTTCCCAGTGCCGGATGTGGTGGGCGTGCAGGCCGCGGGTCGCGTCGCAGCCGGGGACCACGCAGGTGCGGTCGCGGTGTTCGAGCGCGCGGCGTAGCCGGCGGTTGACGGTGCGGGTCGTGCGCCCGGCGCCGATGGGCTGGCCGTCGCGTTCGAACCACACCTCGCAGGTGGCATCACAGGTCAGGTATTGGCGTTCGGCCTCGGAGAGCAGCGGCCCCAGGTGCAGCGCGGCGGCGCGGCGTTCGATGTCGAGGTGGACAACCACGGTGGTGTGCTGGCCGTGTGGGCGGCGGGTGGCCTCGGCGTCCCAGCCTGCCTCCACCAGCCGCATAAACGCCTCCATAGTGTTGGGCAGCGGCGGACAATTCTCTGAACTGTTGCCGCGATCCTGCTTCCACTGGGTGATCAGCGCGTCGCGATGCGATGCCAGCGCCGCGTCGAACTTGGCGGCGTCGTCGTGCGGGAGTTTGATCCGCCAACAGCTGTACTGCTCATCGGTGGTCTTGGTGATCGAGGCGCATTCGGGTCGCGGGTCGGGGTCGGGTCGGGGTTCGAGCTTGACCGCGGTGCGCAACTGGTTGACCGTGGCGACTTGCGCCAATTCCACGTAATGCGCATCGGAGCCCGCGCCCGCGCGTGCGGCGATCACCCCGACCCGATCCAGCGACAGCCGGCCTTCGCGCAACGCCTGGGTGCAGCGGGGAAACTCCGCCGCCCGGCCCGCCACGGTGGCGATCGTGTGGGCGTTGGCCGGCGAGCACCCGGTCTTCCACGCCACCAACGCCGGTATCGACCGCGCCCCGGTATTACCCCACAACCCGTCGCGATCGATCTCGGCGACGATCTCCACAATGCGCCCATCAATCGCATTGCGCTGACCGCTTAACTCCGCCAACTCCTCAAACAGCACGTCAATACGCTTGGGCGTATTCACCCAAGAGCCGGCAGCTGCGGTCAACGACATAACCCCATCATCGCAACCAGGTACGACAAGTTTCCGCTGTCGATCCGCCCGCCCGGGGCGGGAACTCACAACCGCAGCGTCCAGCGGCCGGCGCGAAAGTGCATCACGACGCGACCGGCCGGCGCGATGTCGATGCGCCAGAAGGACTTCGGTGGCATGCCGAGAGCGTCGAGAATGGCCGCCCGGATCACCGCGGGATGCGTCACCGCCACCGCGGGCGTCGCTTCGCCGGCCAGGCTCTCGAGCCAGCCGGCCACCCGCCCCATCAGGTCGACGATCGACTCACCGCCGTGCGGCGCCCGCGCCGGATCGGTGAGCCACGTCTCCAGGTCCGCGGGTCCGACGGCCCGCAGCGTCTGCCCGCACCACCCGTCGCAATTGAGGTCGGCCAGCCGCGGCTCGACAGTGGCGTGCAGGCCGAGCAGCTGCGCGGTTTGGCGGGCGCGCCGCTCGGGTCCCGTGAGTTGCCGCGTGGCGCGGTCGATGTCAAGGCGCCCAGCCGTTTTGGCCTGCCGAAGACCGATGCCGTTGAGCGGCTCGTCGGCGGGGAAGCGTCCGTCCGCCATGGCGTCGGTCATCGCGTGCGACACCAGGGTCAGGCGGACCACTTCGGTCACGCGGGGACCCGCTCCTCCAGCAGCCGGCCCGCCAGCGTCGCGAATACCAGGCCGATGGCCGCCCACAACACCAGCTGCGCGCCGAGGGAAAGCAGCCTGAATTCGTAGAGCACGTCGGCGGGAAAGCCGGGATAGACGATCGCACCCGAGGCATCGCGCATCGGCGGGGGCGTCTCGTCGACCGTCGGTAGCGGCACCGCCACCGCGGCGACCGCGAGCGCGTAGGCCAGCGCCGCGAGCAGCGCCCCGTTCCACGCGCCGAGCCGGGCGGCGAGCCGTCGGTAAAGCCACACCGCGGCGATCGCCAGCGCCACCGAGGCCAGCACCATAGCCAGGTACCAGCCGGTGCGGGCCCCGATCGTGTCCGCCTGGCCGACCGCGGGCGGATTCGGCGGGTATTTCAGGAACGGCACGAGGTACACCGCGACGAACGCGCCCGCCGCCAGGAGCACCGAAAGCCGCTGCGGCCCAATGGCTCTGGCGCGCACCCAAACCACACAGAAGAGTACGGAGAACAGCGCTCCCATCGCGACGCCGAAAATCAGCACGCCGAAACCCAATCCGGCGTTGGCCTGCACCCCGCGGGAAAACAGCTCGGCGCCGTGCTCGTGCACGCCATGAGCATCCAGGACGTCGCTTCGCCCCTCCTCAAACGCGATCGCGCGGGCGATGACCGGCTCGGCGCATACCCGGCCGAACAGGAACGCCAGCACCGCGCCGACGGCCCCCGCTAGGAGACCGCGTGCGATCAGACGCTTCTCCACGCTGCCGGGTTAGTGGCAGGGGAAGCCGAGCAGATGGCGCGCGTCGTGGACGAACTCGTGGACGTGGGAGTCGCTGCCGAACAGCGACACCGCGCCCTGATCGACCCCAACGAAGTACAGCGCCAACAGCGCCAGGAAGACGGTCGCCGCCAACCAGAGCGCGGCGCTCGCCGCCGACAGGTCGACCGCCCGGGCACGGGCGCTGGCCTTCTCGAGATTTGCCACGGGTACTCCTTCCGGGGATTGCGCGTCCCCGCTGCGGATGACGGGCTACGGGTCTGACTTTCGACAGTGGCGCGACCGTTCTGGAATTTCACCGGATTCCGTGTCCCGTCAGGACAGCTGTCAGTGTAGACCGCGCGTCAATGCTGGGGTGCCGCGGCGCCGTAGCCGAGCTGGCCGGCGGTGTATTTGGCGCCCTCGGTGACCGGGACCGCCTGGACCGCGGTGCCGTAGGCGCAGATCTCCGTCCACACGTCGCCGATTTCGGTGGTGTCGAAGCGCATCCCCACGATCGCGTTGCCGCCGCGGTTGCGGGCCTCGGCGATCAGCCTTCCCATCGCTTCGTTGCGGCTGTCGGAGAGGTTCTTGGTCATCCCCTGCAGCTCGCCGCCGAACATCGCCTTGAAGCCGGCGCCCATCTGGGAGAACGCATTTCGCGAGCGAACGGTCAGCCCGAACACCTCGCCGCACACCCGCTGGATCTCCCAGCCCGGAAGGTCATTGGTTGTCACGATCAGCACGGTGAGCCCCTCTTCTAGCGCGCAGCAAAAACGGGCGGGTAGCCCCGTCAGAGACTAACCCGCCCGCTTCCGCTTACCGCTACTGCGTTTCGGGTGCGCTGTGCGCTCCGGCCTTGGCCAGATCCGGCTCGGCCGGCGGCTTGCGGGTGCCGGTGAACGTGAACACCGCCTCCTCGCCGGCGCCTTCCCCGTCCCAGTTGTCCACGTCGACGGTGACGATCTGTCCGGGTCCGACCTCCTCGAAGAGGATCTTCTCGGAGAGCTGGTCCTCGATCTCGCGCTGGATGGTGCGCCGCAACGGACGCGCGCCCAGCACCGGGTCGAAGCCGCGCTTGGCCAGCAGCGACTTGGCCTTGTCGGTGAGCTCGAGGGCCATGTCCTTGCTCTTGAGCTGGCCCGCGACTCGGCCGATCATGAGGTCGACCATCCGGATGATCTCGTCCTTGGTCAGCTGGTGGAAGACGATGATGTCGTCGATGCGGTTGAGGAACTCCGGCCGGAAGTGCTTCTTCAGCTCGTCGTTGACCTTCTGCTTCATCCGCTCGTAGTTGTTCTCACCGCCACCCTGCGTGAAGCCCAGGCCGACCGGCTTCGAGATGTCGGACGTGCCCAGGTTGGACGTGAAGATCAGCACGGTGTTCTTGAAGTCCACCGTGCGGCCCTGGCCGTCGGTGAGCCGGCCATCCTCGAGGACCTGCAACAGGCTGTTGTAGATCTCCTGGTGGGCCTTCTCGATCTCGTCGAACAGCACCACCGAGAACGGCTTGCGCCGCACCTTCTCGGTGAGCTGGCCGCCCTCCTCGTAGCCGACGTATCCCGGCGGGGCACCGAACAACCGCGACGCGGTGAACCGGTCGTGGAACTCGCCCATGTCGATCTGGATGAGCGCGTCGTCGTCGCCGAACAGGAAGTTGGCCAGCGCCTTGGACAGCTCGGTCTTACCGACACCGGACGGGCCGGCGAAGATGAACGAGCCCGACGGGCGCTTGGGGTCCTTCAGCCCGGCGCGGGTGCGGCGGATCGCCTTGGAGACGGCCTTGACGGCGTCCTCCTGGCCGATGATCCGCTTGTGCAGTTCGTCCTCCATGCGCAGCAGCCGCGTGGTTTCGGCCTCGGTGAGCTTGAACACCGGGATGCCGGTCCAATTGCCCAGCACCTCGGCGATCTGCTCGTCGTCGACCTCGGCGACAACGTCGAGATCGCCCGAGCGCCACTGCTTTTCGCGTTCGGCGCGCTGCGCGACGAGTTGCTTCTCGCGGTCGCGCAGGCTGGCCGCCTTCTCGAAGTCCTGGGCGTCGATCGCCGATTCCTTCTCGCGGCGCGCCTCGGCGATCTTCTCGTCGAACTCGCGCAGGTCTGGCGGCGCGGTCATCCGGCGGATCCGCATCCGCGCGCCCGCCTCGTCGATCAGGTCGATCGCCTTGTCCGGCAGGAACCGGTCGTTGATGTAGCGGTCGGCGAGGGTGGCCGCGGCCACGATCGCGCTGTCGCTGATCGACACCCGGTGGTGCGCCTCGTAGCGGTCGCGCAGGCCCTTGAGGATCTCGATGGTGTGCTCCACCGTCGGCTCCCCGACCTGCACGGGCTGGAAGCGGCGCTCCAGGGCCGCGTCCTTCTCGATGTACTTGCGGTACTCGTCGAGCGTGGTGGCGCCGATCGTCTGCAGTTCGCCGCGGGCCAACTTGGGCTTGAGGATGCTCGCCGCGTCGATCGCGCCCTCGGCGGCGCCGGCACCCACCAGCGTGTGCAGCTCGTCGATGAACAGGATGATGTCGCCGCGGGTGTTGATCTCCTTGAGCACCTTCTTGAGGCGTTCCTCGAAGTCACCGCGGTAGCGGCTGCCCGCGACCAGCGAACCCAGGTCCAGCGTGTAGAGCTGCTTGTCCTTCAGCGTCTCCGGGACCTGGCCGTGCACGATCGCCTGCGCCAGGCCCTCGACGACGGCGGTCTTGCCGACGCCGGGCTCGCCGATCAGCACCGGGTTGTTCTTGGTGCGCCGGGAGAGCACCTGCATCACCCGCTCGATTTCCTTCTCGCGGCCGATGACCGGGTCCAGCTTGCCCTCCATCGCGGCGGCCGTCAGGTTGCGGCCGAACTGGTCGAGCACCAGCGACGTGGACGGGCTGCCGGACTCGCCGCCGCGGCCGCCGGTTCCGGCCTCCGCGGCTTCCTTGCCCTGGTAACCGCTCAGCAGCTGGATCACCTGCTGGCGCACCCGGGTCAGCTCCGCGCCCAGCTTGACCAGCACCTGGGCGGCCACACCCTCACCCTCGCGGATCAGGCCGAGCAGAATGTGCTCGGTGCCGATGTAGTTGTGGCCCAGCTGCAGCGCCTCGCGCAGGCTCAGCTCGAGAACCTTCTTGGCGCGCGGCGTGAACGGGATGTGTCCCGACGGCGCCTGCTGGCCCTGGCCGATGATCTCCTCGACCTGGCTGCGAACGCCCTCGAGCGAGATGCCCAGGGACTCCAGCGACTTCGCCGCGACGCCCTCGCCCTCGTGAATCAAACCCAGCAGGATGTGCTCGGTGCCGATGTAGTTGTGGTTGAGCATCCGGGCCTCTTCTTGCGCCAGGACGACGACCCTGCGGGCACGGTCCGTAAATCTTTCGAACATCGGTGCTTACCTGCTCTCCCTAACCATCGGTACAGACCTCTTGATGGCCAATGCCGGCCCCTGGGGGCCGGAACCGCGTACCTGCTCTCCACTGTAATGGTCGGCCCGCCGGGGTTCCTAACGTTGCGGTTGCTGGCCGTCCCGGCCGCGTACCTCCGATGGCGCACAGCCGTACCAGGTAAACGAGGAAAAACGCCAAAGCGTTTCCCGCGCGGGCCGGCAAGCGTTGCGCCGCCAGCGAAATTGAAAACAACCGGCGCCCGGGCCTTGCGGACCCGGGCGCCGGTAAGCGGTTCGCTTAGGTCGCCGCGTGGAACGCGTCGATGACGTCCGCGGGGATGCGGCCACGCGTCGACACGTTGTGCCCGTTGCGGCGGGCCCATTCGCGGATCGCGGCGCTTTGCTCGCGGTCGATGGCGCCACGGCCACGTCCCGAGCCGGAACGCCCGCGCCGGCGGCCCCCGACGCGGCGGCCCGCCGCGACCCATTGCTTCAAATCGTTGCGCAGTTTCGCAGCATTCTTGGACGAAAGGTCAATCTCGTAGGTCACCCCGTCAAGCCCGAATTCAACCGTTTCGTCGGCCGCGCCCGCACCGTCGAAATCATCGACCAAGGTGACGGTCACTTTTTTCGCCATTAGCTTACCCTCGCGTTTCGTCCTGAGCAGTTGCTGAGCAGTTTGGATTCACTCCCCAAGTCACCAATCTGCCATAACGACGCAGGATACTCAATCCAGACGCAACGGGTAACTCAGGAGTGCGGCCGAACAATCGGGAACAAAACTGTCTCTCTAATTGACAGGCCGGTCAAACACATCAACAACCGATCGATACCCATTCCGGTTCCGGTGCAAGGCGGCATCCCATACTCGAGCGCGGCGAGAAAGTCTTCGTCGAGCGCCATCGCCTCGTCGTCGCCGGCGGCCGCGGCGCGCGCCTGCGCGGCGAACCGCTCCCGCTGCACGACGGGATCGTTCAATTCGGAATACCCGGTGGCCAGTTCGACCCCGCGAAGGTAGAGGTCCCACTTCTCGGTCACGCCGGGAATGCTCCGGTGCTGCCGCGTCAAAGGTGTTGTCTCCACAGGGAAATCCTTGACGAAGGTGGGCGCGGTCAGGGAATTGCCCACGGTGTGCTCCCACAGCTCCTCGACGAGTTTGCCGTGCCCGTAGCCGCGGTCGGTGGGGACCTCCACACCGAGCCGCTCGGCGATGGCCCACAGCCGCTCGACCGTCGTCTCGGGCGTGATCTCCTCACCGAGTGCCGCCGACAGCGACGGATACATTTGTATAGTTGCCCATTCTCCGTCTATGTCGTACACGCTGCCGTCCGGGAACGGCAGTTGTCGGGTTCCGATCGCCTCGTCGGCCACCTCTTGAATAAGCTCACGCGTGACGATCGCTGAATCGTCATAGGTTCCGTAGGTCTGGTAGGTCTCCAGCATGGAAAATTCCGGAGAATGCGTAGAATCGGACCCTTCGTTTCGGAACACCCGATTTAACTCGAAGACCTTGTCGAAACCGCCGACGATGCAGCGCTTGAGGAACAGTTCCGGCGCGATCCGCAGGTAGAGATCGATGTCGAGCGCATTGGAATGGGTGATGAACGGCCGGGCCGCGGCGCCACCGGCCAGCGTCTGCAAGATAGGGGTTTCGACTTCGAGAAACCCGCGCCGCTCCAGCGCATTGCGGATCGCCCGGATCACGGCGATTCGCTGCCGGGCCACCGTGCGGGCCTGGGGACGAACGATCAGGTCCACGTAGCGCTGGCGTACCCGCGACTCCTCGCTCATCTCCTTGTGCGCGACCGGCAGCGGCCGCAGCGACTTGGCCGCCATCCGCCACGAGTCGGCCAGCACGGACAATTCGCCGCGCCGTGAGCTGATCACGTTGCCATGCACGTAGACGATGTCGCCGAGGTCGACGTCGGCCTTCCACGCGTCGAGCGACTCCCGGCCAACCTTGTCGAGGCTGACCATCACCTGCAGGGTGGTGCCGTCGCCGTCCTGGAGTGTCGCAAAGCACAGTTTTCCGGAATTGCGCGCGAAGATGACCCGGCCCGCGACGCCGACGATGTCGTCCGTGGCGGTGTCGGTGGGCAGGTCGGGGTGGGCGGCGCGGACCTCGGCCAGGGTGTGGGTGCGCTCGATCGCGACGGGGTAGGGGTCGGCTCCCTCGGCCAGCAGCCGAGCGCGCTTGTCCCGGCGGATCCGGAACTGCTCGGGAAGGTCGGGGGCGGCGTCATTCACGACGTGCCAGCTTAAAGGACGGCTTCGATCGCATTGCGTGTGCTCTCAGGGTTTTGCGCGTTGCACCCGGGCGGAAAATTCGGCGAAATCCCTGCGACGTTTCACACTCAACGCCGTGGATTCACACGCAACGACGACGAAAGCCCTAGCGCGCCGTCTTCAGCCGGCCGCGCTCGGCGTCGCGATTGCGTTCGAAGACCAGCTGCAGGCCATGCAACGTCAGGTGCTGGTCGTAGTGGTTGACGGTGTGCAACTCGGGCAGCAGCAGCGGCGCGGTGTGGCCGGTCGCCACGACGGCCACGTCATCCCCGGCGAAGCCGTCCACGTCCTCGCGGATGCGCCGCACCAAACCGTCGACCAGACCGGCGAAGCCGAAGACCGCACCGGCCTGCATGCACTCGACGGTGTTCTTGCCCACCACCGAACGGGGCCGGGTCAGCTCGACGCGGCGCAGCGCTGCGGAGCGGGCGGCGGCGGCATCGGAGGAAACCTGCACACCCGGGGCGATGGCGCCGCCGAGGAACTCGCCCTTGGCCGAGACCACGTCCACGCAGATCGAGGATCCGAAATCGACGACGACGGCCGCCTTGCGGTACTTGTGAAATGCCGCCAGGCAGTTGACGATCCGGTCGGCGCCCACCTCTTTCGGGTTGTCGACCAGCAGCGGGATCCCGGTGCGCACCCCCGGCTCGATGAGCACGCTGGGTACCGACGGCCAGTACTGGTCGAGCATGACCCGCACCTCGTGCAGCACCGAGGGGACGGTCGACAGCGCGGCGGCGCCGGTGAGGCGCTCGGAATCGTCGCCGATCAGGCCGTCGATGGTCAGCGCCAGTTCGTCCGCGGTGACCTCGGATTCGGTACGAATGCGCCACTGCTGCACGACCTTTGCGTGCTCCTTGGATCCCGACAGCAGTCCGACGACGGTGTGCGTGTTGCGGACGTCGATGGCCAGCAGCACGGCTAACTCGCGACTATCCGGGGGTCGAGCAGCTCCGCCGCCCCTGGTATGTCCACGGCGGGCACGAACGCCGGGTCGGCGCCGAGGTCGATCGGCTTGTTGTCGGCGTCGACGAACACGATCCGCGGCCGGTAGGCGCGCGCCTCCGCGTCCTCCATCGTCCCGTACGCGATGAGGATCACCAGGTCGCCCGGGTGCACCAGATGCGCTGCGGCGCCGTTGATTCCGATCACGCCGCTGCCGCGTTCACCGGTGATCGCGTAGGTGACCAGGCGGGCGCCGTTGTCGATGTCCACGATGGTCACCTGCTCGCCCTCGAGCAGGTCCGCGGCGTCCATCAGGTCGGCGTCGATGGTCACCGAGCCGACGTAATGCAGGTCGGCCTGCGTCACAGTGGCGCGGTGGATCTTCGACTTCAGCATGGTCCGTAACATCAATTCCTCCAATGTGATTCGAGGGTGTCCCGATAAGCGTCCGGCCCCAAGGGTGCCGGCGATGTTGCTCCTACTTCGATGGCGATGTTGTCCAGCAGTCGGGTGGTGCCCAAGCGGGCCGCGATCAGCAGCCGGCCGGGCGCGCCGGGCCGCGCTGGACGCCGCCAACGCCGTGCTGGACGCCGTGCCCACGATCAGCGTCGACTACCTGGCGTTGCGCGACG
>NZ_LZKR01000062.1 GCF_001672915.1 Mycobacterium sp. 1245805.9 | reverse complement strand
ACCTCCACCCGCAGCGGCGATCGGGCGCGAATCCGTTCGGCGAGGCTGGTCAGGTTTTCCAGGGTGCCCAGCACGTACGCCGCACTCACCGCGAACGGCGCCGACGGCAGCCAGTCCAGCAGCAGGTCCGCCGCCGCGGCGACGGCGTCCACGCCCTGCAGCGCCGCGGTGGCCAGGATGTCCGCCGCCCCGGCGGCGCCCAGCGCGACCAACGTCGCCGCCTCGGCGGTGACCACCAGCGCGATGGCGCCGGGCAGCGTGACACCACGGAAGACTGTCCGCAGCAGCGCCGCCACCGCGTCGGGTTGCGAAACCACCCCGACGTCGGGGACCCCGGAGTCGGCCAACGCCTGACGAAACGCGTCCGCCTGCGCGGGATCCGGCGAATACAGCCGGGTGGCAACCAGATGGCGGCCCTCGGCGGCCAGCGCCTGCTGCGCGCCGGTCACCGTCTGGATCAACGTTTCGAACGGCTCGACGGGCAGCTCGACGACCAGGTGCTTGATCGCCGCGTAGCCGCCCCCGACGGGCCCGACGAGCGCCAACCGGGCGATAGAACCGGCGACCGCGATGCCGAGCACCGCGTCCATCGCCCCCAGCCGTCGCGAGGTGAGGCCCACCGGGCCGGTTTGAGCGTCGTCGTCCTCGGGCTCGGTCAGCCATTCCATCGGGAGCAGGTCGGACTCGCCGGCCATCGAGTACGCCAGGTCGGCTCCGACCTGGCCGGCCGGGGGCGTTCCCCCGACCGCGGGAGCCATCGCCGTCGCCTCCCCGAACGCGGGCGCCATCGCCGTCGCGTCCCCGACCGACCCGACCGCGGGGGCCATCGCCGTCGCGTCCCCGGCCAGCCCGGCCGCCATCGCCGCGCCCCGGGCCAGCACCACGGTGGGGTCCGCGTCGGGCCGCGGCCGCGCGCCCACCCCGGACAGCGCCTGCGCTTCCGAGAGCACGGCGACGTTCTGGACGCCCGAGTCCTCCAACGCCTGCCGCAACCGCTCGGCCCATTGCCGATCCGACCAGCACAGCCGCGTGGCGAGCAGCCGGTGGCTCTCCTCGGCCAGCAACCGATTCGTCCCGGCCACCGTCTCGGTGAGTTTCTCGATCGGGCGATCGGCAAGGTCAACGACGGACTCGTCGATCAGGCCGGCGCCCGCACCGACAAGCGCCAAGCGGGCACGGGGACCTGTGACCGCGACCCCCAGCACGACGTCCATCCCGACTCTCCTTCGGCCGGCTACCCCACAGCCAGCATGTCCCGGCATCATTACACTGCGATACCGTCGGCGGTAACAGTCATTCGGGCGACGAGGTTTTCGGTGTTCGCCTGTGAGCGCAGCGTAACCGCGTGGCGGCCACCCCGGAAACGCACACGTCCTCACCACTGCCGCGTCGCCCGAACGGAGATTATGTTTCCAAGTAAGCAACGTGGTCGATGCGGCAGGGGGTTCCCCAGCCGCGCAACCGAGGTTGCGCCGCCAGAAGCCGTCCTCGACACCCGGGGGGAACCGTGAGTCAGAGCAGCGACGACGCCCCGACCGGGCCAATCCGGGCGCGCACGCGGCAGACGCCGCAGGCATCGGCGGACGCGCGGCCCGGCCGGCGTTCGGACGTCGCGGTCGATTTGACCGCGGCCGCCTTGCTCGTCGTGGCGCTGCTGTTGCCGTGGAACCTGTATTTCGGCTTGGGTATCGACGGAAGCAACAAGCCGCTGCTGGCGGTGCTGTTCGTCGTGACGCTGCTGTCGCTCGCGTCGGTCGTGCTGGCCGGTTCCTGGCGGTCGGCGAGTCCGCGGTTCAATCCCGCGCTGGCGGGACGCCTTCGGCTGGCGCTCAACGCCCCCTACGCGCTCTTGGTCGTCGGCTTCGTCGCGTTCGACGTGTTCGAGACCGCGCGGTTCGGCGGCAGCGTGAACGTGCCCGGCGGTGTCGGGCCCGGGGCGTGGCTGGGAATCGCCGGCTCGCTGCTGAGCGCGCGACCGGTGACCACGGACCCGGCCGACACCGACTCCGCTGACGGTCCCAGGCCGGTGCGGATCATCGGTTACGCGTCGATGGTGGGGGCGGCGCTGAGCTTTTGCTTCAACCTGTTCTGGCGGCTCAAATACGCGCTGCACGACGCGGGCGGTTCGTCCGGCTTCGGCAAGCAGAACGTCGCGGTGATCGCGACGGCGCTGGTGTACGGCGTGGTGGCGCTGCTCGCGGTGCTGGTCGGGTCGCGGTGGCTGCTGCGCAGCAGCAGGGCGTCCCGGCTGGCGACCGTGGCTCTCGGGGTCTCGACGCTGGTCGCCGGGCTTCTGGTGTGGATCCTTCCCGTCGGCCGGGACATCGACGCGTTCCACGGCATAGCGCAGAACACGTCGACGGCGGGAGTGGGCTTCGAGGGCTACCTGGCGTGGGCGGCGGCCGCGGCCATCTTCGCGCCCGCGGCGTTGTCGGCCCGCCGTGACGCGTCGGCGACGGAGGAGAACGCGTGGCGCGCGGCGGCCCGAAACGGGTTGCTGCTCATCATCGTTTGGTGCCTGGGGTCGATGGTCATGCGCATCACCGACCTGGCCGTCGCCGTGACCCTGAACTACCCGTTCTCGCGCTACGACAGCATGGTGCTGGCCGCCTTCGACCTGGCGACCGCCGTGCTGGCGATCTGGCTGCGCATCAACCTGGGCAACGACGCCGTCTCCCCCAGGCTGATCTCGTCGCTGTGCGGACTCGTTGCGACCCTGGGCATTTCCCGCGTCGTGCTGGGCGTCGCGCTGGCGCCGCGGTTCGAGGAGGCGCCCAACGCGCCCGCACCCAACCCCGTGTACGGCAACAACCTCGCCCAGCAGATCACCAGCACCTTCGACGTCGCGCTGTGCGTGCTGGCGCTGTGCATCCTCGCGGCGGCGATCATCACCGGTCAGCTCGGCGCGCGGCGCGCGCGACGCCAGCGCCGTCGTCCCGCCCACACCCGGGGCGGCCCGGCCGGCACCCATCCGGGTCCGGGCGCGCCGACGACGCGCATCCCCGTGGGCCACGCGGCCCCGTCGGCCGCGGCGACGACGCGCATCCCGGCCGGCGGCGCGACCCCGCAGCTCGCCGGTTCGCCGCGGATCTTCCGGGGCGACGACTCCGCCACCCGGCAGATCCCCGTCCAGAAGCCCCGGATCTTCCGCCCGCCGCAGGGTTAGTGCTAGCTGGCGGCGACCCGCTGCGCCCGGCTTCGCCGCGCTTGCGATCGCCTTAACGCAAAGGCGCGAAAGCGAATTCGCGCAAGCCCTCGTGCGGATCGACGGCGGCGCGGAACCCCAACACCTCGGCGGCCCGCGCCGGGTCGGCGACGATGTGGCGCACGTCGCCGCTGCGATACTGCCCCGTGACCACCGGGGAGACCGAACCGTCCCGCGCCTCGCACAGCGCGGTGGCGACATCCAGGATCGAGATGGGCCGGCCCGAGCAGACGTTGACGGCGGTGAAGCCGTCGCGGTCGGTCATCGCGGCGGCCACGTTCGCGGCGGCGACGTCGTCGACGTGGACGAAATCCCGCATCTGCCCGCCATCCTCGAAAACCCTTGGCGGCTCGCCCTTTTCCAGGGACGAGCGGAAGATCGCCGCCACCCCGGAGTACGGGGTGTCGCGCGGCATGCCCGGGCCGTAGACGTTGTGGTAGCGCAGCGCCACCACCGAGCCTCCCGTCGCCTCAGCCCACGCCAGCGCGTAATGCTCCTGCGCGGTCTTGCTGGCCGCGTACAGGCTGCGCGGCCGCAACGCGGCGTCCTCGTCGACCAGGCGCCACGCCACGTCGAGTCCGCATGCCGGGCAATGGTTTTCGAATACCCCGGCGTCCAGGTCGGCGCGCCGGCGCGGCGGCGGGTCGACGAGCCCGTGCTCGGGGCAGGCGTAGTGGCCCTGCCCATAGACCACCATCGACGAGGCCAGCACCAGCCGACGCACGCCCGCGGCGAACATCCGTGCCAGCAACACCGTGGTGGCGAAATCGTTGTGGCTGCCGTAGGCCGGCGCGTCGGCCGCGTCGACGCCGGCACCCACCATCGCGGCCTGATGGCAGACGAGGTCCACGCCGTCCAGCAGCGGGGCCAGCGCGTCGCCGTCGCGGACGTCGACGCGTCGGCAGCCCTGCGGCAGCACCGGATTCGGGCCGTGCGCCGCGGGCAGCATCGCGTCGACGCCGATCACGTCGTGACCGGCCGCCCGCAGCGCCGCGTCCACCCGCGACCCGATGAACCCGGCCGCCCCGGTCAGCAGCACCCTCACGGCAGCTCCACCGGCAGGGTCACGCCGGTGTGCGGTTGGCAGTGCGTGCAGTCGCGCTCGGCGGCGACCCGGCCGATCGCGGCGCGCACCAGCTCCTTGAACGGCCCGATGTTCTTCTCGAATTGGGCGAACACCTCGACGGCCTTCACACCCTCACCGGCCTGGACGCCGGCATCCAAGTCGGTCACCAAAGCTATTGCCGCGTAACATATTTCAAGTTCGCGGGCCAGCACGGCCTCCGGATAGCCGGTCATGTTGACCAGGCTGAAGCCGGCCGAGGCGAACCAGCGGCTCTCGGCCCGGGTGGAAAACCGGGGCCCCTGGATCACCACCATGGTGCCGCCGTCGACGACGTCGGGCAGGGCCGTGGCCGCGGCCCGCAGCGTCGGGCAGTAGGGGTCGGCGAAGTCGACGTGGACGGCGCCGGAGTCGAAGTAGGTGTCGGGGCGGCCGGTGGTGCGGTCCACCAGCTGGTCGGGCACCACCACCGCGCCCGGGCCGTTGCCGGGGTCCAGGCTGCCGACCGCGCACGGGCCGAAAACCCGTCGCACGCCGAGCTTGCGCAGCGCCCACATGTTGGCCCGATACGGCACGGTGTGCGCCGAGAACTGATGGGTCGCGCCGTGCCGGGGCAGGAAGGCGACCTCGTGGTCGCCGACGGCGCCCACCGTGACCGGGGCGCTGGGCGGGCCGAAGGGGGTGTCGACGTCGATGTCGCGGGTGTCGGACTCGAAGAACGTGTAGAAGCCGCTGCCGCCGATGACTCCGAGCATCCGCCCATTGTGGTGCATGAGGCAGGATGGCCTGGTGGCCAGTCTCGCGCAGTGGGTCTCGGGCGCCCGGCCCCGCACGCTGCCCAACGCGGTGGCGCCGGTGGTGGCGGGCACGGGCGCGGCGGCGTGGCTGGGATCCGCGGTGTGGTGGAGGGCGCTGCTGGCGCTGGCCGTCGCGCTGGCGCTGATCGTCGGCGTGAACTACGCCAACGACTACTCCGACGGCATCCGCGGCACCGACGACGAGCGGGCCGGCCCGGTCCGGCTGGTGGGCTCGCGGCTGGCCGCCCCGCGCGCGGTGCTGACCGCGGCGGTGGCGAGCCTGTCGGTGGGCGCGGCCGCCGGGCTGGTGCTGGCGCTGCTGAGCGCGCCGTGGCTGATCGCGGTCGGCGCGGCCTGCATCGCCGGCGCGTGGCTGTACACCGGAGGCTCAAAGCCCTACGGCTACGCGGGTTTTGGCGAGGTCGCGGTGTTCGTGTTCTTCGGCCTGGTCGCGGTGCTGGGCACCGAGTACACCCAGGCGTTGCGGGTGGACTGGGTCGGGGCGGTGCTGGCGGTGTCGATCGGGGCGATGTCGTCGTCCGTGCTGGTGGCCAACAACCTGCGCGACATCCCCACCGACGCGCAGTCCGGCAAGATCACCCTGGCGGTGCGGCTGGGCGATGCCCGCACCCGGGTGCTCTACCAGGCGCTGCTGGCGACCGCGGGGGTCGCGACGCTGGTGCTCATGGCGGCCACGCCGTGGTGCGCCGCGGGATTGCTGGCCACGCCGCTGGCCCTGCGTGCGCTCGCCCCGGTGCGCTCCGGCCGCGGCGGGCGCGAGCTGATTCCGGTGCTGCGGGACACCGGGCTGGCGATGGTGGTGTGGGCGTTCGCGGTGGCGACGGCGTTGGCCCTCGCGCATTGAGTGTGTGCTCAGGGTTTTGACTGTGAGCCGGCGGCGGGATCCGGGCCACTTTTTCGCCCTGGACGCACACGCAACGCCACCGATGCACACGCAACCGAGCGGCTATGCCTCGGGCGGCGCGTCGGGCTCCGGACGCGGCGCCTCCTCGCCCCGCAACCGCGCCTGTAGCTGTTCGCGTTCGCGGCGCCGGCGTTCGCCGGCTACCGCGAGCGACGCGGTGGCGCGGCGGCGCAGCGGGCCGAACACCCAGATCCCCAATGGCATCGCGATGATCAGAGCGAACAGCACCGCGACCACAACGGGGAACTGGGCGATCCCCAGCAATCGCGCGATCCCGTAGATGGCGCCGCTCAGCGCGGCCACCAGCGCCACCCGCGCGACCGCGTAGAGCAAAACGTCGGCGACGACGCGATTGCGCGGGCGCTCTTCGGTGCTGCTGTCGGCGGGCCGTTCTGACACACCCCGAGCCTACGGCCCGCGTATATTCGCTCGGAGGAGGTGTTGAGTGCTCTACCTGCTACTCGTTCTGGTCCTGGGAACGCTGATCTATGTTGGCTGGCGCGCGGCGCGGTCGCAGGCGCAGCGGCCGAAGACGCGTGTCATCGGACCCGACGACGATCCCGACTTCTTGCGGCGGTTAGGCCACGGGGATAACCCCCGCTAGTTCCTCCTAAACCAGACCCGGGTTGCGCTGGTCGCCGGGGAACCCGTCGGCGACGACGGCGGCCAGCTCGGTGAGCGCTTCGCGGGTGCCGCGCCGCAACCGGTCCAGGTCGATCTCGGCGCCCTCTTCGAGGTGCGGGTCGAACGGGATCAGCCGCACCGCGCGGCAGCGGCGCGAGAAGTGGTCGACGACCTTGTTCATGTCGACCTTGCCGGTGCGCGGGCGCACCGCGTTGATGACCGCGACCGAATTGCGGACCAGCTCCTCGTGCCCGTGGGCGTCCAGCCAGTCCAGCGTCGCCGAGGCGCTGCGCGCGCCGTTGATGGACCCCGACGCGACGACCAGCAACACGTCGGCCTTCTCCAGCACCGACGACATCACCGAGTGCAGCAGCCCGGGGCCGCAGTCGGTGAGCACCAGGCCGTAGAACCGCTCCAGGATCTCCAGCACGCGGCTGTAGTCCTCGGCGCCGAACGCGTCGGAGATCCCCGGGTCGGTTTCCGACGCCAGTACCTCCAGGCCGCTCGGGCCCTTCGAGGTGTACCGGCGGACGTCGCTGTAGCGCTCGATGGCACCGGCGTCGTGCAGCAGCTGGCGCACGGTCGCCGCCGTCTCCAGCGGGATCTTCTGGCTCAGCGTGCCGCGGTCGGGGTTGGCGTCGACGGCGACGACGCGGTCCCCGCGGATCGTCGCGAACGTCGCCCCCAGCGTCGCGGTGATCGTGGTCTTGCCGACGCCGCCCTTCAGCGACAGCAGCGCTACCCGGTAGCAACCCCGCAGGGGCCGGTTGACCTGCGCCACCAGGTTGTTGTGACGCTGGGCCCGCGGGCTCTCGCCCAGGTTGATCAGGTGACCGGACAGGTCGTAGATCACCCGGCGCCAGCCCTCGGAGGGCGGCGGTTTGACCGGGCGCAACAGCATGCCGGTGGACAGCTCCGGATACGGCGTGTGCGGCAGGTGCTCGGGCCGGTACGGGGGCGCCTGCGCCTCGGCCGGGGGCGCCTCCGCGGGCCCGTTGTAATAGGCCCCGAACGCGGTGGGGTCGACACGGGGGATGCCGGTCACCGGCGTGGGATCCCAGGGCGGCATCCCGCCGGGCGCGGCGGGGGGCACGGGGGCCACGGCCTGCCGCCGCTCGGGCCCGGGGACGCGCCGCTCGGTGCGGAATCCGGCGAAGGCGCGGGTGGGCGCCTCGTCGCCCGGCCCGGCCTGCGGGGGCGGCGCTTCGGGGGGCGTCTGCGTGGTCGGCGGCTCGGGCGCACCCACGCCGGTGGTTGGATGGTCGGACACGTGCACTCCCCCTGTTGTGTGTTACTCGGGTCGGTTGCTGACTGTCATCCCACGCCCGCATACGAATGCAGGCCCACGGTCACCAGGTTAACGAAGAACAAATTGAAGATCATGGCGACGAAACCCGCGACGTTGATCCAGGCCGCCTTCCTGTCTCGCCATCCCGCCGTCGACCGTGCGTGCAGATAGGCCGCGTATACCACCCACGCGACGAACGAAACCGTCTCCTTGGGGTCCCAGCCCCAATACCTGCCCCAGGCCTCTTCGGCCCAGATGGCGCCGAAGATGACCCCGAAGCCGAACACCGGGAACGCGAAGATCGTGGTGCGGTAGGCGACGCGGTCCAGGGTCTGGGCGTCGGGGAGCCGCCGAACCATGCGGGCCAGCGCTCCGTCGGCCTCCGGATCACTGAGGCGCGACGTGCGCAACAGGAACAGGATGCTGGCGATGCCCGCGACCATGAACACCCCGGAGCCCAGGCTGACGACCGACACGTGGATGGGCAACCAGTAGGACTGCAGCGCGGGCATCACCGGCGCTGCGTTGGTGTAGAGCCAGCGCCCGGAAACGGTCAGCAGGATCAGGATCGGCAGCAGCAGGAAGACCCACAGCGGGCGGTACTGCGGGCGGCGCAACACGATCGCGCCGGCGACCAGGCCGCAAAAGCAGGTCAGGTTGATGAACTCGTACATGTTGCCCCACGGCACCCGCACGGTGGCCAGGCCGCGCAACACGATGCAGGCCAGCAGCAGCCCGATGCCGAGGTAGACCACGGCCAGGCCGGCCCGCCCGACGCGCTCGTCGAACGGCCGCGCCTCGGCGTCCTCCACGATGCCGGGGACCGAGCTGTCGGCCGCGACCGAGCCGGCCAAGACCGCCGCGCGCTGATCGGCGCGCCGGGCCCCGACGTAGGCCAGCTCCACCGCCAACAGCAGCAGCGCGACGACCAGGGCCACGATCGCCGAGGTGAACGCCCAGTCCGAGTAGCGCGCCAGCGTGACGTTGACGTGCAGCGTGTTCATTTGACGTCCACCTGAGAACTCCTTACGGACCCGGCGCTGTCGGGCTCGCCCAGCCCGTGCAGCAACCGCTCGGTCAAGCGCTCGAACTCGTCCCCCCACCCGGAGTTGTCGGTGCGCGCCAGCCCGCCCATTTCGACGTTCACCGTACCGGCCGCCGGGCTGAGCCTGACCCACACCCTGCGGCGGCGCACCAGCAGCGACACCACCAGCCCGCCCATCATCGTGACCGCGAAGACGAGTACCCAGGCCTGCCCGGGGTCGTGGGAGACCTGCAGGTTGACGAACGGCACGGCCCCGTCGAAGCGGACGACGGTGCCGGCGGCCGGGCCTTGGTCGAGGCGGACCTCCTGGCCGGCGCGCAGGTTGACCCGCTTCTCCTTGGTCAGCCGACCCTGCTCGATCAGCCGGGGATCCAGCGTGAACAACGACTGCGGCCGCCCGGTGTCCAGGCCGGTGTCGCCGCGGTAGATGTCGACGGCCACGGCCGGGGCGTTCAGCGCCGGGAAGCGCGACGACAGCAGGGTGCCCTCGAGCTGCTCGGTCGGCGCCAGCAGACCCTGGATGGCGATCTCGTGCTGGCGGCGCTCGGCCGCGTTGGGATAGCTGCCGGCCGGCGGGTCGATGCGCGCCACCCCCGAGGACAGCAGGGTCTGCGGGTTGTCGGGCCGCCATTGCACGGTCGACGTGCGCGTCTGCCCGTCCGGGAACCTCACGGTGAAGGTGGGCGCGTAGCCGTGGCCCTGCAGGTACACCCGGTCGCCGCCGACGCGCAGCGGGTGGTTGACCTCCAGCAGGTAGTGCCGCCAGCTGTTGGACGCCAGGTCGCGGCCGTTCTGGTAGTCGATGTCGGCGGCGAACGAGGTGGCCTGCCCCGACGGCAGGTAGTGCGCGGCAAAGTCGTTGACCCGGATGCAGATTGGGTGCAGTGACGTGCCGTCGACGGTGTTGCCGGCGCGGAACGAGTCGAACGCCGCCGGCGAGGCCGAGCAGAAGCCGGGGCCGCCGTCGGCGATGACGATGACGTTGCCCTCGTAGCCGAACAGCTTGCCCACGGCCACCGCGACCAGCAGGCCCAGCAGCGAGAAGTGGAAGACGATGTTGCCGAACTCGCGCAGGTAGCCCTTCTCCGCGGACACCTCGACGACCTCGCCCTCGTGCCGGATGGCCGTGCGCCAGCCGCGCAGTCGCCCGGCGATCGTGTTCGCCAGGGTGTTGAGATCGGCCGCGTCGCCGGCGATTTCGGCTCCGGCGTGCTTGGGCAGCCGGGCCAGGTTGCGCGGGGCGGCCACCGGGGTGGCGCGCAGGCTGCGGGCGTGCTCGATCAGCCGTGGGGTCAGACAGCCGACCAGCGACACGAACAGCAGCACGTAGATGGCGGTGAACCAGAAGCTGGAGAACACGTCGAAGGCCTGCAGCCGGTTCAGCCAGGGCCCGATCACGCGGTGGGTGGCCAGGTACTCGTCGACCTTGCCGGCGTTGAGGCTGCGCTGCGGCAGCAGCGCGCCGGGTATCGCGCCCAGCGCGAGCAGGAACAGCAGCACCAGCGCGGTGCCCATCGAGGTCAGCGCGCGCCAGGTGTTGCGCGTCGTGGCGCGAAGGGTCGCGAACAGACGCAGAATCGCACTGGCGCGGATCTTTTCGTGCGATTCTGCGTCTGCTCGCGCATTCAGGGGGGCACTCAAATCGGCAGCCTCACGTCGGAGACGAACGCATCGCGCAGCCAGGAGACGAAGTCGTTCCACACCCCGGTGACCAGCAGGGCGCCGACGGCGATCAGCAGCGCGCCGCCGAAGATCTGGATGGCCCGGGTGTGCCCTCGCAGCCAGCCCAGCGCCCCCACCGCCCCGGCCGAGCCGAACGCCAGCAGCACGAACGGGATGCCCAGCCCCAGGCAATAGGCGATCACCAGCGCGACGCCGCCCGCGACGTTCGCGCCGTCGGTGGCCGACGCGACGGTGATCACCCCGGTCAGGGTGGGCCCCAGGCAGGGCGTCCAGCCGAGGGCGAACACTGCGCCGAGCAGGGGCGCCCCCGCGACCGTGGTCAGCTGCCGCGGGCTGAACCGGGCCTGGCGCTGCAGCGCCGGGATGAGGCCCACGAACACCAGGCCCATCACGATCGTCAGCACGCCGCCGATGCGCTGCAGCAGCAGCTGGTTGGTGATCAAGGCGGTGGTCATGCCGAGGACGGCGACGGTCCCGAGGACGAACACCGTGGTGAACCCGGCGACGAACAACGCCGCGGATCCGGCCACCCGCCACCGCGCGGCCGGCGGCGCCTTGATCGCGCCGGGCGGCGGCTGCTCGTCCACCCCGACGACCGCGGCCAGGTAGGACAGGTAGCCCGGGACCAGCGGGACCACGCACGGCGAGGCGAACGACACCAGCCCGGCCAGCAGGCACACGCCGAGCGCCAGCAGCAGCGGCCCGGCGGCGGCGATATGGGCGAAGCCGGTCACTGCTGGGCCACCCGCTGCACCACGGGCTGCAGGTCTCCGGCCAGCAGCTCGCGCAGGAACACGGCCGCGACCCGGTGCTCGCGGTCCAGCACCAGCGTGGACGGGATCACGGTGGTGGGGTACTTGCCGCCGAACGCGATCAGGGTGCGCATCGCCGGATCGTAGATGGACGGGTAGCTGACGTGGTGGTCGTCGACGAAGTCCAGCGCCGCCTGCCGGTTGTTGTCCCGGACGTCGATGCCGAGGAAAGACACCCCGGCGCCATGGGTGGCGTCATACACCTGCTGCAGCTGGGCGACCTCGGCGCGGCACGGACCGCACCACTGTCCCCAGATGTTGACGACGACGACGCGGCCGGCGAACGTCGGGTCGTCCAGCGAGAGCGTGTGCGCCGGATCGGCCAGGTCCGGCCCGGACAGCGGGCCCGGCCGGCCGCGGCTGGCGGGCGGGTCGTAGGAGATGTCGGTCTTCCCGCCGGGCGAGACGAATTCGAAGGTGCCGCCCTGGGCCACGGCGTCGCGACCGGAGCAGCCGGCCAACACAATGGCCACCGCTGCCCCGGCCATCGCCAGCCGCCGGAAGCTGATGGCGCCGCTCCTCCTCATCGCTTCGTCCTGCATCGTCGCCGGCGCGCCGTCATGTCGCCGCGGGTTCGCAGTACTCGATGTCAACCAGGCGATCGCCGTCGTAGACCAGGGTCGTCACCGAGGCGAGCCCGCATTCCCGTCGCCGCGGGTCGTGCCACAGCCGCCTGCCGCTCAGGTGCAGCCGCAGCGTCCACACCGGCAGCTGGTGGCTGACGCACACCGCCTCGTGCCCGGCGGCGCGGGCGCGCGCCTTGTCCACCGCGGTCGTCATCCGCGCCGCGATCTCGGCGTAGGGCTCACCCCACGAGGGGGTGAACGGGTTGCGCAGCTGCCACCAGAACCGCGGGTCGCGCCAGGCGCCGTCGCCCGGGCCGACGCGGCGGCCCTCGAAGAAGTTGAGCGATTCGATCAGGTCGGGGTCGGTGTCCACGGCCAGGCCGTGCTTGGCGGCGATGGGCGCGGCGGTCTCCTGGGCCCGCTGCAGCGGGGAGGCGATGACGGCGACGATGTCACGGTCGGCCAGCGCCTCGGCGACCGCGTCGGCCTGCGCCCTCCCCCTGTCGGACAGATGGAATCCGGGCAGCCGGCCGTAGAGCACGCCGCTCGGGTTGTACACCTCGCCGTGGCGGACCACGTGGACTTTGGTCTGTTCGGCCATCAGGGCCTGTCCTCCTGTGCGGCCGCGCTGGCCGCCCGGGCCTGCCCGGCCGAGATCCGGTCGAATGCGTCGTCGTCCAGGGCCGTCGAGACGAACCACGCCTCGAACGCGCTGCACGGCGGGTAGACGCCCGCGTCCAGCAGAGCGTGGAAGAACGATGGGTATCGCCAGGTCTCGCTCGCCCGCGCGGAGGCGAAGTCGGTCACCGGCGACTCGGAGAAGAACACGCTGAGCATGTTGCCGGCCCGCGGAACCTGGTGCGGCACACCGGCTTTCGTCAGGGCCTCGGACAGCAGTCCGGCCAGCCGGTCGGCGTTGGCGTCCAGCGCGGCGTAGGCCGCGTCGTCGGCGGCGCGCAGCGTGGCCAGCCCGGCTGCCACCGCCACCGGGTTCCCCGACAAAGTGCCGGCCTGATACACCGGACCCAGCGGCGCCAGCCGCTCCATCACCTCGGCCTGCCCGCCGAACGCGGCGGCGGGCAGCCCACCGCTCATCACCTTGCCGAAGGTGAACAGGTCGGCGGCGACGGGATCGATTCCGTACCAACCGCTTCGGCTGACCCGAAACCCGGTCATCACCTCGTCGACGATCAGCAGCGCGCCGTGCTCGGCGGTGATCGCGCGCAGCGCCGCGTTGTAGCCAGGCGCCGGCGGGACGACGCCCATGTTGCCCGGGCTGGCCTCGGTGATCACGGCGGCGATCTGGTCGCCGAACTGGGCGAAACTCTGCCGCACCGCATCGATGTCGTTGTACGGCAACACGATTGTGTCGGCCGCGGCCGCGCCGGTCACCCCGGGCGAGGACGGCAGGCCCAGCGTCGCGACGCCGGAACCCGCGTCGGCGAGCAGCGCGTCGACGTGCCCGTGGTAGCAGCCGGAGAACTTGACGATCTTGGCCCGGCCGGTGAACCCGCGGGCCAGCCGGACGGCGCTCATCGTGGCCTCGGTGCCGGAGTTCACCAGCCGGATCCGCTCGACCGGCGCCACCCGCCCGATGATCTCGGCGGCCAGCTGGCTCTCGGCCGGCGTCGGCGCCCCGAACGACAGGCCCGAGGCGGCGGCTCGGGTGACGGCGTCGACGACGGCCGGGTGGGCGTGGCCCAGGATCATCGGGCCCCAGGAGCACACCAGGTCGACGTAGCGGTTGCCGTCGGCGTCGGTGAGCCAGTACCCCTTCGCCTCGGTGATGAAGCGCGGGGTGCCGCCCACTGCGGTGAACGCGCGCACCGGGGAGTTCACCCCGCCGGGGATGACGGCGCAGGCGTCCTCGAACAGCCGCGCCGACGCCGCCGTCGTGGCAGCATGGGCGGTCGCCTGGTCACTGGTACCCATGCCGACCAGTGTCCCAGCCTCGGCCGATCGTTCAACTACAGGGTGTAGCAGAGCGCGGGCCGTCAGGCGTCTTGCTGGTCGGCTTCCTGCGCGGCACGCAGCTCGCGGCGGGCGGCCTCGCGTTCCTTTGCCGCCGCGCGCCGGTGGGCGGCGACGTCGCCGAGGCCCTCCGCGACCGCGAGTTCCTCGACCTCGGCGGCGCGTTCGTGGGCGGCGCCGGCCGCGTAGTGGCGATACACCGCGCGTTCCCGGGCCGCCTGGTCCCGCCGGTGGGCGCGATCGGCGCGCTCGGCGGCGCGCCGCACATCGTCCTGGGTGACGGCCTTGCGGGCGGCGAGTTCGGACTCCCGTCGCAGCAGCTCCTGGGCGCGCTGGGCGGCCTCGTCACCAGGCGAGTCGGCCATGAAATGACACTACGCTTGCGCGGGTGACACGGCACACGGCCGCCGAAGTCGCCAGGGCCCGGGTCGCCGGCGTGCGCGACGATCCGGATGCCCGGCTCGCGCTGATGCGGGGGCTCTACGAAGTCCCGGCGCGCGTCGACCGCGGACACCTGCCGTATCGCCAGGCGGCCTCGGCCTTCATGGGATGGCAGCTGCGGCGCGGGCTGCTCAACCCGGCCGGGGGGCCGTCCCCCGGCAGCCCGTGGTGGCGCGCGATCAACGAGCGCCTGCTCCGCGACGGGTGGGAGGCGCGCGCCCTGGCCTTCGGCCACCCCGGCGCCCCGAGCTCTGCCGCGGTCGCCGCGTCGCTCGAGTTCATCCGGCGGCCGTCGGCCCAGCGCTGGTACCGGGCGCACAACGTCAGTGTCGTGACCGCGTACCTGGAGAACCTGCACCTTGCCGCGCGCGAGTCCCGCGTCGAGCGATTCTTCATCAACCTGGTGCTGATGCGGGTCCTCTACGCCCACGCGCTGGTCGCCTCGCCGCGCCTCGCGCTCGGCTGGCTGGCCGTCGCCGGTCGGCCGCTCGGCGACCCGCGGCTGGGCATGACTGGGATCTTCCTGTCGCTTTCCCGGGTGCTGCCCGATCGCTACCCGCTCGGCGATGACCTCGCGCCCTACCTGCGGGCCGAGCACGGAGTAGGGCATCTGCTCGACGTCGGGGTCATCCAACCGCGAGTCGAACTGCTCTACGACTGGTCCGCAACCGAGCTGGCCATCCCCGGTCTGCGACGGCTGCTGGACGGCCAAACCCCTTGCTACGCATGGCCCGCGCACGATCAGCAGCCCTGGCGGCCGCCCCCGTCCCGCCCCGCCCGGCTCAAGGCATGCGGCGTGTCGCGGGCAGCAGCGCGCGCGCCAGCCGGGCGGGGCGGGCGGGGTGGATGGACGGCATGGAACTCCCACAGCGGCTCGCGCGGTTCAATCGGCACGTCACCAACCCCGTCCAGCGGCTGTGGGCCGGCTGGGCCCCGACGTTTTGCATCGTCGAACACGTCGGCCGGCGCTCCGGAAAGCCTTACCGCACGCCGGTTACCGTGTTCACCGCCGAGGTCGACGGCAAGCCCGGTGTGGCGATCCTGCTGACCTACGGCCCCGACCGCGACTGGCTGAAAAACATCACCGCAGCCAACGGGGCTCGAATCCGGCGCTACGGCAAGGCTTTCGGCGTCACCGACCCGCGGGTGGTCAGCAAGGAGGAGGCCGCGCCGCATGTCGCCCGCGGGTGGCGGCCGATTTTCGCCAGGCTGCCGTTCGAGCAGGCGGTGTTGCTCACAAAGACCGACTGACCCGGCCGCGCGCCCTGGCCACGAAATACAGCGCGATCACCACCGCCCAGGACAGCAGGCTGAGCCACAGCTGGCTGCGCGCCGAGCGGTCGAACGCCATTTGCACCAGCACGGCGGTGATTCCGGCGAGGGTGAGGATCGACAGCACCGGGAAGAACCACATCTTGATCCGCAGCTTTTCCTCGGGCGTCCGGCGCCGCAGCACGATCTGTGACAGCGCGATCAACCAGTAGACGAACAGAATGACGGCGCCCGACGAGTTGAGCAGGAAGAGGAACACCGTGCCGGGCGCGAGCCAGGCCATCAGGACGCAGCCAAAGCCGATGGCCGACGAGCACAGGATCGCGATGTGGGGCACGCCGCGCCGGCTGAGCCGGACCAGCCGGGCCGGCGCCTCGCGCCGGTCGGCGAGCACGAACAGCATGCGCGACGCCGTGTACAGCCCCGAGTTCAGGCATGACAGCACCGCGGTGAGCACCACTGCGTTCATCACCTGATCCGCCCCGCGCAGCCCCATGTGTTTGAGCGCGGCGACGTACGGCGAGGCGCCCACCTCGACCGAATTCCACGGCACGATCACCACGAGCAGGAAGACCGAACCGACGAAGAAGATCCCGATGCGCGCCACCACCGACCTCGTCGCCCGCTGGACCGCCAGCCCGGGGTCGCGGCTTTCGGCGGCGGCGACGGTGACGATCTCGGCGCCGACCATGGAGAAGATCACCACCACGATGGCCGCGAAGACCGCCGCGACGCCCTTCGGGAAGAACCCGCCGTGCGCCGTGAGGTTGGAGAAATCGGCGTGACGGCCGGGCAGCAGGCCCAGCACGTAGACCGAGCCGACGGCGAGAAAGATCACGATCGTGGCGACTTTGATTCCGGCGAACCAGAATTCGAATTCGCCGAACGACGACACCGAGAACAGGTTCGTCGCGGTCATCAGCACCATCAGGCACAGCGAGAGCAGCCACAGCGGCGCGTGGAACCAGTAGCCCAGCACCTTGCCGCCGGCGACCGCCTCGAACCCGACCACGATCACCCAGAAGTACCAGTACAGCCAGGCCACCGAGAATCCCGCCCAGCCGCCCAATGCCCGTGCCGCGTAGTCGGCGAACGACCCCGTCGACGGGTTGCCGGCGGCCATCTCGCCCAACATCCGCATCACCAGCACGATCAGCAGGCCGCACAGCGCGTACGTCAGGAACGCGGCGGGCCCGGTGTCCTTGATCACCACACCCGACCCGACGAACAACCCGGCGCCGATCACGCCGCCCAGCGCGATCATGCTTAGCTGCCGCTGCGATAGCCCTTGGCGCAGTTGGGTGGTGCCGGCCACGGTTAACCACATCACATCGGCGGACAGGGCGCGACCGGTTGCGGCGACCGCTTACGGCGCCGAGACTGCGCACAGATCGCGAATTTTGCGAAAATCCCGCGCTCACCGCAGTCTCGATGCCGAGGTGGGGCGCGGCGGCGCCCGGTCAGCTCACAGGTACAGGTCCCGCTCGCGGATCTTGGCCGTGGCGATCACGCTGATGACCGCCGTGGCCACCAGGTACCCGCACGCCAGCCACGGCTTCTTCCCGGCGGCGGCGATGAGCGCGGTCAGGATCATCGGGGTGACGCCGGAGGCGTACACGCCCGAGACCTGGTAGACGAACGACAAACCGGTGTAGCGGGTGGCGGTGGGATACAGCGACGAGTACAGCGTGCCCTGCGCGCCGTAGAACAGCGCGTGCACGACACCGAACACGACCACCATCGCGAGGCCGAACAGGAGCAGGTTCTTGGTGCCGAACAACGCGAAGGCGGGGAACGCCAACAGGCCGTAGCAAGCCACGCCAACCAGATACACCCGCCGCGGCCCGAACCGGTCGGCCAGGATTCCCGACACCGGCAGCAGCGCCGCCATCAGCAGGGCGGCGACGGTCACGACGACCAGAACCGACACCTTGTTGAACCCCAACGCGCCGGTGGCGTAGCTGATCGCGAAGACGCCCCAGGTGTTGAAGGCCGAACCCTCGGCCCACCGTGACAGCAGGCCCAGCAGGGTGTTGCGCCGGGAACGGGGTTCGCGGACGATCTCGCGGACGGGCACGGTGGACGTGGCCTCGAGGTCGGCCAGCTCGCGAAACGCCGGCGTCTCCTCGACTCGCAACCGCACCACGATGCCGATCGCCACCAGCACCAGGCTCAGCAGGAACCCGATCCGCCAGCCGTAGGCCAGGAACCGGCTCGGGCCCAACGCGATCTGCAGGAACGCGAAAATGCCGGTGCCCAAGGCCAATCCGAGCGCCAATCCGACCTGCGGGATCGCGCCGAAACGGCCGCGGCGGTCGGCGGGGCTGTGCTCGACGGCGAGCAGCACCGCGCCGGCCCACTCGCCGCCGAGCGCGAAGCCCTGCAGGATGCGCAGCGTCAGCAGCAGCACCGGCGCCCAGGCCCCGATCTGGGCGGCGGTCGGCAGGACCCCGATCAGCGCCGTGGCGACGCCCATGATCAGCATCGTCAGCGCCAGGCTGCGCTTGCGACCGATCCGGTCCCCGATGTGCCCGAACACCAGGCCACCGATCGGCCGCATGACGAAACCGACCGCGAACGTCGCGAACGCCAAAAGCGTTCCCACCAACGAGGTTTCGTTGGGAAAGAACACCTTGCTGAACACCAGGCCCGCCGCGGTGGCGTACAGGAAGAAGTCGTACCACTCCACGGTGGTGCCCAGCAGGCTGGCGGCGACCACGATGCGCAGCCGCCGGCGGCGTTCGACGTCGGATTCCTCGGGACCGTGCGACGTGGTGACGCCCGCGTCGGGCAGCGTGGTTGCCATGGCCTACTGCGCGGACGCGATCGCGAACGGCGTCGACGGCGCCGGTTGTGATTGACGATTGGGGTGCTGCCACAAGCCCTTTCGCTCGAGCAGCGGCAGGACACCCTCGCCGAACCAGTACGCCTCCTCCAGGTGGGGATAGCCCGACAGGATGAAGTGTTTGATGCCGAGCCGCGAGTACTCGGCCAGCCGCTCGGCGACCTCGGCGTGCGACCCGACCAGCGCGGTGCCCGCGCCGCCGCGCACCAGGCCCACCCCGGCCCACAGGTTGGGGCCGACCACGAGCCGGTCGCTGTCGCCGCCGTGCAGGTCCAGCATGCGCCGCTGCCCCTCGGACTCGCTGCGCGCCAGGCTGGCCTGCACCCGCTCGACGTCGGCCGGGTCGACGGCGGCGAGCAGCCGGTCCGCCTCGGCCCATGCCTGCTCGGAGGTGTCGCGGCTGATCACGTGAATCCGCAAGCCGTACTGCAGGATCCGCCCCGCATCGGCCGCCCGTCCCCTGATCCAGTCGAGCTTCTTGGCGACCGCCGCCCGCGGCTCACCCCAGGTGAGGTAGACGTCGGAGTACTTGGCCGCGACCGGCCCGGCGGCGGCCGACGACCCGCCGAAGAACACCGCGGGGATGGGATCGGGCGGGTTGTTCAGCTGGGCGCCGTCGATGCGGATGTGGTCCCCGGCGAAGGTGACCGGCTCCCGCGAGGTCCACAGTTGGCGCACCACGTGCAGGAATTCGGCGGTGCGGGCGTAGCGCGATTCCTTGTCCAGGTAATCCCCGTAGGCGCGCTGCTCGTGCGGTTCGCCGCCGGTGACGACGTTGAGCAGCAGCCGCCCGCCCGAGTGCCGCTGGAACGTCCCGGCCATCTGCGCGGCCAGGGTGGGGCTGAGCAGCCCGGGCCGGAACGCGACCAGGAACTTCAGCGTCTCGGTGCCCTCGATCAGCATCGCCGTCGTCAACCACGCGTCCTCACACCACAATCCGGTCGGCGTGAGCACCGCCTCGAAGCCGTTGTCCTCGGCGGCCCCGCAGATCTGGTGCAGGTACCGCAACGTCGCGGACCGGTCACCATGCATCGCGGTGCCGTGCCCGCCGGCGACCAGGTTTCGCGAATCCCCGTACGTCGGCAGGAACCAATGAAACGCCAGGCTCATCCACCCTCCCTCGTGTCCAGCCCCCGATCGTGCGTGAGATCGGCGCGACGCGCGAGGGTTGAAACCTCCGAGATTGGATCCCCGGCCGACGCTATTGCGGGTTGCCGGTACGGGGGTCGAGGGCCAGCGTCGGTTGGGTGGGGCCGGTGAAATCCAGCATCGCGGTGAGCGCGGCGGCGCGCTCGTCGAACGAGTGGTCCCCGATGCGTCCGGTGCTCCAGTTGTCCTCGATGAACCGCAGGATCGACGTCTGGTCGGTCAGCGTGTGGTCGACGAAATTTGTTCTGGTGTAAGGGGATATCACCAGCAGCGGCAGCCGCGGTCCGTACCCGCAGCGGCCCTGGTACGCGGCGGGCCCGGCGGCGGGATCGCCGCATCGGCCCGGACCGTTCAGCGCGTCCTCGGGCGTGGCCGAGGAGGACACGATCGGCGAGGGTTTGTGATCGTACCAGCCGTCGGAGTCGTCGTAGGCGACGACGATCGCCGTGTCGCGCCATTGCGGGAGCCGCTGCAGGTGGTTGATCGTCTCGACGAGGAACCGCTGCTCGTCGAGCGGATCGGAGTAGCCGGCGTGCCCATTTTGGTAGGCGGGCGGTTTGAGGAAGCTCACCGCCGGCAGGTGACCGCCGTCGGCGGCGGCCCAGAAATCGGACAGGTCGTATTGATGGTTGGCCTGGTCGCCGCGCCCGATCTGGTCGGTCGCGCTCGGCGGCAGGTGGTGCGGGTTGGCGGTGGACGGGTAGTACTGGAACGGCTCGTGGTGCGGGACGTAGTCGGGCTTGGTGCCGAACGGCAGCGGCCCGGTTTTGCCGGTCCCGCCGAGGCTTTCGCCGATGTTGTGGGTGGCGCCGCACTCGGCGGTGCCGTCGGGCCTGCGGTTGGTGGGCCGGAAGCCGCCCTGGAACCAGCCCCAGGTGACGCCCTTGGCGTTCAGCAGGTCACCGATGTTCTTGTTGCCGGCGCCGAACTGCACCTGGTCGCGTGACGAGCAGTCGTCCCCGAGGGGCTGGGAGTCGTCGATCAGGGTGCCCTGCCCGTTGCCGGTGTCGTCGATCACCGTGTGCGGCGGGAATGGTTGGCCGCCCGGCATGAATTTCTTTGTCACCCCATGCGTTTGGCCCGAGACCAGGTTGATGTGACCGGGCGACGACGGGCCGAAGGTGGTGTTGTAGGAGTTGTCGCTCATCGCGTAGTGCTGCGCGTAGTTCCACAGCGCGGTCACCGTGTTGCCGTCGTAGTAGCCCATCACCAGGCCGGGGGTGTTGAAGGACGGCGCCGGGCACGGGTCGCCCTCGGTGTGCTCGACGAACCGATCCATCGCGCCGCCGTTGAAGGCCAGTTGTTCGGCCTGGTATGCGTGGTCCTGATCACAGGTCACGATCTGACCCGGGCCGCCGAGGCGCATCGGCTGCACCGAATTGGGATTGTGCGTCAACAGCTCTGGGGTCAGGCCGTCCACCGTGGGGGTGCCCGGCCGGGCGGTGAACGGCTGGCCGTCGGCGCCCGCCGCGCGGGGATACGTTCCGAAGTAGTGGTCGAACGAGACGTTCTCTTCGAAGATCACCACCAGGTGGTGGATCGGCGTGGCGGTCGCGGGCTCCGCACTCGGGCTGGTGGGTCGGTGCGCGCACGCGGCGACGAGGACGAGTGCCGCCGCCGCCGTGGCGAAACGCCTACGGTCCATCAAAGGTCTCCTCTTCGTGACCAACAGGTCACGCCAGATCACGCAATGCTTCCAATACGGCGTGGCTCGGCCGGTAATGCCGGCTCGGCGCGGCATCATTGCGATCATGCCTGACCTGACACGCCGGGCGGTGCTCCGGATGGGTGCCGGCGCAAGCCTCGGGGCCGCCGGCGTGTTCGCCTTGAGCGCCCTGCTGGATCCGGTCAAGCCGCAAGCGGCTCCCGCGCCGTACGAGCCCCCGACCGCCGGCGCCGCGTTGCCGAACAAGATCACCGGGTCGTTCGTGTCGGCGGCGCGCGGGGGCGTCAAGACCAACTACGTGATCGCCGTGCCGCCGGGCCAGACCGGGATGCTGCGCCCGGTGATCGCGCTGCACGGCGTCGACGGCGACGCCAACCAGATGCTGGACATGGGTGTCCCGGAGGGCCTGGCCCGGCTGGTCAAGGAGGGCAAGCCCGCGTTCGCCGTCGTGGGCGTCGACGGGGGCAACACCTATTGGCACAAAAGGGCTTCCGGCGTCGACTCGGGCGCGATGGTGCTCGAGGAGCTGCTGCCCATGCTGTCCTCGATGGGCATGGACACCTCGCGGGTGGGCTTCATGGGGTGGTCGATGGGCGGCTACGGGGCGCTGCACCTGGGCGCCAAGCTAGGGCCGGCACGGACGGCCGGCATCTGCGCGGTCAGCCCGGCGCTGTACACCTCGTTCACCGGCAGCGCGCCGGGAGCGTTCGACAGCTATGACGACTGGGTGCAGAACAGCGTCCTGGGTGTGCCCGCGCTGAACTCGATTCCCCTGCGCGTCGACTGCGGCACCTTCGACCGCTTTTACTTCGCCACAAGACAATTCGTCGGCCAACTGAAAACCCCGCCGGCGGGTAGCTTCTCCCTGGGCGGACACGACATCGGTTACTGGCGCACGCAGCTGCCCGGTGAACTGACCTGGATGGCGACCTAGGCCACGCACATGACAGTCCGGCAGGAAGTGCTCGCCAGCGGCCCACGTCGAGTGGAGCGGCGAACTTCCCGGAAGGGATTCCGGCCCGACATCGAGGGATTGCGCGCCGTCGCGGTCATCGCCGTCGTGCTCTACCACGCGGGCATCCCGGGTGTCACGGGCGGCTACATCGGTGTGGACGTCTTCTTCGTCATCTCCGGCTTCCTCATCACCGGCCTGCTGTGGCGCGAGGTCACTACCACCGACACCGTCCGGCTGGGCCGCTTCTACGGCGCGCGCGCCCGGCGCCTGCTGCCGGCCGCGGCCACCGTCGGCGTCGTCACCGCCGCGGCGGCGGCCGCGGTGCTGCCGCCCCTGCAGGCGCGCAGCGTCTTCCTCGACGGCATCGCCAGCGCCCTCTACGTCGGCAACTACCGGTTCGCCCGGCAGGGCACCGACTACCTGGCCTCCGACACCCCGTCGCCGTTCCAGCACTACTGGTCGCTGGGCGTCGAGGAGCAGTTCTACCTGGTGTGGCCGGTGCTGATCATCGGCACCGCGTGGCTGGTCCGCCGCGTGAAAAGCGGTGCCGGCAAGGGGGCGACGCCCTATGCGGTGGTGCTGGCGGTGGTGGGCGCCGCCTCGCTGGCGGCGGGCGTGGTGTGGACCCGCACGTCGCCCGCCTTCGCGTTCTTCTCGTTGCCGACGCGCGCCTGGGAGCTGGCGGCCGGCGGCCTGGTGGCCCTGTCGATCCCGGTGTGGCGCAGCCTGCCCCTGCTGCCGGCGTCGATCGCGGGGTGGGGCGGCCTGGGGCTGATCCTGCTCACCTGCACCCAGCTGGGTCCCGGCACCCCCTACCCTGGCACCGCGGCGCTGCTGCCCGTGTTGGGCACCGCGCTGGTGATCGGCGCGGGCTGCGTGACCGGCGGCCTCGGCGCCGGCCGCCTGCTGTGCAAGCCGGCGATGCGCGCGATCGGCCGGGTCTCCTACTCCTGGTACCTGTGGCACTGGCCGGTGCTGCTGCTGATGCCGCAGCTGCTCGGCGAGCCCGCCGGGCTGCCCGCCAGGCTGACCGCGACCGCCGTCTCCGCCGGCCTGGCCGTGATCACGCTGCATCTGGTCGAGGACCCCGGCCGGTTCGCCGCCGCCCTGCGCCGATCGGCGAAGGCCAGCCTCGCGGTGGCCGGTGCCGCCAGCGCTGCGGTGGCGTGCGCGTGCGTGCTGTTGCTGACGCTGACACCGGTGCCGGCGGGTCACGGGGTGGCGGCGCCGAAGGCCAACATCGTCGCGGTGCCCCCACCGGGCGTCCCCGCCGTCAGCGCGACCGAAGCGGCGCTGCGCGAGGCGTTCGCGCAGGTGCGCCAGGCCGTCGCGGCGTCCGCGGCGCTGCGGCCCGTCCCGTCCAACCTCGACCCGCCGCTCGCCAAGGCCCCGGCCGACAAGGCGGCCGTCTTCGTCAACGGGTGCGTGCGATCGTGGCGCGACGTGGGCCAAAGCGAGTGCGCGACGGGCGATGTCGCGTCGCCGACGACGGTGGCCCTGGTCGGTGACTCGCACGCCGCCATGTGGGAGCCGGCGTTGCAGCGGGTCGCCGAGCAGCGGCACTGGCGGCTGGAGGCGCTGGCCAAGGTGACCTGCCCGCTGCAGGACCTTCGCATCACCAGCCCGTACCTCGGCCGCGAGTACACCGAGTGCGTCCAGTGGCGCGGCCAGATCATGGACCGGCTGAAGGCGGAACGCCCACGGTTGATCGTGCTGGACATGAGCCGGCGCTACGGGGCGGATTTCGGTTTCAGCTCATACGATCCCGCGTGGATCGACACCCTGGGCCGCACGGTCGAACAGTTGCGCAGCACCGGCGCGGCCGTCCTCGTTCTTGGGCCCGCCCCCGATCCGCACGGCCCCGTGCCCGCCTGCCTGTCGGGTCACCTCGACGACGCCGCGGCGTGCGCGCCGGCCCGATCGGCCGCGCTCGACGAAGACGGTATGGGTGCCGAGCGGGCGGCGACCACCGTCGCCGGCGGGCAGTACGCCGACCTGACCGACCTGTTCTGCGCCGCCGACCGCTGCCCGGTAATCGTCGGCAACACCCTGGTTTTCCGGGACGACAACCACATCACGACCGAATACGCGCAACTGCTGGCACCGGTGATCGGTGCGCTGACGGACCGCGCCCTGGCGGACGGCTGACGCGTAATGAACTTCTCCCCGCGGACGAACGTCATATCAGTGAAAGGTGTTTGGAGGTTTTCAAGATGACTCCGCTGCTGCTGATCTGCATTGCGGCCATCGCGCCCGTCGCGGGCGTCGGCCTGATGCAGTTGCAAACGCGCCTGGAGCAATGGGATTACGAGCGCCACGCGGAAGACTAGCCTGAAGGCCTTGCGCGCCTGAGGGTTTGGCTGGTCACCGCGACTTCATCGAGACAGCTGCATGCCGATCAGCGGCGCGATCTTGTCCGCCAGATACTGATGCCCCGCGTCGTTGGGGTGCACACCGTCGGGGCCAATCAGGTCGGGCCGGTCGACGAACCAGCGGTCACCGATCGGATCGACGAACGCCGCCCCGGCGGCCCGCGCCGCGCCGTTGAGCACGTCGCGGATCTCGAGGACGGAATCGGGCACGTCGGCGGTCGGCCACGGCGGCCCGATCACCAGCAGCCGCGCGGACGGTGACAGGCGCCGCGCGAGACCGAAGGTGTCCCGCACCTTTCCGGCCAGCAGCTCGGGGTCCTCGGGGTGAAAGCCCTGGTCGTTGCGGGAGCCGAAGAACACGACGAGCGCATCCTCGGGCTTGACCGCCCTCCCGGTCAGATCCTCGAAGATGCTGCCGTGATCGCCGGGCACCCCATAGCCGGCCCTGCCCTCGGCCGAAACGTCCGGCACGATCCGCACGCCGCGCTGGGCCAGCGTGTGCCAGGCCAGCGCGGTCCACGAATGCGGGCCGAGGCCGCCCTCGTCGGTTCCGGTGGTGTAAGAGTCGCCCACGACGGCGACGTGGTTCAGCCGCGAATCCAGGGTCAGCGTTTGGTAGGCCCGAACCCGTGCCGGGCCCGCGAGTACGACGCCCGCCACCAGGGCGAGGCCGAGCATCAGCGTGGCCAGACGACTCATGGCTACCTCCCCCCGAAAGCTGTATCGTCGTGCGCCGCATCCGAATCAACGGAATCGTACGAGGAAACGGCGCGAAGCGGGCGTCAATCCGCCGAATGGCGGCCGGCCGCTAGCGCCATGGTATCGACGGTTTCGGGCGCGACCGGATCCGTGCGCGGAGGTAAATCTCACACCGCGCGGGCCGAAATCGCTTCCCGCGCATCCTCGATCGGACGAACCTTGGCGCTTGGCAGTTCGCTTGGCTCGGTCTTCGCGCTCGCGGGCCGGACGTCGACCATCCTGCGCATCCAGCGGCGGGCGGGCTCTTCGACAAAGTGATACAGCAGGATTGACATGCCGAGGGCGATCGTGAGCAGGCCGACGACGTTCCATTTCCACGGGTTGTCCGCCGGCTTGAGCTCGAACTCTTCGACCGCCCATCCCCACGCGGTATGCACCAGCTCATGGACCATGTACAGGCAGAACGAGATCTGCCCGCCGTACACCATGACCCGGGTGGACAGGACTCTCGGCAGGCCACCCACGCCGATCGCCAGCGCGATCACCAGCGGAACGAACAGCACGTCGACGACCCCGCCGCTGTCGTTCTCCACCACGCCGGGGATCGGGTGTGCGCTGAACCAGTACAGGACGCCGACCATGGCCGCCAGCAGGAGCAGCGATACCCATCCCGCGGCGCGGCGACCGCGACTGGTCAGCCGCAACCTGCGCACGGCGGCACAGGCCAGGGCGCCCGCGACGAACTGGGTCACGATGCGCGGCAGCCAGCTCCACGGCGTGTAGAAGTGCCCACTGGCCAGCAGCATCACCACCGGAGGCAACGACGCCGCGAACGCCAGCAGCATCAGGCTGCGCGCCCTCGTCGCCTGCTTCATCCGCAGAATCACCAGCACCAGCACGCCGAAGAGCAAGTAGGCCAGCCATTCCGCGCTGATCGACCACGCCGGCCCGTCCCAGCTGGAGTCGTCGAAGAACGGCTGGAACCACAGCTGCACGAGCAGGACCTGGCGCACGTAGCTGATCGCGGTGAGCTGGGCGGCGTCGGGCGACGGCACATGGCCGACGTGCAGGGTGAAGATCACCCACAGGGCGGCCAGGTGCATCGTGACCAGGTACACCGGCCACACCCGGGCCAGGCGCAGCCACAGGAAGTGCAGGGTGGCGCGCGTCGACCAGGACCGGCCCATGCGGTCGAGGTAGTTCCAGGTCAGCACGAACCCGCTGAGGATGAAGAAGAGGTCGACGCCCTGGGCCCCGCAGTTGAGCACGGGCGCGAGGGCGTCGCGCAGATCGGGCGACGCGTCGCCCAGCATCGGGCGGAAGTGAAACAGCACAACCCACACCGCGGCGATGATGCGGAGTCCCGTCAGGGCCTTGATCTCTCCCCGGATCTCTGCGCCGCGCACGTTGCTCTTTCCGTCTGGACTCTCGCTGTTTCGTATCCGTTGGGTACCGGCTGACCGGGCGATGACAAGCCCCCCGACCGGCAACCGGCAGCCCTCGAAGCGTAACAGCGCGAGCGCGCCGATCGCGTGATGGGCCGTGGCGTGGCACGGGTGTCGGCGGGCGGCCCTCGTCGCCCCGCGCAAGCCGTCGGCGTTGCTTCGGCCCAGGCCAGGACCCCCGAAAGTGGCTTCTTAGCAAAGAGTTAGGACCGGCTTTCGGTCTCCTTATATTTAGCGGGCACCTTTAGGAGGACAGGTCCGAAGGGAATGGGGCGCTCATGACGATCACCAATGTCGCGACTCGGCACGGTTACGGCACGTTCGATTGCGGCGGCGCCCAGATTCGCGCCCACTGCCGGCACCTGGCGACCGTGGTGACCGTCCGCGGCGACGTCGACGCCTCCAACGTCGACCGGGTCAGCGAATACCTTTGGCGGTTCACCCTCGGGAGCAATCCCCTGGTGCTCGACCTGACCGACGTGGGCCACTTTGCTGCGGCCGGCATCGCGCTGGTGCACCGGCTCGACGAGGACTGCCGCGCCGCCGGCGTGGAGTGGACCTTGGTCGCGAGCCCCGCGATCACCGGACTTCTCGGCGACCGGGGCGAGTTCCCGATCGCGCGCTCGGTGCACGAGGCGCTGCGCAACCTCGCCGAGGCCATCGTCAGCCGCCGTCAGCTCGTGCTGCCGCTCATCAAGAAGACGGCCTAGTTCTCCCCGACTGCCCGCTCCCGGAACGTGTTTCGGTAGCTCTGTGGCGACACCCCGGCGACGCGCCGGAACTGTTCGCGAAAGCTGGACGCTGACCGAAAGCCGACCCGGCGGGCGATGAGTTCGATGCTGTCGGGTGTTCGCTCCAACAGTTCCTGCGCGTGGCGGATCCGCACCCCGGTGACCCACTGCATGGGGGTTTGACCCGTCTCGGCCTGGAATCGACGGTTGAGGGTGCGGACGCTGCTGGACGCTTTGGCCGCGACGTCGTCGAGGCTGAGCTCCTCGCACGCGTGTTCCTCGATCCATGCCAGCAGCGGGCCGAGTTCGGTGTTGGCGGGCCGCCGGTTGCGCACGATGAACTGCGCCTGTCCGCCGCTGCGATGCAGCGGCGCCACCGCCAGCCTCGCCGCCTCCGCGGCAACCGCGGACCCGTGGTCGCGGGCGACCATGTGCAGACACAGGTCCAGGCCCGCCGACGCGCCGGCGGACGTCAGCACCCGCCCCTCGTCAACGTAGAGCACGTCGGCATCGAGCGTGACGGCGGGAAACGCGGCCCGAAACTGCTCCGCGGCCAGCCAATGCGTGGTCGCCCGCTTGCCGTCGAGCAGCCCCGCCGCCGCGAGCGTGAAGGCCCCGCTGCAGATGGAGGCGATCCGAATCCCCTTGGCGTATACGGCTTTCAGTGCGGTGATGACGTCGTCCGGGACGGGCGTCGTGACGTCGTAGCGGCCGGGCACGACGACGGTATCCGCCTCGGCAAGTGCGTCGATGCCCAGTTCGGTCGCGATGCGTATCGGGCCCGCCGTCACCACGGCCTCGGCGCCGCACACGCGGACGTCGTATCCGGGCGAGCCGTCCGGTAGGCGGACTCGGCCGAAGACCTCCACGGGGGTGGCCAGATCGAGGGCGACGGTGTCCGGCAGCGCCACAACCACAACACGGTGCACGTTGGCAATATAACGGCGAAACATGGCTTTTTGGCCACTGGCCGGCGACGCCCGCGTCGGCAAACCTGGTACGGGTGTATGCGCAGATCGTGTTGTTCGACGGGTTCGACCCGCTCGACGTCATCGCCCCGTTCGAGGTGCTTGCCGCCGGCGGCGACGCGGTCGGCGGGGACCTCGTCGTGGAGCTCGTTTCGGCCGAGGGCGCGCGTCCGGTGGTCAGCGGCACCCGCCACCTGACGCTCGCGGCGGGCGGCCCGCTGGATCCCGGCAAGCCGGGATACGTCGTGGTTCCGGGCGCGAACGGGCCGCTAGCGGGCGACCCGGACGACGGGGTCGCGACGATCCCGGTGCTGCTGGCCCAGGCGGCCGACACCACACTGACACCGTTGATGCGCGAGGCGTTCGACAATCCCGCGGTCACCGTGGCGACCGTCTGCGGCGGCTCGATCGTGTTGGCGATGAGCGGGCTGATCGAGGGCCGCCACGCGGTCACCCATCACCTCGCCATGGACCTGCTCGAAGCGGCGGGAGTGCACCCGGTGCGGGCACGTGTCGTCGACGACGGCGACCTGATCAGCGCCGGGGGAGTCACCTCCGGTCTGGATCTGGCGCTGTATCTGCTGGAGCGCTCCTATGGACCGCGCATCGCGCGGGCGGTCGAGGAGATGTTCGAGTACGAACGCCGCGGCACGGTGTGGACGCCGGCCGGGCGCGAACCGATGGAGGTGTGAATGAGCGTGCTCGGTGATTGGGACGTCACCATCAAGACGCCGATCGGCTCCCTGGCGGTGTCTTACACGTTCGGCCAGGCCGCCGATGGTGCCGTCGGCACGGCGACTTATAAGGGCGATACCGTTGCGCTGCAGGACATTTCGATCGACGGGGACCGAGTGACCTGGCGGCAGTCGGTGACCAAGCCGATGCGGCTGAATCTGGCGTTCGACGTCGTCGTCGACGGCGACTCACTCGCCGGCCACTCGCGGGCCGGTCGGCTGCCGCGGTCGGCCGTGACGGGCACGCGCAGCAGACGGTCGGCTTGACCCTTGGCGCCGCCGCAGCCGGGCGATGCCCAGCACCGCCAGCACCCCCGCGGTCGTCACCAGCACCAGGGCCAGCAACAGCAGCTGGGGGTTGTACACCAGCGAGGTGGTGAACGGCTGCCCGTCCGCGATGGGCGCGACGCGCACCGTGTGGCGCGCGTGCACCCAGGTCACGCCCGCGCCCGCCAGCGCCGCACAGGCCAGGACCAGCAAGAGCAGCGCCCGGAAGCTGCCGAAGCGGGCGGTCACGACGTCGACCCGTCCTCGAAATCGTCGTCGGCCAGATCGGATCCGGCGGGCTCCACCCGCTCCTGAACCAGCGGGGTCAGCGCCGCCCGAAGGTGACGGTGGCGGCGCGCCCAGGCCTGGGCGGTGCGATCGTTGGTGAGCTTGAGGCCGATCCCTATCCGGCCGCGCGGCACCCCCACCAATTCGCCGAGCGCCCGCGCCGACTGCCACCGCGCCAGTTCCTTGCCGGAGGCCTGGTGATGCTCGGGAGCCGGGTAAACCTTGAGGATTTCGCGCACCAGGATGGTCTCGGTGCCCTGTCGCAGGGCGTCCTCGGTGAGCTCGACGGAGACGTGGATCCGCGCCGCCTTTACCTGCAACCCCACGAACGCCGACACCAGCACCAAAAAGATCGCCGGGACGATCAGCGATATTTTCGCGCCGCTCCAGATTTCGATCAGGATCATCGCGCCGGCCGACGCCGGGCCCAACGCCACCCACCACCAGCTCGCGCCGGGCTCGTAGAACAGCGGCCGTGGCTCGGCGCCGTCCGCCGTGGTCTCCGATGTCAAAGCGCGCCCCGTCTCACGAAAGCCACCCCGCCGCGTCGGCGGCCCAATAGGTGAGCACGATATCGGCCCCGGCGCGCCGGATGCTCGTCAGCGACTCCAGCGCCGCGGCGCGTTCGTCGATCCAGCCGCTGGCCGCCGCCGCGCAGATCATCGCGTACTCCCCCGACACCTGGTAGGCGGCCACCGGCACCGGCGAGATCGAGGCCGCCGCGGACACCACGTCCAGGTAGCCCATCGCGGGCTTGACCATCACGATGTCGGCGCCCTCGTCGAGGTCCAGCCGGATCTCGCGCAGCGCCTCGCGGAAGTTGCCCGACTCCTGCTGGTAGGTGCGCCGGTCCCCGGACAGGCTGGAGCTCACCGCCTCGCGGAAGGGGCCGTAGAACGCCGAGGCGAACTTCGCCGCGTAGGCCAGGATCACCACGTCGGCGTAGCCCGCGGCGTCCAGGCCGTCGCGGATGGCGGCCACCTGGCCGTCCATCATCCCGCTCGGCCCGACCACGTGGGCGCCCGATTCCGCTTGTGCCACGGCCAGTTTGACGTAGCGGGCCAAGGTGGCGTCGTTGTCCACCCGGCCCCGCGCGTCCAGGACCCCGCAGTGGCCGTGATCGGTGAACTCGTCCAGGCAGGTGTCGGCCATCAGCACCGTGGCGTCGCCGAGATCCTTGGCCAGGTCGCGCAGCGCCACGTTGAGGATGCCGTCGGGATCGGTGCCGGCCGAGCCGGTCGCGTCCTTGTCCTGCTCGCGGGGCACGCCGAACAGCATCAGCCCGCCCACCCCCGCGGCGACCGCGTCTTCCGCGGCCGCGCGCAGCGAATCCCGGTTGTGCTGAACCACATTCGGCATCGACGCGATGGGCCGCGGTTCGTCGATGCCGTCGGCGACAAACATCGGCAGCACCAAATGCCTTGGCTCCAGCGACGTTTGCGCTACCAGGCGACGCAACGCGGGGGTCGAGCGGAGCCGGCGCGGACGCTGCCGCGGGTAACTCATGGTCGTCCGTTTCCGCGAGGGTGCGCAGAATGCCAGCCCGTACGGCGTGTCGTCGTACAGACACGCACGCTCGCGGGTCTGGCGCTCACTTAGCGCCTGCGGCTCTTCTTGCGCGGCGGAGGCAGCGCGCCCTCGGCGCGCAACCGCGCGGCGTGTTCGGCCAGGGCGTCGACTAGGGGGCCGACGGCGGCGGTGTCGGGCTGGACGTCGACCCGCAGGCCGAACTCGGCCGCGGTCTCGGCCGTCTTGGGCCCGATGCAGGCGATGATGGTGCGCGCGTGTGGCTTGCCGGCGATGCCGACCAGGTTGCGCACGGTCGAGCTGGACGTGAAGCACACCGCGTCGAAGCCGCCCGTCTTGATCATTTCGCGGGTGGCCGCGGGCGGCGGCGCGGCGCGCACCGTCCGGTACGCGGTCACGTCCTCGATCTCCCAGCCGCGCTCGCGCAGGCCCTCGGCCAGCGTCTCGGTGGCGATGTCGGCCCGCGGCAGCAGGACACGGTTCACCGGGTCGAAAATGCTGTCGTAGGGCGGGAAGTCGTCGAGCAGACCGAGCGAGGACTGCTCACCGGCCGGCACCAGCTCGGGGCTGATCCCGAAGGCGCGCACCCGGTCGGCCGTCGACTCGCCGACGCAGGCGATCTTCACGCCGGAGAACGCGCGGGCGTCCAGGCCGAACTCACCGAACTTCTCCCACACCGCACGCACCGCGTTGGTGGAGGTGAACACCACCCACTGGAAGCGGCCGTCGACCAGGCCCTTGACCGCCCGTTCCATCTGGGCGGGGCTGCGCGGCGGCTCGACGGCGATGGTCGGCACCTCGACCGGCAGCGCGCCGTAGGAGGTCAGCCGCTCGCTCATCTCGCCGGCCTGGTCCTTGGTGCGGGGCACCAGCACGGTCCAGCCGTACAGCGCGCGGCTTTCCCACCAGTTCAGCTTCGCCCGGCTGGCCACCGTCTTGCCGATGGTCACCACGAGTGGCCCGGTCAGCGGGCCGGCCGGGTCGCTGCCGCCCAGGACGGCCGGATCGGTCAGGCCACTCAGCGTGGTCTCGACCGAACGCTGCTGGCAGGTGGTGCCTTGCGCGGTCACCACGCAGGGCGTGGCCTCGGCCAGCTCATGGTCGATCAGGGCGCGGGCCGCGTCGGCCAGGTGGGAAGCGGTGGACTGCAGGATCAGCGGGCCGGGAGCCGCGGCCAGCGCATCCCAGTCGACGTCCCCGCGCACGTCGGCGACGGTGTGCGACGAGCCCAGCGGCAGGCCGGCGTAGGTGGGGACGGCGTTGGTGGCGGCCAGGCCGGGCACGATTTCGATGTGCAGGTGGCTGCGCGCGACGGCGTTCACCTCGGTGATGACGGCGTCGAGCGTCAGCGGGTCGCCGGCCACCAGCCGCACCACGTCGACGCCGGCGCGGGCCTCGGCGACCAGCGTCTTGGCCACCTCCGCCGGCTCGCCCAGGGCCGGGCGGACATCGGGTCCGGCGGAAATCACCGCGGGCGCCGCCTGGGCGTGATCGTCCCCGGCCCCGTGGCTGTCGCCTTCGGCGGCCGGGGCGGCCGGGCCCGCCGGCGCCGGGCCGGAGACCGGTGGCAGGTCCTTTCCGATCAGCGCTAGCACAGGCTCGGGCACGTCCGGGTCGGTGAACACCAGGGCGGCGTTGGCCAGCACCGAGGCGGCCCGCGTCGTTAACAGTCCCGGGTCGCCGGGGCCCGAGCCCACGAACGTGATGTGGCCCGGTCTCGGCTTACGCCCTCGCGTCGTCATTGTCGCTCCCAAGTGACTCTCTTCAGTTTCCTTGCGCGGGGTCTTGCGCCCCCCCAATCAGCTCCCGCGCGCCCAGCTCGAACAGCTCCGCGGCGACCGAAAGCCCCAGCTCTCGTGCCCGACCGGGAGTGCCGACTCCGGACGCCCGGATCACATCCGACCCGTCCAGCGCGGCCACACAGCCACGCAACGACAGCTCTTCGAAGACCCGGCCGTCCTCATCGATGGACTCGACCACCTCGGCGATCGCGCCCACCGGTGCGGAGCAACCCGCCTCCAGTTCGGCCAGCAAGGCTCGCTCCGCGGTGACCGCCGCGCGCGTGTCGGCGTCGTCCAGCTCCGCCAGCACCGCCGCCAGTTCGTCACCAGCGCGGCATTCGACGGCGAGCGCGCCCTGAGCCGGTGCTGGCAACATCTGCACCGGCTCTAGCGTCTCGGTGACATCGTCGAGGCGGCCCAGCCGGGCGAGACCGGCCCGGGCCACCACGATCGCGTCAAGATCACCACTGCTTACCCTGTTCAACCTGGTATCTAGGTTGCCTCGTAGGGGGCGGATTTCCAAACCGAGACCCAATGCTCTAAGCTGTGCGGCCCGCCGCGGCGACGAGGTCCCCACCAGCGAACCCGCTGGCAACTCCCCCAGCACCAGCCCGTCCCGGGCGACGAGCGCGTCGCGGGGGTCGTTGCGCGGGGGGATCGCCGCGATGGTGAACCTCGGGTCGTCGGCGGTGGGCAAATCCTTGTGCGAGTGCACCGCGGCGTCGACGCGGCCGTCGTCGATGGCCTCCCGCAGCGCGGTGGTGAACGCCCCCACACCCAGGCTCTGGATCGGCGCCGACGACCGGTCGCCCGCCGTCGTGATGGTCACCAGTTCCGCGGGGTGGCCGTTGGCGATCAAGGCGTCCCTGACGACGCCGGCCTGGGTGGTGGCCAACAGGCTGCCCCGGGTGCCTATCCGGATCACGTGCGCCAATCGGCTACTCGGCGGACTGTTTCGGCATGCCGGCATCGAAATCGCTTGGCATCACGGGTAATTCGCCGGCGGCGACGGCATCCACAGCGGTCTGGTCGAGTTCGAAGAGTTCGCGCAGGGCCTCGGCGTAGCTGTCGCCGCCGGGCGCGCTGGCGAGCTGCTTGATCCGCACGGTCGGGGCGTGCAGCAGCTTGTCCACCACCCGCCGCACGGTGCGGGCCACCTCCTCGCGATGGGCGCTCTCCAGGCCGGGCAGCCGGTTGTCGAGGCGCAGCAGCTCGGCTTCGACGACGTCGGCGGCCCGCTGGCGCAGCGCCGTCACGGTCGGGGTGACCTCGGCCATCCGCTGTCCGGCCAGGTAGCTGGCGACTTCGGCCGCCACGATGTGGCGCGCGGCGTCGACGTCGGAGGCCGCGGCATGCGCCGACGGCTCGTGTTGCACGCGTTCCACGTCGACGACCCAGACGCCGGGCAGCCCGGCCACCGCGGGGTCGACGTCGCGGGGCATGCCCAGATCGCAGATCACCAGCGGATGGTTGGTCTCGTCGCGGCGGGCGGTGGCCAGCGCGTGGTGCACGTCGGCCAGCGAGACGACGGGGCTGACCGCGCCCGTGCAGCTGACCACGACGTCAGCGTCCGCGATCGCGTCGGCCAGCCGGTCAAGGGTCAGCGCCTCGGCGCGCACCCCGGACTCGCGGATCTTGCGGGCCAGCCGCTGCCCCCGCGATGCCGACCGGTTGAGCACCAGGACGCGGTCGATGCCGGCCCGGGTGAGGTGGGCGGAGGACAGCGCGCCCATCGCCCCGGCGCCGATGACCGCGGCGGTCTTGCCCGCCAGCCCGCCGAGCCGGCGTTCGGCCATGGCCAGCGCGACCGACACCACCGAGGCGCCGGCGGCGTCGATGGCGGTTTCGGAATGCACTCGCTTGCCGACCGACAGCGCCCGCTGGGCCAGCTCGTGCAGCACCCGGCCGACCGTGCGGTTGGCCTCGGCGGCGGCATAGGCGCGGCGCACCTGGCCGAGCACCTGCTGCTCGCCGATCACGGCCGAATCCAGGCCGCTGGCCACGGCAAAGAGGTGTTCGACGGCGGCCTCGCTGTAGCGGACGTAGGCGTATTTGGTCAGATCACCCATCGACATGCCGGAGTGTTCGGACAGCACCTGCCCGACCACCGCCAACCCGCCGTGGAACGCGTCGACGACGGCGTACACCTCGACGCGGTTGCAGGTCGAGAGCACCATCGCCTCGGTCACCAGCGGCGACTGCAACACCCGGTCGACGATCTTGACCTGATCGGCTTCGTCGATGCTTAGTTGCTCCAGGACGGAGACCGGCGCACTGCGGTGCGAAACCCCGAAGAGCAAGACGCTCACGGCAGCATCACCTGGCCAGCTCCCTTGCTTCCTCCAGTAACTGAACTGGTGTCCACGGTAAACGTTAATCAGCTGGGCTACCAAATGAATGGTCGCGTGGCTACCGACCGAGATCGGCCCGCAACCGGGGCTCGTCGACCTCCCAATAGCTGTGCTCGCGCCCGTCCAGCAGGATCACCGGCAGCCGGTCGCCGAACTCCGCCCGCAACGCCGGGTTGCCCGCCGCCGCGGCGGCGTCGACGTCGGTCGCGGCCAGCTCGAAGCCCAGCTCGGCCGCCAGTTCCTCCAGCCGCGCGTGCACCTTCGCGCAGATGGTGCAGCCGTCGCGGGTCAGCAGCTCCACACGTCGCCGGGTCATGGGCACCAGTGTGCCTAGTGAATTGTGGGGCCGAGCGTTCCGGGTGAATTGTCGGACCGCCCCAAATTCACTAGCGTGCCGGTATGGGCGCTGAGGGGACGCTCCACGTCGATTCCATGGTGATGCGGGAGTTTGCCGCCTCCGTTGGCGGCGCTGCCGAGCATCTGATGGCTCAGCTGGAGCAGCTTGACGATCAGGTGGGTCAGATGTTGGGCGGCTGGCGCGGGGCATCGGGGACCGCGTACGGGTCGGCATGGGAGCTCTGGCACAAGGGCGCCAGCGAGGTGCACACGGGCCTGGCAATATTGGCGCACCTGGTGGGTCAGGCCGGCGGCGTTTACGAGCAGAACGAGGCGAAGGGCGCCCAGGAGATGCGCGGGGTTTACCGTGGCTGAGGCGTTCCGCGTGGATCCCGAAGCGTTGGCCGACGCGGTCCAGCGGATGACCGAATTTCAGCGCCAGGCCGAAGAGATGCTCGCCGAAATCGATTCGCGGGCAAAGCGTTTGCACGCGGCCTGGACCGGGGAAGGCGCGGCGGCTCACGCCGAGGCCCATCAGCATTGGGCCCGCGGCGAGGCAATGATGCGTGAGGCGCTGGGTCAGCTGCGCGCGGCTGGGGAGACCGCCCACCGCAACTACACCGGCGCCATGGCACAGAACCTGTCTATGTGGTCCTAGGCGATGGCGCCGCTGGCAGTCGACCCCGCGGCCCTCGACAGCGCGGGCGCCGAGGTGGTCACCGCCGGCGAGGGTTTGGGCTCGGTGATCTCCACCCTGACCGCGGCGCTGTCGGGGTGCGCCGGGATGGCCGGCGACGACCCCGTCGGGGCAAGGCTTGGCCACAGCTATGACGGTTCGGCGGCCAAGCTCATCGAGGCGATGGTCGCCACCCGAAACGGCTTATGCAGCCTCGGCGACGGCGTGCGGATGTCCGCGCACAACTACTCCGTGGCCGAAGCGATGTCCAATGTCGCCGGCGGTGGCGGTCCGCTTCCCACGCCGGCGGTGACGGAGCCGATGGCGGCCGGCTCTGCGCCGTCATCGGTCGGGCACGGCACCGGTGCCCCCGCGGGCTGGGGGTGGGTGGCCCCATACATCGGGATGATCTGGCCGACCGGGGATTCGGCGAAATTGCGCGCCGCCGCCGCGGCGTGGAGCGCGGCGGGCACACGATTCGCGCTCGCCGAAATCCTGGGGACGGGCGGTCCGATGGGAGCGATTCGCGCCCAACAGATCCCGGAAGGCGCGGCCATCGATCGCGCGTTCACCGACGCCTTCAGCAGCACCACCAGCGTCGTGCAGCAGTGTCAGCAGATCGCGGCCCAGCTCAACAGCTATGCGGCGAAAGTCGACCAGGTACACGCGGCGATCCTGGATCTGTTGGCCCGCATCTGCGACCCGTTGACCGGAATCAAAGAGGTCTGGGAATTTCTGACCGACGAAGACGAGGACGAGATCCGGAAGATCGCCAACGACATTCGCACGGTGGTCGACGACTTCGGCGCCGAGGCCAGCGCGCTGCGCTCCGAGATCGCTTCCACGTTGGCGGCGGCCACCACGATCGTCACCGACATGGGCCGCCACGCCGCGCGGGAGTGGGATCAGTTCCTGCACGGCACGGATGTGGGGCGGGCCGTCAACCAAGTCGGGCAGTACGCCAAGGGCGCATGGTCGGAAGCCGGCGGAATGCTCAAGGGCATCTGGGACATCAGCACCTTCCGGATGATGTTCGACCCGATCGGTTACGGCAGGGACATGGCCAGTGAGTTCAAGGGCGCCCTGCCGCTCGTCGGTCTCGGCGGCGAACACGCACCCAGCGTCGGGGAGTCGTGGAAACAGCTCGGCAAGGGCCTCGCTCACTGGGACGAGTGGAGCAAGAACCCAGCCGAGGCCGCCGGCAGATCTGTATTCGACGTCGTCACGCTGGCCCTACCGGGCGGCCCACTCTCAAAGCTGGGCAAGATGGGCCGCACCGCCGCCGATGCGCTCAGGGGTTTGAAGCCGCCGCCGGAGCTTCCCAAACCGCCGTCGTTCGAGCCGCCGAAGCCGCCGGTCGAGCCACCGCCTGCACCCAGGCCGCCGGAATCGGGAAACCCCGCACCCGCGCCCAAGCCGGCGCCAGGGCCCGCCAATGGCCCACTGCCGCACAGCCCGACGGAATCCAAGCCGCCGATCGTCGAGAAGCCCCCCGCCGGGGAGCCGCCCAAACCTGTCGCGATCCCACCGGAGTCCCCGGGCAAGCCGCCGGTGTCCGCGCCGGCAGAACAAGCACCGCTCGCCCACTCGAAACCGCCTGAGCCCGTTCATGTTCCGACCTCACCCGTGGGCGAGCCAGCCGAACCAGTTCCCAGTGCGGCGCACCCGCCAACATCCGCACCGATGGCTCCGCCGACTGAAGCAGCCCCGCACCTGCCGGCCCCCACCTCGCCAGGCGGCGTCCCGGCGGAAACTCCGGCGCCTCACGGCGGGGTGCCCCAAGACGGACAACCTGGCATTCACCCATCCAAACCACACCATCCGCCTGATGGCGAGCATCATGGCCACCACGGAGATCGCGCCGATCACCACAGCGGTGATCACGATCCGCCCAGTGATGGGGGCGGCTCGCACGGGTCGCATCCGACGGGGGGCGACTACCGTCCGAGCGAAGTAGCGATGGAGGCCGCGCAAAGAGTGTTTGACCGTGCCTCCATAGCCGAGCCGGAGATTTCACGGGCCGTGGTTGATGCTGTTCGCGATACTGGAGGACACTTAGAACGGTTCGAATCGCGGCTGAAGCAGATCGACTCGCTTGCGCGCAAACTGGATGGCGAATTGTCAGACGTTTCGCCTTCCAATTTCGAGACGATCGAAGCTACAGAAAATGCTCTTAGGGATTCCGTTCGATATACTGCAGTAGTTCCGGATCAAGGCTATTGGCGCTACGGCGACCGCATAATCGAAGCCTTGGAAGAGCGCGGGTTTACTTTGGAGAAGGATCCTGGCGGGTGGAATGTGCCCGACGTATATCGAGGGCGAAACCTTGCGTTTCAGACGCCTGATGGCCTGAAGTTCGAAGTGCAAATCCACACGGCTGACAGTCTGTCGGCCGCCGAAGAAACGCATCTTTTGTATGAAGAGCAACGGTTGCCCACGACCTCGCTGCAACGCAGAGAAGAACTAGAATCGCTGCAGGCCGAAATATTCAACAATGTGCCGATTCCGGAGGGCACGCCGCTCATATGGAAGGATCCGTAATGCGATATGCGATGAAGACCGAGAGCAGTTTTCCACCGCTGCTCGCCCGTCTGACCGAAGACAACGCAGCCGAGCTGTATTTATCGGTGCCGAAGAAATGGATTCCGATCGGTTACCCGGTTAAGGCAGAGATAATGTTCACGGGCGAGTGGGACCCCGTGCGATCCGAAGACGTTGCCGCGGTGATCGAGCAACTAGCGAGCAGCCATCGCCATGACCGCGACCGATTCTGGTTGGTGTCACGCAACCCCGACGCTCCGCATGTGATCGTGCGTTCCTACGCCGATGGCCCTCTCGAGAGTTACGTACTGGGCAGACGGCAATGGGTGGCGCTGCCCGACGACGATCCACTTGTCGGGGCCGATCGAGGCGACTGGGACGAAATGCTTCTCAGGGAAACCGGCGTGGTGCGCCAATGTTTGGAGGATGAGTGGCACCAGCGGCACGCGTCTCCGAATTCGCATGCCCGTCGTCACTAAACTCTTGGCTGCCCATGGTGTTGCGCTGGCCCGTACATACCGAGACCGCTCCGCTTCGGCGCGCTAGGAAGTTTCTGAATGATCGATGACTTCGTAACCAGGGCGAGAATGCTGGCCGAACGTGCGCACGCCGGCCAAGTCGACAAGGCCGGCTTCCCCTACATCGGCCATCTTGAGCGTGTAGCCGGCTACGTCGACCCTAGCGACCCTCTCGCACAGACCGCAGCTCTGCTGCACGACAGCATCGAGGACACCTCACTCACGTCATATGATCTCGCCGACCACGGCATCCCGGCGCCGGCGATTGAGGCCATCGAGCTTCTGACGCGCCGCCCAGATCAAAACGCCGAGGACTACTACCAGGCAGTCCGGGAGAATGCCCTGGCGCGTGAGGTGAAACTGGCCGACCTGGCAGACAACTCCGACCCAGCCCGCCTGGCACTGTTACCCGACGCGCTGCATGCTCGCCTAACCCGCAAATATTCCGCGGCGTATCGCGCGCTCGGAGCCTGTGTCGACGACGGGGACCTCCGGCGCGCCAGGGCTCACGGCGTGCAAGAGCCGGGGTAAAAACAAGCCGCGGACGCGTCGAACTCAAAGCCGCGAACCTTTACCGAACACCGCGCGCGCGGCGGAACGGTTCCACACCGCACATCCGAGGCGTAAAGCTCGCCACAACATCTGCCGGATAGGGTTGGTATTGGGCACCCACTGGGTCGCCAAGCAAGACAGCGATCTAGGAGGTTTGGCGATGACTTCCTCTGAGTCGGGCGGCGCCGAGCACACCGGCCGCTCCGACCTGGATTCGCTGATCGACAACGCGAGCGCCGAACGCGCGCTCGAGGACCTGCAGGCCGCTAGCGCCACCGACGAGGGCCGTCCGCAGCCGCCGATCGACCTGACCGCGGCCGCGTTCTTCGACGTGGACAACACCCTGGTCCAGGGCTCGTCGGCCGTACATTTCGGCCGCGGGTTGGCCGCCCGCAACTACTTCACCTACCGCGATGTGCTCGGATTCATCTACGCCCAGGCCAAGTTTCAGTGGCTGGGCAAGGAGAACAGCAACGACGTCGCCGCCGGCCGGCGCAAGGCGCTCGCCTTCATCGAGGGCCGCTCCGTCGAGCAGCTGGTCACGTTGGGCGAGGAGATCTACGACGAGATCATCGCCGACAAGATCTGGCCGGGCACCCGCGAGCTCACCCAGATGCACCTCGACGCCGGCCAGCAGGTGTGGCTGATCACCGCCACGCCGTACGAGCTCGCGGCGACCATCGCCCGGCGGCTCGGACTGACCGGCGCGCTCGGGACCGTCGCCGAATCGGTCGACGGCGTCTTCACCGGCAGGCTGGTCGGCGAGATCCTGCACGGCACCGGCAAGGCACACGCCGTGCGCTCACTGGCGATCCGCGAGGGCCTCAACCTCAAACGCTGTACCGCGTACTCGGACAGCTACAACGACGTACCGATGTTGTCGCTGGTGGGCACCGCGGTGGCGATCAATCCCGACGCCCGCCTGCGGGCGCTGGCCCGCGAACGGGGCTGGGAGATCCGCGACTTCCGGACCGCGCGCAAGGCGGCCCGGATCGGGGTGCCGTCGGCGCTGGCCCTGGGCGCTGCCGGCGGCGCGCTGGCGGCAGTGGCATCCCGGCGCCAATCGCGCTGATAGGCTGCGCCGCTAGACGTAATCGAGCGGGGAGCAAAGAGCGGCATGACAGTCCCAGAATCGGCCCAAGGGCTCATCGGCAGCCATTACCGGGCACCGGACTATTTCCTGGTCGGACGCGAGAAGATCCGCGAGTTCGCGCGGTCGATCAAGGACGAGCATCCGACGCACTTCGACGAGTCCGATGCCGCGGCCGCCGGATACCCCGCGCTGGTGGCGCCGCTGACCTTCCTGGCGATCGCCGGGCGGCGCGTGCAGCTGGAGATCTTCACCAAGTTCAACATCCCGATCAACATCGCCCGGGTTTTCCACCGCGATCAGAAGTTTCGCTTCCACCGGCCGATCCTGGCCGGCGACAAGCTGTACTTCGACACCTATCTAGACTCGGTCCTGGAGTCCCACGGCACCGTGCTCGCCGAAATCCGCAGCGAAGTCACAGACGCAGAGGGGAAACCGGTCGTCACTAGCGTCGTTACGATGCTGGGGGAAGCCGCACACCAGGACGCTGGCGCTGAAGAAACCGTCGCCGCGGTCGCATCCATATCAGCCGGAAAGTAGGGTCGATTTCCATGTCACAGGATGAATCGGGTGGCACGCAGCTGAAGCCGCCGGTCGAAGCAGTCCGATCCCACTACGACAAATCCAACGAGTTCTTCAAGCTTTGGCTTGACCCGTCGATGACCTACAGCTGCGCCTATTTCGAAGAGCGCCCGAACATGACGCTGGAAGAGGCGCAGTACGCCAAGCGCAAGCTCGCGCTGGACAAGCTCAACCTCGAGCCGGGCATGACGCTGCTCGACATCGGCTGCGGCTGGGGATCCACCATGCGCCACGCGGTCGCCGAGTACGACGTCAACGTAATCGGTTTGACGCTCAGCGAAAACCAGTACGCCCACGACAAGGCCAAGTTCGAGGAGATGGACAGCCCGCGGCGCAAGGAGGTCCGGATCCAGGGCTGGGAGGAGTTCGACGAGCCGGTGGACCGCATCGTGTCACTGGGCGCCTTCGAGCACTTCGCCGACGGCGCCGGCGACGCCGGGTTCGAGCGCTACGACACGTTTTTCAAGAAGTTCTACAGCCTGACGCCCGACGACGGCCGGATGCTGCTGCACACGATCATCGTGCCCAGCGCCGAGGAGGCCAAGGAGCTCGGCCTCACGGCGCCGATGAGCCTGCTGCGCTTCATCAAGTTCATCCTGACCGAGATCTTCCCGGGCGGCCGGCTGCCGCAGATCCCGCAGATCGACCACTACTCGTCCAACGCGGGCTGGAAGGTCGAGCGCTATCACCGGATCGGCAAGAACTACGTGCCGACGCTGACCACGTGGGCCGACGCGCTCGAGGCGCACAAGGAAGAGGCGATCGCCCTGAAGGGCCAGGAGACCTACGACATCTACATGCACTACCTGAGGGGCTGCGCGGACCTGTTCCGCGACCGCTACACGGACGTCTGCCAGTTCACCCTGGTCAAGTAAGCGACGGGCGCTAGCCGAAGAAGATGTTGCGGCGGCCGGCCAACAACCGGTACAGCGTCTGCTGGATCGTCTCGCGCACCTGGTCGGTCAGCTCGAAGGTGACCATCGGGTCCTCGGCGTCGGATGCGGCGTAGTCGTTGGTGTAGATCGGTTCGCCGAACGCGATGCGCCACTTCGACGGCAGCGGCACCAGGCCCGCGGGCCCGGCCAACGGGAACAGCGGGGTGATCGGGAAATAGGGCAGCCCGAACAGCCGCGCCAGCAGCTTGACGTCGGTGAGCATCGGGTAGATCTCTTCGGAGCCGATGATCGAGCACGGGATGATGGGGGCCTTGGTGCGCAGCGCGGCGGTCACGAAGCCGCCGCGGCCGAACCGCTGCAACCGATAGCGGTCCTCGAAGCGCTTGCCCAGCCCCTTGTAGCCCTCCGGGAACACGGCGGTGAGCTCCCCCGCCGCCAGCAGGCGGTGCGCGTCCGTCGTGCAGGCCATGGTATGGCCCGCCTTGCGGGCGGCCTCGCCGACGACGGGCAGGTCGAACACCATGTCGGCGGCCAGCAGCCGCAGGTCTCGCTGCGCCGGATGTTCGTCGTGCACGGCCACCGACAGCATCAGCCCGTCGAACGGCAACACCCCGGCGTGGTTGGCCACCACCAGCGCGGCGCCCTCGCTCGGCAGGTTCTCGATGCCACTCACCTCGACCCGGAACCAGGACCGGAAGAAGAACCTCAGCAAAGGCCGAACGATGGCGCTGTTGAAGTGGGGATCGAATCCGAATTCGTCGACGGTGTAGTCGCCGGTGATCCGCTGCCGCAGGAAGCCGGCGACCGCGGCGACCCGTTGCGCAAGCTCGTTGAGCGGCGCGTCGGACGTTGACGTCGCACTCGCCGCGCGGCGGTGTTCGTCGATTTCGCGGACGACCGCGGCGATTTGTTCGGCAGACGCGCGGCCCCGCGGATCGGTGAGCATCGAGGGGTGCTGACGGGACGAATCCGTCCTCTGATCGGCTCTCCGGCGAGCCGCTACCCGACCCCTATTCGTATGCAGTGGAATGACGTTCGCTCTGGTTTCGCCCGCCACGATACCTACCTGCCCCCACCCCATGGAATTGCATTTCGGCTTCCCCAGCGCTGCGCTAACGCTATGGCGCGACCCTCCAGGGAGCGTACCCGATCAGGGTCGATTATGGGAGTCAAGCCACGGCCGCGGACGTAGTCGTCGAACGCCTCGGCCGTCGTCCATTTCGGCTGGAAGCCGAGCTCCGTGCGCATTCTCGTGGTGTCCATGACGCGGCCGTAACTCAAATAATTGAATTGATCGCGAGTGATTTCGGTATAGCGATTAGCCCGTCTCAGCGAATCCAGGGCCCACACCCCAAAACCCGGTACTGGCACCGGAATTCGGCCCGCCCGGCGGATGGCCTGCGACAGCATGATGATGCCGTCCGCGCCGATGTTGAACGTGCCGGCCTTGCCCGCCATCGCGGCGCGCTCCAGCGCGCCCAGCGCGTCCTGCTCGTGCAGCAGCTGCAATCGCGCGTCCCGGCCGAACATCGTCGGGACCAACGGCCCGGCCAGATAGCGCGACAGCGTCGTGTCCATCGCCGGGCCGATCATGTTGGCCAGCCGCAGAATCGTCACCGCGATGTCGGGGCGGCGCCGGCCCAGCCCGCGCGCGTAGCCCTCGATGTCGAGGCTGTCCTTGGCGAATCCGTCGCGGAAGGGTCGGCGGCTGCTGCTGTCCTCGGTGAACATGACCGGGTCGTGCGCCGTCGACCCGTACACCTCGGAGGTCGACTTCAGCACCACGCGGCGCACCGAGGGCGCCTTCTGACAGGCCGCGAAAAGCTGCATCGCGCCCATCACGTTGATTTCCTTCAGCGCCGCGCTGCCGCCGGCCCGGGGCGCGTAGGACGCGGCCGCGGCGTGCACCACCGTGTCGACGTCGCCGTTGCGAATCACCTTGGCAATGAAGGGATTGCGAATGTCGGCGCGGACGAACTCGGCGCGCCCCATCCGGCGCAGCATGTCCTTGCTGGGGGCGATCGCGTCCACCGCGATGACCCCTTTGATCAACGGGTTCTGGGCGAGCCGCGCGGTCAGGTAGCCGCCCAGAAACCGGCACGCGCCGGTAACCAGCACAACTTTGGGGTAGTGCACGGTGCCGCTCGTGCCGGCACCTTCCCCGCTCGACTGATCCACTCAATCAGCGTAACGGGCTGGCGCGACGACGGCGTTAAGGCGGCGTGACGGTCGACTGGGCTTGCTAGCGCTTACTTGCCGAGTTTTCTGCGCTGCACCCGGGTGCGACGCAGCAGCTTGCGGTGCTTCTTCTTCGACATTCGCTTGCGCCGCTTCTTGATGACTGAACCCATGAACTCCGCTATCTGACCGGGGACTGCTCACATGACCAAAAGACCCCGCCACTTTACCCGGCCCGCAGCACCGAACACCAAACCGGCGACCGCGTGACGTCTTGACGGCCCGCGCGGCAGTCGCAGCTCAGCCCGCGTCGAAGTACGAAGTCTCCAGCATGTCGTGGACGGCCTTGGCGTGCACCCGGAAGGACCGGCCTACCCGGACCGCCGGCAGCTCGCCGTTGTGCACCAGGCGGTACACGGTCATCTTGGAGACGCGCATCAGCGCTGCCACCTCGGCGACGGTAAGAAACTGTGTCCTGGCCTGCTGGCCATCGGCGGAACCGGAGTCCCGCCCCTTAGCAGCGGAATCTCGCGCCGATGGCCCGTTCGTAGACGTCATCGCAACCCAATCGTGTCAGGCTCGCGCAATGCCAGCGGCTTCCCCTCCGCTGGCACCCACACGTGCATACAAAGAGGAGAATAGCGGGACTAGTGGGGTTAATGGTACTGGTGAGGGACAATCAATCCGGAAATCTCAAATTATTCCGATGTAATTCTTAGCTGCTCAGAGCGCTTTTTCGCGGCCTGGACGGCCGCGTCGACGGCCACCCGCAATCCCCCTCGCTCCAGTTCGCGCAGCGCAGCGGCGGTCGTGCCGCCGGGCGAGGTGACCGTCGCGCGCAGCTGCGCCGCCGACGCGTCCGCGCGCATGCCGAGCGGCTCCCCCTCGACGGCGCGCTCGGCATCCATCCGCTCGAGCAGCATGGCCGCCGAACCGGCCATCGTCTGCGCGGTCAGGTCGGAGGCGACCTGGCGGCTCAGACCCGCCGCAACGCCCGCGTCCACCAGAGCCTCGACCATCAGGAAGAAATACGCCGGGCCGGAGCCGGACAGCGCGGTCACGGCGTCCATCTGGGATTCCGGAACGGTGAGCACGCCGCCGACGGAGTCGAACAGCGCCGATACCTCCTCGAGCTGCGGTTCGGTGACGAAGCGGCCCCTGGCCAGCGCGGTTACCCCCGCGCCCACCAACGCCGCCGCGTTCGGCATCGCGCGGACCACCGGCGTCCCGGCCGGCAGCTTGGATTCGAAGTAGGTGATCGTGATGCCGGCGGCGACGGTGACGAACACCTGCTCGGCGCTGTCCGTCTCGGCCGCGCCGGCCGCCTGGACCAGCTCCCCGAGCACCGTCTCGACGTCGGCCGGCTTGACCGCGACGACGATGAACGTCGCGTAGTCCACCGCTTCCGCGACCGACGCCACACGCACCGAATAGGTTTCCGCGAGGTACTTGGCGCGCTCGGGCACTCGCTCGGCCACCACCAGGTCCTTGACCTGGCGGCCGGCGCGCAGCAGGCCCGACAGCAGCGCCTCGCCGATGCTGCCGCCGCCGATGATCGCGATTCTCGCCATGCCCGAAAGCATTCCAGACAGCCGGCGCTAACGAGCGGCGGGCACCATGGCCAGCTGGCGCGTCTGGACCACCAGGCGACCCAGCTGGTCGACGACGATGTGGTCCTCGTCGAACCAGTCGTGCCCGATCTCCACGCAGGTGGCGATGATTCGCAGCCAGCCGTCGGCGGGCAACGCGCGCAGGAAGGCCGTCAGCTGGATGGTGGGCGCCCAGCCGGTGCGGTCCACGGCGAACGTCACCGGCGCCGACACATCCCCGCACATGAGCGCGAACAGCGCGTCCGGGGCCACGTCGCGGGGGCGCGCCCACACCTGGATCACCGGCGGGTGCCCGTCGCGGGGCCGCATCGTTGACAGCAGCGGCCGCACGTCGCAGCCCTCGCCCAGGTGCACCAGGCCGGCCAGCGGGTGGCCCGGGCCGATCGGCTCGACGTCGTCGGGCGGCTCGGGCGCCATCAGGTCCAGGACCGGGTTCGCCGACAGGAGGGGCGCGTGCGAGCCGTCCGGGGGATAGTGCTCGGGCTGGCCCAGGTTGACGACGGCGTGCACCGCGGTGCGCTCGCCCTGCATGAGCTCGACGTCGACGACGCTGACCCGCCGGCCGCGCTTGCGGAAGGAGGTCAGCAGCCGCATGGGCCCGGGGTCCGGCGCCCCCAGGAAGCTCGCGGACACGGCCACCGGTTGGGGCCCGTCGGCGCCCCGGCCGCACGCGGTCCGCGCGGCGTTGGCGCACAGCGCCAGCATCGCGCCACCGTGCACCTTGGGCCCGATGGTCCAGTGCTTGTCCAGCTCGCCCTCGTACATGCCGGGGCCGGCCTCCCGCAACGTCATCGCGGCGGTGAATAACGCGTTCATCTTCTCCTGGGTGGTCTGTCGCGGATCACCGCATCAGGTGGGTGCGCGCGAACTGCAGCGACTCGAGAAGCATGGCTTCCCGCTCGTGCGCCGAACGCGCGCTGGACGTCGACACCTCCAGGATCACGTGGCCGGCGAAGCGGCCGCCGGCCAGCATCTGGCAGACCTCGGCGGTGGGTTGCGTGCCGTGCCCGGGCACCAGGTGCTCGTCGGCGGGCAGGCCGCTGCCGTCGCACAGGTGAAGGTGGGTCAGGCCCTCACCCATCCGCTGGGCCATGTCCAGCGAATCGGTGCCCGCGGTCGCCGTGTGGGAGAGGTCGAGCGTGTAATTCGCGTGGTTGCCGTCCAGCGGGTCGTAGGACGGCGCGAACGCCGAGATCGCCGGGCCCGGTCCGCCGCCCCGCCTGCGCATCCGTTCCAGGGACTGGCCGGCGCCGAAGAACCGGTCGGCCCGAAACGGGAACATGTTCTCCACGGCGACCTTGACGCCGCTGGACGCCTCCAGCGCGGCGACCTGGTCACTGAACCCCTCGGCGTAGCGCCGCTGCCAGCGGAACGGCGGATGCACGACGACGGTCTGGGCGTCGAGTTGTTCGGCGGCCCGCACGCTGCGGTCCAGCTTGGGAATCGGGTTGGCACCCCAGACCCGCTGCGAGATCAGCAGGCAGGGTGCGTGCACGGACAGCACCGGCACGCGATAGCGCTGGGACAGCTTCTTGACCGCGGCGATGTCCTGGCTGACCGATTCGCTCCAGACCATCAGCTCGACGCCGTCGTACCCGAGCCTGGCCGCATACTCGAAGGCGGCCTCGGCCCGCAACGGATAGACCGAGGCCGTCGATAGGCCGACTTTGATGGCTGGGCGCACTGTCGGTGGTGGCGCCTAGCCCGACTGCAACGACAGCACCAACGGTCCCAGGGTGATCAGCGCGCCGACCGCGATGGCGATCAGGCTGCTGGCGATGTCCTCGGTCTTGCGGACCACCCGGACACCGACCACCAGGCCGAGAATGACCAGCACCGTAAGCACCAAAGCCACGATGCTGTTCCAGCGCCACAGCTCGTCGAACGCGACGAATAGCCCGGCGCCGAACGCGACGGCCAGCATCGACTGCAACACGATCAGCGTTCCTCGCCACAGCGACTGCAGCCTGCCGGGCGCCTCATGCGCGGGCTCGGCCTCGATGCCGAGGCGGTCGTCGTCGACCTCTTCTTCGGTGCGCGCGGCGGCGCCCCGCTCGGCACCGCGGCGCCGGGCCACCTCGTCGGCCAGCGTCTGCCCGCCGAACAGCGTGGAGTCCGACTGCAGGTAGGAGCGCACGTAGGCGGAATCTTCGGACGCGGGCTCGGCCTCGCGCACCTCGGAGTCCATCACGTCCACCGGGATGTCGGAGTAGTGGTCGACCGGGTCCGGGCTCATGCCCTCGGCGCCGGACTGCCCGGTCCGGTCGGCGGGCGCGTCGGCGTGCCGCAGGGGTCGCGGGTAGGAGCTGCGCTCGGGTCCGGTCAGCCGTTGCGGCTGGGGCGGTGACTTGGGCCAGCGCGGCTCGGGTTCGGACCAGTACGGGGCTTTCGGCTGCTCCTCGGTGACCGGCTCGGCGGCCCGGACCGTCGTGCTGGCCGGAGGTTCGGGTTCGTCGTCACGGATGACCGGGATCTCGCCGGTGAGCTCGGCGACGGTGACCGCGTCGCTGTCGCCGCGCCGACGGCGGCGCCGCCGGGAGACCGACGGTTCGCCGATCGTTCCATTCCTGGCCAGGAGTTCGGCCACCGAGATCGGCCGAGTGCCAGGGCTCTCGGTCTCGGAGTGTGGTCCGCTCATGATTTGTCGCCCTTCGATCGGTTGGTGTTCCGATCAGCTTTCTGACCTCCAGCATCTCGCACCGAAGTCTCGACGAGTGCAGTTCCGTCAGCCTCACTGTCGAGTTTTCGCAAGATGAGACCCTCCCGCAACGCCCACGGGCAAATGTCCACCGCTTCGATCGACAGCACTCGCATACTCGCCTCGGCCACCAGGGCGCCCGCCACGATCTGGGGTGCCCGCTCGGCGCTCACTCCTTCCAATTCAGCCCGGTCAGCGGTCGTCATCCTAGAGATGAAAGATATGAGTTGTCTGAGGCCGTTTGCTGTCAGCGTCCGCTTCACCCGCGGCCCGGCCGCCGACGGCGCCGCCCCGGTGAGCCGCGCTAGCGAACGAAACGTCTTCGACGTGGCGACCGCGAGATCGGGAGCGCCGGCGTCGAGCACCGTCTCGCAGGCTTCCGCGAGTTCGGCGTCCAGCCAGTCGCGCAGCATCGCCACGCGGCGCCGCCCGGGCGGGTCGTCGGGCAACCATTCGCGGGTCAAGCGCCCCGCGCCCAGCGGCAGCGACAGCGCGACCTCGGGCTCCTCGTCGACGCCGCTGGACATTTCCAGCGAGCCCCCGCCGATGTCGAGGTTGATGATTCGCCCGGCGCTCCACCCGTACCACCGGCGCACCGCCAGGAACGTCAGCCGCGACTCGTCGACGCCGCGCAGCACCTCCAGCTCGACGCCGGCCTCCTTGCGCACCCGCGCCAGCACGTCGTCGGAGTTCTCGGCGTCGCGGACGGCCGATGTGGCGAAGGCCATCAGCTCCTCGCAGCCGGAGCTGTCCGCGATCTTGGCGAACTCCTCGATCGTCGAGACCAACTTGTCGGCGCCGCGCTTGGTGATCTTTCCCGAGCTGTCGATCGACTCCGAGAGGCGCAGGGTGGCCTTCGTCGAACTCATGGGTGTCGGATGCCCACCGCGGTGGGCATCAACCACCAACAGGTGGACTGTGTTGCTGCCCACGTCGAGCACACCTAACCGCACAGAAACAACCTAGTCGGCTGACGATGCGCGCCGCGCAGCGGCGCGAGGTGGAGGCCGGCAATCGGCCTAGTCGGGCTGCTGAGGGTGCGCCGCGGAGGGCGGCCGTGTGTCAGCGGCGTCACCAGGCGGAATCGTGGACTAACGTTGACAAAATGGCGAATTCGCATCCGCGACCGGGTGAGGAGGTCGAGTTGGACTTCGCCCGCGAATGGGTGGAGTTCTACGACCCGGACAACCCCGAGCACCTCATCGCAGCCGACCTGACCTGGCTGCTGTCGCGTTGGACGTGCGTGTTCGGCACCCCGGCATGCCGTGGCACCGTCGAGGGCCGCCCGGACGACGGGTGTTGCTCGCACGGCGCGTTCTTGTCCGACGACGACGACCGCGCCCGGCTCGATGATGCGGTCAAGACGCTGACCGACGACGACTGGCAGCTCCGTGAAAAAGGCTTGGGCCGCAAGGGTTATCTGGAACTCGACGAGCACGACGGCCAGCCCCAGTACCGCACCCGCAAGCACAAGGACGCCTGCATCTTCCTCAACCGGCCGGGCTTCGCCGGCGGCACGGGATGCGCCCTGCACACCAAGGCCCTCAAGCTCGGTGTGGCCCCGCTGACCATGAAGCCCGACGTCTGCTGGCAGCTGCCCATCCGGCGCAGCCAGGAGTGGGTGACCCGGCCCGACGGCACGGAAATCCTCAAAACCTGGGTCACCGAATACGATCGCCGCGGCTGGGGTTCCGGCGGCGCGGACCTGCACTGGTATTGCACCGGCGATCCGGCCGCCCACGTCGGCGCCAAGCAGGTCTGGGAAAGCCTGGCCGACGAGCTCACCGAGCTGCTGGGCGCGAAGGCCTACGCCGAGCTGGCGGCAATGTGCAAGCGCCGCAGCAAGTTAGGGCTGATCGCCGTGCACCCGGCCACCCGGGTCGCCGAGTAGCCCGGAGCCCCGGCTCAGGTCTCGTGAGTTTTCCGGTACGCCAACACCATTCGCAGCGCGCTGGCGTTTAGGTAGCCCTCGACCGCCGCGGCGGCCGCCTCGCCGTCGCGCGCCAGCACCGCGTCGGTGATCGCCCGCAGGTCGGCGGCGGCCGGGGCGGCGTCCTCGTAGGCCGCGGTGAGCTCGTGCTCGCGGCCGCCGAACGCGTGCTCGACCCAGCGGTACATCAGACCCAGCGCGCGGTTGCGGCTGGTGTGGATGAGCACCCGGAAGTAGGCGACGTCGGCGGCCTGCAGCGCCGCGGGCCCGTCGGCGCCGGCCACCGCCGCCAGCGCGGCGCGCAGCGCCCCGGCATCCTCCGGCGCGCCCCGCTGCGCGGCCAACCGCCCGATCAACGGGCCCAGCGCCGCCCGGATCTCCAACAGTTCGGCCAGGAACTCCGGGCCGAGCCTGCGGACCAGCGCCTCCACGACCGCGGGATGGGTGAGCGCCTCGGGGTCGCGCACCACGTTGCCGCTGCCGTGCCGGGCCTCGATGAGACCCATCTGCTGCAGGCGGGCCAGACCCAGTCGCAGCGACGTGCGGTTCACGTTGAGCTGCTCGGCCAGCTCGCGCTCGGGCGGCAGCGTGGATCCGGGCGGGAAGGCGCCGTCGAGGATCGCGTCGGCGATCGTCGCGGCGATCTGTTCATCGACCCGCTGTCGATCCGGCGGCTGCAGCGCACTTGACTGGTTCATTGGCTCAACCAATATAGTGGACGAACCGGGCGCGGGGCAGCAAGCACGCCTGCGCGCCCCAATCGGAGGTGAGCACATGGATGACGAGATGCGATCGGCCACGGCCCCGCGTTGGCGGGGCAAGGCCGGCCGCCTGGAAGTCTGGTACGCCACCCTGTCGGACCCGGTGACGCACGCCGGGCTGTGGATCCACTGCGAGACCGTGGCACCGGTGCACGCGGCGGACGCTCCCTACGCGCACGGCTGGGCGACCTGGTTCCCGCCCGACGGCCCGCCGCGCACCGAACGGTTCGGTCCCGAACCCACGTCGCCGGCGGCGGGAGCGGCCTGGTTCGACGCGGCCGGCGTGCGCGCGTCCCAGGAAAAGCTGGCCGGCAGCGCCGGATCGCTCGCGTGGGACCTGTCGTGGAAGGACGCCGGCACGCCGCTGTGGACGTTCCCCCGCGCTGCCTGGGAGCGCGAGCTGCTGCCCGGCGCGCAGGTGGTCCTGGCGCCCACCGCCGAGTTCGCCGGCTCCTTGACCGTCACCGATGCCGCGGTCCACGTCGACGGCTGGCGCGGGGCCGTCGCCCACATCTACGGGCACGGCAACGCCCGGCGCTGGGGATGGATCCACGCCGACCTCGGCGACGGCGACGTCATGGAGGCGGTTACGGCCGTCTCCCACAAGCCGGGGCTGCGCAGGCTCGCGCCGATGGCGTTCGTCCGCTTCCGCATCGACGGAAAGGATTGGCCCACAGGCCCGTTGCCGTCGCTGCGGGTGCGCACGACGCTGGGCGTGCGGCACTGGCAGCTGGAGGGACGCATCGGGGGTCGGCGGGTGCTCATCCGCGTCGACCAACCACCGGAGAGGTGCGTGAGCCTGGGCTACACGGACCCCGACGGCGCCCGCGCGGTGTGCACGAACACCGAGCAGGCCGACATCCACATCGAAATCGACGACCGGCACTGGTCGGTGCTGGGAACCGGGCATGCCGAGGTCGGGCTGCGCGGCGCCGAGGCACCGGAGATCAACGAAAGGATCCCCACGTGAGCTTTGCCCTCGACCCACCCCTGCTCTTCGCCGCCGGAGTGCTCATCGAGCGCCGAGTTCCGTCGGACCGCCGCGATCTGGCCGAGGCCGCCACGCTCGGAGTCTTCTTCGGCGGCTCGTTCGGGCTCTACAACAACGTGCCCGGCCTCGGCGTGCTGTGGCGCCCCTTCCGCGCCCGCAACGGGCGCGACTTCATGTGGAACAGCGGCGTTTTCGGCGTCGATACCGCTCGGGCGGGCTGGCCGCTGCACGCGGCGGCGGGCGCCATCTTCGCCACCTATCCGTTCTTCATCAAGCTGGGGCGCCGGCTCGGGCGCATCGTATGAGCCGTCTCGCCGCGTCGTTCGGCGCCGCGCTGCTCCCCGAGGAGTTCGGCGGCCCGGCCCCGGCCCAGCTCGTCGAGCGCGTCGACCGCTACCTGAACCGGCTGCCCGCGACCTCCCGGTGGGCCGTGCGGGCCGGACTGCTCTCGGTCGCGGCGGCCAGCTACCTCACCAGCGGGCGCTCACTGTCGCGGCTCGACGCCGGCCAACGGGACCGGGTGCTGCGGCGGGTCGCGGCGCTCGGCCCGGACGCCGGAGCGGCCGTCGAGGCGATGAAGGCGGTCGTGTTGCTCGCCAACGGCGCGGAAACCTATGCACCCGAACTGCTTTCGCGCGCCCAGCGACACGACATCGCACGCCCCGGTGCGGCCCTGACGATCATCCCGTCGACCGAAAGCCGCTCCATCGTCGCCGCCGACGCCGTGGTCGTGGGGGCCGGCGCCGGCGGCGCGATGGTGGCCCGCACCCTGGCCCGGGCGGGCCTCGACACCGTCGTGCTCGAGGAGGGACGCCGCTGGACGGTCGAGGAATTCCGCAGCACCCACCCGATCGACCGCTACGCCGGCCTGTACCGCGGCGCGGGGGCCACCGTTGCGCTGGGCCGCCCGTCGGTGGTGTTGCCCATCGGCCGGGCGGTCGGGGGCACCACGGTGGTGAACTCCGGCACCTGTTACCGCCCGCCGCCCGGCGTGGTGCGGCGCTGGCGCGAGGACTTCGGCCTGCGCCTGGCCGATCCGGACCGGCTGGCCGAGCGCCTCGACGACGTCGAGCGCACGCTGCGGGTGGCGCCGGTGCCGCTGGAGATCATGGGCCGCAACGGGCGGCTGCTGCTGGACGCCGCGACGACGCTGGGCTGGCGGGCGGCGCCGATCCCGCGCAACGCGCCGGGCTGCGAAGGCTGTTGCCAGTGTGCGATCGGCTGCCCGCGAAACGCCAAGTTCGGCGTGCACCTCAACGCGTTACCGCAGGCGTGTGCCGCCGGGGCGCGGATCATCTCGCATGCCCGCGTCGAGCGGGTGCTGCACCGGCACGGTCGCGCCCGAGGCGTGCGGGCCCGCCGCCCCGACGGCACGTCCCTGGACGTCCTCGCGGACACCGTCGTCATCGCCGCCGGCGCCACCGAAACGCCGGGGTTGTTGCGGCGCAGCGGTTTTGGCGCGCACCCGCGCCTCGGCAGAAACCTCGCGCTGCATCCGGCGATGATGCTCGCCGGCCGGTTCGACGACGACGTCGTCGCCTGGCACGGGGTCCTGCAAAGCGCGGCCGTCCACGAGTTTCACGAGTCCCATGGCGTGCTCATCGAAGCGACCTCCACGCCGCCGGGGATGGGCTCGATGGTCTATCCCGGCTACGGCGCCGAGCTGCTCGGCTGGCTGGACCGCGCGCCCCAGGTCGCGACGTTCGGCGCGATGGTGGCCGATCGGGGCGTTGGCTCGGTGTCGTCCGTGCGCGGCGAGACGCTGGTGCGCTACAACCTCGCCCGGGCCGACGCCGCCAAGCTGATGGTTGCGATCGAGGCCATGGGCCGGCTGCTGTTCACCGCGGGCGCCGTCGAGGTGCTGACCGGCCTGCCCGGCGTGCCGGCGGTGACATCGCAGCCCGCGCTGCGCGAGGCGCTGGGCCGAAGCGACGCGCGAGGCCTGCACCTGGCCGCGTTCCACCCCACCGGAACCGCGGCCGCGGGCGCCGACGACCAGCTGTGCCCCGTCGACGAAACCGGGCGGCTGCGCGGCGTGGACGGCGTGTGGGTCGCCGACGCGTCGATCCTGCCCAGCTGCCCGGAGGTGAACCCGCAGCTGTCGATCATGGCGCTGGCGCTGGGCGTAGCCGACGAGGTGGTCGCCGCGCGCTAATTGCGTGTGCATCCAGGGCGCCCTGGACGCACAATCCTCGCCCGGGCTTCACACCCAAACGCCGTCAACGCACACTCGGTGAATGCCGATCCCCGACTTCATCGTTGAGCTTCGTCGCGCCGTCGGCAACGCGCCGTTGTGGTTGCCCGGCATCACGGCGGTCACGATCCGCGACCGAAAAGTGTTGTTGGTCAAGCGTTCCGATAACGGCGCTTGGACGGCGGTGACGGGAATCGTCGAGCCGGGTGAGAATCCGGCGGACTGCGCTGCCCGCGAAGTGAG
>NZ_LZKR01000061.1 GCF_001672915.1 Mycobacterium sp. 1245805.9 | reverse complement strand
CCGCCTTCGCCGCCGTGCCCGCCCTGGCCGCCGCTGCCGTTGATGGCGCCCGAGTCGGCGGCGCCGCCGTGGCCGCCGACACCACCCTGCCCGCCTATTCCGCCCCAGAGGGAGGGGAAACGCGCGCCGCCTCGGCCGCCGGTGCCGCCTTGGCCGCCTTGGCCGCCGGCCCCGACGCTGCCCGCATCGCCGGCGCCGCCACCGGCAGCACCGCCGAAGCCGCCCTGGCCACCTTGGCCGGCTATGCCGCCGGGGCCGCCCTGGAGTAGAGCACCCCTCGCATTTGTCCCGTCGGGGCCGCCCGCGCCGCCGGTGCCGCCTTGCCCGCCGGTGCCGCCGACCCCGCCGTTGCCGTTGATGCCCGAGTCGGAGGCGCCGCCCTGGCCGCCGGTGCCACCTTGCCCGCCAGTGCCGCCGGCACCACCCTGGGCCCAGGTGACGGAAGTGGAGGCACCGTCGCCGCCCTGGCCGCCCGCACCGCCTTGGCCACCGGTGCCTGCGCCGCCGCCGGTGTCCGCGCCGCCGCGACCACCCGAACCACCTTGGCCCCCTTGGCCGGCGGCGTCGGCAACAGTGGCCGCCCCACCGCCCTGGCCGCCGGTGCCGCCCTGCCCACCACTGCCAGCGACGCCCAGGCTGCCGCTCCCCGTCCCAGTGCCGGCCATCCCGGCTTGGCCGCCGACACCGCCGGTGCGACCCGCCCCACCGGCCCCGGCATCGTTGTGGCCGTCGTCGTGGTAGCCGGCTCCGCCGGTGCCGCCCTGGCCGCCCGTACCGGCGGTCCCTCCATTGCCATTGGCGCCAAAGGTGGACGCGCCACCCTGACCGCCGTTCCCGCCGACACCGCCCTGGCCGCCCGCGCCGCCCGCGCCGTTGGGCGTCGAGCTGTTGCCGCCGGTGCCGCCCTGCCCGCCGGTGCCGCCAAGACCTCCGGTGCCCGCACCGCCGCCGGTGTCGGTCCCGCCTTGGCCGCCGGCGCCGCCCTGGCCTCCGGTGCCGGCCGTCTCGCCGACGGCGGTCGCCGCGCCACCTTGCCCGCCGGTGCCACCTTGCCCGCCAACGCCTGCGACGCCGGAGCCGCCATCGCCTTCCCCGCCTTGGCCTCCCGCGCCGCCCTGCCCGCCGGCGCCAGCCGTGCCGTCGAGCGCGCTCACAGCACCACCCAGGCCACCAGTGCCGCCACGCCCGCCGGCGCCGGCGGTGCCCGCGCTGCCGGCGTCAGCGGTGCCGGTACCGGGGGCGCCGCCCTGGCCGCCGGCGCCCCCAACTCCGCCGGTGCCGCCCGACCCGGCGTCGCCGCTGCCGTCGTCGTTGTAGCCGACGCCACCGGTGCCGCCCTGGCCCCCGGTGCCGCCAGCGCCGCCGTTCCCATTGGTGCCAGAGGTGGAGGCGCCGCCGGCACCGCCACTACCGCCAGCGCCGCCGAGGCCACCCGAGGCGCCCGAGCCACCGGGAGTTGCACTATCGGCGCCGGCGTGGCCGGCCCCGCCGGCGCCGCCGGCGCCACCGGCGCCACCCATGCCGCCGGTGTTGCTGGTGTCGGCCCCGCCTTCGCCTCCGCTGCCGCCTTTACCGCCGGTGCCGGACGTGCTGCCGGCGCCGCCTTGACCACCGACGCCGCCCTGGCCTCCCGACCCGGCGGCACCGCCATCGGTGATGTTGGCGCCACCTTGGCCGCCGGACCCGCCCTGACCGCCGGAGCCGCCGGTACTTGCGCCAGCACCGCCTACGCCGCCCGCGCCACCGGTTCCACCCGCCCCGGCGTCGCCGCTGCCGTCGTCGTTGTAACCGGCGCCGGCCTGGCCACCGGTTCCGCCGGCACCGCCAACGCCGCTGGTGGAGGAGCCTCCTCGGCCGCCGGCGCCGCCGTTGCCGCCCGTGTCGCCAGACCCATTGCCATTCGTGCCTGCGCCGCCTTGACCGCCAGCGCCCCCGGTACCGCCGGTGTTGACGAGGTCGGCGCCGCCTTGACCACCAATGCCACCCTGCCCGCCACCGACACCGCCCTGACCACCAACGCCACCAGCACCCCCAGTACCGCCAGCGCCCAAGTTGGCCCCGCCCTGACCACCAACACCACCCTGACTACCAACACCACCCTGACCACCAACGCCACCAGCACCCCCGGTACCACCCGTGCCCAGGTTGGCCCCGCCCTGACCACCAGTGCCAGCCTGACCGCCACCATCGCCGCCCTGACCACCCTCGCCACCAGCACCCCCGGCGCCACCCGTCGCGCCAAGGTCGTCCCCGCCTTGACCACCGGTGCCACCCTGACCGGCGCCGCCCCCAGTGTTGGCGCCGCCGGTGCCGCCCTGGCCGCCCGCACCGGCCGTGTGTCCGCTGTAGGTCGTGGCGCCGCCCTGGCCGCCGGTGCCCCCGACCCCGCCCGCGCCGTTGGTGCCGCCCGCGCCGCCTGCGCCGCCTAGGCCGCCCTGGCCGCCGAAACCGGCATCGTTGGTGCCGTCGTCGTTGTAGCCGGCGCCGCCAGTCCCTCCATGGCCGCCGATTCCACCAGGGGCCCAAAAGCCCTGGGTCGAGGTGCCTCCGGTGCCGCCGGTCCCGCCGGTACCTCCAATACCCGCGTCGCCCGCATCGCCGCCACTGCCGCCGCTGCCCGCCACGCCACCTTCGCCTCCGGTACCGCCCTGACCGCCATCGCCGCCGTAACCCGCGCCGGCGTATCCTCGGCCGCCGGGGCCGCCCATGCCACCGGTGCCGCCCTGACCGCCCTGGCCGCCGCTGCCGTTGATGGCGCCGGAGACGGCGCTGCCGCCTTCGCCGCCTTGGCCGCCATGCCCGCCTAGCCCGCCGCCGGTGCCCTGACCGCCGTAGCTGCCCAAGTCGGTGGAGCCGTAGACGCCGTCACCGCCCTGTCCGCCTTTACCGCCCTGGCCGCCCTGGCCGGCGGTATGTCCGCTGTAGGTGGTGGCGCCGCCCTGGCCGCCGGTGCCGCCTGCGCCGCCGGCGCCCGCGACGCCGCCTTGCCCGCCTTGGCCGCCTAGGCCGCCCTGGCCGCCCGCACCGGCATCGTTGGTGCCGTCGTCGGCGTAGCCGGTGCCGCCGGCACCACCTTGGCCGCCTGCGCCCGCACCGCCTCCAGTGTCGGCGCCACCCTGGCCGCCTTGACCGCCGGTCGCGCCGCTGCCGAATGGCGTATTGCCGTCAGCGCCCTGGCCACCCTGACCGCCCTGGCCACCAGGACGGGCGACGTTACCGGCGGAGGCGGCAGTACCGCCCGTGCCACCCGTGCCGCCGGTGCCGGCAAAGCCACCGGCGCCCGCCGTGCCGCCGCTGCCGCCGGTGCCGGCCGCCCCGCCGCCGCCGCCCTTGCCCCCAGTGCCACCCATACCGGCACTGCCTGCATCGTTAGTGCCGTCGTCGTTGTATCCCGCGCCGCCGGTCCCGCCTTCGCCGCCGTGCCCGCCCTGGCCGCCGCTGCCGTTGATTGCGCCCGACACGGCGTTGCCGCCTTGGCCGCCCTGGCCGCCCTGGCCGGCTTGCCCACCGGCGAGGCCACTGCCGAAGGGGGTGGTGCCGTTGGTGCCGGTGCCGCCCTGGCCGCCCTGACCGCCCCGGCCACCGGCACCGGCGGTGTCACCGCTGTGCGAGGTCGCGCCGCCTTGGCCGCCGGTCCCGCCGGCGCCACCCGAGCCCGCGACGCCTGTAGTCCCACCGCTGCCGCCAGTGCCCATCGCGCCGCCGGTCCCGCCCTGGCCACCCATGCCTCCGGCGCCGCCTACGCCCGCATCGTCGCTGCCGTCGTCATTAACGCCAACAGCGCCGGTTCCGCCTTGCCCGCCTTGGCCGCCCTGCCCGCCGCTGCCGTTGGTGCCGCCGTTGGTGAGACCACCCTGGCCGCCTTGGCCACCCGTGCCGCCGGTGCCCGCGGCGCCCACCGTGCCGCCATCTCCGCCGGCGCCGGCAGCGCCGCCGGTCCCGCCCTGGCCGCCGGTGCCGCCGATGCCGCCGGTGCCCGCGTCGTTGGTGCCGTCGTCGGCGTGGCCGGCGCCCCCGACACCGCCGGTGCCGCCCTCGCCGCCCTGGCCGCCGCTGCCGTTGGTCGCCCCAGAGATGGCGGAGCCGCCGGTCCCGCCGGCGCCGCCCTGGCCCCCGGCGAAGCCCGTGCCGCCGGCCGTGGCGTTGTCGATACCGGTACCGCCTTGACCACCGCGGCCGCCGGTGCCGGCGACGTCGCCAATGGTTGTGGTTGCGCCGCCCTGGCCACCCGTGCCGCCGGTGCCGCCAGCGCCGACAGCACCCGCGGTCCCGCCCGCGACGCCGCCGCTGCCAACCGCGCCGCCGGCACCGCCTTGACCTCCTTGGCCGCCCATGCCTCCAGTGCCAGCGTCATTGCCGCCGTCGTCGGCATATCCGGCGCCGCCGGTACCACCCTGTCCCCCTTGGCCACCGCGGCCGCCGGAACCGTCGACGCCGCCGTTGCTCGCGTTGCCGCCGGCGCCGCCCTGGCCACCCTGACCGCCTTGGCCGCCGATCAAGCCGCTGCCACTGGGCGTTGTGCCATCAACGCCGGTGCCGCCCTGGCCGCCTTGCCCGCCCTGGCCACCCGCGCCTGCGGTGTCGCCGCTTCGGGCGGTGCTGCCGCCGAGACCGCCCGTCCCGCCCGAGCCGCCGTTGCCGGCGGCGCCCCACGCGCCGCCGCTGCCGCCAGTCCCGGTCGCACCACCGGTTCCGCCTTGACCACCCGTACCGCCGGCGCCGCCGACGCCGGCATCGTTGGTCCCGTCGTCCGCGGTGCCAGAGCCGCCGCTGCCCCCTTCGCCACCGATGCCGCCGGCGCCGCCACTGCCGTTGACGCCACCGCTGGTGCCGCCACCCTGGCCGCCTATCCCGCCCAGGCCGCCGTGACCGCCGACGTCGCCGGTCCCGACCGCGCCGGCGCCACCTTGACCGCCGGCACCGCCTTTGCCGCCGGTACCGCCGTCGCCCACCGCACCGCCGGTGCCACCCGTGCCGGCGGCGCCACCGGCACCTCCCCGGCCGCCGACACCGCCTTGGCCGCCGGTACCGGCGTCGTTGCTGCCGCCGTCCGGGGTGCCAGACCCACCGGTGCCGCCTTGCCCACCAACGCCGCCATCGCCGCCTGCGGCGTTGGTCCCGACGGTGGTAATGCCGCCTTGTCCGCCGGTGCCGCCTTGACCTCCCGCGCCGGCGGAATGAGTGCCGGCCGCGGCCGCGCCGCCTTGACCCCCCGTACCACCGGTGCCACCGCCGCCGGCCGCACCGGCGCTTTGCACGAAGTTGCCCGCGCCGGCGGCCCCGCTGGCGCCGCCTTGGCCGCCGGTGCCACCGCTGCCACCGGCACCGGCGTCGTTGCTGCCGTCGTCGGCGTAGCCGGCGCCGCCGGTGCCGCCCTGACCGCCTCCGCCACCCTGACCGCCCTGGCCGCCGCCGCCGAAGCGGCTCGTGCCGGCGCCGCCTGTGCCGCCCTGACCGCCTTGACCGCCGGCGCCGCCGGGAGAAGCCGTTCCGCCGGGTGTGGTACCGGTGCCACCCGTCCCGCCCTGGCCGCCGAGGCCACCGTTGCCACCGTCACCACCGATGTAGGTTGCGGTGCCGCCGGCGCCACCCTGGCCGCCGGTGCCTCCGGCGCCCGCGGCGCCCCCGACACCGCCCGTGCCGACCGTGCCGCCCTGCCCGCCGGTGCCACCCGCGCCACCCTCACCGCCGATGCCGAAGTTGCTCGGGCCGCTCAGTCCGGCTCCACCCTCGCCGCCGGTCCCACCCTGGCCGCCGCTGCCGTTGATTCCGCCGCTGGTGGCGCCGCCCTGGCCGCCGCTGCCGCCCGTGCCCCCTTGGCCGGCGAACAATCCCGCCACGTCGGCGCCGCCGACGCCACCGGCGCCGCCTCGCCCGCCGGCGCCGCCGGCGCCCACCGTCCCGCCGGCGCCGATCGCTCCGCTCGCACCGCCTTGGCCACCGGCACCGCCGCTGCCCCCTTGACCGCCGAAATAGGAGGCAGCGTCGTTCCCGCCGGCGCCCCCGTCGCCGCCGTTGCCGCCGACACCGCCATTGCCGCTGGCCCCGCCGGCGCCCGCGCCACCAACTCCGCCCGCCCCGCCGGTGCCGCCGGCGCCCCCCGTCCCACCGGCCGGCGCGGGGGGGGGGGCGCGCCCCCCCCCCCCCCCCCCCCCCCCCCCCCCCCCACCCCCCCCCCCCCCCCCCCCCCCCCCCCCCCC
>NZ_LZKR01000060.1 GCF_001672915.1 Mycobacterium sp. 1245805.9 | reverse complement strand
CACCTATTATGTGGTGTGCTGCCGCGTCCTGCGGTTTCCGTAACTTCGACCACTTCTGAGGCTATTGATGGACCAACAGAGCACCCGCACCGACATCACCGTCAACGTCGACGGCTTCTGGATGCTTCAGGCGCTGCTCGACATTCGTCACGTCGCGCCCGAATTGCGCTGCCGCCCGTTCGTGTCCACCGACTCGAGCGACTGGCTCAACGAACACCCCGGAATGGCGGTGATGCGTGAGCAGGGCATCGTGGTCGGCGACGAGGTGCACGAACAAGTCGCCGCTCGAATGCGGGTCCTCGCCGCGCCCGACCTCGAGGTCGTGGCCTTGCTGTCTCGGGGCAAGCTGCTCTACGGAGTCGTCGACGACGAGAACCAGCCACCCGGCTCGCGCGACATTCCCGACAACGAGTTCCGCGTGGTGCTGGCCCGCCGCGGCCAGCACTGGGTGTCTGCCGTGCGGGTGGGCAGCGACATCACCGTCGACGACGTCGCCGTGGCCGACAGCGCCTCGATCGCGTCGTTGGTGATCGACGGTCTGGAGTCGATCCACCACGCGGAGCCGGCGGCGATCAACGCGGTCAACGTGCCGCTGGAGGAGATGCTGGAGGCGACCAAGTCCTGGCAGGAATCCGGCTTCAACGTCTTTTCCGGCGGGGATCTGCGACGGATGGGCATCAGCGCCGCGACGGTGGCCGCGCTGGGCCAGGCCCTGTCCGACCCCGCCGCCGAGGTCGCCGTCTACGCGCGCCAGTACCGGGACGACGCCAAGGGCCCCAGCGCCTCGGTCCTGTCGCTGAAGGACGGTTCGGGCGGCCGCATCGCGCTGTATCAGCAAGCGCGCACGGCGGGTTCGGGGGAGGCCTGGTTGGCGATCTGCCCGGCAACCCCCCAACTGGTGCAGGTGGGCATCAAGACCGTGCTGGACACGCTGCCCTACGGCGAGTGGAAAACCCATAGCAGGGTGTGACATGGCCGCGAAACATAAACTTTACCAACGCTTTTGCCGACAACATGCGGTCGGGATGCGAAGACGGCATACTTCTCTAGAATCATCACAGCAAATCTTCAAAGCAGTGTCACCACAACTCCTTAACGCAAGGCGAGGCAGATGAAATCCGAAATGGTCAAGCTGTACCTCTCAGGGGGCCGCAGCGCCTCGGCGAGTGAGGCGTCCGGGGCCGTCGAGCTCCTGGCGACACGGGGTTACACGTTCACAATGGCAGGGGGTGCGGGGCGATGACCGCGGTCGGCGTAGCTGATGCCCTACAGGCAGACATCGAGGGAATCGCACAGCCTCGGGCGGTAGTCGTCGGCGTCATGGCCGGCGAGGGCGTCCAGATCGGCGTCCTCCTCGACGCCAACGCCCCGGTCTCGGTGATGACCGACCCGCTGTTGAAGGTCGTCAACAGCCGGCTGCGCGAACTCGGCGAAACCCCGCTGGAGGCCACCGGCCGCGGCCGGTGGGCACTGTGCCTCGTCGACGGCACGCCGCTGCGGGCCACGCAGTCGCTGACCGAGCAGGACATCTACGACGGCGACCGGCTCTGGATCCGGTTCCTGCCGGACACCGAGCACCGCTCGCAAGTCATCGAGCACATCTCCACCGCGGTCTCGGCAAACCTGAGCAAGCGGTTCGCCGCGATCGACCCGGTTGTCGCGGTGCAGGTCGGCGCCTCGATGGTCGCGATCGGCGTGACGGCCGCGTCGGGTCTGCTCGGCTGGTGGCGCTGGCACCACAACTCGTGGCTGCCCACGGTGTACTCGTCGGTCATCGCCGCGATCGCGCTGACGGTGGCCATCATGCTCGCGATGCGGGCGAAGACCGACTCGGACCGGCTGGTCGCCGACATCATGCTGCTGAGCGGCCTCGCGCCGCTCACGGTGGCCGCGGCCTCGGCACCGCCGGGCGGCGTCGGCTCCCCACAAGCGGTGCTGGGCTTCGGCGTGCTCGCGATCGGCGCGTCGCTCAACCTGCGCTTCACCGGTCGTCGGCTGGCCATCTACACCGCGATCGTGACCATCAGCGCCGTGGCGGCGATCGCCAGCCTGGCGCGCATGGTCGCGAACACCAGCGCGGTGACCAACTTCGCCTGCATCGTGCTGGTCTGCGTGCTGGGCTACCAGTCGGCTCCGGCCCTGTCCCGGCGGTTGGCCGGAATCCGGCTGCCCGTCTTCCCGTCGGCCACCAGCCGGTGGGTGTTCGAGGCGCGTCCGGACCTGCCCACCACCGTGGCGCGGGCCGACGGTGGCGCTCCGGTCCTGGAGGGGCCCGCGTCCGTTCGGGACGTGGTGCTGCAGGCCGAGCGCGCCCGGTCGTTCCTGTCCGGCCTGCTGTTGGGGCTCGGCGTGCTGATGATCGTGTCGCTGACCGCGCTGTCGGACCCGCACACGTTCCAGCGCTGGCTGCCGCTGATCCTGGCGGGCTTCACCGCCGGGTTCCTGATGCTCCGCGGCCGCTCGTACGTGGACCGTTGGCAGGCGATCAGCCTGGCCGCGACGTCGGTGCTCATCGTCGCCGCGATCGTGGTTCGCTACGCGCTCGGGTTGCAGTCTCCGCTGGCGGTGTCGATCAGCGTGGCGATCCTGGTCCTGCTGCCGGCGGCGGGCCTGACCGCGGCCGCGGTGGTGCCCAACACCATCTACAGCCCGCTGTTCCGCAAGTTCGTGGAATACATCGAGTACCTCTGCCTGATGCCGATCTTCCCGTTGGCGTTGTGGCTGATGAATGTCTATGCCGCGATCCGTTATCGCTAGCAGCAAGGTGTGGCGCGGGGGCGCCGGTCCCCCCCCCCGCCCCCCCCCCCCGCAGACCACACCGGGCGAATCCCCGGGGCCCCCCCCCCCCCCCCGCCGCCCCCCCCCCGGGCGGACCCCGCCGGGGCCGCCGGCC
>NZ_LZKR01000059.1 GCF_001672915.1 Mycobacterium sp. 1245805.9 | reverse complement strand
CCGAGGTGGGCATGCGGCCGCCCGCGCTCTACGACACGGAGCTCGCGGGGCGGCTGGCCGGCTTCGACCGGGTGAACCTGGCGACCATGGTCGAGCGGCTGCTGGGCCAAGGGCTGGCCAAGGGCCACGGCGCCGCCGACTGGTCCAAGCGCCCGCTGCCCGCCGAGTGGCTCAACTACGCCGCGCTGGACGTGGAATTGCTCATCGAGCTGCGCGCGGCGATCTCCGACGAGCTCGCCGGACAGGGCAAAACCGGTTGGGCCGCAGAGGAATTCGACTACCTGCGCGAGGTGGGCGCCCGGGACGCCGCCCCGGTGGTGAAGCGGGACCGCTGGCGGCGTACGTCGGGCATCCACCGGGTGCGCGACCCGCGGGGCCTGGCGGCGGTCCGCGAGCTGTGGACCGCGCGCGACCGCATCGCCCAGCGCCGCGACATCGCGCCGAGGCGGGTGCTGCCGGATTCGGCGATCATCGACGCGGCCCTGGCCAACCCGAAGACGGTCGAGGACCTGGTCGCGTTGCCGGTGTTCGGGGGGCGCAACCAGCGCCGCAGCGCCGAGGTCTGGCTGGCGGCGCTGGAGGCGGCCCGGCAAACCCAGGACCCGCCCGACGAGGCCGAGGCGCCCAACGGTCCGCCGCCGCCGTCCCGGTGGGCCCGGCGCAAACCGGAGGCCGCCGCGCGGCTGGAGGCGGCCCGGGCCGCGCTGGGCGAAGTGTCGGAGCGGGTGCACGTCCCCACCGAGAACCTGGTCGCGCCCGACCTGGTGCGACGGCTGTGCTGGGACTGGGACACCCTCAAGCAAGGATCACCGGACCCCGACGAGGCCGTCGACGCGTTCCTGCGCGCCGGGCAGGCGCGGGCCTGGCAGCGGGGGCTGGTGGACCCGGTGTTGGCCCGGGCGTTGCAGCCGCCGGAAGACGACGACGACCGCTGAGTGTGAATCGTGGGCATTGCGTGTGAGCCCTGGGCGGAAAAATCGGCGAGATCCCGCCGCCACGTCACACCGAAAGCCGTGAGCGCACACGGAAAGCCCTGAATGCACTCGCGACGACGACTAGTCCAGGTGCTCCCGGATCTCGGCCTCGGTGACGGCGGCGCCCAGCGCCGCCACCCAACCGGTGATGCGGCGGGCGATGTCCTGGTCGGTCAGCCCGAAATCGGCGAGCACCTCACCGCGCGAGGCGTGCTCGTAGAACTGCTGCGGCAGCCCGACGTCGCGGCAGGGCGTGTCGATCTCGGCGCGGCGCAGCGCGGCCGACACCGCGGACCCCACGCCGCCGTTGACGCCGTTGTCCTCGCACGTGACGACGAGCTTGTGCTGGGCCGCCAGCTCGACGACGCCGTCGGACGCCGGCAGCACCCAGCGCGGGTCGATCACCGTCACGCCGATGCCCTGGTTGTGCAGCCGCTTGGCCACCTGCAACGCCATCGGCACGAACGCGCCGACGCCGACGAGCAGCACGTCGTGGTTCAACCCTTCGGCGGGCAGCGCGAGCACGTCCACCCCGGACCGACGCTCGATGGCCGGAATGTCTTCGCCCACATCGCCTTTGGGGAAGCGCAGGGCCGTCGGGCCGTCATCGACGTCCAGGGCCTCGCCGAGTTCTTCGCGCAGCCGGGTCGCGTCGCGCGGCGCGGCCACCCGGATGCCGGGCACGATGTTCAGCATCGACAGGTCCCACATGCCGTTGTGGCTGGCGCCGTCGGAGCCGGTGATCCCGGCCCGGTCCAGCACCATGGTGACGGGCAGCTGGTGCAGCGCCACGTCCATCATGATCTGGTCGAAGGCCCGGTTGAGGAACGTCGAATAGATGGCCACCACCGGGTGCATGCCGCCCATCGCGAGGCCGGCCGCCGACGTCATCGCGTGCTGCTCGGCGATGCCGACGTCGAACAGGCGATCCGGGAACTGTTGGCCGAACGCCGTCAGCCCGGTGGGGCCGGGCATGGCGGCGGTGATCGCGACGATGTCGCGGCGCTTGCGGGCGTAGCCGATGAGCGCGTCGGAGAAGGTGGCCGTCCAGCCGGGTCCGGCGATCTTGGTGGCCTGGCCGGTGGCCGGGTCGATCACGCCGCAGGAATGCATCTGCTCGGCCTCGTCGTCCAGGGCCGGCGCGTAGCCCATGCCCTTGCGGGTGACGACGTGCACGATCACCGGGCGCCCGAAGCCGCGGGCGTGACGCAGCGCCACCTCGACCGCGCGCTCGTCGTGCCCGTCGACCGGGCCGACGTACTTCAGGCCCAGGTCGGTGAACAGCAGCTGCGGCGACAGCGAGTCCTTGATGCCGGCCTTCACGCTGTGCATGAAGCGGTAGGCGATCTGGCCGAACAGGGGCAGCGAGCGGACCATGTCGCGGCCGCGCTCCAGCGCCTGCTCGTAGGCGGGCTGCAGCCGCAGGGTGGCCAGGTGGTCGGCGACGCCGCCGATGGTGGGCGCGTAGCTGCGGCCGTTGTCGTTGACCACGATGATCACCGGGCGCCGGGACGCGGCGATGTTGTTCAGCGCCTCCCAGCACATGCCGCCGGTGAGCGCGCCGTCCCCGACGACGGCCACCACGTGCCGGTTGCGGTGCCCGCTCAGCTCGAACGCCTTGGCCAGGCCGTCGGCGTAGGACAGTGCCGCGCTGGCGTGGCTGGACTCGACCCAGTCGTGTTCGCTCTCGGCGCGCGACGGATACCCCGACAGGCCGCCCTTCTTGCGCAGGCTCTCGAAGTCCTGGGCGCGCCCGGTCAGCATCTTGTGCACGTAGGCCTGGTGGCCGGTGTCGAAGATGATCGGGTCGTGCGGCGAGTCGAACACCCGGTGCAGCGCGAGCGTCAGCTCGACGACGCCGAGGTTGGGCCCGAGATGCCCCCCGGTCGCAGCGACCTTGTGGATCAGGAACTGCCGAATCTCGGCTGCCAGATCGCGGAGCTGCTGTTGGGAGAGGTACTGCAGATCAGCGGGCCCGCGGATCTGTTCCAGCATCCCGTCAGTCTACGCAGCTACGGCCGGATCACGACCCGACTATTGTTCCCCCCATGCGCGCCGAGGAACTCGCCGAGGACTTCCCGGTCGTGACGGTCGACTCCGACGCCCTCGACGCCGCCCGCCTGCTCGCCGAGCACCGGCTGCCCGGGATCGTCGTCACCGACGGGTCCGGCAAGCCCTCCGCGGTGCTGCCGGCCTCCCAGGTGGTCCGGTTCATCGTGCCGAAGTACGTGCAGGACGACCCCTCGTTGGCCGGCGTGCTCAACGAGTCCATGGCCGACCGCGCCGCGGACAAGCTGGGCGGAAAGACGGTCGGCGACATGCTGCCCGACCATCTGACCAACGTGCCGTGGGCGCACGCGGACGACACCATCATCGAGGTCGCCGCGGTGATGGCCCGGCTGCGCAGCCCCCTGATCGCCGTGGTCAAGGACGAGGCATTGGTGGGCGTCATCACGGCATCCCGTCTGCTGGCCGCGGCACTCAAACACTAAAAGCCTTGAGCACCCGGGACAGTCGATGAGCGTCGTCGCGATCGTCGTGTTCGTCGTCGCCTACGCGCTGATCGCCAGCGACCGCGTCAACAAGACCCTGGTCGCCCTCACCGGCGCCGCGATCGTCGTCGCCATGCCGATCATCAACTCCGACGACGTCTTCTACTCGCATGAGACCGGAATCGACTGGGACGTCATCTTTTTGCTGCTCGGCATGATGATCATCGTCAGCGTGCTGCGCCAGACCGGCGTGTTCGAGTACGTCGCGATCTGGTCCGCCAAGCGCGCCCGCGGTTCCCCCCTGCGCGTGATGATCCTGCTGGTGCTCGTCACCGCCATCGCGTCGGCCCTACTCGACAACGTCACCACGGTGTTGCTGATCGCCCCGGTGACCCTGTTGGTGTGTGACCGGCTGGCGATCAATGCCGCGCCGTTCCTGATGGCCGAGGCGTTCGCCTCGAACATCGGTGGCACGGCGACGTTGATCGGCGACCCGCCGAACATCATCATCGCCAGCAAGGGCGGCCTGACGTTCAACGACTTCCTGTTGCATCTGACGCCGCTGGTGATCATCGTGATGGCGGTCCTGATCCTGTTGCTGCCCCGCCTGTTTCGCGGTTCCTTCGCCGTCGACCCCGAGCGGGTCGCCGACGTCATGTCGCTGGAAGAGAAGGAGGCCATTCGCGATCGGCGGCTGTTGGTCGCCTGCGGCGTCGTGCTGGCGGCGGTGTTCGCGGCGTTCATCGCGCATTCGGCGCTGCACATGGAGCCCTCCATCGTCGCGCTGTTGGGCGCCGGGATCCTGATCGTGGTGTCGCGGCTGGAACATTCGGACTACCTGGCCAGCGTCGAGTGGGAGACGCTGCTGTTCTTCGCCGGGTTGTTCGTCATGGTCGGCGCGCTGGTGAAGACGGGCGTCGTCAAGCAGCTGGCGCACCTGGCGATCACCGCGACCGGCGGCAACACCCTGTTGGCCACCATGGTGATCCTGGCCGCGTCGATGTTGATCAGCGGGGTCGTCAACAACGTTCCGTACGCCGCGACGATGGCGCCCATCGTCGCCGACCTGGTGCCGGCGCTCGGGGACCACGTCAACCCCGGGGTGTTGTGGTGGGCGCTCGCGATCGGGACCGATTTCGGCGGCAATCTGACCGCCGTCGGCGCCAGCGCCAACGTCATCGTGCTAGGCCTCGCTGCGCGCGCGGACAACCCCATCTCGTTTTGGGAATTCACCCGCAAGGGCGCGGTCGTGACGGCGATCTCGGCCGCGCTGTCCGCGCTGTACCTGTGGCTGCGCTATTTCGTGTTGGCCTGAATAATTCGCACCGAGACTGCGTGTAGATCGCCCGAAACGCCTTGGGGCACACTCTGAGCGCAGTCTCGACGCGGAAATGGACTCAAAGCGTCAGCAGCGCGACGCATTCGGTGTGGTGGGTCAGCGGGAACGCGTCGAACACCCTGATCTTCTCGACGGCGTAGCCATGGCCGCGGTAGAGGCCGATGTCGCGCGCGAAAGACGCTGCCTCGCAGCCGATGTGGACCACGCGCGGCACCCCGGCCGCGGCAAGCAGGTCGATGACGTCGCGCCCGGCACCGGCGCGCGGCGGATCCAGCACGGCGACGTCCGCTTTGCCGCGCTGCGAAGTCAGCGCCCGGCGGACCGAGTCGGTGACGACGTCGACCTGCGGCAGGTCGGACAGCGCGGTCCGCGCGGCCCGCGTCGCCGAGCGCGAGGTGTCGACGGTCATCACCCGTCCCGACTCCCCCACCGCGTCGGCGAGCGCGGCGGCGAAAACGCCGGCGCCGCCGTAGAGGTCCCACACGGTCATGCCGGCGGCGGGTTGCGCCCAGTCGACGACGAGGCCGCTGTACACCCCGGCCGCGTCCCGGTGGGCCTGCCAGAACGCGGTGACCGGCACCCGCCAGGACCGCGCGCCCACCCGCTGCACCGCCTCGTAGTTGCCCTCCGCCACGGCGGTCGCGGTTTGCCCGCCGTGGCGCAGGGTGCGCACCACGTGGCGCCGGCCGTCGTCGTCGACGGCCACGTGCAGCTGCGCGCCCGCGGGCCAATCCGCATCCGCCAGCCCGTCCAGCATTCCCGGCGGCAGCTGCGCGCAGCGCAGGTCGGTCACCAGCTCGTCGCTGTGGTAGCGGTGGAAGCCGGGCCGGCAGTCCGCGCCCACGTCCAGCCGCACCCGGGTGCGCCAACCGGTGGGGCCGCAATCCGACAGCGGTTGGGCGCCCGCCTCGGCGCCGCTCCACTGGTGTCCGCCCAGCCGCTGTAGCTGATTGGCCACCACGTGCGCCTTGAGTGCGCGGGCCGCCTCCGGCGCGGCGAACGCCAGGTCGCAGCAGCCGGCGCCGCCGACCCCGGCGATGGGGCACAGCGGATCGACCCGATCGGCCGACGGCTCGATCACCTCGAGAGCCTCTGCGTGCCAATAGGATCCGCGCTCGGCGGTGACCCGCGCCCGCACCCGTTCGCCGGGCAGCGCATAGCGGACGAACACGACCCGGCCCTCATGATGCGCCACGCAGCTGCCCCCGTTGGCCGGGGCGCCGGTCACCAGCGTCAGCGTGTTGGGATTCAATGCAGTGCTCAGTCGAAGATTCCGCGTCGGGCATCGCCGGGCGCGGCGTGCGGCTGGAACGCCTTGAGCCGCTCCGACGAATTCAATTGCCACGGAACGGAAGTCACCATCACGTTGGGCTCGAACAGCAATCTGCCCTTGAGCCGCAGCGCGCTTTGGTTGTGCAGCACCTGCTCCCACCAGTGGCCCACCACGTACTCGGGGATGAACACCGTCACCACGGTCCGCGGCGAATCCTTGCTGACACGTTTGACGTAATCGACTATCGGCCGGGTGATTTCACGGTAGGGCGAGGCAATGACCTTGAGTGGCACACTGATGTCGCTTTCCTCCCACTTGTGCACCAGGTCGCGGGTTTCGGCGTCGTCGACGCTGACGGTGAGCGCCTCGAGGGAGTCCGGGCGGGTGGCGCGCGCGTAGGCCAGCGCACGCAGCGTCGGCAGGTGCAGCTTCGACACCAGCACCAGGGCATGGTTGCGGCTGGGCAGGACGACGTCGTGCTGGGCGGCCTCCTGCTCTTCCAACTCCCGGCTGACGGTGTGGTAGTGCTTGCGGATCAGCTTCATGATCAAGAACAGCAGGCCCATCGCGAAGAGGGCGATCCACGCGCCCGCGACGAACTTGGTGATGAGGACGACCAGCAGCACCGCACCGGTGCAGATCAGCCCGACCGTGTTGACCACCCGCGAGCGCATCATCTTGCGCCGCATCCGCGGGTCGGTCTCGGTGCGCAGCAACCGGGTCCAGTGCCGGACCATGCCGATCTGACTCAGCGTGAACGAAATGAACACGCCGACGATGTAGAGCTGGATCAGCGCGGTCACCTCGGCGCGGAACGCGATGATCGCCAGCAGCGCGGCCCCTGAGAGGAACAGGATCCCGTTGGAGAACGCCAACCGGTCGCCGCGCGTGTGCAACTGGCGCGGCAGGTAACTGTGCTGCGCCAGAACCGAACCCAGCACCGGGAACCCGTTGAACGCGGTGTTGGCCGCCAGCACCAGGATCAGCGCGGTGACCGTGGCGATCAGCAGGAACCCGATGTGGAAGCTGCCGAACACGGTCTCGGCCAGCTGGGTGACCAACGTCTTCTGGTAGTAGTTCGGCGGGGCACCGCCCAGCTGCGTCGCGGGATCCTCGACGAGCTGGACGCCGATCTTCTCGGCCAGCACGATGATGCCCATCAGCAGGGTCACCGCGATCGCGCCCAGCATCGTCAGCGTCGTCGCCGCGTTGCGCGACTTGGGTTTCTGAAAGGCCGGCACCCCGTTGCTGATCGCCTCGACACCCGTCAGCGCCGCGCAGCCCGAGGAGAACGACCGCGCCACCAGGAACGCCAACGCCAAACCGACGACCTGGCCGTGCTCGGCATGCATCTGGAAACCGGCGGACTCGGCCCGCAGCGGGTTGCCCAGCACGAAGATCCGGAACAGGCCCCACCCGATCATGGCGAGCACCCCGATGATGAACGCGTAGGTCGGGATGGCGAACGCCACCCCGGACTCGCGGATCCCGCGCAGGTTCAGGGCCATCACCACCAGGATGGCACCCACACAGAACAGCACCTTGTGATGCGCCACGACGGGGATCGCCGAGCCGATGTTGGACATCGCCGACGCCGTCGAAACCGCAACGGTGAGAACGTAATCCACCATCAGGGCGCTGGCCACGACGAGACCGGCGGTGTCGCCGAGGTTGGTGGTCACCACCTCGTAGTCGCCGCCGCCGGACGGGTAGGCGTGCACGTTCTGGCGGTAGCTGGCGACCACGACCAGCATCACCGCGGCCACGGCCAGACCGATCCAGGGCGTCAGCGCGTAGGCCGTGACCCCGGCGACCGAGAGCATCAGGAAAACTTCCTCGGGGGCATAGGCCACCGACGACAGCGCATCGGAGGCGAACACCGGCAAGGCGATCCGTTTGGGCAGCAGTGTGTGACTCAGCCGGTCGCTGCGTTGGGGCCGGCCGATGAGCAGCCGGCGCGCAGCGGTCGAAAGTTTGGACACGAGAGCCAAGAGTAAGCCCACCCGGGCTTGCTAGCGTTCCGTAGGCAACAATGTTCGTCGACGGGCCGAATCCGCCGGGAGGACCTCAAGTGCGCGTGGTTGTGATGGGTTGCGGCCGGGTGGGCTCGTCGCTGGCCGACGGGCTCTCCCGAATCGGCCACGACGTGGCGGTCATCGACCGCGACAGCACCGCGTTCAACCGGCTCAGCCCCGAGTTTGCCGGCGAGCGGGTGCTGGGCCAGGGCTTCGACCGGGACGTCCTGCTGCGGGCCGGCGTCGAGGGCGCCGACGCCTTCGCGGCGGTGTCGTCCGGCGACAACTCCAACATCATCTCGGCCCGGCTGGCCCGGGAGACCTTCGGTGTCGGGCGCGTCGTCGCCCGGATCTACGACGCGAAACGCGCCGAGGTCTACGAGCGCCTCGGGATTCCCACCATCGCCACGGTGCCGTGGACCACCGACCGCCTGCTCAACCTGCTCACCCGGGAAGGCGAGACCGCCAAGTGGCGCGACCCGACCGGCACCGTCGCCGTGGCCGAGGTCGACCTGCACGAGGATTGGGTGGGGCACCGCGCCACCGAGCTGGAGCAGGCCACCGGCGCGCGCGTCGCGTTCGTCATCCGGTTCGGCACGGGCGTGTTGCCGGAGCCGAAGACGGTCATCCAGGCCGGCGATCAGGTTTACATCGCCGCGATTTCTGGTCGCGCCGCCGAGGCGGTGGCCATCGCGGCGTTGCCGCCCAGTGAGGACCTCGAGGCGGGAGCCGTCAAGTGAAAGTAGCCGTCGCCGGGGCGGGCGCGGTCGGCCGCTCGGTCACTCGCGAGCTCGTCGAGAACGACCACGACGTCACGCTGATCGAACGCAACCCCGACCACGTCGACGTCGACGCCATCCCGGCCGCGCACTGGCGCCTGGGCGACACCTGCGAGCTGAGCCTGCTGCAGTCGATACACCTGGAGGACTTCGACGTCGTCGTCGCCGCGACCGGGGACGACAAGGTCAACGTGGTGCTGTCCCTGTTGGCCAAGACGGAGTTCGCCGTGCCGCGGGTGGTGGCCCGGGTCAACGACCCGCGCAACGAATGGCTCTTCACCGACGCGTGGGGCGTGGACGTGGCGGTGTCCACGCCGCGGATGCTGGCCTCGCTGATCGAGGAGGCCGTGGCCGTCGGTGATCTGGTGCGGCTCATGGAATTCCGCCGCGGCCAGGCCAACCTGGTCGAGATCACCCTTCCCGACGACACGCCGTGGGGCGGCAAGCCGGTGCGCCGGCTGCAGCTGCCGCGTGACGTCGCGCTGGTGACGATCCTGCGCGGCCCGCGGGTGATCGTGCCGGAGGCCGACGAGCCGCTCGAGGGCGGCGACGAACTGCTTTTCGTCGCGGTCACCGAGGCCGAGGAGGAACTGCAGAAGCTGCTGCTGCCGGAAGCGGAGCCGGCAGGCTAATTGCGTTCAGTGTGAATCC
>NZ_LZKR01000058.1 GCF_001672915.1 Mycobacterium sp. 1245805.9 | reverse complement strand
CGGTGGTGGATTCGCATCGCGACGTCGTCTACCTCAACGACCGTGCCCGGGAGTTGGGCCTGGTGCGGGATCGGCAACTCGACGACCAGGCCTGGCAGGCCGCGCAGCAGGCGCTCACCGGCGTCGACGTCGAGTTCGACCTGCGGCCGCCGAAACGCGCCGCAGGCCGCTCCGGCCTCTCGGTGCACGGGCAGGCCCGGTTGCTCAGCGAAGAGGACCGCCGGTTCGCGGTGGTATTCGTCCACGACCAGTCCGACTACGCCCGGATGGAAGCCACCAGGCGCGATTTCGTGGCCAACGTCAGCCACGAGCTCAAGACCCCGGTGGGCGCCATGGCGCTGCTCGCCGAGGCCCTGCTGGCCTCGGCGGACGACTCGGAAACCGTCCGCCGCTTCGCCGAAAAGGTACTCGTGGAGGCCAACCGGCTGGGGGACATGGTCGCCGAGCTGATCGAGCTGTCCCGGCTGCAAGGGGCCGACCCGTTGCCCAACGTCACCGACGTCGAGGTGGATACCGTTGTGTCCGAGGCGATTTCGCGCCACAAGGTGGCCGCCGAAAACGCCGACATCGAGGTGCGCACCGACGCGCCCAGCGGCCTGCGGGTGCTGGGCGACGAAACGCTGCTGGTGACCGCGCTGGCCAACCTGGTGTCCAACGCGATCGCCTATTCGCCGCCGGGTTCGCCGGTGTCGATCAGCCGTCGACGCCGCGGCGACAACGTCGAGATCGCCGTGACCGACCGCGGAATCGGGATCGCGCTGGAAGACCAGGAACGGGTCTTCGAACGGTTCTTCCGCGGCGACAAGGCCCGCTCGCGGGCCACCGGCGGCAGCGGGCTGGGGCTCGCGATCGTCAAACACGTTGCGGCCAACCACAACGGCAGCATCGGCGTATGGAGCAAGCCGGGAACCGGGTCGACGTTCACGCTGTCGATTCCGGCCTACCAGGACGGCGACGAGGAACCCGAGCAACCGCGGGGTCGTGAAGTGCGACCCAACCGGTCACAACGAGAGGAAGAATTGAGTAGATGACGCGCGCTTACGACGAATTGGAACGATGCGATGAGGTGGGGGCACCTCCCGCTTGCGGGGGAGAGTTGCGCTCATGACGAGTGTGCTGATCGTGGAGGACGAGGAGTCGCTGGCCGACCCTCTGGCATTCCTCCTGCGCAAGGAGGGCTTTGAGGCCACGGTCGTGACCGATGGACCCGCAGCACTCGCCGAGTTCGATCGCGGCGGCGCCGACATCGTGCTGCTCGATCTGATGCTGCCGGGCATGTCGGGCACCGACGTGTGCAAGCAACTGCGCGCCCGTTCCAGCGTGCCGGTGATCATGGTGACCGCCCGCGACAGCGAGATCGACAAGGTCGTCGGCCTCGAGCTGGGCGCGGATGACTATGTCACCAAACCCTATTCGGCTCGCGAGCTGATCGCCCGGATCCGCGCGGTGCTGCGCCGGGGCGGCGACGACGACTCCGAAATCAGCGACGGCGTGCTCGAGTCCGGGCCGGTCCGGATGGACGTCGAGCGCCACGTCGTCTCCGTCAACGGTGACACGATCACGTTGCCGCTGAAGGAATTCGACCTGCTCGAATACCTGATGCGCAACAGCGGGCGGGTGCTGACCCGCGGCCAGCTGATCGACCGGGTGTGGGGCGCCGATTACGTCGGCGACACCAAGACGCTCGACGTGCACGTCAAGCGCCTGCGCTCGAAGATCGAGGCCGACCCGGCCAACCCGGTGCACCTGGTCACGGTGCGCGGGTTGGGATACAAGCTCGAGGGCTAACCGCTCGCGTCGAAAACGGTTCGGGCGTCGTCGCTCGCGCTCAACGCGATGCGCCGCCGCATGTTGTCCGTCATCGGCGGCAGCTCGTCAAGGTCGAACCAGGCCGCCTCGGTGGTCTCGTCGTCGGCGGCGTACGGCTCGCCGGATAGCCACCGCATCCGGAATACATGATCCAGATACTGGGCTCGGTCGCCGTTGGCGTGTACGGCTGGCCGGGTCACATGCACCCACGCCAGGCGCGTGGCCCGCGCGCTGACACCGGTTTCCTCGCTCACTTCGCGGGCAGCGCAGTCCGCCGGATTCTCACCCGGCTCGACGATTCCCGTCACCGCCGTCCAAGCGCCGTT
>NZ_LZKR01000057.1 GCF_001672915.1 Mycobacterium sp. 1245805.9 | reverse complement strand
GCGGGCCTGATGCGCGCGCAGCATCGCCACCTCACGGGCGTGCGGGTACGGCGCCCGCGGCTCGGACAGGGTGTCGTCCGCGTCGGCCCACACCATGACCAGGCCCAGGTCGCTCAGCGGCGCGAACACCGCGCTGCGGGTGCCGATCACCAGCCGCGCGGTGCCGCGCAGCGCCGCCAGCCACCGCCGGTAGCGCGCGGCCGGGCCCAGGCCCGCCGACAGCGCCACCACGCAGTCCTTGTCGATCAGCGTCGTCGCCGCCGCCCACAGCGTGTCCAGGTCGCGCTGGTCGGGAACGATCGCCAGCGCCGCCCGGCCCGTCCGGATGGTCTGGGCGGCGGCCTCGGCGAAGCGCTCCGCCCAGGGCTCGCCGGGCAGCGCCTGCCAGACGGCCCGCGCGGCGCGGGATTCGGCAAGCGCCCCCAGGAACTGGCCGCCGCGGCCGTAGGCCTGCCACGCCGACGGGTCGACGGCCGCCGGGATCGGCGGTGCCGGCAGCGGGAGCGTCGCCGCGGGCTCCCGCTCGACCCGGGCGTGCCGGGCCGGCACCGCCAGGCGCAGCACGTCGGGGCGGGTCCCGGCGTAGCGCGCGGCGACCGCGTCGACCAGGCGGCGGATCTCCGGCGTCAGCACCGGTTCGGCCGACACGACGCGGTCCAGCCAGCCCAGCTTGCCGGTGTGGTCGGTGTCGTTGCGGCGCTCTAGCAGGAACCCGTCGACCAGCCGGCCGTGGAACCGCACCCGCACCCGGACCCCCGGCTGGGCGTCGTCGGACTGCTCGGCCGACACCAGGTAGTCGAACTCGCGGTCCAGGTGCGGCACCGAAAGCATCGGCAGCACTCGGGCGATCGGCTCGACCTCGGGAGTTGCCTTGCCAGCCAACGGGATCGACAACTAGCCTTCGTCGGGCTCGGACTCGTAATCCGGCTCGTAGTCGTACTCGTACTCGTACTCGTAGTCGGTCTCGTAATCCGGTTCCTCGCGCCCGAAGAAGAATCCGGCCGTGATCAGGACCTGGGCGGCGGCGTACAACCACCAGATCGGGACCGCCAGCGCGTCGTTGTAGAGGATGAACCGGCCGATGGCGATCATCATGTCCGACACCGCGAAACACACCGCGCCCACCGCGGTCCAGATCGTCGGCAGGTCGGCCAGCAGCGCCAGGCAGACCATCGCGGTCAGCGCGATCAGGTAGAGCGTCACCGGGATGGTCAGCTTGTCGCGGGCCAGGTGCGGCCAGAACCACGCCAGCATCGACACCGAGACCAGGCACATGAAGGCGACGGCGGCGAGGCGCACCCGCGAGACGCGGGCCAGCGGAACCAGGGCCCCCAGGAAACACAAGTGCGCCAACAGGAATGCGGCCAGGCCCAGCCCGAACGACATCGTCCACCACGGGATCGCCAGCAGCCAGTCGCCGACGGCCGACGCCAGCAGCGCGGGCATCAGCCAGCGCCGTTCGCGGACGATCGGGTGCGCCGCCGCGGCGACGGTCAGCAGCAACGCCATCGACGCCTTGAACGGCGGCTGCAGAACCCAGTGCCCGGTCAAGGCCGTTCCCGGCGGCGACCGCAGGGCGACCACGGTCAGGTAGACCCCGTAGGCGAGGCCCGCCCAGCCGGCCACCACCCAGCCACCGGACACCAGGCGGGGTGCGTACGGTACTTCCATGCCCAGCTTGGACACCACCGACGAGAACCCGGGTATCGACCCCATTCTGCTGAAGGTACTGGATGCGGTTCCGTTCCGGTTAACAACCGACGATGGTGTCGCGGCGGCGCGGCAGCGGTTCCGCGACCTGCCGCGCCGTCCGCTGCCCCCGGAGCTGCGGGTGGAGGACCGCGCCATTCCGGGCCCCGGAGGTGCGATCGGCCTCCGGATCTATTGGCCCTCGGCCGATCCCGGGCACCCAGCGCCCGTGGTGCTGTTCTTCCACGGCGGCGGCTGGGTCGTGGGCGACCTGGATACCTACGACGGCACGGCGCGCCAGCACGCGGTGGGCGCCGACGCGATCGTGGTGTCCGTCGACTACCGGCTGGCGCCCGAGCACCGCTATCCCGCCGCCGTCGAAGACGCTTGGGCCGCAACGCTGTGGGTGGCCGAGCACGGCGCCGAGCTGGGCGCCGACACCGCCCGGTTGGCGGTCGCCGGGGATTCGGCCGGCGGAAACATGTCCGCGGTGATCGCGCAACGGAGCCGCGACGAGGGCGGCCCACCGATCGCGTTCCAGCTGTTGTGGTATCCCGCGACGATGTGGGACGCGTCGCTGCCGTCCTTCACCGAAAACGCCACCGCGCCGATCCTCGATGCCAGGGGCGTCGCGGTGTTCTCGCGTTGGTACGCAGGCGAAGTCGACCTGTCCGACCCGCCGCCGGGCATGGCACCCGGACGGGCGAAGAACCTGGCCGGCCTGCCGCCGGCCTACATCGGCGTGGCCGGTCATGACCCGCTGCGCGACGACGGCATCCGCTACGGCGAGCTGTTGGCCGCGGCCGGCGTCCCGGTGGAGGTGCACAACGCGGAGACGATGGTGCACGGCTTCCTGGGCTACGCCGGGGTGGTGCCCGCGGCGACCGCCGCGCAGGACAGGGGCCTCGCGGCGCTGCGGAATGCCCTGCATTAACGGCCGACAAGCGTACGGTGAACGCATGATTGAGCCGACCGTTGCCCGACCGGGCATCGATCCGACGTTGAAGGCGCTGCTCGACGTGTTCCCGATGACCTTCAACGCCGCCGACGGCGTCGAGGTCGCGCGATCGAGGCTGCGTCAGCTCAAGGTCCCCCCGGAACTGCTGCCCGACGTCCGGACTGAGGAGCGGACGATCGGTCACGGCGACCTGACCGGCATTCCGGTGCGGATTTACTGGCCGGCCGCCGACGCCGAGGCGCTGCCCGTCGTCGTCTTCTACCACGGCGGCGGGTTCTCGCTCGGCGACCTGGAGACGCACGACCCGGTCGCCCGCGCCCACGCGGTCGGCGCCGAGGCCATCGTGGTGTCGGTCGACTACCGGCTGGCCCCCGAGCATCCCTTCCCCGCCGGCGTGAACGACTCCTGGGCCGCGCTGCAATGGGTGGCCGAGAACGCCGCCGAGCTGGGCGGCGACCCGGATCGCATTGCGGTGGCCGGGGATTCGGCGGGCGGCAACCTCGCCGCGGTGATGGCGCACCTGGCCCGCGACAATGCCGGCCCGAACCTGGTCTTCCAGTTGCTGTGGTACCCGACCGTCACCGCGGACCTGTCGCTGCCGTCGCACATCGAGAACGCCTACGCGCCCATCCTGGACCGCGACGTCATCGAGGCCTTCCTGTCCTGGTACCTGCCCGACCTCGACATCACCGATCCCAAGGCCCTGCCCATCACGCTGGCCCCGGCCAACGCGGAGGATCTGTCCGGCCTGCCGCCCGCCTTCATCGGGACCGCCGAACACGATCCCCTGCGCGACGACGGCGCCCGCTACGCCGAGCTGCTCAACGCCGCGGGCGTGCCCGCCGAACACAGCAACGAGCCGGACATGGTGCACGGGTACGCCAGCTTCTCCCTGGTCATCCCCGCCGCCGCCGAGGCCACCAACCGCGGGCTGGTGGCGCTGCGCAAGGCGCTGCACCCCTAGCTAGGGGGCCGCGAATACTCGCTGGGCGCAACGCCGTACCAGCGCCTGAACGCGTGCGAGAACGTCGACACCTCGGTGTAGCCCAGCCTTGTCGACACCTCCTCGACGGTCAGGCCGACGTTGCGCAGTAGGTCGACCGCCACGGTCGAGCGCGCCTCGTTCAGCAGGGCCCGAAACGACGTGCCCTCCTCGGCCAGCCGCCGGCGCAGCGTCCGCGGGTGGATGTCGAGTTCGTCGGCGACGTCGGGAAGCGTCGGGAACACGCCGGAATCGCGGAACAGCTTGCTGCGCACCAGCGCGGTGATGCCGCGGCGGCTCTCGCTGCTCTGCATCAGCACGTCGCACTGCGCCATGCACATCTCCAGCGTGTGCCGGTCGGCCTGCGGCAGCGGCTCGTCGAACATGGCCCGCGGAAAGAGCAGCCGGTTGTGCGCTCGGCCGAACCGGACGTCGTGCACCGGCACCAGCTCGAGCAGCGGCCGCAACAGCTCCTCGTCGACCGCCAGCTCCGCCGTCACCTCCTCGGCGTACTTCGCCGCCACCGGCAACGCGAAACTCATTGTGGTCGTGATGATTCCGGCGATGTCGCGCTCGATGAAGAACCCCCGCACGTCGGCGGGCAGGTGGCTGGCGTCGAGTTCGATCACGCAGTCCTTGGCGGTTTCGAACAGCGTCAGGCGGATGTGCATCGTGGTCAGCGCGAAGTAGCGCATCGCGATGGAAAACAGTTCGCGAAGGGTGCCGCACGACATCACGGCGAAGCCGAACAGCCCCAAGTGGGTGAGCGTTGACCGGCTGCCGACGTCGACGCCGATGCCCCGCCGATCCGGAACCCGGGCCAGCAGCCGCCGCACCGCCGCGATCTCGTCGACGACGCTCACCATGGCGTCCGGCTCGTCGAGGTCGGCCGGCTCGATCCCGGTGCCCGCCAACACGTCGGCGGTCGAGACCCCGCGCTCGTTGGCCACCTCGCACAACACCCGGGTCGCGTGCACCGGGTGGCTCAGCGTCGGCGGATGCCCCATCGCGTGTCCCAAAATCCCAACTCCCTGTCCGATAATCTCATTACTGGCCGCCCACGTCATCCATACAGTTGAGTCATGGCGACCCTCAGCGCGCAGCGCCCCGCCGCGGGACCCGCAACCCGGCTGAACTCGTGGACGATGACCCGCGAGGCCCTCACCATCGGATTCGACGTCAGCAACGGGTTCATGGGCCGGGTGCGTGGCAGTGACATCGCCCGGTTCCGTTGCGCCGGAAGGCGATTCGTCTCGATCAGCCATCCCGACTACGTCGACCACGTGCTGCACGGCGCCCGCCTGAAATACGTCAAGTCGAACGAATACGAGCCCATCCGGGCCACCGCGGGCATCAACCTGCTGACCGACGAGGGCGAGTCCTGGGCGGAGCACCGCGGCGCGCTGAACCCGACCTTCGCCCGGCGCCACCTCAACGGCATCGTCGACCTGATGATCGACCCGATCACCGGCGTCACCGACGCGCTGGAACCCGGGGCGCGGTTCGACATCCACCAGACGATGGTCGAGGCGACGCTGCGCGTGGTCGCCAATTCCCTGTTCAGCCAGGACTTCGGGCCCCTGGTGCAGAGCATGCACGACCTCGCGACGCGCGGGCTGCGGCACGCCGAGCGGCTGCAGCGGCTCGGGCTGTGGGGGCTGATGCCGCCCCCGGTCTACGACGCGCTGCACCGGTTGGCCTTCTCGGGCCTCCGCCTGCCACCGCCGTTGCGCGACATGCAGGACATCACGCTGACCCTCGACCGCGCGGTCAACGACGTGATCGACCACCGGCTGAGCCACCCGACCGAGTCCCCGGACCTGCTGGGCGTGCTGCTGCGCGCCGACGGCGGAAGCTGGCCGCGCCAGCGGGTGCGCGACGAGGCCCTGACGTTCATGCTCGCCGGGCACGAAACCACCGCGAACGCGATGTCGTGGTTCTGGTACCTGATGGCCCTGCACGCCGGCGCTCGCGACCGGATGCTCGCCGAGATCGACGAGGCGCTGGGCGCCCGCCGCCCCTGCGCCGACGACCTGGGCCGGCTGCCCTGGACCACCGCGTGCCTGCAGGAGTCGCAGCGCTACTTCTCCGCGGTGTGGATCATCGCGCGCCGGGCCATCGAGGACGACGTCATCGCGGGACATCGCATCCGGCGCGGCACCACCGTCGTCATCCCGATCCACCACATCCACCGCGACCCGCGCTGGTGGCCCGACCCCGAAACGTTCGACCCCGACCGGTTTTACCGGCCGGCGGACCGGCCGCGCTCCGCGTACCTGCCGTTCGGCGGCGGGCGCCGCATCTGCATCGGGCAGAGCTTCGCGCTGATGGAGATGGTGCTGATGGCGGCCATCATGAGTCAGCGCTTCACCTTTGACCTGGCGCCCGGCGCCGCGATAGAACTCGAGGCAACGCTGACCCTGCGGCCCAAGCGCGGGGTGCCCGTCATCGGAAGCAGGCGCACATGAACCCCGAGTACGAGACCCTGATCGTCGGCGCCGGGTTCTCCGGCATCGGCGCCGCGATCAAGCTGGACAAGGCGGGCCTGTCCAACTACCTCGTGATCGAGGCCGGCGACGGGGTCGGCGGCACCTGGCACTGGAACACCTATCCCGGTATCGCCGTGGACATTCCGTCGTTCTCCTATCAGTACTCCTTCGAGCAGAGCCCGCGCTGGTCGCGAACCTACGCGCCGGGCGACGAGCTCAAGGCGTACGCCGAACACTGCGTCGACAAATACGGGATCCGGTCGCGAATCCGGTTCAACACCAAGGTCCTTGCCGCCGAGTTCGACGACGAAAACCACCTGTGGCGGGTGCAGACCGATCCGGGCGGGGAACTCACGGCCCGGTTCCTGATCAGCGCCTGCGGCGTGCTGACCGTGCCGAAGCTCCCCGACATCGATGGCGTGGACTCCTTCGCCGGCATCACCATGCACACCGCGCGCTGGGACCACGGCCAGGACCTGACCGGTAAGCGCGTCGCGATCATCGGCACCGGCGCCTCGGCCGTGCAGGTCATCCCCGAGATCGCGCCGATCGTCTCCCAGCTCACCGTGTTTCAGCGCACCCCGATCTGGTGCTTCCCCAAGTTCGACGTGCCGCTGCCCGCCCCGGCCCGCTGGGCGATGCGGATTCCCGGCGGCAAGGTCGCCCAGCGGCTGCTCAGCCAGGCCTTCGTCGAGCTGACCTTCCCGGTCGCGGCGCATTACTTCACGGTGTTCCCGCTGGCCAAGCGGATGGAGTCGGCCGGGCTGGCCTACCTGCGCCAGCAGGTCACCGACCCGGTGGTGCGCGAAAAGCTCACCCCGCGTTACGCCGTCGGTTGCAAGCGACCCGGCTTCCACAACGACTACCTGGCCACGTTCAACCGCGACAACGTGCGCCTGGTCACCGAGCCGATCGACAAGGTCACGCCAGCCGCGGTGGCCACCACCGACGGCGCGGACCGGGAGGTCCATGAGATAGACGTGCTGATCCTGGCCACCGGCTTCAAGGTGATGGACACCGACAACGTCCCCACCTTCTCGGTCACCGGCAGCGGCGGGGTGTCCCTGAGCCGGTTCTGGGACGAACACCGCCTGCAGGCCTACGAGGGCGTCGCCGTCCCGCAATTCCCAAACCTGTTCACCGTGTTCGGCCCGTACGGCTACGTCGGCTCTTCGTATTTCGCTCTCATCGAGACCCAGACGCACCACATCGTGCGCTGCCTCAAGCGGGCTCGCCGCGACGGCGCGACCCGCGTCGAGGTGACCGAGGAGGCCAACCGCCGCTACTTCGCCGAGATGATGCGCAAGCGGCACCGGCAGATCTTCTGGCAGGACAGCTGCAAGCTGGCCAACAGCTACTACTTCGACAAGAACGGCGACGTGCCGCTGCGGCCGGCCACCACGCTGCAGACCTACTGGCGCAGCCGGCGGTTCGACCTCGACGACTATCGCTTCACCGCGTGATGCGTCAGGCGCGCCCCTGCAGGATCCCCTCGATGTTGCGCTCCGCGAGCGCCGTGATGGACATGAACGGGTTGCAGCCCAGGTAGCCGGGCAGCAGCGACGCGTCGTTGACGTACAGCTTGTCGTAGCCCTTCACCCGGCCGTAGCCGTCGGTGGCCCTGCCCCGGACCACCCCACCCATCGGGTGAACGGTGTTGGGCGCGAACGCCGTTCCCTCGAAGAGGTCGTCGCGGTAGTCGACGCCGTTGGCCTGCGTGACCTTGTCGAACACGAACTGGGCCTTCTCGCGCAGGTTGTCGGTGTGGCCCTCCGGCCAGTCGATGGCGATCGAGTCCTTCGTCCGGTCGTAGCTGATCTCCGCGCGGTCGCCGGTGCGCACCATCACGTAATAGCCCAGCGCGAGCGTCTCCACGGGCAGCGGCAGCGAGAACATGCTGGCGTACACCGGGTTGTCGGGATCGTCGCGGCCGTCGAGGTTGATCATGCCCATCAGGGACTGCTGGGTGCCCGCCGGATCGCCGGGCGCCAGCATGTGCGAGACCATGATGTCCCCGTTGTTCCCGTACCCGCGGCCGATCTCGTCGTTCAGGTGGGGCAGCGTCCCCCGCTCGCGGGCGCGCAGCAGCAGCTCGGTCGTGCCGAGCACCCCCGCGCCGAGATGCAATTGGTCACAACCGATTTCGGCGCGCGCGAGCTCCTTGCCGAAGCGGTCGATCTCGCGGGTGGAGACCACGTATTCGCCGGAACGCTCGCGCCGGATGCCGGTCACCTCGGTGAGTGGCCGCAGCGTGGCCTTGCCCGTGGCCAGCGCGGCCGCGATGTAGGTCTGATCGACGCTGCCGACCCGCCCGTAGTTGTTGCCGTACTGCTGCTCGAAGTTCAGCGCCGAGCGCGGAACCTGTTCCGCCTCTTCGGATTTCATGTAATCGAACGAATACGCGCTGCCGTTGTAGTCCACCTGGTAGCCGGCCGCCTCCGCGTACTGGCGGCCCACCCTGGCGTACTGGAACCACGGCGTCTGCTCGAACCAGTCCATGTCGCGGTAGCTGATCCGCAGCATGGACTTGGCGCGTTCGATGTAGGTACCCAGGAAGGCGTCGGGGTCGATGTCCGGGAAGGCGGCGCGGACCTGGTCGGGCGTCGGGATCGCGGCGATTCCGGCGTTGATCATCGAGCCCCCGCCGACGGCCGCACCGCGGAACACGGTGTGCGCGCCGTGGACCACCTTGTCGCAGATTCCGGCCTGGACCGGTTGGGGGGACGGCGAGTGCTTGGCCACCTGGGCGATCGACACGCCCCGGTATGACGGCACCAGGCTGGGCGGGACCGAGGTGAACCAGCCCGCGCGGTTGTCCGCGGGCACCATCCGCGAGAAGCGCTTGCCGTCCGCGTCCGGCGTGTTCCACCACCTACCCTTCTCCAGGATCAGCGTCTGGATGCCGGCCTCCGCGAGGCGCAGCGCCGACACCCCGCCGCCGTAGCCGCTGCCGACCACAATGGCCTGGTAGTGGGGCCGCAGGGCCGCGGTCGCGGAGGCGTTCCGGCAGCCGAACTCCACCGCCCCAGCGCCGAGAGCGCCCGCCGCGACGCCCGCGGCGGCGCCCAGGAAACGTCTCCGCGAGAAAGCCATTACCCGGGTCGCCTCTCCGATCGTGCGGGTTTATAACGAACTGTGATTTAACTAACTCCGCTCTAAGCATACCTTAGGTACGTTAAATGCGCTACTGTACGTATCCATGACAGGTTTTCCACTCCGAATTGGACTTCCTGCATGTTCTGGTACTGGTGTACCACTTCGGGCCGCAAGCTGGACCAAGCCCAAGCGGTACCTCTGGCTGCTCGCGGCGGCCGTCCCGGCGCTGGTGTTCCCGTCCTGGCTGGCGGTGTGGGCCACCGGGCTCGGCGTGTTCTGGTGGACCGTTCCCATCCTGGCATTCGTGATCATTCCCATCGTCGACCATCTGGTCGGGCCGGACTCGCAAACTCCCGGCGAGAGCGTGCTGGCCTGGCTGGCGACCGACCGGTTTTACCGCTGGGCCACCTACCTCTACTTGCCCAACCAATACCTGTCACTGGTCTTCGCCTGCTGGCTGTGGAGCGGCGGCGGTTGGCTCACAATGGGTTTCGTCGACAAGCTGGGGCTGATGGCGACCGTCGGCCTCATCGGCGGGCTGGCCATCAATGCCGCGCACGAATTGGGACACACGCGCGAGCGGTCCGAGCGACGGTTGAGCAAGGTCGCGCTCGCCCAGACCTGCTACGGGCATTTCTACGTCGAGCACAACCGCGGGCACCACGTCCGGGTGGCGACCGCGGAGGACCCCGCCAGCGCCCGATTCGGCGAGGGCCTCTACGCCTTCCTGCCCCGGTCGGTGGCCGGTGGCCTGCGCTCCGCCTGGCGCCTCGAGGCGGCCCGGTTGGCCGGAGTCGGCAAATCTCGCTGGACGCTGGACAACGACATACTGAACGCATGGCTAATCAGCGCCGCGCTGTTCACCGTACTTTCCGTATGGTTCGGTCCCGTCGTGCTGCCGTGGCTGATCGTCCAGGCGATCGTGGGCTTCGCCCTGCTCGAAACGGTCAACTACATGGAGCATTACGGGCTGCGGCGCCAGCAGCTGCCCAACGGCCGCTACGAACGGGTGCGGCCGGCGCACAGCTGGAACAGCAGCACGGTGATCACCAACGTGCTGCTCTTCCATCTGCAGCGTCATTCCGACCATCACGCGAACCCGCTGCGTCCCTACCAGGTGCTTCGCCACGTCGATGACGCGCCGCAGCTGCCCAGCGGCTACAGCGCGATGTTGCTGGTGGCGCTGATCCCGCCGCTGTGGCGGCGGGTGATGGACCCGCGGGTGCTCGACTTCTACGGCGGCGACATCCGACTGGCCGCGCTAAAACCCGGCGACAGCGCGGGGCCGACGACGCTACGCTTTCCGGCGTGGCAAAAGAGTTTTCGCGTATCGATGAGTCGCTGACCGATTTCATCGCGGATCAGGCCGTATTCTTCGTCGCCACCGCACCCTCCGAGGGCGGCCGAATCAACCTCTCCCCCAAGGGCTATCGGGACACCTTCGCGGTGCTCGACGAGCACACCGTCGCGTACGTCGATCTGTTCGGCAGCGGCGTGGAGACGATCGCCCACCTGCGCGACAACGGCCGCATCACGATCATGTTCTGCTCGTTCACCCGCAACTCGCGGATCCTGCGGCTGTTCGGCACCGGGCGCGTCGTGCGCCCGGACGACGCCGAATTCCCCGGTCTGCTAACGCGTTTCGGCGATCAGCGCGCCGGCGTTCGCGCCGTCATCGTCGTCGACCTCGAACGCATCGCCGACGCCTGCGGGTTCGCGGTGCCCTACTACGAGCTCGTCGACGAGCGGCCCGTGCTCGACGCCTACCACACGCAGGCCTCCGACGAGAAGTTCGCAAACCTCGTCAACCGCAACCGGCGCAGCATCGACGGGCTGCCCGCGCTGGACGCCGACCATCCGCTGCCCCGACCGTAACGCTTTGCCCGCTCCGACCGATGGTTGAGCAGGCGGGGGTGACGGAAAGGGACCGGCGATGTCGTTTGTGTTCGTCACACCGGAGCTCGTCACTGCGGCGGCAACAGACATTGCCGGCATCGGGTCGACGATCAACGCCGCCAACGCCGCCGCGGCGATCCCGACCACCCAGGTGCTGGCCGCGGGCGCGGACGCGGTGTCGACGGCCGTCGCGTCGGTGTTCTCCGGCCATGCCGAGGCCTACCAGGCGATCAGCGCGCAGGCGGCGGCGTTTCATCGGGTTTTCGCGCAGAACCTGGCCTCGAACACCGCGGCGTACACCGGTGCCGAGTTCCAGAACCTGTTGGGGGTCGGAAACAACGGCGACACCAACGCCGGCGGCGGCAACAAGGGCATCGCCAACCTGGGCCTCGGCAACAACGGAACCGGCAACCTGGGCGGCGGCAACGTCGGCGACGGGAACCTCGGCGGCGGCAACCTCGGCGGCGGCAACGTCGGCACCGGCAACTGGGGCAGCGCGAACCTGGGCATGGGGAACCTGGGCAACAACAACCTCGGTGTCGGCAACTACGGCAACAACAACATCGGCATCGGGCTCAACGGCGACAACCTGGTCGGCATCGGCGGCCTCAACGCCAACGGCAGCATCGGCAACCTGGGCTGGGGCAACGCTGGCAACAACAACGTCGGCCTGGGCAACACCGGCAACAACAACGTCGGCCTGGGGCTCACCGGCAACAACGAAATCGGCATCGGCGGCACGTATTACGACACCGCGACGGGTCACTTCACGTTCGGTGGGCTCAACTCGGGCAGCGGCAACGTCGGACTGTTCAACTCCGGCACCGGCAACGTCGGCGTGTTCAATTCGGGCAGCGGCAACACCGGCCTGTTCAACAGTGGCGCTCACAACTGGGGCCTGTTCAACTCGGGCCACGCCAACACCGGCGTCGGCAACACCGGCAACACCAACACCGGGTTGTGGAACGCCGGCTACTCCAACGCCGGAATGTTCAACGCCGGCCTGCAAAACGTCGGCGTCGGCAACCCCGGCGACAGCAACGTCGGCTCGTGGAACGCCGGCCAGAACAACATCGGCGATCTCAACGGGTCAAACGGCAGCATCGGCTACCTCAACGGCGGCTACAACAACATCGGCGTCGGCAACGCCGGCGCGTACAACATGGGCAGCTTCAACGGCGGCGACCAGAACGTCGGCGACTTCAACGCGGGCTGCGACAACACCGGATCGTTCAACCTGGGCAACACCAACACCGGGTTCTTCAACTCGGGCAACACCAACACCGGGCTGTTCAACGCAGGCAACCTGGACACGGGCTGGGGCCGCACCGAAGACCTGACCGGCGTGGTGAGCAACTCGGGCATCGGCAACACCGGCACGGGCAATTCGGGCTTCTTCAACACCAGCGATTACAACTCGGGCTTTTACAACACCGCCAGCGCCGGCCTCAACTCGGGCTTTTACAACAGCGGCGCCGGCGGCAACAACATGGGCTTCTTCAACTCCGGCAGCGGTCAATTCGCCGTGGGCTTCCAGAACTCGGGCAGCGGCAGCTTCTACACCGGCATCGGCAACTTCGGCACGGGCGACTACAACACCGGCATCGGCAACTCCGGCGTCAACGGCAACCACACCGGCTTCTGGAACACCGACACGGGCATCGGCGGCAACACCGGGTTCTTCAACTCCGGCCTGGGCAACAACACCGGCTTCTTCAACACCGGCGGGGGTTACCCCTTCGACCAGGGCAACACCGGCTTCGCCAACTTGGGCGTCGGCGTCTCCGGTTTCTTCCGGCGCTGACGGCCGGCCTAGATCGCGCGCTTGAGCTCGTCGACCATGTTGAGCTGCTCCCACGGCAGCTCGACGTCGGTGCGGCCGAAGTGCCCGTAGGCGGCGGTCTGCGCGTAGATCGGGCGCAGCAGGTCCAGGTCGCGGATGATGGCGCCGGGCCGCAGGTCGAACACCTCGGGCACGATCTTCTCGATCTTGACCGGGTCGACCGTTGCGGTGCCGAACGTCTCGATGAACAGCCCGACCGGGGCGGCCTTGCCGATGGCGTAGGCCACCTGCACCTCGACCCGCTCCGCCAGCCCGGCGGCGACGATGTTCTTGGCCACCCAGCGCATCGCGTACGCCGCCGAGCGGTCCACCTTGGACGGATCCTTGCCGGAGAAGGCGCCGCCGCCGTGGCGGGCCCAGCCGCCGTAGGTGTCGACGATGATCTTGCGGCCGGTCAGGCCCGCGTCGCCCATCGGCCCGCCGACAACGAACTTGCCGGTCGGGTTGACCAGCACCCGGGTCGCCGACGAGTCCAGGGTGTCGTGGGCCAGCTCGTCGAGCACGGTCTGCAGCACGTGCTGCCGGATGTCGGGGTCCAGCGTCTTCTCCAGGTCGATGCCGTCGGCGTGCTGGGTGGAGATGACCACGGTGTCCAGCCGCACCGGGACGTCGTCCTCGTAGGCGATCGTGACCTGGGTCTTGCCGTCGGGGCGCAGGTATCCCAGCGTGCCGTTCTTGCGGACCTCGGTCAGCTTGCGCGACAGGCGGTGCGCCAGCGCGATGGGAAGCGGCATCAGCTCCGGGGTGTCGTTGATCGCGTAACCGAACATCAGGCCCTGGTCACCGGCGCCCTGCGCGTCCAGCGGGTCGGCGGCGCCCTCGACGCGCGTTTCGTGCGCGGTGTCCACGCCCTGCGCGATGTCGGGCGACTGACGGCCGATGCCGATGTTGACCCCGCACGACGCCCCGTCGAAGCCCTTCTCCGACGAGTCGTAGCCGATGTCGAGGATGCGGGCGCGCACGGTGTTGGTGATGTCGGCGAACGCCTCCTTGGCCGACGTCGTCACCTCGCCCACCACGTGCACCTGCCCGGTGGTCACGAGCGTTTCGACCGCCACCCGCGAGCGGGGGTCCCCCGCCAGCAGCGCGTCGAGGACCGAGTCGCTGATCGCGTCACAGATTTTGTCGGGATGCCCTTCGGTCACCGACTCACTGGTAAACAGACGACCCTTTTCGCTCACAGTCCCGATCCTTCCAATAATTAGTTAGTCGAATTATATCTTCTGGCGTCATCCGGCACCCCTCCGGGCGCCGTAGCGAAGTAAACCCTGCTACCCGCTGTGACCGTGCAGGAACGCGACGATTGCATCCACGATACGACTGGCCATCAGCGTCTTCGAGCCGTGTGGCAGCGCCGACTCGGCGCCGTCGGATGCCAGCAGCCAGCCGTCGTTGCTGTCCACCTCGAACGCCTTGTTGTCGCCGACGGCGTTGACGACCAACAGGTCACAACCCTTGCGCCGCAGCTTTTCTCGCGCGTGGAACAGAACGTCTCCGTTGGCGTCGCCGGTCTCGGCGGCAAAACCCACGATGGCCCGCATGTTGGGCAGCTGCCCGTGCGCGCGGGCCCGCACCGCGCCGGCGAGCACGTCGTCGTTGCGGACCAGCTCGATCGTCGGCTCCTCGGCGACGTCCGGGCCCTTTTTGATCTTCGCGGTGGCAACCTGCGCGGGCCGGAAGTCGGCGACGGCCGCCGCCATCACCAGCACGTCCGCGGCGGGTGCGTGCTTGGACACTGCCTCGCCGAGCTGCTCGGCCGAGCTGACGTGCACCACGTTGACGCCGGCTGGGTCGATCAGGCCGGCCGTGTGCCCGGCGATCAGGGTGACCTCGGCGCCGCGCTGGGCGGCGACCCGCGCCACCGCGTAGCCCTGCTTGCCGGAGCTGCGGTTGCCGATGAAGCGCACCGGGTCGATCGGTTCGCGGGTGCCGCCGGCGGTGACCAGCACCCGGCGCCCGGCCAGGTCGTAGGGCAGGGCGTCGTGGCGTTCCAGCAGCAGCTGGGCCAGCGTGGTGATCTCCTCGGCCTCGGGAAGCCGTCCCGCGCCGCTGTCGGCGCCCGTGAGCCGTCCGTAGGCGGGTTCCAGCACGACGGCCCCGCGGCGCCTCAATGTGGCCACGTTGTCGACGGTGGCCGGGTGCAACCACATCTCGGTGTGCATCGCCGGAGCGAACAGCACCGGACACCGGGCGGTCAGCAGGGTCGCGGTCAGCAGGTCGTCGGCGCGGCCGGAGACGGCCCTGGCCAGCAGGTCGGCGGTGGCCGGCGCCACGACGACCAGGTCGGCCTCCTTGCCGAGCTGGACGTGCGGCACCTCCGGCACGTCATCGAAGACACCGGTGCGCACCGGCTGCCCGGACAGCGCCTCGAAGGTGGCGGCGCCCACGAAGCGCAGCGCGGATTCGGTGGGGATGACGCGGACTTGGTGGCCGGCTTCGGCGAGCTGACGGACGACGGTGCATGCCTTGTAGGCGGCGATGCCCCCGGAAACGCCAACGATGACCCTTTTCGCGGTCCGATTGCCGTCGTCCACAGCGCCGGGCCCGTTACTCGCCCTCGGTGTGCTCGAGCAGGTCGGCGTGGATCTCGCGCAGCGCGATGGACAGCGGCTTTTCCTGCAGTCCGGGCTCGACGAGCGGGCCCACGTACTCGAGGATGCCCTCGCCGAGCTGGTTGTAGTAATCGTTGATCTGGCGGGCCCGCTTGGCCGCGTAGATGACCAGGGCGTACTTGCTGGACACGCGGTCCAGCAGCTCGTCGATGGGCGGGTTGGTGATGCCCAGCGGGGTGTCGTAGGCGCCCTGGCCGCCGGCCGACGGGTCGAACTGGTCCACGGCGGTCAGCGACGCGTCGGACTGGGGAATGCTCACGTAGGTCAGTCTCCTGGCGGATAGAGCCGTGCGGTACGGCTAGAGAACTTCGATGCTTGAATCTGGTCTGGTCAGGCGGTTCATGCCGGGCCCGGCGCAGTTACCAGCAAGGATACCAATTCGGCGCACGCTGACTCCAATCGACTGTTGACCACCACCGCGTCGAAGTCGTTTTGCGCCGCCATTTCGGTGCGCGCGGTGTCCAGGCGGCGCCGGATGGCCTCCGGCGTCTCGGTGCCCCGGCCGATCAGCCTGGCTTCCAGGTCCTCCCAGCTGGGCGGCGCCAGGAACACCGTGAGGGCCTCGGGCATCGCCTTCTTGACCGCCCTGGCGCCGGCCAGGTCGACCTCGATGAGCACGGGAAGCCCGGACGCGGTGGCGGCCCGTACCGGCTCGGCCAGGGTGCCCGACCGGTGCAGCCCGCCGTGGATCTCGGCCCACTCGAGCAGGGCGCCGTCGTCGATCAGCTGCTGGAACCGGGCGGGGGTGACGAAGTGATAGTCGACGCCGTCGACCTCGCCGGGCCGCGGGGCCCGGGTGGTGGCCGACACGCTGAACTGCAGGTTGGGGATCCGCTCGCGCAGACACCGGACCACCGTCGACTTGCCGACCGCGGAGGGACCGGACAGCACGACCACACGCCCCCGGCCTGATGGCTCAGGGCGTGCCCCCCGTGCGACGTCCGGCCCCCCGCCGGCGCTCACTGGCGCTCCTGGGTCGGTGCCCCCAACAGGCCGTTCGGCCTGCATGGTCGCGGTGTCGGGTTAGGAGCCGAACTTTTCCAGCAGGGCCTTGCGCTGCCGGTCCCCGAGGCCGCGCAGGCGGCGGGTGGGGGCGATCTCCAGCTCGGTCATGATCTCCTGCGCCTTGACCTTGCCCACCTTCGGCAAGGCCTCGAGCAGCGCAGACACCTTCATCTTGCCAAGGACTTCATCGCTTTCGGCGTCCTTGAGCACCTGGGTGAGGTTGGTGCCACCGCGCTTGAGGCGATCCTTGAGCTCTGCTCGCGCTCGACGTGCGGCGGCCGCCTTCTCCAACGCGGCCGCGCGCTGCTCGTCGGTCAACTGGGGAAGGGCCACGATTCCTCCGTATCTGATCAATCGATAATCGATCTCGTTTTTGTCTCTGCCGGGTACTTCAGCCAGCGGAGATGACCGTACTCAGGCTTCCTGACGAAATCTAACCCGACCCCCTGGTTAATTGTGCAAATGTGCAGCGTGAGCCGCCGGGACGGGCCCGGCGGGGCCTCGCCGAGACGGGCCCGGCGCCGCCCCGAGCCGGTCGCGGCGACGCGCTCTCGGTGGCCCCAATAACGTGTTCTACCTGCGGTTTTGTGCCGTAACACCAGGCGGGGGCGGGGCGCCCGCGGGGCGCGCCGACGGCGGTGGCCGACGGCCCCGAACCCGGGTGCCGGGGATCACGAGATTTTTCGTCGCGTGTCGCGCGTGTCGCGGCCCGGCAGTCCAGCGCCAGGTCGGCGGCGGTTATGCAGCGATGTGCCAGCTAACACCCAGCCAAATATCAGTTACGATCGAAATCGTGCCGAACCTGCGCATCCGTCAGGCGGCTGAACTGCTGGGAGTCAGCGACGACACCGTCCGTCGCTGGATCAACCAGGGCACGTTGTCGGTCACCCACGACGCGGCGGGACGCAAGGTCATCGCCAGCGAGGATCTGGCCGAATTTTCCCGGGCAAACGCGCCCGCCCCGCCGCCGGACCCGCTGAGCATCGGCAGCTCGGCCCGCAACCGGTTCGTCGGCCTGGTCACCAAGGTCCTCAGCGACACGGTGATGACGCAGGTCGAGATGCAGTGCGGCCCGCACACCGTGGTCTCGCTGATGAGCACCGCCGCGGCCGAGGAGCTGAAACTGCGGCCCGGCAGCGTCGCCGTGGCCGTCGTCAAGGCCACCACCGTCATCGTGGAGACCGCCAGGCCAGGAGCGGCGATAGGCGCGGAATGACGCGCTGAGCGTGCGCTGACGGCTTTGCGTGTGCAGTGGGGGCGGAAAAGCGGCCGGATTTGCGCCCTCAGCTCACTTTGAAAGCCAAGGATTCACACCCAAGCGGCCTACAGGGCCGCGAGGTAGGCGACGGAGTCCAGCATCCGTTGGCCGGCCGCGCGCAGGTCCGCCACGCTGGGGCCGGCCCGCAGCACCTCACGCGCCACCGCGGGCAGCAGCTGGCCGGGGGCGGCCCCGCCGAGGCCGCGGAGCGCCTCGGGCCGTCCGCCCTGCACCCCGACGCCGGGCACCAGCACCGGTCCGCCCAGCTCGCTGACGTCGGGCGCCTCGAAGACGGTCGCGCCGAGCACCACGCCGACGTAGCCGGGCTCGGTCGGGTTGGCCGAACGGTTGACCACCGCCGCCTGGTCGATGATCAGCTGGGACACCGTGCGGCCGTCGAATTCGGCGCGCTGCACGGTGCCGCCCTCCGGGTTGGACGTCGCCGCCAGCACGAACACGCCCCGGTCGTTGGCCGCGGCGGCCTCCAGCAGCGGGCGCAGCGACCCGAAGCCCAGGTAGGGCGAGGCGGTCACCGCGTCGGCGGCCAGCGGCGAGTCGCCGGCCCAGGCCGCGGCGTAGGCCGCCATGGTCGTCCCGATGTCGCCGCGCTTGGCGTCGGCCAGGACCAGCACCCCGGCCGAGCGCAGCGCGGCGATGGTGCGTTCCAGGACCGCGTATCCGGCGGCGCCGTAGGCCTCGAAGAACGCCACCTGGGGCTTGACGACCGCGAATCCGGCGAACGCCTCGATGCAGACGTCGCAGAACGCGGCCAGGCCGTCGGCCGTGGTGGGCAGGTCCCACGCCCGCAGCAGCTCCGGGTGCGGGTCGATGCCCAGGCACAGCGGGCCGCGGCTGAGCTTCGCCGCCGCCAGCCGGGCACCGAATCCGGTCATTGGGAGCCGCCAGCCGGCGCGATCGCGCTGTGCAGCTCCTGCAGCGAGCGCACGCCGATGTCGCCGCGGATGCCCGCCTCGATGCCCTGCACGGCGGCCGATGCGCCCTGCACCGTGGTGACGCAGGGGATGTTGACCGACACCGCGGCCGAGCGGATCTCGTAGCCGTCGATGCGCGGGCCGGAGTTGCCGAACGGCGTGTTGATCACCATGTTGACCTCGCCGGCCTTGATCGCGTCGACGGCCGACATCGCGGGGCGGCCGGGCTGCGGCGGCTCGAAGTGCTTGCGGACCTCGTCGCAGGGAATCCCGTTGCGGCGCAACATCTCCGCGGTGCCCTCGGTGGCCAGCACCCGGAAACCGAGGTCGGCCAGCCGCTTGACCGGGAACACCAGTGACCGCTTGTCCCGGTTGGCGACCGACACGAAGATCGTCCCGCCGGCCGGCAGCGATCCGTAGGCGGCGGTCTGGCTCTTGGCGAAGGCGCTGCCGAAGTCGCGGTCGATGCCCATCACCTCGCCCGTCGATTTCATCTCCGGGCCGAGCAGCGAGTCGATGGCGGCGCCGTCGGCGCGGCGGAAGCGGTGGAACGGCAGCACGGCCTCCTTGACCGCGATCGGCGCCTGCGGCGGCGCGTGGGCGCCGTCGCAGGTCGCGGCCAGCAGGCCCTCGTCGCGCAGCTGGGAGATGGTGGCACCCAACATGATCCGCGCGCAGGCCTTGGCGAGCGGGATCGCGGTCGCCTTGGAGACGAACGGCACCGTGCGGCTGGCCCGCGGGTTGGCCTCGAGCACGTAGAGCACGTCGTCCTTGAGCGCGTACTGCACGTTGAGCAACCCGACGACGCCGATGCCGTGGGCGATGGCCTCGGTGGCGCGGCGCACCTTCTCGATGTCGCTGCGGCCCAGCGTGACCGGGGGCAGCGCGCAAGCCGAGTCGCCGGAGTGGATGCCGGCCTCCTCGATGTGTTCCATGATGCCGCCGATGTAGACCTCCGAGCCGTCGCACAGGGCGTCGACGTCGATCTCCACCGCGTCCTCGAGGAAGCGGTCGACGAGCACCGGGTGCTCGGGCGAGAGCGCGGTGGCGCGGGTGATGTAGCCCTCCAGCGTCTCCTCGTCGTAGACGATCTCCATGCCGCGGCCGCCGAGCACGTAGGACGGCCGCACCAGCACCGGGTAGCCGATGTCCTCGGCGATGCGGCGGGCCTGCGCGAAAGTCGTTGCCATGCCGTACTTCGGCGCCGGCAACCCGGCCGCGGCCAACACGTCGCCGAAGGCGCCGCGGTCCTCGGCCAGGTCGATGGCCTCCGGCGGGGTGCCGACGATCGGGACCCCGGCGTCGAAGAGCCGCTGCGCCAGCCCCAGCGGCGTCTGCCCGCCGAGCTGCACGATGACCCCCACCACCCCGGGGCCGCCGGTCCCCGACTGCGTTTCGGCGTGGAACACCTCGAGCACGTCCTCGAAGGTCAGCGGCTCGAAATACAGCCGGTCGGCGGTGTCGTAGTCGGTGGACACCGTCTCCGGGTTGCAGTTGACCATCACGGTCTCGAAACCGGCCTGGGACAACGTCGTTGCCGCGTGCACGCAGCTGTAGTCGAATTCGATGCCCTGACCGATGCGGTTGGGGCCCGAACCCAGGATCAGCACCTTGGGTTTGTCGGTCTGCGGGGCCACTTCTGTCTCGGCGGCGGGGTCCAGCTCGTAGCTGCTGTAGTGGTAGGGCGTCTTGGCCTCGAACTCCGCGGCGCAGGTGTCCACCGTCTTGTACACGGGGTGGATGCCGAGGCGCTCGCGCAGCGAGCGCACCCCGTTCTCCCCCGCCAATTCCGGCCGCAGCGCGGCGATCTGGCGGTCCGAGAGCCCGCTGTGTTTGGCCCGCCGCAGCAGCTCGGCGTCGAGCACCGGGGCGTCGACCAGCCGGGCGCGCAGCCCGATCAGCTCGCCGATCTGTGCGACGAACCACGGGTCGACCCCGCTGGCCTCGGCGACCCGCTCGACCGAGGCGCCCAGCCGCAGCGCCAGCTCGATGTCGTAGAGCCGGCCCTCGGTCGGCGTCCGCAGCCGGGTCAGGACCTCGTCGATGTCGCCCCGGTCGTCGGGGGCGGTCCAGAAGCCGGCGCGGCCGGTCTCCAGGGAGCGCATCACCTTGCCGAGCGCCTCGATGAAGTTGCGGCCCAACGACATCGCCTCGCCGACGGACTTCATGGTGGTGGTCAGGGTGGGGTCGGCGCCGGGGAACTTCTCGAACGCGAACCGCGGGGCCTTGACGACGACGTAGTCCAGCGTCGGCTCGAAGCAGGCCGGTGTCTCCTTGGTGATGTCGTTGAGGATCTCGTCGAGGGTGTAGCCGATGGCCAGCTTGGCGGCGATCTTGGCGATCGGAAAGCCGGTGGCCTTGGACGCCAGCGCGCTGGACCGCGACACCCGCGGGTTCATCTCGACGACGATCAGCCGGCCGTCGCGCGGGTTGACCGCGAACTGGATGTTGCAGCCGCCGGTGTCGACGCCGACCTCGCGCAGGATCGCGATGCCCAGGTCGCGCATCCGCTGGTATTCCCGGTCGGTCAGCGTCATCGCGGGCGCGACGGTCACCGAGTCGCCGGTGTGCACGCCCATCGGGTCGACGTTCTCGATCGAGCACACCACCACCACGTTGTCGTGGCCGTCGCGCATCAGCTCGAGCTCGAATTCCTTCCAGCCGTAGATCGATTCCTCGATGAGCACGTTCGCGCTGGGCGAGGCGGCCAGCCCGGCGCCGGCCATCCGGTCGACCTCCTCGGCGGAGTGCGCCATGCCCGAGCCCAGGCCGCCCATGGTGAAGCTGGGCCGCACCACCACCGGCAGGCCGACCTCTGCGACGGTCTCGCGGACCTCGTCCATCGTGAAACACACTCGGCTGCGGGCGGATTCACCGCCGACCTTGGCGACGATGTCCTTGAACCGCTGCCGGTCCTCGCCACGCTGGATGGCGTCGAAGTCGGCGCCGATCAGCTCGACGCCGTAGCGCTCCAGCGCCCCGTTCTCGTACAGCGCGACCGCGGTGTTCAGCGCGGTCTGCCCGCCCAGGGTGGCCAGCAGGGCGTCGATCTTGTTGCCGCGCTCCGCCTGTTGGGCGATCACCCGCTCGACGAACGCCGGCGTGATGGGTTCGACGTAGGTGTGATCGGCGAACTCGGGGTCGGTCATGATGGTGGCCGGGTTCGAATTGACCAGGCTCACCTGCAGGCCCTCGGCGCGCAGCACCCGGCAAGCCTGGGTGCCCGAGTAGTCGAACTCGCAGGCCTGCCCGATCACGATCGGCCCCGAGCCGATCACCAGCACGTGGTGCAAGTCGGTGCGGCGCGGCACTAGCGTCCCCCTCTCTCGGCGCGAGGGTGCGCAGATGTACAGGTATTACGGCGTGTCGCCGTACAAACACGCACGCTCGCGTGGAAAGCCGGCACTAGCGTCCCCCTGCCATCAGGTCGACGAATTGGTCGAACAGGTACTCCGCGTCGTGCGGGCCGGCGGCGGCCTCGGGGTGGTATTGCACCGAAAACGCCTTGCCGTCGGCGAGTTTGACGCCTTCCACCACCCCGTCGTTGGCGCAGGTGTGGCTGACGATCGCCGGGCCGAACGGCGTGTCGAAGGACTGGCCCGCCTCGCCTTCGAGCGCGAAGCCGTGGTTCTGTGCGGTCACCGCGACCCGCCCGGTGGCGTGGTCGATGACCGGGACGTTGATGCCGCGGTGCCCGAAGACCATCTTGTAGGTGGACAGGCCCAGGGCCCGGCCGAGGATCTGGTTGCCGAAACAGATGCCGAACAACGGGATTCCGGCGCCCAGCACCTCGCGGGTGAGCTCAACGACGTGGTCGGCGGTAGCGGGGTCGCCCGGGCCGTTGGACAGGAACACGCCGTCGGGGCTGATGTCGGCGATCTGCTCGAAGGTCGCCGAAGCGGGCAGCACGTGGCTGCGGATGCCGCGCCGGGAGAAGTTTCGGGGTGTGTTGGTCTTGATCCCCAGGTCGAGGGCGGCCACCGTGAACCGGTGCGGCACTTCGGGTTCCACGACGTAGGCGCCGTCGGTGCTGACCTCGCCGGCCAGGTCGGCGCCCAGCATCGACTGCTGGCCCCGCACCCGCTCCTGCAACTCGGCCGGCTCGGCCAGCGCGTCGCCGGAGAAGATCCCCGCCTTCATCGAGCCGCGGCTGCGCAAGTGCCGCACCACCGCCCGGGTGTCGATGCCGGCGATGCCGACGACGCCCTGCCGGGCCAGCTCGTCCTCCAGCGTGCCGGTGGCGCGCCAGTTGGAGGCGCGCGGCGACGGGTCGCGCACCGCGTAGCCGGCGACCCAGATCTTGTCGCCGCGGCTTTCGGCGTCCTCGTCGTTCCAGCCGGTGTTGCCGATCTGCGGCGCGGTGGCCACGACGATCTGGCGGTGATAGCTGGGGTCGGTCAGCGTCTCCTGGTAGCCGGACATGCCGGTGGAGAACACGGCCTCCCCGAGCGTCTGGCCGACCTTGCCGAACGGCGTTCCGGTGAAGACGCGCCCGTCTTCCAGAACCAGCACAGCTTTAGTCACGCGGCCCCCTTCTCCTGGCCCTCCAGCCAGGCGTCGTACTCGTCGCGGTGGTTCGCGCGAAACGCGGTGTCGATCTCGGTTCCCGAAGGCAGCCGCCACCGGATCGCCAATATTCCGGTGCGGGGCGCGACCCTACCCGCCATTCGGCGCTCCATGCGGATGCCCTCGATCGAGGCCTGGGGAATCCAAATGGGTTGGGCCCGCAGCCTTTCCACCATGATCCCCTCGTGATAGCGGGTCATCACCGCCTTGCTGCGGAAACCCAGATCGCCGGCCGCGATCCGCTCGCTCCAGTCGGGCGCCATCATGGAGCCGCAATAGTGGCCGCGGGTGGTGATGGTCGCGGCCCCCACCTTGTCGGGCAGGTCGGGCAGCTCGCCGATCAACTGCTCCTGCCGCTGCCCGCGCCGCTGCCAGGAGCGCATGATCAGCTGGATGAGCACCGTTATCACGACCACCAGCACGGCCGCGAAGATCAGCGACCCCACCAGCGTGCCGGAATTCATGCCGGGCTCTTCCCGTCCCGCGCGGTGACCTTTCCGCGCAGCAGGGTCGCGGTCACGGTGGCGGGCAACGTCATTGACTCGTACGGCGTGTTGGCCGACCGGCTGGCCAGGTCCGACCCGGCGACCGTCCACGTCGCGTCCGGGTCCACGACGGTCAGGTTGGCCGGCTCCCCCACCTCCAGCGGGCGCCCGTGGTCGGGCAACCCGACGATGCGCGCCGGGTTCTCGCTCATCACCCGCGCCACATCGCGCCAGGTCAACAGCCCGGGTGCCACCATCGTCTGCGCCACCACCGACAGCGCGGTCTGCAGCCCCAGCATGCCGGGGCGCGCCGCCGAGAACTCGACGCACTTCTCGTGTTCGGCGTGCGGGGCATGGTCGGTAGCCACACAGTCGATTACCCCGTCGGCCAGCGCCTGACGCAGCGCGACGGCGTCGGCGGCCTCGCGCAGCGGCGGGTTGACCCGGTTCACGCCCTCGTAGTTGGCCAGCCGGCTGTCGTCGAGCAGCAGGTGGTGCGGGGTGACCTCGGCGGTGATCGAGATGCCTTGTTCCTTGGCCCATTTCACGATCTCGACGGTGCCCGCGGTGGAGGCGTGGCAGATGTGCACCCGGGCACCGGCGTCGCGGGCCAGCAGCGCGTCGCGGGCGACGATCGATTCCTCGGCTGCCCGGGGCCACCCGGCGAGTCCCAGCCGCGCCGCCGTCGGGCCCTCGTGCGCGACGGCGCCGACGGTCAGCCTGGGCTCCTCGGCGTGCTGGGCGATCAGCACCCCCAGGCCGGTGGCGTACTCCAGGGCGCGGCGCATGATCAGCGGGTCGTGCACGCAGATGCCGTCGTCGGAGAACATCCGCACCTGCGCGGCGCCGGCGGCCATCATGCCCATTTCGGTGAGCTCGGCCCCGGCCAGCCCGACGGTGACGGCGCCGACGGGATGCACGTCGACAAGCCCGACCTGCTGGCCGCGATGCCAGACGTGGTCGGTGACCACCGGGCTGTCGGCAACGGGATTGGTGTTGGCCATCGCGAACACGGCCGTGTAGCCGCCCAAAGCCGCTGCTGCCGAACCGGTTTCGATGTCCTCGGCGTATTCGCGGCCCGGCTCGCGCAGGTGGGTGTGCAGGTCGACGAACCCGGGCAGCAGCACCTGGCCGGTCGCGTCGATCACGTCGGCCGTGTCGGGGATCTCGAGTTTCGGCCCGATGTCCGCGATCTGACCGTCATCGACCAGCACGTCGACCCGGTCGCCTTCGCCGTAGAGCCGCACCCCGCGGATCAGCACGCTCATGCCGCGATGTCCTCCGCCCCGACCAGCACATGGAACAGCACCGCCATCCGCACATGCACTCCGTTCGAAACCTGTTGCAGCACAGCCGATTGCGACGAGTCCGCCACCGACGACGAGATCTCCATGCCGCGCACCATCGGCCCCGGGTGCAGCACCACGGCGTGGCCGGGCAGCATCGCCTGGCGCCGCTCGGAAAGCCCGTAGCGGACCGAGTATTCGCGCACCGACGGGAAGAAGCCGCCGTTCATCCGCTCGGCCTGCACGCGCAGCATCAGCACCGCGGCGGCGGCGGGCAGCTCGGCGTCGAAGTCGTAGCTGACGGTGGCCGGCCAGCCGTCGACCCCGACCGGCAGCAGCGTCGGCGGCGCGACCAGCACCACCTCGGCGCCCAGGGTGGCCAGCAGCATGACGTTGGAGCGGGCGACCCGGCTGTGCAGGATGTCGCCGACGATCACGACGCGCCGGCCCTCGATGCCGCCGAGCCGCTGGCGGACGGTCAACGCGTCCAGCAGCGCCTGCGTGGGGTGCTCGTGGGTGCCGTCCCCGGCGTTGATCACCGACGGGCCGTCGCCATTGCTGCAAGTCCAGTCGGCGAGCAGGTGCGCGGCGCCGGACGCGGGGTGGCGGATGATCAGCGCGTCGGCGCCGGCCGCGCGCAGCGTCAGCGCGGTGTCGCGCAGTGACTCGCCCTTGCCCACCGACGATCCGGCGGCGCTGACGTTGATCACGTCGGCGCTCATCCACTTGCCGGCCACCTCGAAGGAGACCCGGGTGCGGGTGGAGTTCTCGTAGAACATCGTGACGACGGTGCGGCCGCGCAGCGTCGGCAACTTCTTGATCTCGCGGCCGACCAGCGCCTGCGCGAACCGGTCCGCGTCGTCGAGGATCGCGGTGGCGTCGTCGCGGCTCAGGTCGCCGGCGGCCAGCAGGTGGCGCGTCATCGCGAGATCACCACCCCGTCGCGGCCGTCGTGCTCACTGAGCTGCACGTGCACGCTCTCGGCGCGCGAGGTCGGCACGTTCTTGCCGACGTAGTCGGCGCGCAGCGGCAGTTCGCGGTGGCCGCGGTCGACCAGCACCGCCAGTTGCACCGCCCGCGGCCGGCCCACGTCGCGTAGCGCGTCCAGGGCCGAGCGCACCGAGCGGCCGGAGTAGAGCACGTCGTCGACGAGGATCACCAGCGCGTCGTCGACGCCGCCGGCCGGGATGGAGGTGGCCGCCAGCGGGCGCGGCGGCTTTTGCATGAGGTCGTCGCGATAGAGGGTGATGTCCAGGGCGCCGTGCGCGACGTCGACCCCGCTGAACTCGCGGATGTTGGTGGCGAGCCGGGTGGCCAGGATCACGCCGCGGGTCGGGATGCCCAGCAGCACCACGCGCGGTCCGTCGGGACCATCCAGCGCGGTCTTTTCGATGATCTGATGCGCGATGCGGGAAATGGTGCGACTCACGTCGGCCGCCGACATCAATTCGCGGCCGGTGTCATCCGCGGCGCACATACGAGACTTGACCTCCTTCTCCGCCTCTCTGGACGGATCGTTAAAGGATGTCGACTGCCCGGCAGCGTAGCACTTCCCGCTTCGCGGCCCGCAACGCGCCCAACGTGTCGGCGACTCGTGTACAATCGAACGTATGTTCGAACATGATCCCGGCGAGGCGGCGCTCATCGCGCGGATCGCCGAGTTGGAGCGGTCCAAGTCGGCGGCCTCCGCGGAGCAGGCGCGCGCGGCCGCGTCGCTCGATACGCTGCGCCGCGCCAACGAGGCCGCCGCCGGGATGCCCGCCGCCCAGCGCGGTCGAGGGCTGGCCAGCGAGATCGCCCTGGCCCGGCGCGATTCCCCAGCGCGCGGCGGGCGCTACCTCGGCTTCGCCAAGGCGCTGGTGCACGAGATGCCGCACACGCTGGCCGCTCTCGAGGCCGGACGGTTGTCCGAGTGGCGGGCCACGCTGATCGTGCGCGAATCGGCGTGCCTGGACGTCGAGGACCGTCGCCTGCTGGACTCCGAGCTGTGTGCCGACGGATCCAAGCTGGACGGGATGGGTGACGCGCGCGTCGTCGCGGCGGCCCGGGCGATCGCCTACCGGCTGAACGCTCAGGCGGTGGTCGATCGCGCCGCCAAGGCGGAATCCGAACGCACGGTGACGATTCGGCCGGCCCCGGACACCATGACGTATGTGACGGCGCTCCTTCCGGTCGCCAAGGGTGTCGCGGTGTACGCGGCGCTCAAGCGGGCTGCCGACACCACCTTCGACGACCGCACGCGCGGCCAGGTGATGGCCGACACGTTGGTCGAGCGGATCACCGGGCGGCCCGCGGACGCGGCCGAGCCGATCGCGGTCAACCTGCTGATCCCCGGCGCGATGCTGTTCGGCGATGATGACGGCGCCGCGGTCGTCGACGGGTACGGCCCGATCCCGGCGGCGGTGGCCCGCCAGCTGGTGAGCGACGCGGTCGCGGATAGCCGGTCGCGGGCCACGCTGCGGCGGCTCTACCGGCATCCGGGCTCGGGGGCGCTGGTCGCCATGGAGTCGCGCGCGCGTCGCTTCCCGAAGGGGCTGGCGACGTTCATCGGGCTGCGAGATCAGGGCTGTCGCACGCCTTACTGTGACGCCCCGATCCGCCACTACGACCACGCCACCCCGCATCGCCACGGCGGACCGACCAGCGCGGCCAACGGGCTCGGGATGTGCGAACGCTGCAACTACGCCAAGGAGGCGCCCGGGTGGCGCGTCACCGCCGCCGTCGACGAAACGGGCGGGCACCGAGCCGAATTCGAGACGCCGACCGGGATGCGTTACCACTCCGGCGCGCCGCCGCCGCCCGGGCCGTTCGAGATATTCGTCAGTGAGCTCGAAGCCCGGATCGCGATCGCGTTGCCCGATCTGCACGCCGCCTAAGCTGGCGGGTATGACTGGTCTTGATTTCGACGCGCTCTACCGCGGTGAGAGTCCCGGCGAAGGCATGCCGGCGATGGCCACACCGCCGTGGGATACCAAGGCGCCCAAGGAGAATGTCGTCGCCTGGCACACCGGCGGCTTCGTCCACGGCGACGTCCTCGACATCGGCTGCGGGCTCGGCGACAACGCGATCTATCTGGCGCGCAACGGCTACCGCGTGACCGGGCTGGACATCTCGCCGACGGCGCTGGTCACCGCCGAGCGGCGCGCCCACGACGCCGGGGTCGAGGTGACGTTCGCGGTGGCCGACTCCACGCTGCTCGAGGGCTACACCGAAGCGTTCGACACGATCGTCGACAGCGGCATGTTCCACTGCCTCGACGACGACGGGAAGCGCCGCTACGCCGCCGCGGCGCACCGGGCGACCAGGCCCGGAGCGACGCTGCTGATCAGCTGCTTCTCCGACGCGAATCGGAGCGACGACGACTGGCCCCGCCCGGCGGTGTCCGAGGCGACGTTGCGCGACGTCCTCGGTTCGGCCGGCTGGGAAATCGACTCCCTCGAGCCCGCGACGGTGCGCCGCGAGCTGGACGGCCAGGCGGTCGAAATGGCGTTCTGGCACGTCCGGGCGCGGCGACGCTAGCCGCTACGGCGGCGGAGGGTTCGGCGGGGGCGCGGGCGGCGACAAGGTCCGTGGGCGAGTGCGCCCACAGTTCAGGCCGACAATGCAGTCCCAGGTGGCTGACGCCTGCGGCTGGGCCGGGTCGCAGCACTGGTCGTCCGGCGAGCCGGGCGTCGGAGCAACAGTCGTCGGCGGGTCCGCAACGGTGCGCGGCGCCCCAGCACCACCGACTTCGCCGACACCGCCGAGCCCTAGGGCTAGCACGGCGGCGCCACCGCACGCTGCGGCAATCGCCCTGACTGGTTTATTTACCATGAGACAAATTCTTGACCTCAGCGCACCGTATGTACAGAGCCGCGGTGCGTCCGCTCCCAGCGGTCCTAGCTACCCTGAACCGGTGAATCTGGACGTTAATCAGGCCTCCATCCGCGAGGTGTGCGACGCGGGCATGCTCGCGGGCGCGTTGACGATGGTGTGGCAGCGCGGAGAAGTGCTGCAGGTCAACGAGATCGGCTACCGCGACGTCGACGCGGGCGTGCCGATGCGGCGCGACACGCTGTTCCGGATCGCGTCGATGACCAAGCCGGTCACCGTCGCGGCGGTGATGAGCCTGGTCGACGAGGGCAAGCTGACGCTGAAGGACCCGGTGGTGCGCTGGGCGCCGGAGCTGGCCGGCGTGCGGGTGCTCGACGACCCGCACGGTCCGCTGGACCGGACGCACCCGGTGCGCCGCGCGATCCTGATCGAGGACCTGCTCACCCACACCAGCGGCCTGGCGTACGGCTTCTCGGTGTCCGGGCCGATCGCCAAGGCCTACGTGCGGCTGCCGTTCAATCAGGGACCGGACGTCTGGCTGGCCGAGCTCGCCAAACTGCCGCTGGTGCATCAACCCGGTGACCGGTTGACCTACAGCCACTCGATCGACCTCCTCGGCGTCATCGCTTCCCGCATCGAGGGCAAGCCGTTCCACGAGGTTCTCGACGAGCGGGTGCTGGGTCCGGTCGGCATGCCCGACACCGGGTTCTTCGTGTCCCCCGCCGGGCGCCGCCGCGCGGCGACCATGTACCGGCTCGACGGGCAGGGGCGGCGGCACGACGACGTGATGGGGCCGCCGCACATCGAGCCGCCGTCGTTCTGCAACGCCGGCGGCGGGCTGTGGTCCACCGCCGACGACTACCTGCGCTTCGTGCGGATGCTGCTGGGCGACGGGACGATCGACGGCGTGCGGGTGCTCTCCCCGGAGTCAACCCGGCTGATGCGGACCGACCGGCTCACCGACGAACAGAAGCGGCACAACTTCCTCGGGGCGCCGTACTGGGTGGGCCGCGGATTCGGGCTGAACCTGTCGGTCGTGACCGATCCGGCCAAGAGCGCGCCGCTGTTCGGGACGGGCGGGGTGGGAACGTTCAGCTGGCCGGGCGCCTACGGGACGTGGTGGCAGGCCGACCCCTCCGCCGATCTGGTCCTGATGTATCTGGTGCAGAACCTGCCCGACATGTCCGCGGACGTGGCCGCGGCCGTCGCGGGCAACACGTCGCTGGCGAAACTCCAATCGGCGCAACCGAAGTTCGTCCGCCGCACCTATCAGGCGCTCGGGCTCTAGCGCATGGTCGACTACCCGCCCGTCCGCATCACCGGGCAACGGTTGGTATTGCGCCCGCCGATGCTCGACGACGCGGGCGCGCTGTTCCAGCGGATCGCGCGCGATCCCGAGGTCACCAAGTACCTGCTGTGGGCGCCGCACCCCGACGTGGCGGCGACGCGGCGGGTCATCACCGAAAAGCTCAACGTCAGCGATGACGAGCGGACCTGGGCGATCGCACTGAAAAACAGCGGCGAACTCATCGGGCTGACCAGCTGCCGGCGCCCCGTGCCGCACTCGGTCGAGATCGGCTACTGCATGGGGCGGCGCTGGTGGGGCAAGGGTTACATGTCCGAGGTGCTCGACCTGCTGATGACGGCGCTGCAGGCCGATCGCGGGGTGTACCGCGTCTGGGCATCCTGCAGCGTCGAAAACGACCGCTCGGCGCGGCTTTTGGAGCGCTCGGGTTTCGTGCTGGAGGGCCGGCTCGGCCGCTACGCCGTGTTCCCCACCATGGGACCCGAGCCGCAGGACAGCCTGCTGTACGCCAAAATCCTGCGTTAACGCAGCGTATCGCCAGGCGCGACGAGGTTTCCCAGCATGGTTAGTGGGAATCCGAGATGAGACACGAGGTGCATCGGGGCACACGCGAGCCAGTTGCGATAGGAGAAGGTGGCCTGCCGATGACCACCGCCACGCGGAGTCGGCCCTGCCATGGGCCGGGACGCCACGAATTGTCCGGTGGCCGCCACGAACTGCGCCGCGGTCGCCGCGGTTTTGCGCGACCCCGGTTGGGAATCATCTTCGGCGCCACCGCGCTTGCGCTGTTCTCGGGCGCCGCGGGCGCCCTCGGCGTGGTCGAACTTCGCCCGAGTGACCCGGGTGCGACGGGCCCGTCCGCCGGTACCCATCCGCCCGCCGCAACCATTGAGCAGGCGGCGGCCAAGGCGAGGCCCAGCGTGGTCAAACTCGAGACGGCGACCCCCGCGCAGGCCGACGAGGGCTCGGGAGTCGTGCTGAGCGCCGACGGGCTGATCCTCACCAACAACCACGTCGTATCAATGCCCGGCCCGGCGGCGACCCGGGCTACGCTGGCCGACGGACGCGCCGCGCCGTTTACGATCGTCGGCGCCGATCCCGTCGCCGACATCGCGGTCGTTCGCGTTCAAGGGATTTCGGGCCTGGCTCCGATCACCATGGGCTCGTCGGCCGGCCTGCAGGTTGGCCAAAACGTGGTGGCCATCGGCGCGCCGCTCGGGCTGGACGGCACGGTCACCACCGGGGTGATCAGCGCGCTGCACCGCCCGGTGTCGGGCGTCAGCGGCCCCGCCGGCAGCAGCGCGGTGTTCGACGCCATCCAGACGGACGCCACGATGAGCCCCGGCAGTTCCGGCGGCGCATTGGTCAACACGGCCGGCGAAATGATCGGGCTCAACTCCGCCATCGCGTCGATGGGAGCCATTTATCCCGGCGGCCCGGCCGGCTGGATCGGCGTGGGTTTCGCCATCCCCGTCGACCAGGCCAAGGGCGTCGCCAACCAATTGATCGCGAACGCCAACGCGGCGAACGCGTCGCTGGGTCGCCGCTGAGCCGCGACTACCCGTCCTGTTCCAACGCCCGCCGCGCGTAGGCGCGCACGTCGGCGTCACCGTCCTTGAGCGCGATGGTCAGCGCGTCGCGGGCGGGGGGTTCGACGGCCCAGCGGGTCAGGCTCAGCACCGCCGCCTTGCGCACGTCGAGGTGCGCGTCGGTGAGCGCCTCGGCCAGCAGCGGCACCGCCACCGCGGCGGGCGCACCCTTTAGTGCCCGCGCCGCGCCCTCGCGCACCTGCCACGCCGGTGCCCGCAATGCCTTTTCGACGGCGCCCAGATCGGCTTCCGCGCAGCCCAATTCGCCGAGGGCGGCGAGCGCGGCCGCGCGCACCAGCGGGTCGGGATCGGCGACCAGCGCGCTCACCGCCTGCGCGCCGTCGCGCAGCGTCGCCAGGCCGCCGGCCGCCGCGATGCGGACCTCCCGGCTCTCGTCCCCGGTGGCCGCGACGACACCGGCCACGTCGTCGACCGACACCAGCGCCCGCACCGCCTCGATGCGCACCCGGTGGTCGGGATCGTCCAGGGCGCCGCGGTATTGGGCGGCATTGCCGGCCCGGCGCGCGGCCAGCAGGTAGACGGCGGCCGCGCGCACCACCGAATCCCGGGACGCCAGATGAGGTTCGGCGCCGGACGGGTCGGGCAGCACCTCCACCAGCTCCCGGACGCCCTCGGCGCCGGTGCGGCGCACCGCGGCGTCGGCGTCGTCGAGCGCCGCGAACAGGGCTGGCGCGTACGCGTCGGGGATGTGCTCGGTCAGCGTGGCCACCGCGGTCCGGCGCACCCCGGCATCGGCGTCGGCCAGGTACGGCGCCAACTCGGCGACCGTCGGCTCCTCCAGCGCGAGGACCTCGGCGATGCGCGGCGACGGCGGCTCGAACGCCATTGCGGGCGAGGCGATCCGGGACGCGACGGTGGCCGGGGCCTGGCCGCCGAACAGCGGCGGCTGCTCCACCTCGCGCACGCTCTGGTCCGCCGGCGGTAGACCGTCCAGCTCCGGGACGGGCACGAAGTACGGCGCGACGGGCCGCTTGAGGAAGGCCATCTCGCCGTCGGCGCCCTTGCGCAGGTTCAGGTGATAGCCCCATTGGTTGTCGTCGCGGCCGGGCAGGTCGGCGCGGTCGTGGTAGAGGCCCCAGCGGGATTCGGTGCGGGTGAGCGAGGAGCGGGCGGCCATCTCCGCGCAGTCGCGGATGAACGACACCTCGACGGCGCGCATCAGCTCGTGCGGGTCGCGGGCGCCCATCTCGGCGATCTCGTCGCGCATCCGCTCGAAGGTGCGCACCGCGATGGACAGCTTGGCCGCCGTCTTCGGCGGCGCCACATAGTCGTTGACGAAGCGGCGCAGCTTGTATTCGACCTGCGGCTGCGGCGGCCCGTCCGGGTGCCGAAGCGGCCGATAGATCAGCTCGTGGGCGGCGCGCAGCTGGTCCTCCGGGAGCGTTTGTGGGGCAACGACATCGGGCAGCGACGCGGCGGCGTCGGTGCCGGCGAGGTCGCCGAAGACGAACGCTCCGATCATGTAGTTGTGCGGGACGCAGGCCAGGTCCCCCGCGGCGTAGAGGCCCGGCACCGTGGTGCGGGCGTGCTCGTCGACCCACACCCCGGAGGCGGAATGGCCGCCGCACAGGCCGATCTCGGAGATGTGCATCTCCACGTCGTGGGTGCGGTAGTTGTGGCCGCGATTGGCGTGGAAGGTGCCGCGGGTCGGGCGTTCGGTGGTGTGCAGGATGTTCTCCAGCGCCGTCAGCGTCTCGTCGGGCAGGTGCGACACCTTGAGGTAGATCGGCCCCCGGGCGGAGTCGATCTCGCTTTTCACCTCGGCCATCATCTGCCCCGACCAGTAGTCGGAGTCGACGAACCGCTCACCGAGGGCGTTGACCTGGTAGCCGCCGAACGGGTTGGCCACGTACGCGCAGGCCGGCCCGTTGTAGTCCTTGATCAGCGGATTGACCTGGAAACACTCGATTCCCGACAGCTCCGCGCCGGCGTGGTAGGCCATCGCGTACCCGTCGCCGGCGTTGGTCGGGTTCTCGTACGTGCCATACAGGTAGCCCGACGCGGGCAGGCCGAGGCGCCCGCACGCCCCGGTGGCCAGGATGACCGCCTTGGCGCCGACGGCGACGAATTCGCCGGTGCGCGTGTTGAATGCGGCCGCGCCCACCGCCCGCCCACCGGACGTCAGCACCCGCACCGGCATCAGCCGGTTCTCGATGCGGATCCGCTCGCGCATGGACTTTTGCCGCAGCACCCGGTAGAGCGCCTTCTTGACGTCCTTGCCCTCCGGCATGGGCAGCACGTAGGAACCGGAGCGGTGCACCCGGCGCACCGCGTACTCGCCGTGCTCGTCCTTCTCGAACTTCACCCCGTAGCGCTCCAGCCGCTGCACCATCGCGAAACCGCGGGAGGCGGTCTGGTAGATGGTGCGCTGGTTGACGATTCCGTCGTTGGCGCGGGTGATCTCCGCGACGTAATCCTCGGGTTCGGCCTTGCCGGGGATGACGGCGTTGTTGACGCCGTCCATGCCCATGGCCAGCGCGCCGGAGTGCCGCACGTGGGCCTTCTCCAGCAACAGCACCTGCGCGCCGTGCTCGGCGGCGGACAGGGCCGCCATGGTGCCGGCGGTGCCACCGCCGATGACCAGCACGTCGCAGTCGAGGCGGAGCGGGGTCAGGTCGGGCATGTCCATCATGCCGGCACCGAATTATCCAGCGCGGCAATGATTTCGGCGCGCAGTTCCGGACGCGCCCGGTCGACGCGCGGATCGGGCACGTCGAGCACCGCGCGCACCGGCTCGCCGGCGCGGCCCAGCACGACGATGCGGTCCCCCAGCGTCAGCGCCTCGTCGACGTCGTGGGTGACGAAGACGATCGTGGTCGGATGGGTGCGCCAGGTGTCGATGAGCAGGCGCTGCATGGCGGCGCGGGTCTGGGTGTCCAGCGCCCCGAACGGCTCGTCCATCATCACCGCGCGCGGCGCCCCGGCCAGGCCGCGGGCCAGCTGGACGCGCTGGCGCATCCCGCCGGACAGGCTCTTGGGCAGGTAGTTGCCGAAGCCGGTGAGCCCGAGCTCCTCAATCCAGCGCTCAGCCGCCGCGCGGCGGGTGGCGCGGGGTTCGCCGCGCAGCCGCAGCGCCAGCTCGATGTTGGACCGCACGGTGCGCCACGGCAGCAGCGCGTTGTCCTGGAAGACCATGCCGCGGTCGCCCGAGCTGGTGGTGACCTCGGCGCCGTCGGTGAGCACCCGGCCGTCGTCGGGTGCCAGCAGGCCGGCCAGCGCCCGCAGCACCGTCGACTTGCCGCAGCCCGACGGCCCGGTGAGCACCAGGATCTCCCCCGGCCGGACCGCCAGGCTCAAGCGGTCGATGACGGGAGTACCGGTGTAGGACAACCGGACTCGGTCCAGTTCGAGGCTCATGCCGAGCGTCATCGCGCCACCTCCTGCGCGCGCGGCAGCCACCGCGTCACCCGGCGGCCCACCAGCTCGACGGCGGCCGCCGTCGCGAAGCCGAGCACGCCGATGGTGATGATGCCGACGAACACCTGCGGGTAGGCCAGCACCGTGTAGTCCTGCCAGGTGCGGTAGCCGACGCCGAGCCGGCCGGAGATCATCTCGGCGGAGATCACGCAGATCCATGCCACCCCCATGCCGACCGAGAGCCCGCCGAACACGCCCGGCAGGATGCCCGGCAGCACCACCTGGCTCAATACTTCCCACCGGCCGCCGCCCAGGGTGCGCACCGAGTCCTCCCACAGCGTGGGCAATGCCCGCACCGCGTGCCGGGTGCTGACCATGATCGGGAAGTAGGCCGCGAGGAAGGTGATGAACACGATCCCGGCCTCGTCGGTCGGGAACAGCAGGATCGCCACCGGCACCAGCGCGATGGCCGGGATCGGCCTGGCCAGCTCCGTCAGCGGGCCGAAGACGTCGGCGAACAGCCGCGACCGGCCAAGCAGCACCCCGGTCGCCACCCCGATCACGGCGGCCAGCCCGAAGCCGGTGAGGATCCGCAGCAACGACTGCGCCAGGTCGAGCCAGTACTCGTAGGCGCCCAGCCGGCGGTGCAGCGCGGTCACGATCTGGGTGACCGTCGGCAGGGTGTCGAATCGCAGCACCGCCCGCACCTTGACGGCGGTGAGCAGCTGCCACAGCCCGATGGCGGCGGCCACCGACGCCACCCGCACCAGCCACGAGGGCCACGGCGACGCGACTCGTCGCGGCGTGCCGACGACGGGCGGCGCAATGGCTTGATCAATCGCCGTCGCGGTCATACCGAACCTCCCAGTGCTTGTTGGTAATTCACGGCGACACTGCCGGGATGGGCAGCGGTGTAGCGACGGGCCCCGGCGACGGTGCCGAAGGGCAGGAAGGCCTGGCCGTCGCGCACCCAGACCGCCTTGTCGGCGAACCACCGCGTTCCCAGCTCCGCGTCGGGCACGTAGGCGGCGCGGACCTTCGCGCCGCGGGCGGCGGCATCCCTGATCGCCTGCAGCAAGGCGGTGGGATTGGCGATGGTTTGGGTCGTATCGGAGCCGTCCAGCCACAGCTCGCTGGCGAGCGCGGGGTCGCCGGCGTCGACCGACGGGTTGACCGCACGCGCCCGCGTCGCGTCGTAGTCGAGCCCGCGGGCGGCGAACACCGCGCGCAGCGGTGTGTCCACGACGAACTTGCCCACGTCGAGGTCGGCGAAGTCACCGATCGACTTCAGGTACGGCACATCGCTTTTCAGCGCGTCGACCAGCGACGGTTTCAGCGTGGTGTCGAACGAGGTGCCGCCGGGGCCGTTGTAGAGGTACACCACCTCCTGCGGCAGCCCGCTCCCCTGCGCGACGATGCGCGCGGCCTCCAGCGGCTTTTGGTTGAGGAAGTCGGTCGCGTCCAGTTGCGCCTGCAGAAATGCCGCCAGCACCTCCGGGTGCGCCGACGCGTAGGAGCGCCGCACCACCACGCCGTGCAGGGTGGGCAGGTTCAGCTCGGCGCCGTCGTAGAGCAGCTTGGCCTTGCCCTGGTAGACCAGCAGCCCGGGCCACGCGACGAACTGCGACAGCGCCTGCACCTGACCGGATTCCAACGCGGACGCACCGATCTGCGGCTGCTGGTTGAGCACCTCCACGCCGCCGACGCCGGCCTTGGCCAGGGCGCGCACCAGCGTGCCGTGGCCCGCCGAGCCCACGCTGGCCGAGACCTTGGTGCCCGCCAGGTCGCCCAGCGCGGTGGCCGGCGAATCCGGCCCCACCACAACCATATTCAGCGCGCCGCGCGGGTTGTAGCCGGTGACCGACACCATCTCGGTGCGGGCCAGCGGGTTGGCCTGCGTCTTGGAGCCGTTGATCAGCATCGGATAGTCACCCATGGAGCCGATGTCGATCTTCTCGGCGAGCATCTGCGCGGTGATCGGCGCGCCGGTGTCGTAGTCCTGCCAGCGCACCGCGTATCGGGTCCCGGTGCGGGTGGTGATGTCGGCGAGCCGGTGCTCCAGGTAGCCCTGCGCGCGCAGCAGCGTGCCCGCGGTGACGGTGTTGATGGTCTTGGACTGGTATCCCACCACGACGTTGACCACGCCCGAGGACTGCGAGAACGATTCCAGCGAGCAGCCGGAAACGACGGCGACGACGACGGCCGCGATCGAGATCAGCCGTCCGGCTTGGCGTTTCATCAGCGTAAGAGGTAGGGCATGTTGACGGTGACGGCGCCGGTGGGGCAGCGGGCCGCGCAGGGGCCGCAGTACCAGCATTCGTCGACATGCATGTAGGCCTTGCCGGTGTCGGGGTCGATGGCCAGCGCGTCGAGCGGGCAGACCTCGACGCACAGCGTGCAGCCGTCGATGCACAGCGACTCGTCGATCGTGACGGGCACGTCGGCGCGGTTGTTGACCAGCGTCATGGCTTGCTCCTAATCAGACTGCCCTGCATGGTGATTCGATCGCCGCGCATCCGGATGTACTCCAGGTCGACGGGTCTGCCGTCGTCGAGGCTGGTGAGCCGCTCCAGCATGAGCAGCGCCGCCCCGTCGGGCACCTGCAGCGTGGCCGCGGAGTGCGCGTCGGCGGGGATGGCCTCCAGCGCCAGCGACGCCGAGCCGAGCCGCTGCCCGCTCACCTCCTCGATGAGCGCGAAGATGTCGTTGGTCTCCAGCGGATAGTCCAGGATCCGGGTGCCGATGTCCGGGGCCAGGTAGGTCAGGTCGAGGCTGAGCGGCAGGTCGCCGAGGTATCGCAGCCGCTCGACGAACACGGCCTGCTCGCCCGGCTCCAGCCCGAGCCGGCGGGCCACCGACGGCGGGGCGGTCACCGGCATGGCGGCGCGCACCTCGTTGCGCACCTCGCCGAGGTGTTTGAACGTCTCCTTGAGCCCCAGCAGCGCGTCCAGGCCGTGGGCGTACTTGCGCTGGGCGACGTGGGTGCCGACCTTGGGCCCGCGGTCGATCAGTCCCTCGTTTTTCAGGACCGCCAGCGCCTCGCGAACGGTGTTGCGCGACACGGCGAATTCGGCCGCCAGCTCGTGCTCGGCCGGCAGCGCGTCGGGGTACGCGCCGGCGTGGATCTGCTGGCGCAACACGTCGGCCACCCGGCGGGCACGGTCGGATCGGGAGCCATCGAGGGGTCCGCGAATCGGTACTGGTTGCGCCACGCCGTCACGCTAACGCGGCCCGGCGGGCCGCCCGGGGCCGCGAAATGCGGACCCCGGGACCGCATCGAGGCATTGCGCCGGGCGAGATTCGGCGGCGACCAGCCAAAAGCCGCCCCCACCGCCCTATTGCGCCACCTGACGCACGGCAGCGTCTTTGCGATCCCGGTGAGCAAAAATTACGCTCGCGAAGCGCCGGCCAGTTCTCGCTCCGGCGGTGGCGGCGGCCGGTTGTCCAGGCCGGGCGGCACCAACCCGGTGGGCACCAGCGCCGCCGCCGCCAGCGGGAACAACCCGCACAGCGCCCAGGCCGCCGGGTATTCGGCCGCCGCGATCACCGCGCCGAACAGCGGCGGCCCGCCCGCGGCCATCAGCCGCTGCGTGGTGTTCTGCAGGCCCAGAGCGCGTCCGCTCCAGAACGGCCCGGCGAACTCCGTGATCGCGGTGGCCTCCAACCCGTTGTCCAGGACCGCGAGCACCGAGACGGCGACCATCATCAGCACGGCGTACCCCGAACCCGTGCCGTCGGTGAGGGCGAGCACGAACAGGGCCACCGCGGCGGCAATGGCGATCGCGCGGACCGGGCGCATCCGCGAGCCGACGCGATCCGACCAGCGGCCCACCGCAATTCGGCCCGCGGCGCCCAGCACCTGGGTGAGGGTGACCAGGCCGCCCGCGGCCGCCACCGACCAGCCGTGGCGGTCCATCAGCCACACCAGCATGAACGTCACGGTCACCGTCTGCGGGATCATCAGCAGCCCGGCCGCCGCGTGGATCCGCCACAGCACGAACGAGCCGAGATAGGGGCTGGCGAGGTCCTCCACGGCCGCCGCCGCGCGGGGTTTCCTTGGCGGATCGGCGATTCCGATCGCGCTGGCCACCGCCGCGATCGTGCACATCACCGCGAGGAACATCAGTCCCCGGTGCGGGCCGCTTTCGGACAGCTCCGGTATCACCAACGCCCCCAAGGCAATTCCCAACGGTTGCGCGGTTTGGCGGATGCCCATCGCCAGGCCTCGCTGCCGCGGCGGGAACCAGGCCGACACCAGCCGGCCGCCGGCGGTGTTGCAACTCGCCGCGGCCATCCCGCCGATGAACAGGAACACACCGATCATGAGCACCGAATGGGCCGACGCGGCGGCGTAGGCCGCGGCCGCCGTCAGCACCGAGCCCGCCGTGAGCACGGTGCGCTCGCCGACCCGGTCCAGCACGTATCCCCAGAAGACCAGCGTGACCACCATGCCCCAGCTGGGCATCGACGACAGCAGGACGGCCGTGGGCAGCGACATGCCGCGGCGCGACTCGAGCGAGGGAATCAGGAACGCCACGCCGTTGATGAAAAGGAAGGACGTCGCCGTCACCCCCAACGAGACGGCCATGATCGACCACCGCGCACCCATTCAACAATGTTGCCACAGCATTCGGTGGGCACCGGGCGTCGAGGCGGCCCAAACTTATTGAAAATTAAGGTAATTCATACCTGGCATCTAGCATTGTTTCTCCGCCCGGGTTCCGTGGGAGGATCGACCCCGTGACTGATGACGCTGCCAAACACGCACTGACCAAGGTGCCGGCGGTCACCCTGGGCTTCTGGGTGATCAAGATCCTGGCGACGACGCTGGGCGAGACGGGCGGCGACACCGTCACGATGACGCTGAATTGGGGCTACGCCGCGGGGGTCACCCTGTTCGGGGTCGCGCTCGTCGTGCTGGTCGCCGCGCAGATCTTCGCCAAGCAATTCCACGCGAGCCTGTACTGGGCCACCATCGTGGCCTCGACGACGTTCGGGACGACGCTGGCCGATTTCGCCGACCGACAACTGGGGATCGGCTACACGGGCGGATCGCTGCTGCTTTTGGGTCTCCTCGTGGCGACCCTGGGGCTCTGGCGCTGGACGCAGGGCACGGTGTCGGTGAGCACCGTTTCGACGCCGAAGGTCGAGGCGTTCTACTGGGCCACCATCACGTTCTCGCAGACGCTCGGCACCGCGCTCGGCGATTGGCTCGCCGACACCCGCGGATTCGGCTATGAACGCGGCGCGCTGGTGTTCGGCGCGGCGCTGCTCGTGGTCGTGGCCCTGTACTACTGGACCGGCATTTCGCGCGTCGCCCTGTTCTGGGTGGCCTTCATCCTCACCAGGCCGCTGGGCGCCACTGTCGGCGACTTCATCGACAAGCCGGTCGCGGACGGCGGCCTCGCGCTGAGCCGCCCCCTGGCGTCGGCGGTGATCGCGGCGATCGTCGTCGCGTTGGTCATCGTGTTGCCGCAGCGTCCGGGACGCCACCCGAGCCACGCGTAACGCTGTCGCCGTTGCGCGCCGACGCGTCGGCCGGCAGCTCGAACGCCGGGTACGCCGAACCGACCGCGGCCGTCGCCGCGCTGCGCTGGGCCTCCATGCGCGCCAGCGCGGCGTCGGTGAAGACCGACAACCCCAGGTCGGGGTTGTAGCCGTGGATCTCCTTGACGTCGAGCTGCGCCAGGAAATAGACGATCTCCTTGGAGACCACCTGGCCCGGGACCAGCACCGGGAAACCCGGCGGGTAGGGCACCACGAACGTGGTGGACACCAGCGTCCGGCCCTCCGCGAGCCGCCGACCCGCCATGCCGATCAGCACGTGCTCGCGGTCCGACTCCTCGTATCCGGCGTAGAAGGCCGACCGCATGTCGCCGAACATGCAGGCGTCGACGGGGCGGAACGCCATGTCGAACTCGCTGAAATCCGGGAGGTGCGGCAGGTCCTCGGTGATCTCCTCGACCCGGCGCTGCTGCAGGGCGCGGTCGTCCTTGCCACCGATGCTCTGGCTGCGCTCGAAGTCGGTCGCGATGCGCCGCAGCACGTCGAGCAGGTAGTGCACGCTCGACCAGGTGACCCCGATGGTGAAGATCAGCAGCACGCTGTTGATGGACGTCTTGTTGATCTGAATTCCGAACCGCTCCATCAGGATCTTCTCGCGGAAGTCGTAGCCGTTCATGCCGGTCTTGCCGATGAACAGGGTCACCCGCGTCGCGTCCAGCACGAACTGGTCCGACCGCCACGCCTCGTTCCACTCGGCCAGGGCGCCCTGGCGAACCTCGCGGTAGGAGCTGACGGACGACGTGCGGAACTCGTCGGGCACCAGGTCGGATTCGTCCAGGATGCGGAACCACTTGCCGATCAGCCGGTCCTTGCGGACGCGGTGCCGAAAGACCAGCGCCATGTTGTAGACGTTGCGGACCAGCTCGAAGCCCTCGATGTCGACCTGCCGGCGGGCCAGGTCCAGCGACGCCAGCAGCTGCTGATTCGGCGACGTCGAGGTGTGCGTCAAGAACGCCTCGACGAACGCGTCGCGGGTGAGCGCCTTGAAGTCCTGGTCGCGGACGTGGACCATCGACGCCTGCCGGAACGCCGAGAGCGACTTGTGCGTGGAGTGCGTCGCGTAGACGCGGACCCGCGCGCGGGCGGGGTCGGGCAGCAGCCGGCGATCGACCCACTCGGAGCGGTCCACGCCTTCCATGGATGCGGCCCAATCCCGGTATTCCGCAGCGTATTCCGGCGACACCAGCATCTGCTCGAGGCGTTCCGCGGACACCATCGCGGTGCGCTGGCGCGCCCACGGCACCGCGGTGGCGAACGCGTACCACGCCTCGTCCCACAAGAAGCAGATGTCCGGCTTGATCGCCAGCACCTCCTCCATCACCCGGCGCGGGTTGTACACGACGCCGTCGAACGTGCAGTTGGTGAGCAGCAGCATGCGCACCCGGTCCAGCTGGCCGGCCGCCTCCAGGTCCAGCAGCGCCTTTTTGATCGTGTGCAGCGACACGGCCCCGTAGATCGCGTATTCGGGCAGCGGGTAGGCGTCCAGGTACAGCGGGTAGGCCCCGGCCAGCACCAGGCCGTAGTGGTGCGACTTGTGGCAGTTGCGGTCGATGAGAACGATGTCGCCCGGTCGGGTCAGCGCCTGCACGACGATCTTGTTGGCGGTCGACGTCCCGTTGGTGACGAAGTAGGTGTGGTTGGCGTTCCAGGTCACCGCGGCCTTGTCCATCGCCTTCTTGATGTTGCCGTGCGGGTCCAGCAGCGAGTCCAATCCCCCTGAGGTGCTCGAGGTCTCGGCCATGAAGATATTGCGGCCGTAGAACTCCCCCATGTCCTGCAGGGACTTTGAGTTGAAGATGCTGGCGCCCCGCGCAACGGGCAGCGCATGGAACTGGCCCACCGGGGCGCCCGCGTAGGCGCACAGGGCGTCGAAAAACGGTGTGGCGAAACGGTTTCGCAGGCCCGCGAGCACGGTGCTGTTCAGGTCGGTGACGTCGTTGAGCCGGTAGAACGTTCGGTCGTAGACGTCGGGTTCGTCCTCGGTCTCCGCGGCGATCGACTCGTCGGTGAGCAGGTACAGGTCGATGTGCGGGCGGAGCTCGCGCATCCACTCGGCGCATTCGACCCAGTCCTGCGTGTCCGTCGTCAGCGCGTCGTCGTCGTCGACGGCGCCCAGCAGCGTGTTCATCAGCGGCACCCGGTCGTGGGAGCGCAGCGGTAGGTCGTGGCGGATGATCGCCGCCTGGATCTCGCCGTTCAGCGCGACGGCGGTGATGGCGTCCTCGATGCTGCTCACGACGAGCAGCTCGTACTGCACGTCGTCGGACGTGTTGCGCAGCGCCCGCAGGCACTCGGCCAGGCTGTCGGGGGCCGTCGACGGGGCGTCGTCGGCGAGCAGCACGGTGTAGAACTGCTGCTGTTTGGCCTGGGCGACCAGCTCCTGCTCGGCCAGCGACGCGGTGGTATCGAAGAGCCCGGCGCGGTCGCCGTATTCGCTCAGCAGCCGCACCGCCAGCGACACCTCCTCGCTGAGGCGCACCGTCGAAAGGCCCTCCAGGTGGGCGCGAAACGTCGCGAGGTTGGCGGCGCCGGGGTACAGCCAGTACCGCTCGTAGGCGGCGATGCGGTCCATGAGGCGCTTCACCCGGGCGATGTCGTGCGTCTTGTCCAGGCCGGCGAGGTCGACGTCGCGCAGGTGACGGCAGGCGTCGTCGAGCAGGTTCCAGGTGTCGACACGCGTGTACGACGGGTTGGCGACCGCCGCGAGCGCGGACACGCGAAGTCGCCGCGGGCGGGCGCTGTTTCGATCCATCTGGCCATTGTGGCCCGGCTTTGCCGCGGGCGGAATGATTATCGGCGGTCCGTTTTGCCGTACCCGACGGCCGCGACGAGCCAGACCGCCGCGACCAAAAGGAACAGCGTGGCCACCGGGTCGACCAGTTCGAAGATCATGCGACCACGGCGACGTCGGGCTCCGCGCTGATCAGCGTCACGATCAGGTTGGCGCCGTCGGGAATCGAGTAGACCCGCCGTTCCCCCGGACGGGCTCCGGCGATCGCGCGGCCCAGCGGCGACAGCGTCGAGTACACCTTGGTGTCGCCGTCTTTGGCGCCGTACCGGCCCAGTCGAAACGTTTCCGTCTCGCCGCTGTCCTCGTAGCGGATGGTGACGGTCATGCCCGGCTCGGCGGTGTTCCCGGCGGTGTCGTCCGCCACGATTGCGCGCGCCAACAGGTCCTCGATCGCACGGATGCGGGCCCGGCGCGCCGAGTAGCGGGCGATCCGGTTGGCGTCGTAATCCATGAAGTCGTCCGGCACTTCGATACTGCGCCGCGAGCGCAGCGCCGTGAGCTCGCTCAGCAGCCGGCCGTACTCCTGTCGGGTCAGGCAAATTCCTTGTTGGTCGCGCATTTTCATCGATCTCCTTCATTTCCAGGTAGTTGTCGTCAGGGACGGGCCGCGGCGGGGCAACCGCCCCTGACGACTCGGCGCCCGCGGGGGGCAGGTCTGAGAAGTGGGTAGTGCGTGGGCTATTCGGCGGTGCGCTCGCCGACCATGCGGTCGAAGTCGCGCTGCCAGCCGGCGTGGCGCTTGCGGTCAATGAGGATGCGCGCCATCCCGAACAGCACCGCCGCCCCGATGACGACGCCGAACCAGATGGCCGTCCCGGTCGCCACGGCCTCGTCCACTGCGGAAAACACCGGCTTGCCGACCGGCATACCTTGCTCGTCGACCCAAATATCCACGCGGTCACCGGGTTTGGCGTTCCGCTCGACGACGACCAGGCCGGTGCGTTCGGTCCCCTCGACGACCCAGCGCGCCGGCGCGGCGACCCTCGCGCTGGAGAGCTTCCGGTCGGCGTCGCTGTTCCCGGTGACGGTCGCGGTGACCTTCTGGTGGGTCTGCGCCTGCGCGGCGTAGACGCGGCTGCGGGAGTCGTGGACCGCGGTCCCGACGGCCGCGGCGACGGGCAGGGCGACGATCGACACCACGAACGCGAACACCAGAAGCAACGCTTCGACGCGGTCGGCGGTGCGCACCAACGGATTCAGGCCGAGCAGCCGCGCGAGCAGCGGCGGCACGCGCGCGGGAACCCCGAGCGTTTCCATCTCGTCGGGGCGCGGAGTAGTCATGGGACGGTCACCTCAAAACCGGGGCATTGGTTGACAACTCCATGGTGCGGTCGGTGGCGGCCAAAGGCTTTGCACTGGCCGGACAACAAGGCCGGCGCGCATTGTCGCGTTCCGACAGTGCGGCGACTCCTCAGTCCGTGTCGGTGGCGGCCAACTCGATCGTCATGGCCAACCGCTTCTTGGCGTCGTCCAGCGGCAGGTTGGTGATCTCGGCCATCTTGCGCAGTCGGTATCGGACGGTGTTCTCGTGCACCCCCAGCCGCTCACCCGCGCGCACCGGGTCACCCTGGGCCTCCAACCAGGCCCGAAGCGTGGCGACATAGTCCGTCGCGTTGGCCCGGTCGTGGCGACGCAGATCGGCGACCGGACCACGGTCCGGCAACCGACCGGCTCGCGCCGCGGTGCGCAGCCGCTGCAGCAGGATCTCGTCCCACGCCTCGTCGTACGCCGGCGGCACCCCGCCGCGCGATTCGTGCAGCGCCAGGCACTCGTCGGCCTCCCGGCGCGCGGCGGCCAGGACCGCCACGTCGGCCGGCCCACTGATGCCGGCCGTGACGCCCACGGCTTCGGGCATGGCCGCCGTGAGGTCGCTGACCCAGCGCCGCGCCGCGTCCGCCCGTTCGCCGGGAAGGAGGGTGTAGACGGTGTTTCCGGCCAGCGCGCTGCGGCCGGGCCGTGACCAGCCGAACCCGGCAGTGGCGCGCTCGAACGCCAACAGCAGCGCGGCGTCGCGTTCGCCGTCGACAACCGCCTGCAGCGCGATCACGCGCAGCGGTCCGCGCGACAGGCCCAGTCGGCTGGCCAGCGTCGCGGCCTCGATGGTGCCCTCCAACAACCGAATCACCAGCTCGGATTCGACCTGGCGCTCCAGGTCCGCGCTGGCTCGGGAGCGCAGCAGATGCAGGGCCACCGTGTGGGCGCCGTCCGTCAGCGCGTCCCGCTCGGCGCCGTCCAACGGGGCCGGGCAGGCCACCCACACCGAACCCAGCAGCTCCCGCCCGGAACGCGCCGCGACCACCATGCGCCCGGTCAGGCCGTGTTCCGCGTCGGCGCCGACGAACACCGGGTCGTCGGACGCGGCCAGGTGCGCGAACACACCCCGCGCCTCGAAGAACGCCCGCAGGCGCTCGGGGGTCTGACGGCCCAGGATGGTCTCGACGCGCGCCGGGTCGGCGTGCTGCTGCGGCCGCGAATACGCCAGCAGCCGCAACCGCCCGTCCTCGATCGTCACGGCACCGCCGGTCGACTCGGCCAGACTGTCGGCCAGCGCGAACAAATCCGTTGGCCCGCGCCCGGATTCGGTTTCGCGGCCCTCCAGCACCAGCCCGTAGACCACCGCGGCGACCTCGCTCCACGACACCGACGGGTCGAGCACCATCACCGCGCCGGGCTCGGCACCGCCGTCGGACGGCGTCGGCGCCTCGTCGCCGCGCGTCAACAGCACCACCGCGCGGGCGGACGCGGCCCAGTCAACGGCTTCCTGCGGGGAGCCGGCCCCGATCGCCAGCAACACGTCGCCCACGGGCGGACGCTCGGCGGTCGACTCGTGAATCACCACGCTGCGCAGTTCTGTCGACCTGGGCACCGAAGACCATCGCAACCTGACCCCGTAACCCCCCAGCACGTTGACCAAGCGGTCCAAAGTGATCACGAGCCGCTCCCCGGTTCAGCCGTCCAGTTCGTCGTCGCTATCCACGATCCGCCGGTTCGCCCTGGAGTCCATCCACCGCAGCACGGGCAGCTCCCGGCTGCGCGCGGGCAGTTCGGTGACGTCGGTGAGCGAGCGCACCACGGCCTGCGTCAGGCCCATGATGGCGGCCATCACCGGCAGCAGCGGCTGCAGCGGCCGGGCGGCCGACCGGACCGTGCTGATGCGGCGGGCCACGATCAGGCGCTCGATCGAGTGGTAGAGCCAGGCGCCGACGCCCAGCGCGTAGATCGCGAGCGCCGACGCGACGATGCTCCACCCGTAGGCGGCGCACACCACGGCGCCCAGCACCACCGTCGCGGCCAGGAAGGCGGCGACGGCGACGCGCAGCTCAAGCCGGGTCATTGTTCTTCGCGGACCGCCTTGGCGGCGGCGCGGATCTGCGGGGTGACCAGCATGACCTGGCCGAGCACCCCGTTGACGAAGCCCGGCGACTCGTCGGTGGACAGCTCCTTGGCCAGTTGCACGGCCTCGTCGACGGCGACGGGCTCGGGGACGTCGTCGGCGTAGAGCAGCTCCCACACCGCGACCCGCAGGATGGCCCGGTCGACCGCGGGCAGCCGGTCCAGCGTCCAGCCCTGCAGGTGCGAGCTGATCAGGTCGTCGATGTGGGCGAGGTGCTCGCCGACGCCCCTGGCCGCCGCGGCGGTGTATGGGTACAGCGGCGACACGTCCGGGTTCGCGCCGGCCAGCGCGGTCCGGACGTCGACCACTTCAGCCGGGGTCATGTCCCGGGCCTCGGCCTCGAACAACAGGTCGACGGCGCGCTTGCGCGCCAGATGGCGTCCCTTAGCAGCCATGCGGCCCGCTCACGCGTTGACGCGCCCCAGGTAGCTACCGTCGCGCGAGTCCACCTTCAGCTTGTCCCCGGTGTTGATGAACAGCGGCACCTGGATCTCCGCGCCGGTCTCCAGCGTGGCCGGCTTGGTGCCGGCGCTGGACCGGTCGCCCTGCAGGCCCGGTTCGGTGTGGGTGACCTCGAGCTCGACCGACACCGGCAGCTCGATGTAGAGCGGCGCCCCGTTGTGGAACGCGATCTGCACGGGCAGACCCTCCAGCAGGAAGCGCGACGCGTCGCCGACCAGCGACTCGGGCAGCGGGTGCTGCTCGTAGTCCTGGCTGTCCATGAATACGAAGTCCGAGCCGTCGTGGTACAGGTACGTCGCGTCGCGGCGGTCGACGGTGGCTGTCTCCACCTTGACGCCCGCGTTGTAGGTCTTGTCGACCACCTTTCCGGACAGCACGTTCTTCAGCTTGGTGCGCACGAAGGCCGGCCCCTTGCCGGGTTTGACGTGCTGAAACTCGACGATCTGCCATAGCTGGCCGTCGATCTCCAGCACCAGTCCGTTCTTGAAGTCGGCAGTACTTGCCACGGTCGGTGTGTCTCCTAAGGAATGGCGGTTCTCGGCGAACTTCGCTCTCGGTTCGCCCCATGCAGATTACCCGCGCCACGGTGCCGGCCCGCACCCTGCGCCCGCGGACCCCGTCCCTTACAGGGCGACCAAGATATTCAGCGCGATGTCGATCGTCGGCAGCACGAACACAAAGAAGAACGCAGTCGAGAATGCGATGGCTTGGCGAATCAGCGGAAGCAGAAATCCCGCTAATTGATTGAGCATCTGCTCGAACGTGGTGAGGGCGCCGGCGAAGAAATTCTGCACATCGCCCCAGAGGGCGGAGATGGTGCCGGTTATCGATTCCGCGGCCGGCAGCGACGCGGCGTTGGCGGCCTCGGCGCCGGCGTACTGTGCCACCCCGGCGTTCAGCAGCTGGACAAATTGCTGGTGGAACTGGGCGGCCTGGGCGCTCAGCGCCTGGTAGGCCTGCCCGTGTGCCCCGAACAGCGACGCGATGGCCGCCGACACCTCGTCTTCGGCGGCCGCGGGCAGCACCGCGAGGGTCGGGGCGGCCGCGGCGACGTGGGCCGCGTTCAGGTTCGAGCCGATGCCCGCCAAATCCGTTGCGGCGGAAGCAATTACCTCCGGCGTCGCGGTCAGGTATGGCATGTCGGCCCTCGCATCCGGTGAGCCTAGCCTGCGGGTGCGAGCGCAGAAACTGAACAAATGGCCAACTTTGGGCGTCGCGTCCGGCCAAAACCATAGGGAAATCCCTGATTCGCGCCGACGCCGCGATCGCTAGCGTCACCGGCATCAGGCCCGAGCGGATAGGTGGGGTGGCATGTCGTTTGTCGTTGCAGCGCCGGAGTACATATCGTCGGCGGCTTCGGATGTGGCCAACATCGAGGCGGCGCTGCGCTCCGCGCACGCCGCGGCCGCGGCCAAGACGTCCAACGTGCTGGCGGCCGCCGAAGACGAGGTGTCGGCGGCCATCGCGTCGCTGTTCGGGGCACACGGGCAGGCCTACCAGGCGCTGAGCGCCCAGGCCGCCCAGTTCCACCAGCAATTTGTCCAGCTGCTGAACGCCGGGGTGGCACAGTACGCCGGCGCCGAGGCCGCCAATACCGGCCCGCTGCAGACCCTCGAGCAGGATGTGCTCGGAGTGATCAATGCGCCCACGGAGATACTGCTGGGACGCCCGCTGATCGGCAACGGCGCCAACGGGTTCACCGATGCGAACGGCGTCGGCACCCCCGGGCAGGCCGGCGGAATCCTGTGGGGCAACGGCGGCAACGGCGGCACCAGCACCGCCAATTTCGTGTCCGGCGGCGCCGGCGGGGCCGCCGGGCTGTTCGGGAACGGCGGCGCCGGCGGCGGTGGAGGAGGATCCGCAAGCGGCGGGAGCGGCGGGGCCGGCGGCCTCATCTACGGTGCCGGCGGCGCCGGCGGGAGGGGCGGTCCGAGCGTGCTGATGACCGCCGGCGTCGGCGGCGCCGGTGGGTCGGCCGGTCTGTTCGGCAACGGGGGGCTTGGCGGCGCGGGCGGCGTGGGCGGCCTGGAAGCCGGCGGCGGCGGCGGTGTCGGCGGCAACGGCGGCTTCTTCTACGGCAACGGCGGTGGCGGCGGCGTTGGCGGCACGAGCCTAGACAACGGTGGCGCCGGGGGCGCCGGAGGTCACGGCGGCGTCCTCGCGGGTGACGGTGGCGCCGGCGGCGGGGGTGGCCAGGCGACCGACCAGAACAATGCACCCGTAGGCGGCCGGGGAGGCAACGGCGGTACGGCCGGCGCCCTGTTCGGCAACGGCGGAGTGGGCGGTCACGGCGGAGGTGCCCTGAACGGCGGGGCCGGCGGCAACGGCGGCGGCGCCGCGCTGTTCGGCAACGGGGGCGGCGGCGGCGACGGCAGCGGCGGCCTCGGCGGCGGGGCCGGCGGCGCCGGCGGCAACGCGATCCTGGTCGGCAACGGCGGCAACGGCGGCAACGGCGGGAGCGGCCTCAGCCACGGCACCGGCGGGGCCGGCGGGACAGGCGGCGCCATCTTCGGCGCGCACGGTACCAACGGCGCCAGCTAGGTCAGGATCGCGAGCTCCTTCGGGAACCGGGTCAGCAGCTCCGGGGTCTCCCCCGCGGTGTGCGACGTCCCATCAGCCACCACCAGCGTGTCCTCAATCCGGACGCCGCCGCGGCCGGGCAGGTAGACGCCGGGCTCCACGGTGACCACCGACCCCGCGAGCAGCGTGCCGGCGGACGTGGCGCCGATCCCCGGCGCCTCGTGGATCTGCAGGCCCACCCCGTGCCCCAAACCGTGTCCGAACTGCTCGGCGTACCCGGCGTCGGCGATCAGCTGGCGCGCCGCGCCGTCAACCTCGCGCAGGTTGGCGCCGGGCTTCAGCGCCTCCCGCCCGGCCCGCTGCGCCTCGGCGACCAGCTGATAGATCTCCAGCTGCCAGTCGGCAGCCTTGCCCAGCACAAACGTGCGGGTCATATCGGAGTGGTAGCCGGCGACCAGCGCGCCGAAGTCGATCTTGACGAAGTCGCCGTCGGCCAGCACCGCGTCGGTCGGGCGGTGGTGCGGGATCGCCGAATTCGGCCCGGCGGCCACGATCGTCTCGAACGAGATCGCGTCCGCGCCGTGGTCGAGCATCAGCGACTCCAGCTCGCGGCTCACCTCGCGTTCGGTCCGGCCCGGCCGCAGCCCGCCGCGCGCCACCAGGTCGGTCAGCGCGGCGTCGGCCGCCTCGCAGGCCAGGCGCAGCAGCGCGACCTCCCCCGCGTCCTTGACCTCGCGCAGCCCCTCGACGGTCCCGGCGGCCCTGACAAGCTCGGTCGACGCCTTATGCTCCTCGATCTCGCCGGTCAGCGCGTCGAAGCCGTCGACGGTGACCACGTTGCTCTCGAAGCCCAGCTTGCCGACGGCGGCGTCGGCGGCCCGGCCCGCCAGATAACGCCCGACCGCCCGCTCGATGGCGACCTCGAGGTCGGGCGCCTGCTCGGCGGCCTGGGTGCGGTACCGCCCGTCGGTGGCCAGCACGGGTTCGCGATCGTCGGCAAACACCAGCAACGCGCCGTTCGATCCTGAGAAACCGGACAGGTACCGCACGTTGACGAGGTCTGTGACCAGCAACGCGTCCAGCCCGCTGGCCCCGATCTGCGCTTTCAGCTTGTCTCGGCGCTGGGAATGTGTCACGACCCTTGACGGTACTCGCTAGGCTTTCCCTTCATGAGGAACTGGATCCTGCGCGGATTGGTGTTCGCCGCCGCGATGGTCGTCGTCCGTTTGATACAAGGTGCACTGATCAACGCGTGGCAAACACAGGCCGGGCTGATCAGCGTCGTGCTGCTGCTCTTGTTCGTGATCGGCGTCGTCGTGTGGGGGGTGCTCGACGGCCGGGCGGACGCCACGGCGCAGCCCGATCCGGACCGCCGGCAGGATCTGGCGATGACGTGGCTGCTGGCCGGCCTGTTGGCCGGCATCCTCAGCGGCGCCGTCGCCTGGCTCATCGCGCTGTTCTACTCGGGGCTGTACACCGGGGGCCTGCTCAACGAGCTGACGACGTTCGCGGCGTTCACCGCGCTGCTCGTGTTCCTGCCGGGAATCATCGGTGTGGCCGTGGGCCGCTGGCGCATCGACCGCAACCCGCCGCCCCGCCCGCGCGAACCGGGCGACGAGCGCGCCGACACCGACGTCTTCTCGGCCGTCCGCGGCGACGAGGCGCCGACCGGCGAGATCCCCACCGCGGGAGCCCAGCACGAGGAGCGGACCGCTGCGGTCGCCACGGCCGAGCGTGACGCGCCGACCGAGACGATCCACACCGCGGCCGACCACGAGCCGAAGACCGAGGTGATCCGCACCGCTGACCAGAAGCCAGACGCGGAGCCTAAGTAGGACTAGTCGGATCGCCGGACCTCGGTCACACTCGCAGCGCCGTGACGAAGCTGATTGCTGCGGCCGAGCCCACGTGGCTGGCCTGTTGCAACGCCGGTAGCCCCGCCGCGGTGAAGAGGTCGCTGATCCCGAAATTCGTTGTAGCCCAGCCTTTTGCGTGTAAGTAAGCCGCGGCATCGGTGTGCTCGCCGGGATAAATCAAACCGGCCATGTTCATGTCCAGACCGCGTCGTCGCCAGCCCTCGGCCATCAACCGTGCCTGTTCACGGGACTCTGCTGACGTACCGGTGACCAGACCGTAGTCCGCGGCCAGCCGGCTGTCGCTGTGGGACAACGAAATGATCGAGTCCAGCATCGAGACTTCTGCTTCCGGCGGCAAGTATCCGATCAAGAGACCCTCGGCGAGCCACGCGGTGGGTTGCGCTGAGTCAAAGCCGGCGTCCCGCAGCGCCGTTGGCCACGCTTCGCGCAAATCGACACCGATTGTTTCCAAGCTCGCGGTGGGGGCCGCGCCGAGGGCGGAGAGCGCTCCTCTCTTAAAGGCGATAACGTCAGGCTGGTCGATCTCGTACACCGTCGTCCCCGCCGGCCAATCCAACCGGTAGGCGCGGGTGTCCAGCCCGGAAGCCACGATCACCACTTGACACGCGCCCGCCCGCGTCGCCGCGACGCAGAAGTCGTCGAAGAAGCGGGTGCGGGCGGCGAACATGTCGACCATCCGCGGAACACCGATAGCGCTTTCTAGGCTCCCCGAATCGATCTCGCCGCTGGCCAGTTGGCTCAGCACCTCCAGTCCGACGGCGCGCACCAAGGGCTCGGCCAGCTCGTCGGTGATGATCGGTTGCGGACGCCTGGTCGCGACCGCTCGCGCCGCGGCGACCATCGTCGCGGTGGCTCCCACGCTGCTGGCCAGATCCCACGCATCACGCTCGGTTCGCACCATCGGATATCCCTTTCCTGCTTGCATGGCGAACACACCAAAGCGACTGTCGCAGCGGTGTTTCGCGCTCAGCTGCGGATGCGGCGCGTTGATGTGGTCGACTGATTGCGAACGATTACGGCCCGGACACCGATGCCCGCAGTGACGCGGTGATGCGTTCAGCGGTCCGGCGGGTGGCTTCAATCATCCCGGCCGGGGGGCTGCCCGTCGGCAGCAACGTGGACACGACGGCGACGCCCGAAGAACCAAGCGGTATCGCCATCGCGGAGCAGCTGTAGTCGGCTGCCACCTGCCCGGCGTCAACGAGCGGAACCGTTGTTGCGCAACTGTGGTGCGCGCGAGCCTGCGCCGTCTCCGGCAGGACGGCGTCACCCGTCTTGGCGATGTAGCGGATTGGTGTTCGCGCGGCGAGTGTGTCGAGGTATATGGGCCCGTCGCCCAGGTCGGCCGACAGGCTCACGGCCGCCCCGGTGAGTGCCGCGAGTTCGGCCATGGGCCGCTTGGCCGCGACGCGTAGCCGTGCCACAGGCGTGACCCTCGCACCGAGGTGAAGCACCGTTGCGCCAAGGCAGTAGCGCGAGCCGTCCCGCCGAACTGCGCCCACCTCTACCAGCTGGCGCAGGAGCCGATGCACCGTCGGATGGGGGAGCCCCGCGGCCGCGCTGAGGTCCACCAGCCGTACGGGTTGCAGCTCGGCGACCAGGTCAAGAAGCGCGAAGGCAGTATGGATGACGCTTCGGGCTGTGCGGGCTGGTTCGTAATTTCCCGCGGTGGGGGCCATGCAACAGCGTACCTTTCTGGCACCGGTGACCCCGTCCGGTCGTCTCGCTTGCTTCGTGCGGGACATCAACGGATCCTCGAGGCGCGCAAGTAGCTGCTCATATCGGACGTGTCCGGCAGCGGCGGCGTGGCGGCGGACAGCAGACCGGCTTGGCGCAGGACTTGGGCCTGGTCCCAGTAGAGCGTCTCGCTCAGCATCAAAGAGTCGCGGAACCTGACGATCACGACGAAGGCGACCTCGAGTGACACACCCGTCGGGGCCACCCCGGGGAGAAGCTGCGGTACCTCGCGGTCATGGGTGAGCCGCATGATGCACTCGTCGACCAAGACGTCTTCACCGATCGAGCGGGCAATGAGGTCGAGCTCGGTGTCCGGCGGCTGCCCCGGGATGAATACGTCAGCGTAATAGGCGCGCAGGGCGTCGCGTCCGGACGCTCCGCTCATCGTCGGTAGGTGCATGACGCGCGCCTCAGGCACCATCGTCGAAACCGCGAGATCTGCGTCCCTGCATTCGAATTCGTAGCGGGTGTGCTGCTCCCAGAGCTCCACCATGTCATTGTCGTTCATCACGATGGAACGCTAGGACCGTTGCGGCGGGGCCGACAAACCAATGTCCGGAGAGTGGACATTCAGCCCGGTCATGTTCGGTGAGTGAACAACCAGGCGGGTGGCTTGATGAAGCGCCCCTATCGTCGGCTCCTATGAGCGAAGCTCACCGCAAGATCGCAGCCAGCGGAGAGATTCACACGATGAGTCACGCTGCGCAACAGAGCATTCAACCGGGTCAGCCTGCGGATCACCCGGTACACGATGAACGATCGGGCCCGGGACGAAGGAGCACGATGAAGCTCGAAGTCATCGACAAAGGTTCTATTAGCGTGGCGCACCCGGCGCCGCTGCTCTTCATCCATGGCTCATGGCACGCGGCCTGGTGTTGGGACGAGAATTTTCTCGATTTCTTCGCGGACAAGGGTTATCGAGCGGTGGCGGTGAGCCTGCGCAACCATGGCGGAAGTGGAAGGACCAAGCCACGACGGTGTTCGGTTGCCGACTGGGTGCAGGACGTAGCGAGCGTCGCCAGGCGCCTTCCCGTGGAGCCCGTGGTCATTGGTCACTCGATGGGCGGCTTCATCGTCCAGAAATACCTTGAGACGCACAACGCCCCAGCGGGAGTCCTCCTCGCGACGATGCCGGTAAGCGGCGCCAGCCGCGCCTTGCTCCGCATCCTCGGGCGTCATCCGGCGCGCTCTGCACGTGCCTTGATCCGGGGCAAGACCCTGCGCGCGGTGAACACAACGACAGCGGCACGCGAGAACTTCTACTCCGCGGGCACGCCCGATTCGGATGTCGCGCGATACACCCCGCTGCTGGACGAAGAGTATGTCGGAAGGCAGGCCTTGGATTTGACGGTGCTCAGTCTTCCGAGGCCCAAGCGAGTGACCACGCCTCTGCTGGTCTTAGGAGCGGAAAGAGACGCCTGTTTCAGCCAGAACGAGATGCGGAAGACTGCCCGCGCGTACGGTACCGACGCCGAGTTTTTTACCGGCATGGGCCACAACATGATGCTTGAACCGGGTTGGCGTGCAGTCGCCGAGAGGATCGACGGCTGGCTGTCGGCAGGAGGTTTGTGATCGCGACTACCCGGCGGCTTCCGCCAGGTAGCGCAGGGCGAGCAGGTAGCCCTGAATTCCCAGCCCGACGATCACGCCGGTCGCGACCGGGCTGATGTACGAGTGCCGCCGAAACTCCTCGCGGGCATGCACGTTGGAGATGTGCACCTCGATCAGCGGCGCGCTCAGCTCGGCACATGCATCCCGCAGCGCCACCGACGTGTGGGTCAGGCCGCCGGCGTTGAGGATCACCGGCTCGCCGGCATCGGCGGCCGCATGGATCCAGTCCAGCAGCTGCGCTTCGTTATCGCTTTGCCGCACAACCACTTTGAGCCCCAGGGCGGCGGCTTCGCGTTCGATCAGCGCCGCCAGCTGGTCGTGCGTGGTGTCGCCGTACACGTCGGGCTCGCGGCGGCCCAGCCGGCCCAGGTTGGGGCCGTTAATCACATTCACCGTCATGACGCCGCCAACCCCGAGTACGCCGCCGCCAGCAGCGACGGGTCCGGCCCGGTCAGCCGGCCCGGCTTCCCCAGCCCGTCGAGCACCACGAACCGAAGCACGCCGGCGCGCGTTTTCTTGTCCCCGGCCATGTATTCCAGCAATTGCGGCAACGCGTCGGCGTCGTAGCTGACCGGCAGGCCGAGCGAGGTCAGGATGCTGCGGTGGCGCGCCGCGGTGTCGTCGTCCAGCCGGCCGGCGAGCCGGGCCAGCTCCGCGGCGAACACCAGACCGACCGAAACCGCGGCGCCGTGGCGCCACCGGTAGCGTTCCCGGCGCTCGATCGCGTGCGCCAAAGTGTGCCCGTAGTTGAGGATTTCGCGCAGCTCCGACTCCCTCTCGTCGGCGGCGACCACCTCCGCCTTGACGGCGATCGCGCGCCGAATCAGCTCCGGCAGTACGTCGCCCGCGGGGTCCAGCGCGGCCTGCGGGTCGGCCTCGATGAGGTCGAGGATCACCGGGTCGGCGATGAACCCCGCCTTGACCACCTCGGCCATCCCGGCGACGAGTTCGTTGCGCGGCAACGTTTTCAGCGTCTCGAGGTCCACCAGGACGGCCAGCGGCTGATGGAACGCGCCGACGAGGTTCTTGCCGGCGTCGGTGTTGATGCCGGTCTTGCCGCCGACGGCCGCGTCGACCATGCCGAGCAACGTGGTCGGGACGTGGACGATGTCGACGCCGCGCAGCCAGGTCGCCGCCGCGAAACCGGCTACGTCGGTGGCCGCGCCGCCTCCCAGGCTCACCAGGGCGTCCTTGCGGCCGATCCCGATGCGGCCCAACACTTCCCAGATGAATCCCACGACGGGCAGGTCCTTGCCCGCCTCGGCGTCCGGGATCTCGATGCGGTGAGCGTCAATTCCCTTGTCGGCCAACCGGCTTCGGATCTCCTCGGCGGTCTCGCCCAACACCGGCTGGTGCAGCACTGCGACGCGGTGCCGGCCGGACAGCAGGTTCTCCAGCTCGCCGAGCAGGCCGGTGCCGATCACCACCGGATACGGTTCGTCGACGGCCACGTGCACGGTGACCGGCGCGGCGTTGGGGGTCATGTGGCGGCCTCGCTGGGCGTCTGCAACCGGCTCAGGATGTTGCGGACCACCGCCCCGGGATTGCGGCGGTTGGTGTCGATCCGGATGGTCGCGACGCGCCGGTACAGCGGGACCCGTTTGGCCATCAGCTCGCGGTATTTCTCGGCGCGGTCCGGGCCGGCCAGCAGCGGCCGCACGGTGGTGCCGCCGGTGCGCCGCACCCCCTCGCGGGCGCCGATCTCGAGGTAGATGACGGTGTGCCCGGCGAGCGCGTCGCACACGCCCGGGCTGGTGACCGCGCCGCCGCCGAGGGAGAGGACGCCGTCGTGCTCGGTCAGCGCCGCGCGCACCACCTGTTCCTCGATGCGGCGGAACTCCTGTTCCCCGTCGGTGGCGAAGATGTCGGCGATGCTGCGGCCGGTCTGCTGCTCGATGGCCGCGTCGGTGTCGAGCAGGCCGACGCCGAGCGCCTTGGCCAGCCGCCGCCCGATGGTGGACTTGCCGGAGCCCGGCAGGCCGACCAGCACCGCCTTGGGCGCCATCACGCGGTACCGCGCGCGGCGGGCGCTTCCCGGTCGGCGACCGCGCGCCGGTAGGACTCGACGTTGCGGCGGGTTTCGGTCAGCGAGTCGCCGCCGAACTTCTCCAGCGCAGCGCGGGCCAACACCAGCGCCACCATGGTCTCGACCACCACGCCGGCGGCCGGCACCGCGCACACGTCCGAGCGCTGGTGGATCGCGACGGCCTCGTCGCCGGTCGCCAGGTCGACGGTGGCCAGCGCCCGCGGGACGGTGGAGATCGGCTTCATCGCCGCGCGCACCCGCAGCGGCTGGCCGTTGGTCATCCCGCCCTCCAGCCCGCCCGCCCGGTTGGTGGAGCGGACCACGCCGTCGGGCCCGGGGTACATCTCGTCGTGGGCGCGGCTGCCGCGGCGACGGGCGGTCTCGAAGCCGTCGCCGATCTCGACGCCCTTGATCGCCTGGATGCCCATCACGGCGGCGGCGAGCTGGCTGTCCAGCCGGTTGTCGCCGCTGGTGAACGAGCCCAGCCCGACCGGCAGGCCCAGCGCCACGACCTCGACCACGCCGCCGAGGGTGTCGCCGTCCTTCTTGGCGGCCTCGATCTCGGCGATCATCGCTTCCTCGGCCGCCTTGTCGAAGGCGCGGACCGGGCTGTCGTCGATCGCGGCCAGATCCTCCGGGCGTGGCGGCGGGCCGTCGTACGGCTTCGACGGGCCGATCGCGATGACGTGCGAAAGCACCTCGACGCCCAGCGCCTGACGCAGGAACGACCGGGCGACGGTCCCGGCCGCCACGCGGGCGGCGGTCTCGCGGGCGCTGGCGCGCTCCAGCACCGGCCGCGCGTCGTCGAAGCCGTACTTGAGCATGCCCGCGTAGTCGGCGTGGCCGGGCCGCGGCCGGGTCAGCGGTTCGTTGCGGGCGCTGTTCGTCAGTTCGGCCGGGTCCACCGGGTCGGTGGCCATCACGGTCTCCCACTTCGGCCACTCGGTGTTGCCGATCTCGACGGCGATGGGCCCGCCGAGGGTGACGCCGTGGCGGATCCCGGACAGGATGGTCACCGCGTCGCGCTCGAACTTCATCCGCGCGCCGCGCCCGTAGCCCAGGCGGCGGCGGGCCAGCTGGTCGGCGATCTCGGTCGACGTGACCTCGACGCCGGCGACCATGCCTTCCACCACGGCCACCAGCGCCCGGCCATGGGATTCTCCGGCGGTGATCCAGCGCAACACCCGGCCATTCTCCCATGTGCTCCGTCGCGAACTTAAATCCGAGATGTCACGCCGAAATCGACGCTAGCGCGACCTACTCGCACTTTTCCGCGCTGGCGTCGAGTTCGAACTGAGGTCAAACGAGGGCCAGCCCTACCGCGCCCGCCGTGGCCAGGCACATCGGCGGGCCGTGCGGCACGGTGCGCGCGCCGCGCGCCAACCCGACCAGACCGGCCAGCGCCGTCAGCAGCGGCGCGCCCAGCGCCGCCAGGAACCACACGTCCGGGCCGAAACCGCCGGCCAGGCCGCCCAGCCCGATCGCCAGCTTGACGTCGCCGGCCCCCATCGCCGCCGGCGCGACGAGGTGGACCGCCAGGTACGTCCCGGTCAGCGCCGCCGCGCCGGCCAGCGCGGGCAGCCCGCGGGCGGCCAGCGCGGCGGCCAGCAGGATGACGGCGGCCCCGGGCAGCGTCAGCGCGTTGGGCAGCCGGCGTGACCGGACGTCGTAGGCGCTCAACGCGACCATCCACAGCAACACCACCGCGGTCGCCATGCGCGGCAGGTTAGCGCAGCGCCGCCTCCATCGCCGCTCGCGGCGCGGGCAGCCCGGTGAACTGTTCCACCTGGGAAAACGCCTGGTGCAGCAGCATCTGCAGGCCACTGATCACCCGGCCGCCCGCCGCGTCGACCGCGGCCGCCAGCGGCGTCGGCCACGGGTCGTAGACGGCGTCCAGCAGCACTGGGATCGCGGCGAACGTGCCGGCATACCGCGCGGCCACGTCCGCCGGGATGGTGCTGACCAGCACCTGCGCCCCCGCCACCTCGTCCGCCAGCCCGCCGCCGTCCAGCGCGCAGAACCGCGCCTCGACGCCGACACGGGCGCCGAGCTCCACCAGCCGGGCGGCCTTGCCCGGATCCCGCGCGACGACCGTGATGCCGGTGACGCCGAGCTCGGCCAGGCCCACGACGGCCGCCGGCGCGGTGCCCCCCGATCCACAGACCAGCGCCCATCCCGAGGCCGATCCGACGGCACCAGAGACCCCGTCGACGTCGGTGTTGTCGGCCCGCCAGCCCGCCGCCGTGCGCACCAGGGTGTTGGCGGAGCCGACCAGGGCTGCGCGCTCGGTGCGCTCGTCGGCGAAGCGCAGGGCGGAGAATTTGCCCGGCATGGTCACCGACACCCCGACCCACTCCGGCCCCAAGCCGCCGACGACGCCGGGCAACTCCTCGGCGCCGCACTCGATGCGCTCGTAGGTCCAGTCGTGCAGGCCCAGCGCCCGGTAGGCGGCCAGGTGCAAATCGGGGGACTTCGAATGGGCAATGGGGCGCCCGAGCACCCCCGCCTTTCTAGCGGGGCGTGCTGTCGAGGACACCGTTGTGCTTAGCCAGCTCGATATTGGCCAAATGCTGTTGATAGTCCTTGGTGAACAGCGTCGTGCCCTGGGCGTCGATGGTGACGAAGTACAGCCAGTCCCCCGGCTCGGGATGCTCGGCCGCGTGCAGCGCGTCGACGCCGGGCGAACAGATTGCCGTGGCGGGCAGCCCCTGCGACACGTAGGTGTTCCACGGGGTCCGCTGGGCACGGTCGGCGTCGGAGGTGGCGACCTCGCGGCGGTCCAGCGGATAGTTCACGGTCGAGTCGAATTCCAGCGTGTGGTGCGCGTGCAGGCGGTTGTAGATCACCTGCGCCACCTTCGCGAAGTCCTGCGAATTGGATTCCTGCTGCACCAGCGAGGCGACCACCAGGATGTCGTAGGGCGACACCCCCCTCGCCTGCGCGGAATCCAGCAGGCCGGACTTCATGTACTCCACGGCGCCCGCGCTGACCAGGCTGGTCAGGATGCTTTCGGCCGACGACGCGGGGTCGATGTTGAAGGTTCCCGGCGCGATCAGTCCCTCGATGCGGCGATGGTCCTTGCCCAGCTCGGTGACCGGCTCGACGGCCCACGGCGGGACCGCCAGCGTCGTCGGCGCGCTGTCGGAGGCCGCCGCGCGCAGGTCGTCGACCGAGACGCAGCGCTTGGTGCCGTCGAGGTTCACACAGGTAGCGCGCGAGATCAGCGAGAAGATCCCGGGATTCACCACGTTGGTCTTCATGTCGGTGGTGTCGTCGAGCTGACGGCCTTCCGGGATGACCAGCCGCCCCACCCGGTTGTTCGGGTCGGCCAGCCGCGCGACGGCGTTGGCCGCCGGGATCTCCGTGCGCATCCGGTAATAGCCGGGCTGGATCGAGTTGATCGCGGCGTTGCCGTGCGCGGCGTTGACGAACGCGCGCACCGTCGCGACCACTCCCTGGCTGTGCAGGGTCTCGCCGACCATGGTGGTCGAGTCGCCGTCCTGCACGTGAATCACGATGTCGCGCTTGCCATTTCCGCTGTAGTCGTCGCCGGAGCCGACCACCGTGTTCCACAGCCGGGTGCCGACGAAGACGACGACGACCGTGACCACGACCAGCGTCGCGAGGACGATCCGGCCGGCGACGCGCTTGCGCCGCTTGCGCTGTGCGGCCCGGTTGCGGGCAACCCGGCTCATCCGGCGGCGCGGCGCGCCTACCGTCTCGGGCTCGGCGCGCTGGCCGCGGGCGCTGTCAACCATCGCTGCGACCCCCGGCCGCCGCCCGGCGCTGGTCGAGCCAGCTCTGCAGGATCGCCACCGCCGCGGCCTGGTCAATCACCGCGCGCTGCTCTCGGGCCCGCACCCCCGCGGAGCGCAGCGACCGCTGGGCGCTCACGGTGGTCAGCCGCTCGTCGGCCAGCCGCACCGGCGTCGGGGCGATCCGCCGGGCCAGCGTCTCGGCCAGTTCGATCGCGTCCACCGCCGACGGCCCGGTGCGGTCGGCCAGGGTGCGCGGCAGCCCGACGATCACCTCGACCGCCTCCAGCTCGGCGGCCAGCTCGGCCAGCCGGCGCACGTGCCGACCGGAACGGTCGCGGCGCACCGTCTCCACCGGGGTGGCCAGGATGCCGTCGGGGTCGCTGGCGGCCACGCCGATGCGCACGCTCCCCACATCGATGCCCAGCCGTCGCCCGCGCCCGGGGTCCTGATCAGGGTCGCCGGGCCGGTCGGGGAGGCGGTGCTGTGTCAAGACCACTCAACCGACCCGCGCGATCTCGGAACGTACCGCGTCGAGGGCCGCGTCGATCCCGGTCGGGTCCTTCCCCGAGCCCTGCGCCAGGTCGGCCTTGCCGCCGCCGCGGCCGTCGACCGCCCCGGCGAGCTGCTTGATCAGCTCGTTGGCGCTCAGACCAAGCTCCTGGGCGGCGGCGTTGGCGGCGACGGCGTAGGGCACGCTGTTGCCCTCCCCCTCGGAGATGAGCGCCACCACCGCCGGGTCGCTGCCCAGCTTGCCCCGGATGTCGCCGACCAGGGAGCGCAGGTCGCCCGCCGTCATCCCGCTCGACATCCGCTGCGCCACCACACGCACGTTACCGATCCGCTCGGCGCCGGCCGCGGCGTTGGTCGCGGCGGCCCGCGCGCCCGCCAGCCGGGCGCGTTCGAGTTCCTTCTCGGCGGCCTTGAGCCGCTCCACCAGGTTGGCGACCCGGGCCGGCACCTCCTCGGACGGCACCTTCAGCGACGACGCCAGCCCGGCCATCAGCGCGCGCTCCTTGGCCAGGTGGCGGAACGACTCCAGCCCGACGTAGGCCTCCACCCGGCGGATCCCGGAGCCGATCGACGACTCGCCCAGGATGGTCACCGGCCCGATCTGCGCCGAGTTGTGCACGTGCGTCCCGCCGCACAGCTCCAGGGAGAACGGCCCGCCGATCTCCACCACGCGCACCTCGTCGGGGTAGGCCTCGCCGAACAGCGCCATCGCCCCCATCGCCTTGGCCTTCTCCAGCTGCTCGGTGAAGGTGTGCACCTCGAAGTCGGCCTGCACCGCCTCGTTGGTGACCTCCTCGATCTGGGTGCGCTGGTCCTCGGTCAGCGCGCCCTGCCAGTTGAAGTCGAAACGCAGGTAGCCCGGCCGGTTCAGCGACCCGGCCTGAACGGCGTTGGGCCCTAACACCTGTCGCAGCGCGGCGTGCACCATGTGGGTGCCCGAGTGGCCCTGCGTGGCGCCGCGGCGCCAGCCCGGATCCACCGCGGCGACGACGGTGTCGCCCTCCACGAACTCCCCGGACTCCACGTTGACCCGGTGCACGAACAAGGTCTTGGCGATCTTCTGCACGTCGGTGACGGCCGCGCGGGCGCGCCCGCCCGCGCCGGTTCCGCTGATGCTGCCCTCATCGGCGATCTGGCCGCCCGACTCGGCGTAGAGCGGGGTGCGGTCCAGCACCAGCTCGACGCGGTCGGCGTCGACGCCGCCGTGCGCGACGACGGGCACCCGCTTGCCGTCCACGAAGATGCCCAAAATCCTTGCCTCGGAGGTCAACTCGTCGAACCCGGTGAACTCGGTGGGCCCGGCGTCGACGAGCTCGCGGTAGGCGCTCAGGTCGGCGTGCGCGTGCTTACGCGCGGCGGCGTCGGCCTTGGCGCGGCGGCGCTGCTCGGCCATCAGCTCGCGGAAGCCGATCTCGTCGACCTGCAGGCCGGCCTCGGCGGCCATCTCCAGCGTGAGCTCGATCGGGAAGCCGTAGGTGTCGTGCAGGGTGAAGGCGTCCGATCCGGACACCACCGTCGCGCCCGTCGCCTTGGTCGCGCCGGCGACGTCCTCGAACAGCTTCGAACCCGACGCCAGCGTGCGGTTGAAGGCGGTCTCCTCGGCGACCGCGATGCGTCGGATCCGGTCGAAATCGGTGACCAGTTCGGGGTACGACGGGCCCATCGAGTCGCGCACGGTGGCCATCAGGTCCCCGACGATCGGCTCCTCGATGCCGAGCAGCTTGGCCGAGCGGATCACCCGGCGCAGCAGCCGGCGCAGCACGTAGCCGCGCCCGTCGTTGCCGGGGCTCACACCGTCGCCGATCAGGATCGCTGCGGTGCGGCTGTGGTCGGCGATGACGCGGTAGCGCACGTCGTCCTCGTGGTTACCGGTGTCGTAGCCACGGGGCGCACGGGTGGCGACCAGATCGATGACCGGCCGCAGCAGGTCGGTCTCGTACACGTTGTGCACGCCCTGCAGCACGAACGCGACCCGCTCGACGCCCATGCCGGTGTCGATGTTCTTGCGGGGCAGCGGCCCGAGGATCTCGAAGTCGGTCTTGGACGTGCCCTCGCCGCGCTCGCTCTGCATGAACACCAGGTTCCACAGCTCGACGTAGCGGTCCTCGTTGGCGATCGGGCCGCCCTCGACCCCGAATTCGGGGCCGCGGTCGTAATAGATCTCCGACGACGGCCCGCACGGCCCGGGGATGCCCATCGACCAGTAGTTGTCCTCCATGCCGCGGCGCTGGATCCGCTCGGCCGGCAGCCCGGCGATCTCCTGCCACAGCGAGAACGCCTCGTCGTCGTCAAAAAATACTGTGGCCCAGAGCCTTTCGGGATCCAGGCCGTATCCGCCGTCGTCGATCGGGTTGGTCAGCAGCGCCCAGGCCAGCTCGATCGCCCGGCGCTTGAAGTAGTCGCCGAACGAGAAGTTGCCGGCCATCTGGAAGAAGGTGTTGTGCCGGGTGGTGATGCCCACCTCGTCGATATCGGGGGTGCGGATGCACTTTTGGATGCTGGTGGCCGTCGCGTACGGCGGCGTGCGCGCGCCCAGGAAGAACGGCACGAACTGGACCATGCCGGCATTGACGAACAGCAGGTTGGGGTCGTCGAGGATCACCGATGCGCTCGGCACCTCGGTGTGGCCCGCCTTCACGAAGTGATCGAGGAATCGCTTCCTGATCTCGTGTGTCTGCACTTTTAGTCCGCTTCTTCCTGTTGCTTTGCTTTGCTTCGATCGGGATTCCCAGCCTAGCCAGCTAGCCCTCGAGGAAGCTCAGCCGCACCGACCGCCGTGGATTGTCCCGGTTGAGGTCGACCAGCACGATGCTTTGCCAGGTGCCCAGCTGCGGGTCGCCGCTGGCGACGGGCACCGTGACCGACGGCGCGACGATCGCCGGCAGCACGTGGTCGGCGCCGTGGCCGGGCGATCCGTGCGCGTGCCGGTACCGCTCGTCGCGCGGCAACAGCCGTTCCAGCGTGTCGACCAGGTCGTCGTCGGAACCGGCGCCGGTCTCGATGATCGCGACCCCGGCCGTCGCGTGCGGGACGAACACGTTGCACAGGCCGTCGCCGTAGCTGAAGCAGAACCGGCGCACCGCATCGGTCAGATCGACGATTCGACGCTGGGCGGTGTCTACCTGCAGCACATCGGTATGCACCCGCTCAAGCCTACGGCGCGGCCCGCGTGACCGGCCAATCGTTTGTGACGGCAGCCACACCCCCGGGGGGCATTGCCACCGCCGCGCGCCAGGAGGAACGTATCTGGTTGGACCGGTGGCGCCACCGGGGCGCTGCCCCGAACAAAGAGGGGGTGGATCGTGTACGCGCGCTCTACCACTATTCAGGCGCAACCCGATTCCATTGACGCGGGCATTGCGCACGTTCGCGATGAGGTTATGCCGGGGCTGCAGGCCATGCCGGGGTGCATCGGCGTGTCCCTTCTGGTCGACCGGCAGTCCGGCCGGTGCATCGCCACCAGCGCCTGGGAGAGCGAGGACGCCATGCGCTCCAGCGGGGAGCAGGTGGCGCCCATCCGGGACCGGGCCGCGGAAACGTTCGGCGGGACGGCGGAGGTCGGGGAATGGGAGATCGCGGCGCTGCACCGTGATCACCGCGCGCCCGCCGGCGCCGGCGGGCGCGCGACCTGGGTCCAGGTGCCGGAGGGCCAAATGGACCAGGGCATCGAGTACTTCAAGTCGTCCGTCCTGCACCAGCTCGAGGAGCTCGACGGGTTCTGCAGCGCCAGCCTGCTGGTCGACCGCGCATCCGGGCGCGGCGTGTCCTCGGTGACGTTCGACAGCATGGACGCGATGGAGCGCAACCGGGAGCAGGCGACCGCGCTCAAGACCGCGTCGATTCGCGAGGCGGGCGTCGAAGAAGTCGACGAGCGCGAGTTCGAGCTGGCGCTGGCACACCTACGGGTGCCCGAACTGGTCTGATCCCTACCCCGACGAGGAGGCTCCACCAATGTACGCACGCTCCACCACAATTCAGGCGCAACCCCTGTCCGTCGACATCGGAATTGCGCACGTTCGCGATGTCGTGATGCCCGCCCTGCAGGAGATGGACGGGTATGTCGGAATGTCGCTGTTGGTTGACCGGCAGGACGGCACCTGCATCGCCACCAGCTCTTGGAACAGCCTGGAGAAGATGCGGGCCACCGCCGAGCGGGTGGCGCCCATCCGTGACCGCGCGGCCATGATGTTCTCCGGCCAGGCGAGGGTCGAAGAGTGGGACATATCGCTGATGCGCCGCGATCATCGGGCGCATCAGGGAGCGTGCGTGCGGGCCACCTGGCTCAAGGTGGTGCCGGACCATCTCGAGCGATCCCTCAACTTCTACCGGATGTATGTGCTCCCGGAGTTGGAGACGCTCGACGGCTTCTGCAGTGCCAGCCTGATGGTCGACCACCCGGCGTGCCGGCGGGCCGTGGCGTGCTCGAGCTTCGACAGCCTCGAAGCGATGGCCCGAAACCGGGACCGGGCGAGTGAGCTGCGCAGCAGGCGCGCCCGCGACCTGGGCGCCGAGGTGCTCGACGTGGCCGAGTTCGAGCTGGCCATCGCGCATTTGCGGGTGCCCGAGCTGGTCTAGCCCGGCTCGCCTCGTTCGCCGAGTGTGCGGCCAGCCGCACTGTCGGCCGCGAGTGTGCGGCCAGCCGCACGATCGAGCTCCTATGGCAGCGCGTCCCCGGGGAATCCGCGGCACTCGTGCACCTGGTAGGTGAACACGCCCGCCGCGACCCCGGGATCGTCGTCCATGATGGCGCGGGTCTCGTCGACGCTAGCGGCGAACACCCCGATGCCGCAGACGTCGGACTCGTCAGTGACCGGCAGCACCACCGCCAGCACGCCGTCGTCGCGCAGGGCGAAGTTGCGCCGGCCGTGCTCCCAGATGATCCCCGGCGACGACTCGTCGCCGAACCTGGGGCCGCGCTTGAGGATGACGACGCTGTAGGCCTTGGCGGTGGGCAGCAGCCGGCCCATCTCCTCGTCGGTGAAGGTCTTCATGCCCGTCCCCTCTTGCGAATGATCGCGCGCAGCCGGTCCAATCGGCCGGCCATCTCCCGTTCGCCGCCGCGGCCGGTGGGCCGATAGTAGTCCACGCCCACCAGCTCGTCGGGCGGATATTGTTGGGGCACAACGCCATCCGGGGCGTCGTGCGAGTACTTGTAGCCCTGCGCGTTGCCGAGCGCCGCGGCGCCGGAGTAGTGCCCGTCGCGCAGGTGCGGCGGCACCAGCCCGGCCCTGCCGGCCCGGATGTCGTCCATCGCCGCCGCCAGCGCGGTGGTGACCGCGTTGGACTTCGGCGCGGTGGCCAGGTGGATGGTGGCGTGCGCCAGGGTCAGCTGGGCCTCCGGCATGCCGATCAGCGCCACGGTCTGGGCGGCGGCGACCGCGGTCTGCAGCGCGGTCGGGTCGGCCATCCCGATGTCCTCGCTGGCCAGGATCATCAGCCGGCGCGCGACGAACCGCGGGTCCTCCCCCGCGACCAGCATGCGGGCCAGGTAGTGCAGCGCGGCGTCGACGTCGGAGCCGCGCACCGACTTGATGAAGGCGCTGACGACGTCGTAGTGCTGGTCGCCGTCGCGGTCGTAGCGCACGGCGGCCTTGTCCAGGGACTGCTCGATGGTCTCGACGGTGACTGTGGCATTGGCCTCCGCGGCGACCTCCAGCGCGGTCAGCGCGCGGCGGGCGTCGCCGGCGGCCAGCTGGACCAGCAGGTCGACGGCCTCGGGCTCCACCTCGACCCGCCCGCCGAGGCCGCGGGGGTCGTCGATCGCGCGGCGGACCAGCGTGCGGATGTCGTCGGACGTCAGCGGCCGCAGCTGCAGGATCAGCGAGCGCGACAGCAGCGGCGCCACCACGGAGAACGAGGGGTTCTCCGTCGTCGCCGCCACCAGCAGCACCACCCGGTTCTCCACCGCGGACAGCAGCGCGTCCTGCTGGGTCTTGGAGAACCGGTGCACCTCGTCGATGAACAGCACGGTCTGCTCGCCGGAAAGCAGCGCGTGCCGCGCCTTGTCTATCACCGCCCGGACGTCCTTGACGCCGGCCGACAGCGCCGACAGCGCCTCGAACCGGCGGCCCGTCGATCCCGAGATCAGCGCGGCCAGCGTGGTCTTGCCGCTGCCCGGTGGGCCGTACAGGATGACCGACGCGACGCCGGAGCCCTCCACCAGACGGCGCAGCGGCGACCCGGGCGCCAGCAGGTGGCCCTGGCCGACCACCTCGTCCAGCGACGCCGGCCGCATCCGCACCGCCAGCGGCGCGCCCGCCGACACGCCGAAGCCCTGGTCGGTTGTCTGCGGTGCGCCGGGAAGGTCGAAGAGACCGTCGGACACGGTTTTAGGCATACCACGTCCGGCCGACGGGGCGCGGCGGGGAGAAAGGGCCCGAAAACAATCCGAGCGTCCTGGCGACTTATTTGCTAAGTTCCGGTTTGCCAGATTCCGTGCGCGTGGCCACAAGTTGAATCCAACAGCTAGGACGGACATGAGCCAGCCTCCCGAGTACCCCGGCGCCCCCACCGACTTCAGCCGCGCCGCCAGGTCGGAGGCCCGCTGCCGCTTGTGCGGGCCGTCGGCGGCCGTCG
>NZ_LZKR01000056.1 GCF_001672915.1 Mycobacterium sp. 1245805.9 | reverse complement strand
CACAGCACCGACAGCCCGCGGGCGGCCATCGCCGCGGCCAGATTGACCGTGACCGTGGACTTCCCGACCCCGCCCCGCCGGCCCCGCTGGGCCCGGCCGCGGGACCGCAGGCGTCGGGATCGCCCCGGCCCGGCCCGGCCGGCTAAACCACCCCGCCGCGCACGCCTAGACTCGGCGGTGATGACCACCGATCTAGCTGCCGATATCCGCACCGCCCTGGGGAAGGTGATCGACCCCGAATTGCGCCGCCCCATCACCGAACTCGGGATGGTCAAGAGCGTCGACGTCGACGCCGACGGCGGGGTGCACGTGGGGATATACCTGACCACCGCCGCCTGCCCGAAGAAGACCGAAATCACCGAGCGCGTCACCGGCGCGGTCGCCGACGTGCCCGGCACCGGCGCCGTCAAGGTCAGCCTGGACGTGATGAACGACGAGCAACGCACCGAGCTGCGCAAGCAGCTGCGCGGTGACGCCGCCGAGCCCGTCATCCCGTTCGCCCAGCCCAGCTCCCTGACCCGGGTCTACGCCGTCGCGTCCGGCAAGGGCGGGGTCGGGAAGTCCACGGTCACGGTCAATCTGGCCGCGGCGATGGCCGCCCGCGGGCTGTCGGTCGGCGTGCTGGACGCCGACATCCACGGCCACTCCATCCCGCGCATGATGGGCACCACCGACCGGCCCACCCAGGTCGAGTCGATGATCCTGCCGCCCATCGCCCACGAGGTGAAGGTCATCTCGATCGCCCAGTTCACGCAGGGCAACACCCCGGTGGTGTGGCGGGGGCCGATGCTGCACCGCGCGCTGCAGCAGTTCCTGGCCGACGTCTACTGGGGCGACCTGGACGTCCTGCTGCTCGACCTGCCCCCGGGCACCGGCGACGTCGCGATCTCGGTGGCCCAGCTGATCCCCAACGCCGAGATCCTGGTCGTGACCACCCCGCAGCTGGCCGCGGCCGAGGTCGCCGAACGTGCCGGCAGCATCGCCCTGCAGACCCGCCAGCGCATCGTCGGCGTCGTGGAGAACATGTCCGGGCTGACGCTGCCGGACGGCACCACGATGCACGTGTTCGGCGAGGGCGGCGGCCGGCAGGTCGCCGAGCGGTTGTCCCGCGCCGTCGGCGCCGACGTGCCGCTGCTGGGTCAGATCCCGCTGGACCCGTCGCTGGTCGCCGCCGGCGACGCCGGCGTCCCGGTCGTGCTGAGCGCGCCGGACTCCCCGGTCGGCAAGGAACTGCGCGGCGTGGCCGACACCCTGTCGGCGCGAAAGCGCGGTCTGGCGGGCGTGTCGCTGGGCCTGGACCCGACGCGCCACTGAGCCTTCCCGCCGCGAGGCCTTCCCGCCGCGAGCGTGCGTGTGTGTACAAAGACACGCCGCGAAATGCGTACAACTGTGCACGCTCGCGGGCTTACGGCTAGGTCGCGTCGACGTCGAACGGCGCCGGGCCCGACGGGCGGGGCTCGGGCTGCACCGGCTCGGCGGGCTTCGGGGGCGCGCCATTCACGGGCTTCATCGGCCCGTCGAAGTTCCCGGTCAAAAACGAGTCGTCGCCGTCCAGCAGGTGCTTGGTCAGCGCGGCGCGCGGGGTCATGCCGCGCAGCTTCTGCAGCTCGGACAGCGGGGCGCGCAGGTCGTCGAACTCGGGCCCGATGTCCTCGCGCAGCTGGTTGGTGACGCCGCTGAGGTAGTCGCGGGCCTGACGCAGCGCGGTCGACGTCCAGCGGATGGCGCCGGGAAGGCGCTCGGGCCCGAGGATTACCAGCCCGACCACGACGAGGACCAGGATGTGCTCCCAGCTGAGGTTGGAGAACATCGAACGCCTAATCCGGATCCGGTTTCACCGTCAGCGTGACGTGCCGGCCGTCGCGGACCACCTCCACCGGGGAGTCCTGGCCGATGGTCAGCTGCCGGACGGCGACGACGAACTCGTCGGCGTCGGCGACCTTGCGGCTGCCGACCTTGACGATCACGTCGTTCTCCAGGATCCCGCCCTTTTGCGCGGGGCTGCCCGCCTTGACGTTGGCGACCTGGGCGCCGGACGCGATCGCGTTGCTCACCGAGCGGGTGCTGACCCCGAGCGTCGGGTGCACGATCTTGCCGTCCTTGATCAGCGTCTGCGCGACCTGCTTCGCCTCGTTGATCGGGATTGCGAAGCCCAGCCCGCTCGCGCTGTCCGACAGCGACTTGCCCGCGGTGTCGATCCCGATCACCTGGGAATCCATGTCGATCAGCGGGCCACCGGAGTTGCCGTGGTTGATCGACGCGTCGGTCTGCAGGGCGTCGATGACGGTGTCGGTGTCCGAGCCCTCCCCGGACAACGGGACGGGCCGGTGCAGGGCGCTGATGATGCCGTGGGTGACGGTACTGCGCAGCCCCAGCGGCGCGCCCGCGGCGATCACCTCGTCACCGACCCGCACCTTGTCAGAGTCGCCGAGCCGGGCCACGGTCAGGTTGTCGACGTTGTCGACCTTGAGCACGGCCAGGTCGGTCTTCGGGTCGCGACCCACCAGGTTGGCGGGCACTTCCTTGCCGTCGTTGAACACCACGGTCGTCTTGAACTGGCTCGGGTTGTTCGCGGCCTCCGAGATCACGTGGTTGTTGGTCACGATGTAGCCGCGGCCGTCGATGACGACGCCGGAGCCCTGCATGCCTTCCTGGTCGCTCTTGGACTCGATGGTCACCACCGCGTTGGCGGTCGCGGCGGCCACCTTGGCGAACCGGCCCGCCGGCGACTCGCCGTTGCCGGGGGTCGCCAGGCTCACCTTCGACGTGGTGAACGCCTCGACGACCTCGGCCGTCTTGCGCCCGATGACGCCGCCGATCATGCCGATGACCAAGGCGATCAGCAGCAACACCGCCAACGCCAGGTAGGACACCTTGCGCCCGAACAGCACGTCGCGCACGCCGAGCTTGCCGGTGTAGCCCGGCACGCCCTGCGGCGGCGCCGGCGGCACCGCCGGGGTTCCCAGGGCCGCGCCGGCGGCCGGGTCGCGCCAGGGGTCTTCGGCGCCGCCGGGCTCGTCGCCGTCTTTCTCGGCCGCCAGCGCGCCGGCATCGATGGGGTGCCGCTGCAGCGTGTCCACGGTGCCGACGGGCTTGCCGAAGGCCTCCTCCAGCACCGGGTCGGCCGGTTGGTCGTGGGGCGCGAATTCGTCCTCGTCGCGGTACTTCGGCGGGCGTACGCGCTCGGCCACGAAGGAGCCCTGCTGCCCGGCGGGACGGCTGAACAACTGACGCGATGCGGGGTCGACCGGTGGCCGTGAGATGGGACGCGGCGCCAGGCGGTTGCCGCCCTGGTTTCCGCCGTCGTTACGGTCGTCGGAGGTCACGTTACCCCTTTGGATTCTCTTCTCGAGCGCTCGAGGCAGGCCGCTTAGCGGGTGCTTTCCGGCACGGCGTTTTGCTTGTCCACCCTAGTATCCACGGGTGCGGCGACTATCGGCGCTTACGCTGGTCCCGCGTATCGCGTTCGGACGTGTCGTCGTCGGCGGGGTAGTGCGGGATTTCGGACAGCAGCCCCAGCAGGTTGCTGGGGATGCGGATCGGATGCGAGTCGCGCAGCGCGGCGCGCGCCCGGCTCTGATCCTCGACCTCGGCGGCGCATTCCGGGCATAACGAGAGGTGGTGCGCGGCCCGCAGGTGCGCGTTCATCCGCAGCTCGCCGTCGACGAACGCGGCGATCGCTTCGATGGACAGGTGCTCGGTGGAGCGGAACCGGCGCGCCGCGCCGACCGGCTCGTCGCTCTGGGAGGCGAACTGGGAGGGCAGCCAGGAGAACGCGCGGCGAAACACCTCTCCCCGGTCGGCCATCACCACATCCCTTCGGGGAACTCTAAGATTTCTAAGCCGCGCATAATTCGAATGTAGCGCGAGAGGGTGGCCATTACCCCCCATTCGCAACCCCCAAAGCCGCTGGATTAGTCGCCCGGTCCTGCCAGGCTGTGGATAAGCCGCCACAGGGTCTCAAGTCAGGCGGTCTGGCGGACAGGCAGGACTCGGCTGTCGAAGTTAACGTGTGCGGAGCAGGATTTGGTTCCGTCCCAGGCAGGAGGGCATCGATGCGTCGACTGGGCATCCGCGGCTCGATTGTGCTGCTGTTGTTCTCGATCGGCGGTTTCGTCCTCACGCTGTTTCTCAACATGGAGGTGTTCAGCGGCTACGACGCCTACGGCGAGGTGCCGATTCCGGGCAGCCAAACGGTGCACCTGCCGCAAGGGCAGGTGACGGTCAGCTTCCACACCAAGGTCGCTAACACGCAGGGAGGCTTCACCGTCGGCGGCAACGACTTGCCGATTCCCCATCTCCAATTGACCATCGCGCCGCCTGCAGGCGTGGCCGAGCCCACCCTCACCGAACATTCAAGTGCCACAACGACAGACGGCGACGACGCGCACCAGCAGGTGTGGGTGGCTCAAATCCCTCAGACGGGTGATTACACGGTGAGCACCGACGGCGAGGTCGGCGGGTTCATCAGTCCGCGGCTGGCGTTCGGGCACACCAGCCCGTTCGGATATCTGCCGTGGGTGTTCGTCGGGGTGTTCGTGCTCGCGCTGCTCATGCTCATCGTGTCGATGCGTTTGGGCCGGCGCCCGGCCCAAGCCGCGCAACCGTTAATGACACCACCGCCATTCGCGGCGCCCCAGCCGTTTCAAACTCCCACGCCGCCCGACCCGCGGATGAACGAAGGTGTGCGCATCGAGCTACTGAAGACGCTGACGAACCTGCACGCGTCTGGCGGGCTGACCGACGAAGAATTCGCCGACCAGAAGCGCCGGATCCTTGGCGGCGGCCAATGATGGCTACGAACCGGTGCGGTCTTTGATGCGCTGCCTGACCACTGGCTTCCCACTCGCCAGGGCGGCCAGGCCCAAGCGCGTCGCGCTCAACGAGGGCGCGCCGTCGCCGTACTGACTTTCGTAGACCAGTTCGGAGTGCCGTAGCAGCTGCAGCGCCTCCCGCAGCGGCCTGCGCAGCTCCTTGACATATTCGAGGAGTTCAACTCGCTCGCGATACCCCGGGTTGGGATAGTAGCCACGAAACAGCCAGCCGACGAGGGCCTGTTCACCGAGGTCGTTGCCGCCGTTTGCTCCGTTCGGGCCGAATGCAGCCATGAGCTCTGCGGCCAGCTCGGCCGGCGGCGCGCCGTTCACCCAGTCAAACATGGCTCGTGCGGCGTCATTGTCGGCGATGAAGTCCTCCTACTGGCCCGGCCGGTGGCGTGTCCCGCTCAGCCCAGTCTGATTGGTCGGATGACCGGCATTGCCGCTGCTGGATGCAGCCGGAACTAGGTGGGCTGGCTGTCGGCGTGGGCGCGGTGTTCGGGGTGCGCGGCCAGGTAGTCGCGCAGCGCCTGGCGCCCGCGGTGGATGCGGCTGCGCACGGTGCCGAGCTTGACGCCCAGCGTGGCGCCGATCTCCTCGTAGGACAGGCCCTCGATGTCACACAGCACGACGGCGGCGCGGAATTCCGGCGGCAGCGAATCCAGCGCGGCCTGCAGGTCGGGCCCGAGCCGCGCGTCGTGGTAGATCTGCTCGGGGTTGGGCTCGTCGGCGGGCACCCGGTCGTAGTCCTCGGGCAGCGCCTCCATGCGGATGCGCGCGCGCCGGCGCACCATGTCGAGGAACAGGTTCGTGGTGATGCGGTGCAGCCAGCCCTCGAAGGTTCCGGGCTGGTAGTTCTGCACCGAGCGGAAAACCCGGATGAAGGTCTCCTGGGTGAGGTCCTCGGCGTCCTGCGGGTTGCCGGAGAGCCGGTAGGCCAGCCGGTACACGCGGTCGGCGTGCTGGCGCACCAGCTCGTCCCACGACGGCATCGTCGCCATGTCCCCGGTCGCGTCGAACACCGCGGTGCCCTGCAACGCGTCCGTCGTCTCCACCCATTCGTCGTCCCGGCAGTCCTGGGCGTGCGACATGGTGGTCGGGCTCAAAAGCGCTGTGGTGATTGGATCCTCCAGAAGTGGCCTGCCGTCGAAGTTCGGCAGCTCGTCGACCGCGTCAACGCGGAGTTCCCAGCGTGTATTCCCATTCCGGCGATTTGTATTCCCGGACCCCACCCCGCGTTCCATATGCTTACCGTCGCCCATCGGCGTATGCGGGGCATAGGAGCAATCTGAGGTTTGGCTGAGAAACCAGATCGTTACGAGCGTTGAGCAGGGCGAATCCGGGGACGAGTGAGCTTCGTCGCGCCTCGGGCTTTGGGCGTGTCGGGGCGGCCCGGTTTTAAGGCGCGCCTGCCGGACCGCGCGGCAAATTGGAATACGCTGCGGGCATGGACGGCACCGACGAAAAGACCCCCGCCCAGGCGGCCCCCAGTCGAGCCGAATCGCTGTGCGCGCACGCCGAGGCGTCGATCTCGGAGGACGCGCTGCTGGCGGCCGCGCGCGAACGCGCCGAGGAGATCGGCGCCGGGGCGGTGACACCCGCGGTCGGGGCGCTGCTGAGCCTGCTGACCAAGCTCAGCGGCGGCAAGGCCGTTGCGGAGGTGGGCACCGGCGCCGGCGTCAGCGGGCTGTGGTTGCTGTCGGGCATGAGCGACGACGGGGTGTTGACCACGATCGATATCGAGCCCGAGTACCTGCGCATCGCCAAGCAGGCGTTCACCGACGCCGGCATCGGGCCGTCGCGCACCCGGCTGATCGGCGGCCGCGCCCAGGAGGTGCTCACCCGGCTCGCCGACCAGTCCTATGACCTGGTGTTCATCGACGCCGACCCCATCGACCAGCCGGACTACGTCGTCGAGGGCGTGCGGCTGCTGCGCTCCGGCGGCGTCATCGTCGTGCACCGCGCGGCGCTGGGGGGGCGCGCCGGCGACCCCGCGGCACGCGACGCCGAGGTCGACGCCGTCCGCGAGGCGGCCCGGCTCATCGCCGAGGACGAACGGCTGACCCCCGCGCTGGTGCCGCTCGGCGACGGGCTGCTGGCCGCCGTCCGCGACTGAGGGCCTAGTTCGGGCTTTTGCGTGTGAATCGTGGGCGTTGCATGTGAACCCTGGGCGGAAAAATCGCCCAGATCCCGCCCGACGCGCACACTGAAAACCGCTGGCGCACAGTCAAAGCCTTGAATGCACACTCAATGCCGCTAGCGGGCTAGAAGGTCGACCTGAAGAGATTCGCCAGGCGCGCCAGCGGTTTGAGGTCGGCCCCGCTGCGCAGCTGCCGGACCGCCTCGGCGGACGGCAGGTGCCGGAGCCGACGCGCCCGCTTGAGGTGGTCGCCGCAAAAGGTCCCGACGCCCTCGGCCGCCATCACGCCCAGCGAATTTCCACCACCCCCGGGTTGAGGCATCGGATCGGAGGGGTGACGCCTGTAGTTCTTAGCCCTCTCGGCCAAGGCGGCGTCGTAGTCGGCGAATTCCACCAATCCCGCGATGTCCCGATTGAGTTCGGGGATACACCCCACGCAGAACGGTCCAACCGCCATGAGGCGATTACACCACCGCGGCATAAACAGACCGCCGCGATTTCTTTACGGATTCCTGACGGGCCGCCCCCTTGACCGCGGGCTGAACGCGCGTTTAATGTACTGAACATGCGTTCAGCCGACCTGACCGCCGCCGCCCGAATCCGAGACGCGGCCATCGAGCAGTTCGGCGAGCACGGTTTCGGCGTCGGGCTGCGCTCGATCGCCGACGCGGCCGGGGTGAGCGCGGCGCTGGTCATCCACCACTTCCGATCCAAGGACGGCCTGCGCAACGCCTGCGACGAATACATCGCCGAAGCGATCCGCGATACCAAGTCCGAGACGATCAAGTCGAACGACCCGGCCACCTGGTTCGCGCAACTGGCCGAGATCGAGGATTACGCCCCGATGATGGCCTACCTGGTGCGCAGCATGCAGACCGGCGGCGACCTGGCGAAGATGTTGTGGCTCAGGATGATTGGCAACGCCGAGGAATACCTGGAAGAGGGCGTGCGGGCCGGCACGATCAAGCCCAGCCGTGATCCGAAGGCCAGGGCCAAATATCTGGGCATCACCGGCGGCGGCAGCCTCCTGCTCTACATCCAAATGCACGACACCCCAACCGATCTGCGTGCGGTCCTGCGCGACTACGCCCGGGACATGATCCTGCCGGCCCTCGAGATCTACACCGAGGGCCTGATGGTCGACCGCACCATGTACGACGCATTCCTGGCAGCAGAAGATCAAGGAGAATCCCATGCCGACTGACAATGTGGCACCGATCGAAATCCGTGGGCTGACGAAGAACTTCGGCGCGGTGCGCGCGCTGGACGGCCTCGACCTCACGGTGCGCGAGGGCGAGGTGCACGGCTTCCTCGGGCCGAACGGGGCCGGGAAGTCGACGACCATCCGCATCCTGCTGGGCCTGGTGAAGGCCGACGGTGGAAACGTCCGGTTGCTGGGCGGCGACCCGTGGACCGACGCGGTCGACCTGCACCGCCAAATCGCCTACGTGCCGGGCGATGTGACGCTGTGGCCGTCGCTGACCGGCGGCGAGACCATCGACCTGCTGGCCCGCATGCGTGGGGGCATCGACGAGGGGCGTCGCGCCGAGCTCATCGAGCGCTTCGACCTCGACCCGCACAAGAAGGCGCGCAGCTACTCGAAGGGCAACCGGCAGAAGGTCTCCCTGATCTCCGCCTTCTCGTCGCGCGCCCGGCTGCTCCTGCTCGACGAGCCCAGCAGCGGCCTGGACCCGTTGATGGAGAACGTGTTTCAGCAGTGCGTCGCCGAGGCGCGCGACCGCGGCACGACGGTCCTGCTCTCCAGCCACATCCTGGCCGAAACGGAAGCGCTCTGCGAGCGGGTGACCATCATCCGCGCGGGCCGCACCATCGAGAGCGGCACGCTGGAGTCGATGCGCCATCTCAGCCGCACCTCGATACGGGCCGAAATGGTCGGCGACCCGGGCGATATCAGGCGGATCAAGGGCGTCGAGGACGTCAGCATCGACGGCAACACGCTGCGCGCCCAAGTCGACAGCGAGAGCCTGGGTGAGCTCATCCGCGCCCTCGGCGACGCCGGCGTGCGCAGCCTCGTCAGCCAGCCCCCGACGCTGGAGGAACTCTTCCTGCGCCACTACGACACCACGGACAAGGTCTCGGCATGAGCACCGCAACGCTGGATCGGCCCCGCCACCCGGCGCACCCGGCGCCCCGGGCCGGTTCCAATTTCTCCGGGACGCTCGGGATGTTGCGGCTTTACCTGCGCCGCGACCGGGTCTCGCTGCCGCTGTGGGTGCTGCTGCTCTCGCTGCCCCTGGCCAGCGTCTACGTCGGCAGCGTCCTGAAGGTCTACCCGACCGAAACCGCCCGCGCCGGGTTCGCGGCGTCCATTATGGCCAGCCCGGCCCAGCGCGCGCTCTACGGCCAGGTCTACAACCACAGCGTTGGCGCCGTTGGCATTTGGAAGGCCGGGATGTTCCACCTGCTGATCGCGGTGGCCGTCATCCTCACGGTGATCCGCCACACCCGCGCCGACGAGGAGACCGGCCGGACCGAACTCGTGGACTCGACCGCGGTCGGCCGGTACGCCAGCCTGAGCGCGGCCCTGCTGCTGTCCTTCGGGGCGTCGATCGCCACCGGTGCGATCGGTGCGGCGGGGTTGCTCACCACCGACATCCCGCGCGGCGGGTCGCTCGCATTCGGCGCGGCGCTGACATGCTCCGGGCTGGTCTTCACCGCGGTCGCAGCGGTGGCCGCGCAGCTGTCGCCGAGCGCCCGCGTTGCCCGCGGCACCGCGTTCGCGGTGTTGGGGACCGCGTTCACGCTGCGCGCCGTCGGCGACGCCGGGAACGGCACGCTGTCGTGGTTCTCGCCGCTGGGATGGTCGCTGCAGGTGCGGCCCTACGCGGGCGATCGCTGGTGGGTGCTGCTGTTGCACCTGGCGACGACGGCCGTGCTCACCCTGGTGGCCTACCGCCTGCTCGCGGGCCGCGACGTGGGCGCCGGGCTGATCGCCGAGCGTCCGGGCCCGGGCCGGGCCGGGCCGCGGTTGCGCGGCGTCGACGGCCTGACGTGGCGGCTCGACCGTGGCGCGCTGGTGCTGTGGACCGTGGGCCTCTGCCTGTACGGCCTTTTGATGGGCAGCGTGGTGCACGGCATCGGCGACGAGCTCGGCGACAGCACCATCGTGCGCGACATCGTCGCGCGGATGGGCGGCACCGGCGTGCTGGAAGAGGCGTTCATGGCGGTCGCCTACGCCATGATGGGCATGGTGGGCGCGGCGTTCGCTATCTCGCTCACCCTGCGCCTGCACCAGGAGGAAACGGGCCAGCGCGCCGAGTCCACACTGGCCGGCGCGGTCTCCCGAACTCACTGGCTGGCAAGCCATTTGGTGGCCGCCCTCGCCGGCTCCGCGTTCGCGATGCTGGCCAGCGGGGTGGCCGGCGGGCTCGTCTACGGCATCGCGGCCGGCGACATCGGCGGCAAGCTGGCCGTCGTGGTCGGCACCGCGGCCGTCCAGCTGCCCGCCATCTGGCTGCTCGCCGCCGTCACCGTCGCCCTGTTCGGTCTGGCCCCGCGGTTCACCCCGGTGGCGTGGGGCGTGCTGGTCTGCTTTGTCGCGATCTACCTGATCGGCGAGCTGGGCCGGTTCCCGCAGTGGCTGCTCGACCTGGAACCGTTCGCCCACACTCCGCGGGTCGGGGCCGACTTCACCGCCGCGCCGCTGCTGTGGCTGCTGGCCATCGACGTCGCGCTGATCATCTTGGGAGCCATGGCTTTTCGACGCCGTGATCTACGTTGCTAGGGAGGGAACGATCATGAAAACCACAATTCGTCTGACAGCATCCTCGATCTTCGGAACGGCCGCAACCTGCTTGATCCTGTTCGGGCCGGCGGGCACGTTCCACTACTGGCAGGCATGGGTTTTCCTGGCCGTGTTCACGGTGGCCTCGCTCGGCCCCACCATCTATCTGGCCAAGGTCAACCCGGCGGCCCTGCAGCGCCGCATGCACGCCGGCCCGCGCGCGGAAACGAGGGCGGCCCAGAAGGTCATCATCACCAGCTCGTTCCTGATCCTCTTCGTGATGATGGCGTTCAGCGCACTCGATCACCGGATGGGCTGGTCGACGGTGCCGGTGTGGCTGTGCCTGTTCGGCGACGTGCTGGTCGCGGCCGGGCTCGGCATCGCCATGCTGGTGATCATCCAAAACAGTTACGCCGCAGCCACCGTCACCGTGGAAGCGGGCCAAAAGGTCGCCTCCGACGGCGTCTACAAGCTCGTCAGGCACCCGATGTATGTCGGGAACGTCATCATGATGGTGGGCATGCCGTTGGCGCTGGGCTCGTACTGGGGGCTGCTGTTCGTCATCCCGGGCATCGCGGTGCTCGTCTTCCGCATCCTCGATGAGGAGAAGCTGCTCATCCAGGACCTGCCGGGGTACCGCGACTACGCGCAGCACGTGCGCTACCGCTTGGTGCCCAATGTGTGGTGACCGCCCTAAGGTATTGGCGTGGCGCGAAACCCGGCACCCGCCCTCGACAGGCCGTGGCGCCGTCCCGGCGCCGTCCGCTACGCGCTGACCCGGCTCCGCGGCATCGCCAGGCCCCCCATCACCGTCACCGCCGCACCCCCCGGCCTCCTCGTCGAGCGTGACGTCGACGTCCCCACCCGCGACGGGACGGTGTTGCGGATCAACGTCTACCGCGAGCCCGACGACGTGCCTCGGCCGGTGATCCTGAGCGTCCATCCCTACGGCAAGGACAACCTGCCACGGCGGCGCGGCGGGCGGTGGACGTTCTCGGTGCAGTACCGGGTCTTGCGCCAGCCGCAGCCGATCGCCTTTTCCGCGCTGACCGGGTGGGAGGCACCCGACCCCGCGTGGTGGACGGCGCACGGCTTCACCGTCGTCAACGCCGACATGCGCGGCTGCGGGCACTCCGACGGCACTGGAAACCTGCTGTCGCGCCAGGAGGCCGAGGACAGCTACGACGTCGTGCAGTGGATCGCCGACCGGCCGTGGTGCGACGGCCGCGTCGTCATGCTCGGGGTGTCCTACCTGGCCATCACGCAGTACGCCGTCGCCGCCCTGCAACCGCCCGCGCTGCGTGCGATCTGCCCGTGGGAGGGCTTCACCGACGCGTATCGTGACCTGACCTTTCCCGGCGGCGTTCGGGAAACCGGCTTCACCGGGCTGTGGTCACGCAACATCCGTCGCGACACGCGTCAGCATTACGACCTGGAGCGGATGCAGGACGGCCACCCGCTGCGCGACGAGTTCTGGCGCTCCGTGGCGCCCGACCTGTCGGCATCAGGGTCCCGATGCTGGTCTGCGCCAGCTTCTCGGACAACAACCTGCACAGCCGCGGTTCGATGCGGGCGTTCACGCGCGGCGGCTCCGCCCACGCCCGCCTCTACACCCACCGAAGCGGCAAGTGGGCGACCTTCTACTCCGAAGCCGCGCGGGCCGAACAGCTCGACTTCTTCCGCGGCGTCCTGGACGGCGCCGCCGGCTCCCGTAGCGTGCGCCTGGAAGTCCGCGAGGACCGTGACACCGTCGTCGCGGTGCGCGAGGAGGGCGACTGGCCGCTCGCCCGGACTCGTTGGCGCCCTTTATATCTCGCGGGCCCAGGGGCTCTCGCGGCGCAGCCGCCGACGGAGACCGGCGGCATCGCGTTCGACACCGCCTCCGCCGCAGCGGCCTTCAGCTGGACGGTCCCCGCCGACCTCGAGCTGACCGGCCCGATGGCGGCCCGACTGTGGGTCGAACTCGACGGCTGCGATGACGCCAATCTGTTCGTCGGCGTGGAGAAGTGGCGAGGGGGCCGGTTCGTCGGTTTCGAGGGGTCGTACGGGTACGGCCGCGACCGGGTGACCACCGGGTGGCAGCGGGTCGCGCTGCGCGCGCTCGACCCCGAACTCTCGCGGCCATGGGAACCCGTCCCTAGATGCGCCGCGCCGCAGCCGGTTCCCGCCGGCGAAGTGGTGGCCGTCGACGTCGCGCTGGGCCCCTCGGCGACGCTGTTCCGCGCGGGCGAGCAGCTGCGGCTGGCGGTCGCCGGGCGCTGGTTGAGCCCGACCAACCCGCTGACCGGTCAGATGCCCGCGGCGTATCAGGGCTCACCGCGCGGTCGCGTCACCCTGCACTGGGGCCCGGACCACGACGCGCACCTGCTGATCCCGGAGATCCCCTAAGCGGCCGACGGCCCCCGCGCCGTCGCCGAGCGTGAAGCCACGGCGAAGATTTCGAATTTTTTGCACCGTGGCTTCACGCTCGGCGTGGGGCTACCAACAAGCCGCGCTAAATCCAGACGCCCTTGCCCACCGCGACCACGCCGCCGGCGCTGATCGCGAAGCGCTCGCGGTCCTTCTCCAGATCGACCCCGACCATCTCGCCGGGTCCGACGACGACGTTCTTGTCCAGGATCGCGTGCCGCACCACCGCGCCGCGGCCGACGCGGGCGCCGGGCATGATCACGCTGCCCTCGACGATCGCGCCGTCGTCGACCACGACGTTGGACGACAGCACCGAATTGCGCACGGACGCCGCCGAGATGATGCTGCCGGCGCCCACGACCGACTCCTGGGCCGAGCCGCCGTTGACGAACTTGGCCGGCGCCAGGTTCTCCGATTCGCCGCGAATCGGCCAGCGCTTGTTGTACAGGTTGAACACCGGGTGCACCGAGACCAGGTCCATGTGCGCGTCGTAGAACGCGTCCAGCGTCCCGACGTCGCGCCAGTATCCGCGGTCGCGGTCGGTGGCGCCGGGCACCTCGTTGTCGGAGAAGTCGTACACCGCGGCGATCCCGTCCTCCACCAACCGCGGGATGATGTCGCCGCCCATGTCGTGATCGGAGTGGTCGTCGTCGGCGTCGGCGCGGATCGCGTCGATCAGCACCTTGGTGGTGAAGATGTAGTTGCCCATGGAGGCGAACGTCGTCTCCGGGTCGTCGGGGGTGCCCGGCGGCTCGAGCGGCTTCTCCACGAAGTTGCGGATCCGGCCGGAATCGTCGGCGTCGATGCAGCCGAAGGCGCTGGCGTCGGCGCGCGGCACCCGGATGCCGGCCACCGTCGCGCCGGCGCCGCTGTCGATGTGGAACTGGACCATCTGCTCGGGGTCCATGCGGTACACGTGGTCGGCGCCGAAAACGACTATGTAGTCGGGGTCTTCGTCGTAGATCAGGTTGAGGGACTGATAGATCGCGTCGGCGGAGCCGGTGTACCAGCGCGGGCCGAGGCGTTGCTGCGCGGGTACCGGGGTGATGTACTCGCCGGCCAGGCCGGACAGCCGCCAGTTCTGCGAAATGTGACGGTCAAGTGAATGCGACTTGTATTGCGTGAGAACACATATTCTCAAGTAGCGGGCATTGACCAGGTTGGAGAGCACGAAATCGATCAGCCGGTAGGCGCCCCCGAAGGGAACGGCGGGTTTGGCCCGGTCGGCGGTCAGAGGGTACAACCGCTTACCCTCCCCGCCGGCCAGGACAATTCCCAGCACGTGTGGCGCTTCCCTCATGGCTACAAACTATCGGCCCCCGCCAACCGCTGCCAGGGGGCGCGCGCTATTGGCCGCACCCTGACGGGCTGTCCGTCAATGGTTTTGGCTCCGCGGGCCCCCGGATCCGCGGCCCGAGATGCGGGCGGGCCCGCCGCCGAACTACGGTGCGGGTATGCGGGTGGCGATGATGACTCGGGAGTACCCACCGGAGGTCTACGGCGGAGCCGGGGTACACGTCACCGAACTCGTCGCCCAGCTGCGCCGGCTGTGCGCGGTCGACGTGCACTGCATCGGCGCACCCCGTCCGGACGCCTTCGCGCAGCAGCCCGACCCGCGCATCCACGGCGCCAACCCGGCGCTGTCGACGTTGTCCGCCGACCTGATGATGGCCAACGCCGCGTCGGCGGCCAGCGTCGTGCACTCGCACACCTGGTACACCGGGCTGGCCGGGCACCTGACCGCGCTGCTCTACGACATTCCCCACGTGTTGACCGCGCATTCGCTCGAGCCGCTGCGGCCGTGGAAGGCCGAACAGCTCGGCGGCGGCTACCGGGTGTCGACGTGGGTGGAGCGGACCGCGGTGCAGGGCGCCGACGCCGTCATCGCGGTCAGCTCCGCGATGCGCGAGGACATCCTGCGCGTCTACTCGTCGCTGGATCCGAGCCTGGTGCACGTCGTGCGCAACGGCGTCGACACAGGCGTCTGGTATCCGGCCGGCCCGGCGGAGAGCGGCTCGGTGCTGGCCGAACTCGGCGTCGACCCGGCGCGGCCCATGGTGGCGTTCGTGGGTCGGATCACCCGGCAGAAGGGCGTCGCGCACCTAGTGGCGGCCGCGCACCGGTTCAGCCCCGGGGTGCAGTTGGTGCTGTGCGCCGGCGCCCCCGATACGCCGGAGCTGGCCGAGGAGGTCCGGGCCGCCGTCGCCGAACTGGCCCACGAGCGCGACGGGGTGTTCTGGATCCGCGAAATGCTCCCCATCGGGGAACTACGCGAAATACTTTCGGCGGCAACAGTTTTCGTGTGTCCGTCGGTGTACGAGCCGTTGGGCATCGTGAACCTGGAGGCGATGGCCTGCGCGACGCCGGTGGTGGCTTCCGACGTGGGCGGGATCCCCGAGGTGGTCTCGGACGGGGTGACCGGGTCGCTGGTGCACTTTGACGCCGACAACCCGGCCGCCTTCCGGTCCGGCCTCGCCACGGCAGTCAATGAGTTGGTGGCCGATCCCGACAAGGCCAAGCGCTATGGCGAGGCGGGACGCCAGCGGTGCGTCGAGGACTTCTCATGGGCACAGGTCGCGGAGCAGACGCTGGAGATCTACCGGAAGGTGTGCGCGTAAAGGCGCCTTAGCTGGTTACGCCCTTGAGTTCGTCACCCAGGGCGGCGGCTTCGTCGGGTGTCAGCTCCACGACCAGCCGACCGCCGCCCTCGAGCGGTACCCGCATAACGATGCCGCGCCCCTCCTTGGTCGCTTCCAAAGGACCGTCTCCGGTACGGGGCTTCATCGCCGCCATCGAGTGCTCCCTCCAGATTCGAGCTGGTCCGGCTTCGCGGACCTGGTCGGCGCCGAGCATGCCCCGCCAGTGGATTTCCAGCCATACCCGACTTTGAAATGCATCGACTGCCAAATCACGCCTCTATTGTTCCCTATTCGGGTCGGCAGTGGCACAAAGACCCGCTTGTGAAGCCTGATCAGCCCCTCAAACTGGCGTCGCGGGCACCCAGCAACCGCGAATATGGTCATCGACCATGCCGGTCGCCTGCATCAGCGCATAGGCGGTGGTGGGCCCGACGAAGCGGAATCCGCGTCGTTTCAGTTCCTTGGCCATCGCCTTCGATTCGGCGGTGGCCGACGGGATTTCCGACGCGTCGGCCGGGCGGGGGCGCGGTGCCGGCGCGAATGACCACAGCAGCTTGGACAGGTCCTCGGCGGATCCCAGCTCGGCGGCGGCGCGCGCGTTGGCGATCGTCGCGTCGATCTTGGCGCGGTTGCGCACGATTCCCTCGTCGGCCATCAGCCGCTGCACGTCGGCGTCGGTGTAGCCGGCGACCGTCTCGATGTCGAACCCGGCGAAGGCCCGCCGGAAGTTCTCCCGTTTGCGCAGGATGATCAGCCAGGACAGGCCGCTCTGGAAGGCCTCCAGGCTCATCCGTTCGAACAGCGCCACCCCGTCGTGTACGACGCGGCCCCATTCCTGGTCGTGGTAGTCGCGGTAAATGTCGGTGCCATCCGCCCACGAACAGCGGATTCGGCCGTCTTCGCTCACATCTTGTCCTGACGATCCTCGGCGTCGTTAGGTTCCGCGTTATCGTTCGGTCTGGACGCCTCGACCGCCGCCAGCTGGCCCCGCAGTGCCTCGAGTTCGCGGGCGAGCCGGTCCAGCACCCAGTCCACCTCGCTGGTCTTGTATCCCCGCAGCACCTGGGTGAACTTGACGGCGTCGACGTCGGCGCCGGTGACGCCGTAGGCGGGCAACACCGTCGCCGTCGTCCCGCGGGGCAGTGGCGGCAACTGCTCGCCGCGACCGAACAGCAGGCTGGCCGCGCCGAACAGCACGACCGCCACCAGCACCAGCACCACCAGGTACAGCAACACCAACGCCACGTCGTCGATATTGCCCTATGGCACCGACAACGCGGCGCTCAGCGTGGCCGCAGGGCGTTCATCGGTGGCCGGTCGTCCAGCGAGACCGGCGAGGTGCGCGCGGTGTAGCCGTGACCGTCGGAGCCGTCGGCGAAGAACTGGGTCAGCCCGATCCCGGAGTCGGGGATCCCGCACCGCGACAGCAGCGTCGCGATGACCTGGCGGCTCATCGCGCCGAGCTCGGCGAGCGGCCGGTTGCGGTGCGCCCGGACGCCGAGGTTGACCTGGGCGATGGCGTCCAGGCCCAACCGTTCGTAGGTGTCCACCAGCAGCCCGATCTCCACGCCGTAGCCCGGCGCGAACGGCAGCGAGGTCAGCAGCTCCCGGCTGGCCGCGTACTCGCCGCCCAGCGGCTGCAGGATGCAGCTCAGCTCCGGGCGCAGCGCCGCCAGCAGCGGCCGCGCCACCAGTTCGGTCACCCGCCCGCCGCCCCCGTCGGCGCCGTGCAGCGGGCGCCGGTAGAAGCTCTTCACCAGGTGAATGCCGTCGCCGGTGAGCAGCGGGGCCACCAGCCAGGGCACGAACATCGGGTGCGGGTTGATCAGGTCGGAGTCGACGAAAACGACGATGTCGCCGCTGGTGGCCGCGAGCGAGCGCCACAGCGCTTCGCCCTTGCCCGGCCGCACGGGCACCTCCGGCAACGCCTGTTCGCGGCTGACGACGCGGGCGCCGGCGGCGATGGCGCGGATCTCGGTGTCGTCCGTCGAACCGGAATCCAGCACGATCAGCTCGTCGACCAGGCCTCCAGAATCCCGGACCAGCGGCGAGATGCTGTCGATCACCGACTCGATGGTGGCTTCCTCGTTGAGGGCCGGCAGCACCACCGAGATGGTCCGGCCGGCCTTCGCCTCTTCCAGCTGGCGGACCGTCCGGCCGCGGCGGCTCCAGCTGCGGTCGGCCAGCCAGATGTCCCCCGGCCGCGCGGCGAGGACGCCCTCGCGGGCGAGGTCCACAAGCTCCGTCATGCCAGCCCCCTTACCGTGCGCGCGGGCGGGCGTATCCCCTGGATCGAGGACACCATCTCCAGCACCCGGCGGGTGGCCTCGACCTGATGCACCCGGAACATGCGCACACCGGCCGACGCCGCCAGCGCGGTGGCCGCCAGCGTCCCCTCCAGCCGCTCGGTCAGTTCCACACCCAAAGTCTCCCCGACGAAGTCCTTGTTACTCAAAGCCATCAGGACGGGCCATCCGGTGTTAACAAGTTCGCCTGCGTGTCGCAACAAAAGCAGCCCGTGGAAGGTGTTTTTGCCGAAATCGTGGGCCGGGTCGATCAGCACCCGGTCGCGGGCCACCGACCCCTGATCATGGCGATCGTCAACCGCACCCCGGACTCGTTCTACGACCGGGGCGCGACCTTTCGGGACGAGGCCGCGC
>NZ_LZKR01000055.1 GCF_001672915.1 Mycobacterium sp. 1245805.9 | reverse complement strand
GGGCCGCCCCCCCCCCCCCCGCTGCCCGGCCCGCCGCCGCTGCCGCCGCACCCGCAGCTCTGCACGCCGGGGATCGGGCCCTTCAAGGCCTGCACACCCTGAGCTAGTCGCCGCGTAACTGCAGGACCGCGTCGTAGAGCTGGCGCGTCCGGACGTCCGGATGCGCCGCGGCGACCTCGCTGCACGCGTCCTTGACGCGCACACCGCCGGCGACCAGCTCCTCCACCTCGGCCACCAGCGACGGCAGGTCGGCGCGCGGCGTCGCGCCGGCGAGCACCACGGTGATCTCGCCGAGCACCCCGTCGTTCGCCCAGGTGGCGAGCTCCTCGAGCGAGCCGCGCACGACCTCCTCGTGCACCTTCGTCAGCTCCCGGCAGACCACCGCGCGGCGGGCGCCGCCGAGTTCGTCCGCGGCGTCGCGCAGGCAGGCCGCCAGCCGGCGCGGAGATTCGAAGAACACGCAGGTGCGCCGTTCGTCGGCCAGCGAGGCCAACCAGGTTCGGCGGGCCGACTTTTTGCGCGGGGCGAACCCCTCGAAGCAGAACCGCTCCGACGGCAGCCCGGACACCGCGAGCGCGGTCGTCACCGCCGACGGCCCGGGGAGGCACTGGACCGGCAGGCCCGCTTCGACGCACGCGGCCACCAGCCGGTAGCCGGGGTCGCTGATCAACGGCATCCCGGCGTCGCTGACCATCAGCACCGTCGCCCCGGCCTGCATCGCGTCCACGAGGGCGGGCACCCGGGCGGCCTCGACCCGGTCGTACAGGCTGACCACCCGACCCGTGATATCGGTTTCCAGCGCCTTGGCCAGGATCCGCACCCGCCGGGTGTCCTCGGCGGCCACGACGTCGGCGCGGGCCAGCGCGTCGATGAGGCGCGGCGAGGCATCCGACGGCTGGCCCAGGGGCGTCGCGCCCAGCAATAGGCGACCGGAGGTCATGACGGACAGCCTACGATCGACGTGATGACCGCCCCGCCCCGCGAAAGCGCCGTCGCCGAGCGCGAGCGTGTCGTGCCCGTCGACAGCCCGGGCCCGCTGGTTCCGGTGGCGGACTTCGGGCCGACCGACACCATTCGGGGGTGGGTCGCGACCGGGGTGATCACGGTGCTGGCGACGGTGACCCGGTTCCTCAACCTGGGCTCGCCGACCGACGCCGGCACACCCGTGTTCGACGAGAAGCACTACGCGCCCCAGGCCTGGCAGGTGCTGCACAACCACGGGGTGGAGGACAACCCCGGGTTCGGTCTGGTCGTGCACCCGCCGGTCGGCAAGCAGTTGATCGCGTTCGGCGAGGCGCTCTTCGGCTACAACGGGGTGGGCTGGCGGTTCACCGGCGCCCTGCTCGGCGTCGTCATGGTGGTGCTGGTGATGCGCATCGTCCGGCGGATCAGCCGCTCGACGCTGGTCGGGGCGATCGCCGGGGTGCTGGTGATCTGCGACGGCGTCAGCTTCGTCACCGCGCGGACCGCCCTGCTCGACGGCCTGCTGACCTTCTTCGTGGTCGCCGCGTTCGGCGCGCTCATCGTGGACCGCGATCAGGTGCGCTGGCGGCTGCACATCGCGCTGGTGGAGGGTCGTAGCGCCCAAACCCTGTGGGGCCCAAGGCTGGGCGTGCGATGGTGGCGCTTCCTTGCCGGGGTGATGCTCGGGTTGGCTTGCGGCACAAAGTGGTCCGGCCTCTATTTCGTGCTGTTCTTCGGCGTGATGTCGTTGGGGTTCGACATCGCGGCCCGGCGCCAATACCAGGTGACCCGGCCGTGGCTGGGGGTTTTGCGGCGCGACCTGATCCCCACCGGGTACGCGCTGGCGCTCATCCCGTTCGCGGTCTACCTCGCCAGCTACGCGCCCTGGTTTGCGTCCGAGACCGCGATCGACCGCCACGAGGTCGGCCAGTCGATCGGCCAGCACTCCCTCGTTCCGCTGCCCGACGCGATTCGCTCGCTGTGGCACTACACCGCCAAGGCGTTTGAATTCCACGCGGGCCTGACGAATTCCGCCGGCAACTACCACCCGTGGGAATCCAAGCCGTGGAGCTGGCCGATGTCGTTGCGGCCGGTCCTGTACGCCATCGACCAGCAGAACGTTCCCGGCTGCGGGGCCCAGTCGTGCGTCAAGGCGGAGATGTTGGTGGGCACCCCGGCGATGTGGTGGCTGGCGGTGCCGGTGCTGCTCTATGCCTGCTGGCGAACGCTGGTGCGCCGCGACTGGCGCTACGCCGCCGTGTTGATCGGTTACTGCGCGGGCTGGCTGCCGTGGTTCGCCGACATCGACCGGCAGATGTACTTCTTCTATGCCGCGACGATGGCGCCGTTCCTGGCCATGGGCATCGCGCTGATCTGCGGCGACATCCTCTACGCCCGCAACCAGAACTCCGAACGGCGCACGCTGGGACTGATCGCGGTGTCCTGTTACGTGGCCTTAGTGGTGACCAACTTCGCGTGGCTGTTCCCCGTGCTGACCGGCCTGCCGATCTCCCAGCAGACCTGGAACATGGAGATCTGGCTGCCGAGTTGGCGCTAGTTCTCGCGTCGAGACTGCATCCAGCGCGTGCAAACGGCTCGATCCGACGCGCTGAGCGCAGACTCGATGCGGGCGCCTAGAGGGGATCGCGCGCGGCGGGGCACGACATGCACCGGGGGCCGCCGCGGCCGGTGCTCAATTCGGACCCGGCGATTGTGAGCACCTCGATGCCCGCGTCCTCAAGGCGGGCGTTGGTCTGCGCGTTGCGCTCGTAGGCGACGACGACGCCGGGCGCCAGGGCCAAGGTGTTATTGCCGTCGTCCCACTGTTCGCGCTCGGCGACGAGGGGGTCCAGCCCGGTGTCGATGACCCGCAGCTTGTCGATGCCCATCGCCCTGGCGGCCGCCTCCAGGAACGGCGTCTCGTCGCCGATGGTGACGCCGTCGGGGGTGCGCTGGATCGTGAAGGCCGACAGCGTGTCGACGATGTTGGCGTACATCACCACGGTGTCGGTGTCGACCATCGTGCACACCGTGTCCAGGTGCATTTGCGCGCGCCGCTGGGCGATGGGCACCGCCAGCACCGTGTCCGCGAGGTCATCGTCGAAAAGGCTGCGCGCCAACGCTTCCGCGCCCGCGGGGGTGGTTCGTTCGCCGACCCCGACCGCGACCACGCCGGGGGCGAGCAGCAGCACGTCGCCGCCCTCGACCGGGGCGGTGCGCGACTCGTAGGCGCGCCGCACCCCGGTGAAGCGCGGGTGATGGGCGTAGATCAGATCGGTCAGCGACGCCTCGCGGACGCGCGCCCGCAGCGCCAGGGTCGGGATCACCACCCGCGGCCCGATCCAGATCGACGAGTCGCGGGTGAACACCAGGTTCGGCAGTGGATCGATGACGAAGTCCGCCCCGTGGTGCATGCGCAGCACCAGGGAGACCTCGGTGCGGGTGTCCGGCGGCAGCTCGTTGAACGTCATGCCGGCCGTCAGCACGTTGGCCAGCGTCGCCGGATCCAGGCCACGCAGGTAGGCCGAAAGTTCTTGGGCCAGTGGGGTTCCGAGCCGACGAGCGTCCACCGCGGCCGCGACGCCCTGCATCCGGGCGGCTCCGCTGTGGTGGAGCGCCTCGGTCAGCAGGTCCGACAGCAGTAGCACCTCGACGCCGCGGGAACTCAGCAACTCGGCGAACTCGTCGTGTTCCTCCTGCGCCCGCGCGACCCAGGGCAACCCGTCGAAGAGCAGCTGGTCGTTGTTGCGCGGATTGAGCCGGCGCAGCTCCGCGCCGGGCCGGTGCAGGATGGCGACCCGAAGCGCGCCCACCTCGGAATTGGTGCCCAGCTCGACAACGCCCACCCTGAAAACGGTAGCCGGTCGCCAGACCGGTCCCCTCCCGATCGAACGGGTGTGCGATAAACTGGGCGCCGTGAGCATCGCGGTACAGGGCTCGCTGTTCGAGCACACCGAGCGCAGGCAGCTCGGTGACGGCGCCTTCATCGAGATCCGCGCCGGCTGGCTGGCCGAGGCCGATGGCCTGCTCGCCGACCTCCTATCGACCGTTCCATGGCGGGCCGAGCGCCGCCACATGTACGACCGGGTGGTCGACGTGCCGCGGCTGGTCAGTTTTCACGACCTGACGGTCGAGGAGCCCCCACACCCGCTGCTGGGCAAGCTGCGGCGGCGGCTCAACGACATCTATGCGGGCGAGCTCGGTGAGCCCTTCACCACCGTCGGATTGTGTTGTTACCGCGACGGCTCGGACAGCGTCGCGTGGCACGGCGACACCATCGGGCGCAGCAGCTCGCACGACACCATGGTGGCGATCGTCAGCCTGGGTGCGGCGCGCACGTTCGCGATGCGGCGGCGCGGCGGCGGGCCGTCGCTGCGACTGCCGCAGGCGCACGGCGATCTGCTGGTGATGGGCGGATCTTGCCAGCGCACCTGGGAGCACGCGGTGCCCAAGACCTCGGCGCACATCGGCCCGCGCGTCAGCATCCAGTTCCGGCCCCGCGACGTGCGCTAGCGGCCTAGCCTCGGACCGCGGCCACCCCCTTGACGAGCAGGTCACGCGCGCGTTGGGTGTCGATCTTGGCCACCGGCTGGTCCGGAATGACCAGCGGGTTGGCGATGACGATCACCTGGTAATCACCGAATTGCGCCGAATAGTCGTACAGTTCGCCGGTGCGGGCTCCGCCGCCCACGACGGCCTGCAGGACGCGGTGCACGCCCGTGGTGCGCGCCCCGTCGATGTGCGGCGCGTCGATCACCTCGATGCCGCCCCGCACGCCCGTGCCGGCGAACGCGACCTTGGCGCATTCCTTCCCGGGGTCGTTGAACGGCAGGGCTTTTGACGTCTCCAGGGCGATGACGACGAACCGGTTGCCGTTCCCCTCGGCCGAGACGGCGGCCATGTTGCCCTGCAGGTCCGGCGGCAGGTCCGGGCCGACCGCCACTTTCGCGCAGTTCGCCGGGTCGAACGTCAGGCCGTCGGGCAGTTTCCGGGCCGAGAGCAGCTTGGGGTCGACGCCCCGCACCGGGATGTCGGTGACCTTGTAGTCGGGCCCGAAGCTCGACTTGACGTCGACGACCTTGCCGATGTCGGCCTTCACGGGGGTGGGATCGCCGCCCGAGCATCCGGCGAGCACGCAGACGGATGCGGTCGCGAGCAACACCTTCAACATCGTGGCCAATCTACCCAACGGGGACGCTCAGCCGCGCAACGTGGACACCGTTTTGACGAGTAGATCGGCGGCGAATTGCGGCGGCAGCGCGGGCAGCGCGGAGCCGGGGTCGGTGGTCAGCGTGGTGAACGCGTAGTAGTTGCCCAGGTAGGCGATGAAAGTGTATGCGCGCGAATCGATTTCGGTGCCCGATTCGACCGACGACTTGGTATCTGCCACCATGCCGAGGGTCGCGACGCCGTCGATGCGTGGGGCGTCGACGAGGCGAACGCTAGCGGTGGTGTGGCCGTCGCTCATGGTCCACCGTCCGCACGCCGCCACGACCCCCTGGTCGAGGTCCGCCGGACCCGGCAAAGTCACCACCACCGCGTCGACGATGCCGCCGGTCCCCGACCCGGAGAAGCCCTGCGCGGACTGGTCGCGTGCGTTGCCCGGGTCGGCGAGCGCCGCGCACTGCGGCGGCTTGGCCCTCGCGTCGGCTTCGAGGCTCCAGATCACCCGCGGTGACGCCCCGCTCGGGATGCCGGTGGTCACCTCGTAGTGGGGAGGCAGCTCGCCGACCACCCGCTTGATGTTGGCGGGGTGGACGGTGGCGTTGGGTCCGCTGGTCGGTTTGCTGGGCGTGGTCGTCGGCGCGGGGGCGTGCGCGTGCGCACACGCCGCCAGCAGGACCATCGGAATGCCAATCCACAACGGCCGCATGCCCATTCAGCCGACCGCTTCGATCACCTGACGGGCGACGCGATTGATCTGTTCGGCCATGTGGCGCCCGAAGACCAGCCGGCGGGGCACGTCGATGACGGTGGTGATGACGCCGACGTCCTCGCGCTCCCAGACCGCGCCGTAGTGGTCCATGATCGCCCGCATCGGCCCGTTGTCGGAAAGCATTCGCGCGGAGAACCTTTCGACGCCGTCGACCCTGGCGGCGATGGACAGCGCGCTGATCAGGAAGCTGCCGATCCCGCGGCCCTGGTAGGCGTCGGCGACGGTGAAGGCGATCTCGGCGGTTGTCGGGTCGCTCTCGTCGCGGACGAAGCGGGCGTCGGCCACCGGGTTGTCCCCGTCGGTCACCACCCACACGAAGTGGTCGACGTAGTCGACCTGCGACAGATAGTGCAACAGTGCCGGCGTCGGAATGCGGGCCGTCATGAACCGCCGATACAGGGTCTCGCTGGAGAACTGGATGTGGCCGTGGACGGTGCGCTCGTCGTCGCCGGGCAGGACCGGGCGCAACATCAGGCGGGTACCGTCGCGGACCTCGATGGGGATCGGAGTGATGAACTCGGCCAGCCGCTGGCGCACCGTGCGCAGCAACCTGGGCATGACCCCCGGGAGGTGCACCATCCGGGTGAAGGCGTCGTTGTCGCCGATCCAGCCGGTCAGCGGTTCGGCGGTGGTGACCGTCGCTATGCGCGGGATGTTCCGCAACAGGGCGATCTCGCCCACGATGGTGCCGGGCGATACCTGTCCGGCGTTGACGGTGCCGTCGTTGTCGACGCGCTTGATCTCGGCGGTTCCCGACGAGATGAGCAGGAAGGAGACCGCCTGCTCACCCTGCTGCATGAGCACCTGGCCGGCGGCGGCGCGCAGCGGCTGTAGGCGGGCCGCCAGCGGCACCAGCTCCTCGATTGGGCAGCCTTCGAAGATGTCCATCGTCGCGAGCTCTTCCGCCCGCGCGCCGGTCAGTTCGGCCACTGCGCTGTCCCCGCCGATCCGTCTTGTCATCTCCGGACCTTGCCCACGTTATGGGTTGGGTTCCCGGCGCGGCAAGGATGCGTCGCGATAACCGCCCACACGCGACCGGTCCGTCGGGCGCCGCCGAGCACAACGCGTGCTGCAGTTCGTCGCCGCCAGAAAGCCGGCCTGATCAACGGCGGCGACTAATCCGTTGTACCGGAACCGTTTTCGTCCCCGAGCTGCAGCACGAAATCGACAACGATCTCGGCCATGTCGTCGATGGCGCGCCGAGACGTGACCTCGTAGCCGTGCGTGCTCAGCGTCGGCAGGCACAGCAGGGCCGCCCGCGGCGTCAGCCCGTTGGCCTTGGAGTGCGAGGCGTCGGACTCGAACGCGCCCAGCACCGCGGCCTGCGGCTCCAGCCCCAGGTCGGCGGCGATGGCCATCAACCGGTCGGCGACGTCCTTGTCGTAGACGCACAGGGCGTCGCTGTACCCGATGATCGGGCCGCCGGTGACGCTGGTGCCGTACTCCTGCTCGGTGGGCCCGACCTCCAGCGCGAGGGTGAGCGTGCCCGGAAGCGAGGCGCTGGCGTAGGAGCCGCCCACCCCGCCGATCTCCTCGTTGGTCGTGAACACCAGGTAGACGTCGTCGGCGGGGCGCTTGCCGCGCTCACGCAGCAACTGAGCCGCGCGCAGCAGGGCGGCCACCGCGGCGCGGTCGTCGAGGAAGTAGCAGCCGACATAGTCCCCGATTTCGACCAGCGTCCTCTTGCTCCGCTCGACGCACACCCGCGTACCGGGCCGCACGCCCGCATCGGCGAGCTCCTTTTCGGTGCGGCCGGTGAAGACGTAAACGTGCTCCCAGTCCAGCGCCTGATCACCCGCATCGGGTTTGGTCTCCCAGATCCGCCGGCTCTCCTTCGTGGTGTGCTCGGATCCGAGTGTGAGGACCGCGGTGAGTGTCTCGTGCTCGCCGAGGACGGCGACGGGGCCGAGCCCGAAGTTCCCGGGGTACATGGTGCCCAGCTGCGTCACATGCAGCGAGCCGTCCGGCTCGATCCGCTTGACCAGCATGGACAGTTCGTCCATGTGCGCCATGACGCGCGTCGCGGTACTGGGTCCGGCGGTCGCCGCCGATCGGTGTCGGCGGCCGCTGCCCTCGGGGGGACCGCCCGCCGCGAGGTAGCCGACGAGGTTGCCGGCGTCGTCGATCCACAGGTCGTCGACGACGGGCTCCAGCTCGCGGGCGCAGACGGCTCGGACCTCGTCCTCCTGGCCGCACGGGCCGTAGGTCCGCAGAAGTTCTTTCAGCAGCGCTTCGGTCGCGTCGGGATCGCGGGGCGCCATCTGGTCCTTTCGGTCACGGGTTGCTCGACAACTGGATCAGTACCCAAATCGCGTATCGGCAACGCGATTGAAAGTGGGTATTCGGGCTGCACGGTGTAAAGGAGACCAAAATGGCGAAAGATCATGGATCCAGCGTCAAGAACGACAAACAGTACGAGGGGCTGCGCAAAAAGGGGATGAGCAAGTCCAGGGCGGCGGCGATATCGAATTCGCCCGGCGCCTCCAGCAGGGGCGGCAAGAGTTCGGGCAGCGCCCAAAGCAGCCGAAGCAGCGGTAGCGGCAGCGGCGGTAACCAGTCCCAGAAGAAGGCCGCCGGACGCAAGGGCGGCCAAAAGTCCAGCTAGGCCTGGGGCGCGTTCCTCAGCGCGCGGTCAATTGGCCGGTGATATCGAGCCCGGCGCCCGGGTCGTGGTGGTGGTCGGTCGTGTCCCGGCACTCGCCGTACAGGATGATCTGTCCGCGACTGTGGTCCGACGGCAACAGGCTCATGTTTGCCGTCACGCCGTTCTTGTTCAGGGTCGTGCCGTGGTAGTGCTGTCCCGGTGGGGCGCCCTCGCTCCAGCCGTGCGCGACCATCGCGGCGCGGACGTGCTGGAAGTACACATCCGCGTCCCCCTGCAACGAAAACCCGATCGTCACCCTGCCCTGATAGGGCGGATCGCCTTGGTCGTTGCAGGAGGCGAACGAGAACCCGCCGTCGACGCCCTGCAGGTCGGCGGCGGCGACGATCTCCTTGGCAGGCTCGATCACCTGGGCCTTGGTCTGGTCGTCGGTCAACGGGTGGGCGGAATCGTCAAAGGGGTTGGAAGAGCCCGAGGAATGCGGTTTCGGAAACACCAGCGAACACCCTCCTAGCAACATGACGACGACGACTAGCGCGGCAAGCCGTGCTTGCCGGGGCCAAATGCGTTGCCGCTCAGTGATGGTGTTGGTCATCGAAGACATGATCATCGGTAACAGATCCGGGCGCGCGGCCCCACTCCGGGTCGATGACGAGCCCGCCCAGGCCGGGTCCGACCGGACCCAGGCCCGGAATGGTGATCTTTCCCGGCTGATAGCGGTGTTGCGCCGTCAGTCCGTCGGACTCCAGCGCATCACCGTGGCCCGAGGTGATGTCGGCCATGCTGTGCAGCGCCTCGCTTCCGGGGTGGTAGTAGTACGAATGGTCGTGCGGGTTGACGCCATCGGAGCCGGGCACCTCGGCGCGGAAGCGCACCGATCCGAAGCCGTCGGCCGCCGGGTCGGCGCCCAGGCCGGGGGTCAAGCCGAGCACCTGACCGCCGATATTGTCCCGATTCACGTAGTGGCTCAAGCCATTCAGCTCCCCGAGCATGCCGACCGGATCCGTCGACGCGTCGCCCACGTACACGTGCCCGCCGTCGAGATGAAAGCTCGCGGCGTTGGGGGCCAGGTCGGTGCCCGGGCAGCCGATGAGCACGGCGTCGTTGGCGTGCATGTGGCCCAACGCGAACGCGTCGGCCACCGTGGTCGAACCGTACGAGTGGCCCAGCACGGTGACGTGCTGGCCGGCGCCGAGGTGCGTGGCCCACAAACCGTTGACATCCTGCGCCAGCGCCTGACCGCCGGTGCGGGCCAGCGCCGGAGTGGAAATCCGCTGGACGTCCTTGAAGTCGTTGGGGGCGTCGTACCCCATCCACGCGATCACCGCCGTGGGGTTTCTCGGGTCGGCGGCGTTGGCCTGGCCGTACAGGTTGAGCGCGTCGTTGTGGCCGTCGTGCAGCCAGCCGCCCTTCACGCTGCTGCTGGTGCCCGGGACGATCACGGCGGTGTTCTTCGCCAGGTCGGGGTTGCCGATGGCGATCGCCGCCCGCCCCTTGCCGCCGAAAGCCAGTGGGTCATAAGCGAATAGGAACACCGGGTTGTGGCCGTGTTCGGCGTCGCGATCGAGACCCTGCTGGGTCTGATCGGCGTTCTGGTAGCGCGTGACGTCGACGGCCGACAGGCCGTACTTCGCCGGATCGCGCAGCACGTCGTCCGGGGAGACGCCGAAGCGGCCGGCGATGTCGCGGACCCGGTTGAGGTCGCGGGTCATCGCCCCGATGTTGGCGTCGCTGCGCGCCAGCACTGGGACGCCGTTGAGGTTGCCGACCTGATCGGGGTGCTCGGCGATGAGCTGCTGGCGCTCTCCGGGCGTCAACGACGTCCACCACCTGTTCACGTCCTCCGGACTCGTACCCGGCGGCGGAATCTCGGGTTTGGCGTCCACCGCCTGGAGAATGTCGGGGCCGTAGCCGTCGGCGCGCAGGGCGCCCATCGCTCCCTGCAGATAGGTCGAATAGCCGTCGCGCACCGAATCGATCTGTCCCAGAGCGGATTTGGTGTCGGCGATGGCCTCGTTTTCCAGGTCGGCTATGTGCAACTCCAGGAGCTTTCTCTCACCCGCGGTGAGGTGGATGTCTTTCTCCGCCTCCACCGCCTGGCCGATCTCGTTGTCGAGCTGCTGCAGCTGGCCCTCCAGCGTCGAGATCAGCGCGGCGCCGGTTCGCTGCGCCTCGGCCAACGCGGCGGCGATGTTTTCCAAGTCGGCGCCGATCTTGGGCAGCTGCAACGACTGCGCGCCCAGCGCCTTGGTCACCCGTTGCACCTCGGCGGAGTCGTTGATCGGGTGGTCGCCGTTCTGGTGGTTCCAGGCCGCGTCGAAGCGCCGGCGCGCTTCCGCGAACGACGCGTCGGACTCGGCGGTGCACCGACCCGCGGCGTGGAACGCCTCCGCCAACTCGGAGATCTCCGCCGGGCGACCGACCTGGAGGCTCTGATTGATCGCCCACGGATCCCCCCCGGCCTCCCCGATCAGCGCCGGGACGCTTATGTAGCGCAGCTGCACCGCACTGCCCGTCCGGAGTACCGGGAATCCATCTCGACCTGCATCGCGATCCCCTTCCCGAGCCGGCAACAACGCTACTACCGCGACTGCCGTCGCACAGCTCGCCTGGGATCGTCGAAAAACCAGTGCATCGCGCCCACCTGAGTAGACTCGGGCGAATCGGGGGTCAGGTAATAGGGATTAGCGCCATGAGGGTCACCACAGAAGCGCTCACCGCGGCGGCGAGCGACCTATCCGGCATCGGTGCGGCGACCAGCGCAGCCAACGCCGCGGCGAAGCTGCCCACCGCGGCCATCGTCCCGGCCGCGGCCGACGAGATCTCCGGCGCCGTCGCTGCGGCGTTCAGCGCCCAGGGGCAGCAGTGGCAGCAGGTATCGGCGGCGGCGCAAGACCTGTACCAGCGATTCCTGCTGCTCCTGCAGGACTCGGCCGCTGCCTACCAGGAAGCGGAGTCCGATATCGCGCGCTGGCTGGGCGGGCTGGGATCGCTGTTCATGTCGGGCGCGGTCGGACCGACGGTGCCGGGCGTGCCGAGCGATGGCAGCCAGCCGGCGGGGTCACCGCAGCCGCCACAGCCGCCGCCCACTCTCCCCCTCACGGGATGAGGACCACCGGCGTCCCGGGCGTCTGAAGCTTAGATGTGGCAATTCGACCGGCCAATGCCCGATCGGAAGTTATGAGGCTATTACCTCACTGGGGGACCTCATTCGGGCGATACAACATCCTCTGGCGCGTCACCGAAGTGATCGGCATCAAGCGCCGTCGCGTAATACAGCGAGGATATCGACGCGATCATCGAAATCCTCGAGTAATCGCGTTCGGTCGGTTCCTCCGGCAACGCCTGTACGAGCTTGACCGCCATGTCGGCATACTTTTGGGCGGCACCACGCCATTCGCGCAGTCTTTCCGGATCAACAGCCATGCTCTTCAACCCTCCCGCGTAACCGCTGCGCACCCGGCTTCGCCGGCGGTGACGCAACTTATTGTTGGACCCCCACTACCTCACTGAATGCTGTGGAGCTAAGGGGATTCGAACCCCTGACCTTCTCGATGCGAACGAGACGCGCTACCAACTGCGCCATAGCCCCTGACCGCTAGCAGGCTACCAGCCGCGGGGCGAACCGCCGAACTCCCGGCGCTACTCGCCGACCGCGCGCGGCAGGTCCCTGGGCCACCCGAAGGTCCGCATCGGCATCGCGTAGTCCAAGTGCTCGAAGATCGGATCCTCGTCGTCGATCTCCAGCACCACCGCGCCGGGTCGCCGCAGCCGTGAGGGCACCAGATCGTATTCGCGGTCGTAGGCGTTCTCCACGCCAAGCCGCGCCCGCGCCATCCGCTGCATCCGGCGCCGACGCACCCTCTCCTCGATCCGGGTCTGGCGACGCAAGTAGGCGAGGTACAGCAGGGTCACCGCGGTGGCGCTGCCGCACACCCACCAGGCAGCGGGCGTCACCTCGAACGCGGCCGTGGCCGAACCGGTCAGCACGACCGCCATCACCATCAGCACCCGCTTGCGGAAGGCGTACTTGCGCGCGCTGACCGCGGCCGCGGCCTTCGGGTCGAACCGGCGCCGCCGCGACGCGCCCGCCGCGACGTACGCCCGCGGATCCTCGTCCTCCTCGCGGTCCGCCTCGGGCTCCAAACCCGAAGAGTCCTCGACGTATTCGTAGCGGTCGTCCAGCTCTTCGTCGTCGGTCTCGTCAGCCTCGGCGACGGGCTCGGTCTCGTCCTCCGCGGCCCCCGCCGGCAGCGCCCCGGAATCCTCGATGACGTCGACGTCCAGGTAATCGGGCTCGGCCGCTTCGGTGGCCGCGGCGTGCACGACGACCGGACGCGGCACTTCCTCGGTTTCGGTGTCGTCCTCGTCGTGCTCGGCCTCGGTCAGCTCGTCTTCGGCCGCGTCCTCCTCCGGCTTCCAGTCGGGGTCGCTGCGATGGCCCGCGGCGGGCCCGCTGCGCCGGAGCAGCCGGGACCCGGTGCCGTTGAGCACCCGGGTGGCCAGGGCGACGTCGCTGGTGCGACGCACGGCGTCGCGTTTGCTGATCAGCATCGGAACAAGGACGAACAGCCAGAGCACCACGAGCGAGATCCACAACAGCGACTGCGGGATGCTTGGCATGATGACTTGCTCCTTACTGGACCCGACCCCCGCGAGGCTCGTCTGTGGCCGATGCGGCTGAACCGAGGTGACCAGCACAATTACACACCTGTAATTTGCCTCTCACAAGCACCACATGTCACTCGTGTCGCGGTAGCCACAGCGCGCGGGTCGTCACGCCCAGCTCGCGTGGCCGGCGCGGACCAACGTCGCCGCGACCGAGCCCTGCACCTCTTCGACCGTGATGGCCATCAACAGGTGGTCGCGCCAGGCCCGGTCCACCTCGAGGTAACGGCGCAACAGCCCCTCCTCGCGGAACCCCACCTTTGCCAGCACGGCCCGGCTCGCGGCGTTCTCCGGACGCACGGTCGCCTCCACGCGATGCAGCATGACCGGGCCGAAGCAGTGATCCAGGCCCAGCGCCAACGCCGCCGTCGCCACCCCGCCGCCGGTGGCCGACCTGGGCACCCAGTAGCCGATCCACGCCGACCGCAGCGCCCCGTGGGTCACGTTGCCGATGGTCAGCTGGCCGCAGAAACGCCCGTCGAGCTCGATCACGTAGGGCAGCATGCGGCCCTTGCGGGCCTCGGCGCGCAGCCCGGAACACAACGCCGGCCAGGCCGCGACCGTGTGCCGGATCGTCCAATCGCCATCCGTGCTGGGCTCCCACGGCTCGAGATGCGCGCGGTCGGCCAACCGGATCCGGCTCCACTGCGCGCCGTCGCGCATGCGCACCGCCCGCAACCGGACGACACCGCCCGGGACCCGCAGCGGCCCCACAGCCGAGGGCCAGCCCGGGTGACGGGGATTCGAGCGCAACAGGTTCACGAGCATGTGCAGTAGCTTGGCCTAGCCGCGCTGGGCCAGGAACGCGACGTCGACGATCTCGCCGGTGCGGATCTGCTCGGCGCCGCTGGGAACCACGACCAAGCAGTTCGCCTCGGCGAGGGTGGCCAACAGGTGCGACGACGACCCCGGGGCCCCGCCCAGCGCCTGCACCAAATACTCACCGCTGTCCTGGTCACGCATCAACTGTCCGCGAAGGTATCCCTTGCGCCCAGCGACCGATGTGATCGGCGACAGGGCGCGGGCCTGCACGATGCGGCGCATCGGCTGGCGCTTGCCCAGCGACAGCCGTATCAGCGGCCGGACCATCACCTCGAAGACTACCAGCGCGCTGACGGGGTTGGCCGGCAGCAGGAACGTCGGAACGCCCTCGCGGCCCAGCTGCCCGAAGCCCTGGACGGACCCCGGGTGCATGGCCACCCGGACCACCTCCATCTCGCCGAGCTCGGACAGCGCCAGCCGCACCGACTCGTTGGCCGCGCCCCCGACCGCGCCGGCGATCACCACGACCTCGGAGCGATTGATCTGGCCCTCGACGACCTCGCGCAGCTCCTTGGGGTCGTTGCTGACGATGCCGACGCGGTTGACCTCGGCGCCGGCGTCGCGGGCGGCCGCCGCCAGCGCATAGGAGTTGACGTCGTAGACCTGCCCGCTGCCCGGGGTGCGCGAGATGTCCACCAGCTCGCCGCCGACGGCGATGACCGACAGGCGCGGGCGCGGATGCACCAGCACCCGTTCGCGTCCGACGGCCGCCAGCAGGCCGACCTGGGCGGCGCCGACGATGGTGCCGGCGCGCACGGCGACGTCGCCGGGCTGGACGTCGTCGCCGCCGCGGCGCACGTAGGCGCCCGACGGCGCCCCGCGCAGGATCCGCACGTGCGACGTCCCGCCGTCGGTCCAGCGCACCGGCAGGACGGCGTCGGCCAGGGTGGGCAGCGGGGCCCCGGTCTGGACCCGGACCGCCTGCCGCGGCTGCAGCCGGCTGGGCGTGCGCGAGCCGGCCTGGATGGTTCCCATCACCGGCAACACCAGCCCGTCGCGCAGGTCCTCGTCGTCCGAGGGCCCGCCGAGGCTTTCGGCGCCCACCTCCCCGACGCCCAGCACGTCGACGCTGCGCACGGCGTAGCCGTCGATGGCGGCCTGGTCGAATCCGGGCATGGGCCGCTCGGTCACCACTTCCTCGGCGCACATCAAACCCTGGGCCTCGGCAATGGCGACCCGTATCGGCCGCGGGGCCACCGCGGCGGCCGTTATCCGGGCCTGCTGCTCCTCAACAGAACGCACGAGCGCCTCTTCCTGACCTTGGCGGGCGCCCGGCTATTGCTCGGTCAGGCCTAACCGCGCCACCAACCATCGCCGCAAATCCGGGCCATAGTCGTCACGATCCAATGCAAAGTCAACCGCAGCCTTCAGGTAGCCGCCGGGATTTCCCAAGTCGTGTCGGGATCCGCGGTGGACGACGACATGCACCGGGTGGCCCTCCTTGATCAGCAGCGCGATCGCGTCGGTGAGCTGCACCTCGTTTCCGGCGCCGCGGTCGATGCGGTGCAGCGCGTCGAACACGGCGCGGTCGAGCACGTACCGGCCCGCCGCCGCATACATCGACGGCGCGTCTTCGGCCTTGGGCTTCTCGACCATGCCCCTGACGCGCAGGACGTCCGGATTGTCGCCGCCCGCAACGGGTTCGACGTCGAAAACGCCGTAGGAGCTGATCTCCTCGGGGGTCACCTCGATCGCGCACAGCACCGTGCCGCCCTGGTCGGCCCGCACCTTGGCCATCGTCTCCAGGACGCCGGTCGGCAGCACCAGGTCGTCGGGCAGCAGCACCATGACGGCGTCCTCGTCGGCCGCCAGCGTCGGCTCCACGCAGCTGATGGCGTGCCCCAGCCCGAGCGGCTCGGCCTGCACCACGGACTCAACCTTGATCAGCTGGGGTGCCCGGCGCACCTTGTCGAGCATGGCCTTCTTGCCGCGCGCCTCGAGCGTCCCCTCCAGCACCAGGTCCTCGACGAAGTGCGCGACGACGCCGTCCTTGCCCTCGGAGGTGATGATCACCAGGCGTTCCGCCCCGGCCGCGGCCGCCTCCTCGGCGACCAGCTCGATGCCGGGAGTGTCGACGACGGGCAGCAGCTCCTTGGGCACCGTCTTTGTCGCAGGCAAAAATCGCGTACCCAGGCCGGCCGCAGGGACGATCGCCGTGAAGGGGATCGGAACATCCGGGCGTGACATTGTTCAAACCATAACCCCCATGCGGCACGCCACCGCGCTGTGGCGGCGCGAAACACCGGCCTGTCATGGTTGAGGGCATGCCGACCGCAAGCAAGGCCGCGTTGCGCGAACGCCTGCTGGCGGCCCGGCGGTGCGTTGCCGACGACGTGCGCGCCGCCGAGGCCCGCGCGCTGTGTGCGCACGTGGAGCCGGCGGTCGACGGCGGGACCACGGTCTGCGCGTACGTGCCGGTGGGCACCGAGCCGGGGTCGATCGAGCTGCTCGAGGTAGTGCTGCGCCGGTCGGCGCGGGTGCTGTTGCCGGTCGCGCGCACCGGCTCCGACAAGGCGCCGTTGCCGCTGCGGTGGGGTGAATACCGGCCGGGTGCGCTGGTCCCGGGGCCGTGGGGGCTGCTGGAGCCGCCCGAGCCGCTGCTCCCCGCATCGGCCCTGGCGGAGGCGACCCTGGTGATCGTGCCGGCGCTGGCGGTCGACCGTCGCGGCGTGCGACTGGGCCGGGGCCGCGGCTTTTACGACCGCTCGCTGGGCCTGCGGAACCCGCAGGCACGCCTGATCGCGACGGTGCGCGACGCCGAATTCGTCGACGAGCTGCCCGCTGAACCGCACGACGTGCCGATGACCCACGTGCTGACCCCGGAGCGGGGCCTGATCGCGCTTCGGGAATGATCGCGATCACGTGGCGGTTCTAGCACTTGACACGGTAGAGTGCTAATCCAAGTCCGTCATCATCGGAGGTTTTCGTGCCGACTTACAGCTACGCGTGCACCCAGTGCGACGACCGCTTCGACGTCGTGCAGGCCTTCACCGACGACGCGCTGACCACGTGCGAGAAGTGCTCGGGTCGGCTGCGCAAGTTGTTCAATTCCGTCGGCGTCGTGTTCAAGGGCAGCGGGTTTTACCGCACCGACAGCCGCGAGGACCGCAAGAAGTCGAATGGCTCGTCCAACGGCTCCAGCGAGGCGGCGCCGAGTTCGGGCTCGAGCGAGAAGAGCGGGTCCGACAAGAGCACGTCGAGCGAGAAGTCGTCCAGCAGCGCCACGCCGGCCACCGCGGGCGCCTCGACCTAACCGGTTATCCACAGCGCCATCATCTTCCGGCACCGCCGGCGCTCGCCCACGCCTACCGTTGCCGCGTGGGCGAATCATCGCTGAACCCAAGCATGTTCAGGCGCCTGTCGGAGTCGTTGCGCCCCGACTGGACGCGCACCGTGTTGGCTCGGCGGGTGGCCGCGGGCGGGCTCGTCGTGCTGGCCGGCGTCGCGGCGCTGCGATCCAATCCCGACGGCGATTACGCCGAGGTGGTGGTGGCGGCGCGCGACCTGGCTCCGGGCGCCGCATTGACCACCGATGACGTTCAGCTCGAAAAGCGTTTGGCCACAACGGTTCCCGACGGATCGAAGGCGGACCTCGCCGCGGTGATCGGTTCGACGCTGGCCGGCCCAGCCCGACGCGGTGAGGTGCTCACCGATGTCCGGCTGCTCGGCAGCCGGCTGGCCGAGGTGACGGCCGGACCCGGCGCCCGCATCGTGCCGCTGCACCTGGCCGACGGCGCCCTGCTCGACCTGGTTCGGGTCGGCGACGTCGTGGACGTGCTGGCCGCCCCGGCCACCGACTCGCCCGCGGCCGGTCCGCCGCCCAGCAGGGTGGTGGCCACCGACGCCGTCGTCGTCCTCGTGTCGGCCAAGCAGAAGGCCCAGGCCGGCGACGCCGACCGCGTAATGTTGGTTGCGCTGCCGGCTCGCGTGGCGAACACGGTGGCAGGCTCGACGCTGGGGCAGACCGTGACGCTCACCCTGCATTGAGTATCTGGCCGCTGTTCGGCGCGTGACCGATGGCCAACTCGGTCCCGACCAGAAAGGGCGTCCTCATGCTCAAGGGGTTCAAGGAGTTTCTCTCGCGGGGCAATATCGTCGACCTGGCCGTCGCGGTCGTCATCGGTACTGCCTTCACTGGATTGGTCACCAAGTTCACCGACAGCATCATCACCCCGCTGATCAATCGGGTCGGGGTCAATCAGCAGTCCAACGTCGGCGCCCTCAAGATCGGCATCGGCGGCGGCCAGACGATCGACCTGAACATCCTGCTGTCCGCCGCGATCAACTTCGTCCTGATCGCGGCCGTCGTGTACTTCTTCGTCGTGCTGCCCTACAACACGCTGCTCAAGCGCGGCGAGGTCGAGCAGGCGGACGACGCGCAGGTCCTCCTGCTCACCGAGATCCGCGACCTGCTGGCGCGAACCAATGGCGACTCGTCGTCCGGTCGGCACGGGGGCTCGGCGGCCACGACACCCCCGCCGGAATACGGCCCGCGCGCGCAGGCCGAATCGCGGTGACCCGCGGTTAGATCTCGAGGCTCGACAGCTGGCCGATGATCTGGGCGGCGAGCGGATTCAGCGTCGCCATCCCGTCCCGCACCGCATACCGGGAACCGGCGAGGTTGACCACGAGTGTGCTGCCCGACACTCCGGCCAGGCCCCGGGACAACCCGGCGTCGGTGATGCCCGCGGACAGCCCCGAGGCGCGGATGGCCTCGGCGATCCCCAGGATTTCGCGGTCCAGGATCTCGCGGGTGGCCTCGGGCGTGACATCCCGTGGGGTGACGCCGGTCCCGCCGACCGAGACCACCAGGTCCACCCCGCCGATCACCGCGGTGTTCAGCGCGTTGCGGATCTCGACCTCGTCGGCCGCGACCGCCACGACGCCGTCGACGACGAACCCCGCCTCGGTGAGCAGCTCGGTGACCAGCGGCCCGCTGTGGTCCTCCTCGTCCCCGTGGGCGGTGCGGTCGTCGACCACCACGACCAGAGCCCGGCCGACTACCAACTCCGCACCCGTTTCCATGGGTGCAACCGTATATCCGATCTCCGACAACCCGGCCGCCGAGGGCTCATCCACTCTCATTACTGATCCGCCTTGCCGAGGGTGACTTGCACGGTGCGGCTGCCGCCGCCGGGATCCTGAAACGTCAGCGATACCTTGTCGCCCGGCGCCTTTGAGCGCACGGCGGCGACCAACGCGTCGGCGCTGTTGATCGGGCGGTCGTCGACCTTGGTGACGACCACACCCTTGGGCACGCCGGCCGTCGCCGCCGCGCCGTTCGCGATGACGTCGACGACCTTGGCGCCCGGGGTGCCCTTGTCGCTGGTCACCTGCACGCCCAGCGAGGCGTGTGTCGCCTTGCCGGTCGCGATCAACTCGTCGGCGATGCGCTTGGCCTGGTCGACCGGGATCGCGAAGCCGAGGCCGATCGACCCGCTCTGGGAGTCGGGCGAATCGGCGCCCAGGGTGGCGATGGCCGAGTTGACGCCGACCAGCTGGCCGCTCATGTTCACCAGCGCGCCCCCGGAGTTACCCGGGTTGATCGCGGCGTCGGTCTGAATCGCGTCCAGCACGGTGTTCTGGTTGCCCGACTCGCCGGTCGTGGAGACCGGCCGGTTCATCGCGCTGATGATGCCGGTGGTCACGGTGCCCGACAGGCCCAGCGGCGACCCGATCGCCACCACCGGCTGGCCGACCCGCAGGTCCGACGAGGAACCCATCGTGATCGGGGTGAGGTTCGACACGCCCTGTACCCGGATCACGGCGATGTCGCTGGTGGGGTCGGCGCCGACCACCGAGAACGGCGCGGTGCGGCCGTCGGAGAAGGTCACGGTCGTTTTCGGTGGCGGGGCGCCGGGAGGCGCACCCGGCGGTCCACCCGGACCGCCCGGCTTGACCGCGGCCGCGACCACGTGGTTGTTGGTCAGGATCAGCCCGTCGGCCGACAGTATGACGCCGGAGCCCTCCTCGGACTGGCGGCCCATGTCGGTCTCCAACATGACGACGCTGGGCACCACCTTGGCGGCGACCTGTTCGACGGTGCCCGGCGGCATGTTCGCGGCCGGAACGCTGGGCGCCGCGCCCGGGATGATGCCGCGGCCGTTGCCGGCGGTGGAGTGCGTGCCGAGCTCGACGGCCGTCGCCGCGGCGCCGCCGATGCCGGCCGAGACCACCGCGATCGCCAACGCGCCCGCGGTCAAAAGGCCTGCGCGCGAACGCTTCTGGGGAACCGGCGCGGGCCCCGGAGGCATGTGCGGCAGCATGTGTATCGGTCCCGTACCCGTGCCGGGCGGAATGTGACCCGCCGCGGTGCCGCCGGGTATCGGGCCCGGTCCGGTGCCCCCGGTCAGCGGAACCGGCCCGGTGCCGCCGGGGATCCGGCCCGGCCCGGTGCCGGTGAACGGCTCGTAGGGCCGCCGGTACTGCGCGGTCGGCTGCGACGACGGCTGGGCAGGCTGGGGCGGCTGATAGCGCCAGTCGAACTGCTGGTTGTACGGCTGCTGCCCCTGGGCATAGGCGGGCGGCACAGGCTGATTAGGCCCCGTACGGTATCCCGGCTGCTGCGGCGGTGGCGAATACCTCGGGTCATTCGTCATGTCGCTACGTCGCTCTTCCTCTATCTCGGCGTTATCGGCGTTCGGGCTCGTCGGCTCGACGTGGCTAGATTCCAACCCTAGCCGCAGACCTACCTTGCCCGCGCGGACTGAGAGTCCACTGAGATAACGTTCGCCGAATCCCGAGAGTTCTCCGCGCTGCGCGCGACCACGACCGGTCCTGTCTCGGCTTCGGCAGTAAGAAGCTTAGTGTCGGCCTCGGCCGGCGGGTATCCGGAAACCGGCGCCGGACGGCCCGGAAGCAGCACATAGATGGACGTGCCCGGCGGCTGGCCTCCCGGCACGGTGTCCTCGACGCGCAGCAACCCCCCGTGGCTCTGCACCACCTTTTTGACGATCGCCAGCCCCAGCCCCGAGCCCGGCATCGCCCGCGCCGTCGTCGACCGGTAGAAGCGCTCGAACACCAGGCGGCGCTCGTGCACCGGGATGCCCGGGCCCTCGTCGGAAACCACCAGCTCGGCGTGCGTCGGGTCGAGTTGCCGCAGCCTGATGCCGACGCGCCCGCCGGAGGGGCTCCACTTGGCCGCGTTGTCCATCAGGTTGAGCACCGCGCGCGAGAGCCCCGCCGCATCGCCGTACACCTGCCAGCCAATCGCCTCGACGTCGAAGTGAATGTCGTTGCGCCGCCGCCTGACTCGCTCGAGGCTGCGATCGATCACCTCGGACATGTCGACGGTCTCGTGCACGATCTGACTGGCGTCGTCGCGGGTGAGGTCGACCAAATCACCCACCAGGGTGGACAGTTCCTCGATCTGCGCGAGCACGTCCGCGCGCAGGCCGACCATCTCCTGCTCGGGCAGCCGCGGCGCCCCCGGTTCCATCGAGGCCATCAGCAGTTCGACGTTGGTGCGCAGCGAGGTCAGCGGCGTGCGCAATTCATGTCCGGCGTCGGTGACCAGCCGCGCCTGCCGCTCCCGCGATTCGGCCAGCGCCCGCAGCATCAGGTTGAAAGCCTCTGTGAGCCTTGCCAATTCGTCGCTGCCGAACACCGGGATGGGCCGCAGGTCGTCGGTGCGGGCCACCCGCTCGGCGGCTTCGGTCAGCCGGCCCACCGGACGCAGCCCCGCCCGGGTGACCATGCCCCCGGCCACCGCCGCGACCGCGGCGCCGACGCCGCCGACCATCAGCAGCACCCAGCGCAGCTTGGTCATGACTGCCTCGGTGGGCTTGAGGCTCTTGGAGATCAGCAGTGAACTGCCGTTGGGCAGGTGGATGGCCAGAATTCGCTGGTCCGAGGCGGTGCGACGGGACATGAACAGCTCGCCGTTGATCACCGCCTTCTCGGCGGTTCCGACGGGCAGGATCTGGCCCGGCTGATTGGCCGTGTAGATCGAGCGGCCCGGGTTCACCAGCATGGCGTTGACGTCCGAATACGCGGTGCCCTCGATGGCCTTGCCCGGGTCGGCGGCCAGCGAACCGCTGGCGATCAACAGCTGTGCGCGGCTCTGCAATTGGTTGTCGATGTCGTTGTAGAGCGCGGCCGACACCACCGCGTACACGGCGAACGACATCAGCACCACGACCATCGCGACCATCGACATCGCCAGCAGCATCACCCGCCACCGCAGCGACAACGAGCTGGTGGGCCGCAGCGGTGCGCGCCGGCGCCGACGGAGCCGGATCATCGTTGGCGCTGGCTCATCACGGTGGCGTCTCCCGAAGGACGTATCCCACCCCTCGGACGGTGTGGATCAGGCGCGGCTCACCGTCGGCCTCGGTTTTGCGGCGCAGGTAGCCGACATACACCTCCAACGCGTTGCCCGAGGTGGGAAAGTCGAATCCCCAGACCTCCTCGAGGATGCGGCTGCGGGTGAGCACCCGGCGCGGGTTGGCGATCAACATTTCCAGCAACGCAAACTCGGTGCGGGTCAGGCTGATGCAGCGCTGCCCGCGGGTAACCTCGCGGGTCACCGGGTCCAGGCTCAGGTCGGAGAACGTCATGGCCACCGACTCGGCGGCATCGTCGGGCTTGGTGCGCCGCAGCAGCGCCCGCATCCGGGCCAGCAGCTCTTCGAGCGCGAACGGCTTCGGCAGGTAATCGTCGGCGCCGGCGTCCAGGCCCGCGACCCGCTCGGAAACCGAATCGCGGGCGGTGAGCACCAGGATCGGCAGGTCGTCGCCCGTGCTGCGGAGCTGACGGCACACCTCGAGGCCGTCCAGCCGCGGCATCATCACATCCAGGACGAGGGCGTCGGGCCGATCGCTGGCGATCATGTCGAGAGCCTCGACCCCGTCGTGGGCGAGCTCTACCGAATAGCCATTAAACGAAAGCGACCTGCGCAGCGACTCGCGCACCGCGCGATCGTCGTCGACGACAAGTATGCGCACGGCCACTAGTTTCGTCCTAGCGCCTGAGAGCGGGCTGAGAGGCGCGCCGGGTATTTGCCGAGATTAGCGCTTGTCGAGATCGATGAGACCGAGGCGGGCCGCCTTGAGCAGCCGGCGGGGCACCTTGTGCTTCTGGCCTGCGACGTTCACGCCGACGAGTTCGGTCTTCGTGGCCTTCCACTGCGAGCGCCGGCTTCGGGTATTCGCGCGCGACATCCTGCGCTTGGGTGTGGCCATGGTCGGGCCTAACTCCTCGTTCGGGCTTGATGGGGCATTGTCGCGGGGCGTGGCCGGTGGGGCCGAACGTGCGACGATTGCCTATCAGGATAGTCGGTGGCCTGCTGGTCGCCAAAACGGCGCCCGCCGCACGGTCGGCCCGCCGCGACACTTAAGCCAGTGCGTCCGCGCCGGCGTGTCGTGTGCGTCAGGTAAGTGTCGCGGCAGGAGGGGCGGGCGGGCACCTTGACGCGGCACCGGCGGTACCCGCTAACCTACCGGTTGGTTGGTTGGTTCGCGGTCACCGGTATGCCCACGAATGGAGGACGCGCATGGCCTCTGGTTCCGGTGGTTCCGGCGCTGTCCGCATCGCGAACTGTTCGGGCTTCTACGGCGACCGGCTTTCGGCCATGCGCGAGATGCTCACCGGCGGGGAGGTGGACTACCTCACCGGCGACTACCTGGCCGAACTGACCATGCTGATCCTGGGCCGCGACCGGATGAAGCACCCGGAGCGCGGCTACGCCAAGACCTTCCTGACCCAGCTCGAGGACTGCCTGGGCGAGGCCCACGACCGCGGGGTGCGCATCGTCGCCAACGCCGGCGGCCTCAACCCCGCCGGGCTGGCCGACGCGATCCGCGCGCTCGCCGAGCGGCTGGGCGTCCCGGCCCGCATCGCGCACGTGGAGGGCGACGACCTGTTGGCCCGGGCGGCGGAGCTGGGGCTGGGCGCGCCGCTGACCGCCAACGCCTACCTCGGCGCGTGGGGGATCGTCGACTGCCTGAACGACGGCGCCGACGTCGTCGTCACCGGACGCGTCACCGACGCCTCGGTCATCGTCGGGGCGGCGGCGGCGCACTTCGGGTGGCGCCCCACCGACTACGACCGACTCGCGGGCGCGGTGGTCGCCGGCCACGTCATCGAATGCGGCGTCCAGGCCACCGGCGGCAACTACTCCTTCTTCACCGAGATCGCCGACCTGACCCACGCCGGCTTCCCGCTCGCCGAGGTGCACACCGACGGCTCCTCGGTCATCACCAAGCATCCCGGCACCGGCGGCCTGGTCAGCGTCGACACCGTCACCGCACAGTTGCTTTACGAGATCACCGGCGCCCGCTACGCCAACCCCGATGTCACCGCCCGGATGGACACCGTCGAGCTGACCGCGGACGGCCCGGACCGGGTGCGGATAAGCGGCGTGCGCGGCGAGCCGCCGCCGCCCACGCTGAAGGTCTCGCTGAACAGCATCGGCGGGTTCCGCAACGCCATGACGTTCGTGCTGACCGGCCTGGACATCGAGGCCAAGGCCGAGCTGATGCGCCGGCAGCTCGAGGCCGCATTGACGGTCAAGCCCGCGGAACTCCAGTGGACCCTCGCCCGCACCGACCAACCCGACGCCGACACCGAGGAGGCCGCCAGCGCCCTGCTGCACTGCGTGGTCCGCGACCCCGACCCCGCCAACGTGGGGCGCCAGTTCTCCTCCGCCGCAGTGGAACTTGCCCTGGCCAGCTACCCCGGCTTTCACGTGACGGCCCCGCCGGGCGACGGTCAGGTGTACGGCGTGTTCACGCCGGGCTACGTCGACGCCAAGGAGGTCGGCCACATCGCGGTGCACGCCGACGGCACCCGCGTCGACATTCCTTGCGCCACAGATACTTTGGAGCTGGCACCCGCCGATCCCCCGTCGTTGCCGGAGCCGCTGCCGGCCGGCCCGGTCCGCCGGGCGCCGCTGGGCCGCATCGCGGGGGCCCGCAGCGGCGACAAGGGCGGCTCGGCCAACGTCGGCGTCTGGGTGCGCACCGACGACCAATGGCGTTGGCTGGCCAACACCCTGACCGTCGAGAAGCTCAAGGAGCTGCTGCCCGAGGCGGCCGACTTCGACGTCACCCGACACGTGCTGCCGAACCTGCGCGCGGTGAACTTCGTCATCGACGGCATCCTCGGCCAGGGTGTCGCCTACAACGCGCGATTCGATCCGCAGGCCAAGGGGCTGGGCGAATGGCTGCGCGGCCGCTACCTCGACATCCCGGAGCGCCTGCTATGAGTATCTGGACCACCCCCGAGCGCGAACAGCTGCGAAAGACGGTGCGCTCCTTCACCGAACGCGAGATCCTGCCGCACGCCGACGAGTGGGAGCGCACCGGCGAGCTGCCGCGTGACCTGCACCGCCGGGCCGGGGCGGCCGGGCTGCTGGGCGCGAGCTTTCCCGAATCGGTCGGCGGCGGTGGCGGCGACGGCGCCGACGCGGTGGTCATCTGCGAGGAAGTGCACCAGGCCGGTGCCCCCGGCGGCGTCTTCGCGTCGCTGTTCACCTCGGGCATCGCGGTGCCGCACATGATCGCGTCGGGTGATCGGCGCCAGATCGACGAGTTCGTCCGGCCCACGTTGGCCGGCGAGAAGATCGGTTCGCTGGCCATCACCGAGCCCGGCGGCGGTTCGGACGTCGGACACCTGCGGACCAGCGCCGTGCGCGACGGTGACCATTACGTCGTCAACGGGGCGAAGACCTACATCACCTCCGGGGTTCGCGCCGACTACGTCGTGACCGCGGTGCGCACCGGAGGCCCTGGCGCCGCGGGGGTTTCGCTGCTGGTGGTGGAGAAGGGAACGCCCGGCTTCGAGGTGACTCGCAAGCTGGACAAGATGGGCTGGCGGTCCTCCGACACCGCCGAGCTGTCGTATACCGACGTGCGGGTGCCGGCGGCCAACCTGGTCGGCGCCCCGAACAGCGGATTCGCCCAGATCGCCCAGGCGTTCGTGTCCGAGCGGATCGGCCTTGCCGCGCAGGCCTATTCGAGCGCGCAGCGGTGCCTGGACATCACGGTGGCCTGGTGCCGCGACCGCGAGACGTTCGGCCGGCCGCTGATCTCGCGGCAGTCGGTGCAGAACACGCTGGCCGAGATGGCGCGCCGCATCGACGTCGCGCGGGTGTATGCGCGCAACGTGGTCGAGCGCCAGCTCGCCGGTGAGACCAACCTGATCGCGCCGGTGTGCTTCGCCAAGAACACCGCCGTCGAGGCTGGCGAATGGGTCGCCAACCAGGCCGTGCAGCTGTTCGGCGGCATGGGCTACATGGCCGAATCCGAAGTCGAGCGCCAATACCGGGACATGCGGATCCTGGGCATCGGCGGCGGAACCACCGAAATCCTGACCGCGCTTGCCGCCAAGACACTGGGGTACCAATCGTGACGGTGCTGACCTCCACCCTCGATCCCGCGTCGGCCGCCTACCTCGACGCCGCGTCGACGGCCACGTCACGACTCGAGGAGATCGACGCCGAGCTGGCCAAGGCGCTGGCCGGCGGCGGCCCCAAGTACGTCGAGCGTCACCACGCCCGCGGCAAGCTGACCGCCCGGGAGCGCATCGAGCTGCTCGTCGACCCGGACTCCCCGTTCCTGGAGCTCAGCCCGCTGGCCGCGTACGGCAGTGCCTTCCAGATCGGCGCCAGCACGGTCACCGGCATCGGCGTGGTGTCGGGTGTGGAATGCCTGATCGTCGCCAACGATCCGACGGTCAAGGGCGGCACCAGCAACCCGTGGACGCTGCGAAAGATTCTGCGCGCCAACCAGATCGCCTTCCAGAACCGGCTGCCGGTGATTTCGCTGGTGGAGTCCGGCGGGGCGGACCTGCCCACCCAGAAAGAGATCTTCATCCCCGGCGGGCAGATGTTCAGGGACCTGACCCGGCTCTCGGCGGCCGGGATCCCGACCATCGCGCTGGTGTTCGGCAACTCCACCGCGGGCGGGGCCTACATCCCCGGCATGTCCGACCACGTGGTGATGATCAAGGAACGCTCGAAGGTGTTCCTCGCCGGTCCCCCGCTGGTCAAGATGGCCACCGGGGAAGAGTCCGACGACGAGTCGCTCGGCGGCGCCGAAATGCACGCCCGCACTTCGGGGTTGGCGGACTACTTCGCCGTCGACGAGCTGGACGCGATCCGGATCGGGCGACGCATCGTGTCGCGGCTGAACTGGGTCAAGCAGGGGCCCGAGCCCGGGCCGATCACCGAGCCACTCTTCGACGCCGAGGAACTGATCGGCGTCGTGCCCGCCGATCTGCGGATCCCATTCGACCCGCGCGAGGTGATCGCCCGCATCGTCGACGGTTCGGAGTTCGACGAGTTCAAGCCGATGTACGGGTCGTCGCTGGTGACCGGCTGGGCCCGGCTGCACGGCTACCCGCTCGGGATCTTGGCCAACGCGCGCGGGGTGCTGTTCAGCGAGGAGTCCCAGAAGGCCACCCAGTTCATCCAGCTGGCCAACCGCTCGGACACGCCATTGTTGTTCCTGCACAACACCACCGGCTACATGGTGGGCAAGGACTACGAAGAGGGTGGGATGATCAAGCACGGCTCGATGATGATCAACGCCGTGTCCAACTCAACCGTGCCGCACATCTCGCTGATCATCGGGGCGTCGTACGGCGCGGGCCACTACGGCATGTGCGGCCGCGCGTACGACCCTCGATTCCTGTTCGCCTGGCCCAGCGCCAAATCCGCGGTGATGGGCGGCGCCCAACTCGCCGGCGTCCTGTCGATCGTGGCCCGGGCCGCCGCCGAAGCCCGCGGGCAGCAGGTCGACGAGGAAGCCGACGCCGCGATGCGGGCCGCCGTCGAGGGGCAAATCGAAGCTGAGTCGCTGCCGCTGGTGCTGTCCGGCATGCTCTACGACGACGGCGTGATCGACCCCCGCGACACCCGCACCGTGCTGGGAATGTGTTTGTCCGCCATCGCCAATGGCCCGATCAAGGGGACGTCGAACTTTGGCGTCTTCCGGATGTGAGCCCCATGGTCACTCGAGTGCTGGTCGCCAACCGGGGCGAGATCGCCCGACGGGTGTTCGCCACCTGCCGCCGGCTGGGTCTGGGCACCGTCGCCGTCTACACCGAGCCCGACGCCGCCTCGCCGCACGTCGCCGAGGCCGACGCCCGGGTGCGGCTGCCCAACACCAACGACTACCTGAACGCCGAGGCGATCGTCGCCGCGGCCCGCGCCGCCGGCGCCGACGCGGTCCACCCCGGCTACGGATTCCTCTCGGAGAACGCCGAATTCGCCGCCGCAGTGCAGGGCGCGGGCCTGACGTGGGTCGGTCCGCCGGTGGACGCGGTCCGCGCGATGGGCTCCAAGATCGAGTCCAAGAAGCTGATGGCCGCCGCTGGCGTTCCGGTGCTCGAGGAGCTGGACCCCGACACGGTCACCGACGCTCAGCTGCCGGTGCTGGTCAAGGCGTCGGCGGGCGGCGGCGGACGCGGCATGCGGGTGGTGCGCGAATTGTCCGCGCTGGCAGGGGAAGTCGCGGCGGCCCGGCGCGAGGCGCAGTCGGCGTTCGGCGACCCGACCGTGTTCTGCGAGCGCTACCTGCCGACCGGCCACCACGTCGAGGTCCAGGTCCTCGCCGACACCCACGGCACCGTGTGGGCGGTCGGGGAACGGGAATGCTCGATTCAGCGCCGCCACCAGAAGATCATCGAGGAGGCCCCCTCGCCGTTGGTGGAGCGCACCCCGGGCATGCGCGCCAAGCTGTTCGACGCGGCCCGGCTTGCCGCCGGCGCGATCGGCTACACCGGCGCCGGGACGGTCGAGTTCCTCGCCGATGATGACGGCGAGTTCTACTTCCTCGAGATGAACACCCGGCTGCAGGTCGAGCACCCGGTCACCGAGGAGACCACCGGGTGCGACCTGGTCGAGCTGCAGCTGGACGTCGCCGCCGGGGGTCGGCTGCCCGCCGAACCCCCTGCGGCCCAGGGGCATTCGATCGAGGCCCGGCTCTACGCCGAGGACCCCGCGCACGGCTGGCAGCCGCAGGCCGGACCGGTGCACGCGATCGACGTGCCGGGCGTCCGGGCCGAGTTCGGCTCGCTGGGGCAACGGACCGGGATCCGGCTGGACTCGGGGATCGTCGACGGGTCGGTGGTGTCGATCCACTACGACCCGATGCTCGCCAAGGTCATCTCCTACGCCCCGACGCGGCGTCAGTCCGCGCTGCTGCTCGCCGACGCGCTGGCCCGGGCCCGCCTGCACGGCGTGCGCACCAACCGAGAACTGCTGGTGAACGTCCTGCGCCACCCGGCGTTCCTCGACGGCGCCACCGACACCGCATTTTTCGACACGCACGGCCTGGCGGAACTGTCCGCGCCGCTGGCCGGCGGCGCGGTCATCCGGTTGTCCGCCGTCGCCGCCGCCCTCGCCGACGCCGCGCACAACCGCGCCACCGCTGGGATCCTCGGCTCGCTGCCCAGCGGCTGGCGCAACCTGGCTTCCGGTTACCAGGTCAAGACCTACCGCGACGACGGCGACGCCGAGCACCACGTCCAATACCGGTTCACCAGAACCGGATTGACGCTGCCCGACCACCCGACCGTTCGGCTGATTTCCGCCGCGGCGGATCGGGTGATCCTCGCCGACGACGGGGTGGAGCTCACCTTCGCGGTGCGGCGGTACGGGGACGAGGTGTACGTCGACTCGGCACGCGGGCCCGTCCGCCTGGTCGCGTTGCCGCGCTTCCCGGAGCCGGGCTCGGCCGTCGAAAAGGGTTCCCTGGTGGCGCCCATGCCCGGCAACGTCATCCGGGTAGGCGCCGCCGTCGGCGACACCGTCGCAGCCGGCCAACCACTGATCTGGCTGGAGGCGATGAAGATGGAGCACACCATCACCGCGCCGTCGGACGGCGTGCTGGCCGAGCTCCACGTCGAAACCGGTCAGCAAGTCGAAGTGGGCGCCGTCCTGGCAAGAGTGGAAGCGCCCGAAGCAGAAGGAGATTCACCGTGACCGACAGCAGCTTCATTGAAAACGAGGAACGCCGGGCGCTGCGCAAGGCGGTGTCCGAGTGGGCGTCCAACTACGGCGCCGAGTACTACCTGGAGAAGGCCCGCGCGCACGAGCACACCAGCGAATTGTGGGCCGAGGCAGGCAAGTTGGGCTTCCTGGGGGTGAACCTGCCCGAGGAGTACGGCGGGGGCGGCGCCGGAATGTACGAGCTGTCACTGGTGATGGAGGAGATGGCCGCCGCCGGTAGCGCGCTGCTGTTGATGGTGGTGTCACCCGCCATCAACGGCACAATCATCAGCAAGTTCGGCACCGACGAGCAGAAGAAACGCTGGATCCCCGCCATCGCCGACGGCTCGCTGACGATGGCGTTCGCGATCACCGAGCCCGACGCCGGCTCCAACTCGCACAAGATCACCACGACTGCCCGCCGCGACGGCGGCGACTGGATCCTCAAGGGCCAGAAGGTCTTTATCTCCGGGATCGACCAGGCGCAGGCGGTGCTGGTGGTGGCCCGGACGGAGGAGGCCAAAACCGGCAAGCTGCGCCCGGCGCTGTTCGTTGTGCCGACCGACGCGCCAGGTTTCACCTACACCCCGATCGAGATGGAGCTGATCAGCCCCGAGCGCCAATTCCAGGTCTTCCTCGACGACGTCCGGCTGCCCGGCGATGCGCTCGTCGGAGCCCAAGACGCGGCCATCGCACAGCTTTTCGCCGGCCTGAACCCCGAACGCATCATGGGTGCGGCCAGCTCGGTGGGCATGGGCCGGTTCGCGCTCAGCAAGGCCGTCGACTACGTCAAGTCGCGACAGGTCTGGTCGACGCCGATCGGGGCGCACCAGGGCCTGTCACATCCGTTGGCGCAGTGCCACATTGAGGTCGAGCTGGCCAAGCTGATGATGCAGAAGGCGGCGACGCTCTACGACAGCGGCGACGACGCGGGCGCGGCCGAGGCCGCGAACATGGCCAAGTATGCCGCGGCCGAGGCGTCGACGCGCTCGGTCGACCAGGCGGTGCAGTCGATGGGCGGCAACGGGTTGACGAAGGAGTACGGGGTGGCGGCGATGCTCGCCTCGGCCCGGCTCGGACGGATCGCCCCGATCAGCCGCGAGATGGTGCTGAACTTCGTCGCGCAGACGTCGTTGGGCCTGCCCCGGTCGTACTGATGGACGCCGTCGTCGAATATTCGGTCGACGGACAGGTCGCCCGGCTAACGCTGAATTCGCCGCATAACCGCAACGCGCTTTCCACCGCTCTGGTCGGTCAGTTGCACCAGGGGCTGCGTGACGCCGCAGCGGATCCGGCGGTGCGCCTCGTGGTGCTGGGCCACACCGGGGGCACCTTTTGCGCCGGGGCGGACCTGAGCGAGGCGGGTGGCGGCGACCCCCGTGGCGATCGCGAGGGCGGCGCAGCCGGGCGTGGGGGTACCCCCGCGGAGCTGGGGGACGGGTCGCCACCATCGGCATTCGATGCGGCCACGGCGCGGGCCCGGGAAATGACCGCGCTGCTGCGCGCCATCGTCTCCTCGCCGCTGCCGGTGGTCGGCGCCATCGACGGGCACGTCCGCGCCGGCGGCTTCGGGTTGGTCGGCGCCTGCGACATCGTGATCGCCGGCCCGCGCAGCACCTTCGCACTGACCGAGGCCCGGATCGGCGTCGCGCCGGCGATCATTTCGCTGACGCTGCTGCCGAAGCTGTCGGCGCGCGCCGCGGCGCGTTACTACCTGACCGGCGAGACGTTCGATGCGGCCGTGGCCGCCGAGATCGGACTCGTCACGATCGCGGCCGACGACGTCGACGCCGCAGTGGCGAAGGTCGTCGCCGACGTGAGCCGCGGGTCGCCGCAGGGCCTCGCCGCGTCGAAGGCGCTGACCACCGCCGCCATCCTCGACGGGTTCGACCGCGACGCCGAACGACTCACCGAGGAATCGGCGCGGCTATTCATATCCGACGAAGCCCGCGAAGGCATGCTGGCCTTCCTGCAGAAGCGCCCGCCCAGTTGGGCAAACGTCTAACGAGGCCGCGCGACCTGCGGAAGAAGGCCCCCGGCACCGGGCTCGACCTGGGAAGAACGTTGCAGTTTAGCCAACCCCCTTGCAGCAAATCTTCTACGTCGTACGCTCGTGGATGATGAGCAACTCAGCGCAGCGTGATGCCGGCGAGACGCAGGCCGCGCGTGACGTACCGTCCCGCGCGGCCGACACGGACCGGATCCAGGTCGCGCAGTTGCTCGCGTATGCGGCCGAGCAAGGCCGCCTGCAGATGAAGGACTACGAAGACCGACTGACGAAGGCGTACGCGGCGACGACGTACGAGGAACTCGACGAGCTCAGGGCCGACCTGCCGGGCACGATGCTCAGCCCGCGCCGGGGCGGCAAGCCCAATCCCGCGCCGTCGACGCTACTGCTCGCACTGATGAGCAATTTCGAGCGGCGCGGCCGGTGGAACGTGCCGAAGAAGCTCACCACGTTCACGTTTTGGGGCACCGGGGTGGTGGACCTGCGTTACGCCGACTTCACCTCCACCGAGGTCGACATCCACGCGATCTCGATCATGGGCGCGCAGAACATCTTGCTGCCGCCCGAGGTCAACGTCGAGATCCACGGCCGCGCCGTGATGGGCGGCTTCGACCACACGGTGCTGGGCCAGGGCACGCCCGGCGCGCCCAAGGTGAACATCCGCGGCTTCTCGCTCTGGGGCGGGGTGGGCATCAAGCGCAAGGCTCGCCGGCCTCGTTAGACGCGTTGCGCCCCAACCGCTCTGAGCGTCGCTAGCCCGGAATGTAGTCGAACGTATCGGGATTGGGTCCCCGCCTGCCCGGCTCCCCCTTGTCCAGCGCAGAGATCGCCTCCATGTCGGAGCCGTCCAGATCGAAGTCGAACAGCTCGAAGTTCTCCCTGATCCGTTCCGGCGTCACCGATTTCGGGAAGACGATGTCGCCGCGCTGAATGTGCCAGCGCAGCACCACCTGCGCCGGTGTCTTGCCGCGCGCGTCGGCGATGCGGTTGATCACAGGGTCGCCGAGCACCTTGCCCTGGGCGATCGGCGACCACGCCTCGATGACGATGCCGTGCTCGCGCCCGTAGGTGCGGACCTGCTCGTTGGTGAAGTACGGATGGACCTCGATCTGATTGACCGAAGGCACGGTGTCGGTTTCGCCGGCGAGGCGCTCCAGATGGGCGACTTGGAAGTTCGAGACGCCGATGCTGCGGGCGCGTCCGTCTTTCGCGAACTCCTCGAGGACTTTCCAGGTGGAGACGAAGTCGCCCTCGTAGAGGGTGGGCAGCGGCCAGTGGATGAGGAACAGGTCGACGTAGTCGGAGTCCAGGGCCTTCAGGGTTTTGTCGAATGCGCGGCGCGCATCGTCGGGCTTGTGGAAGCCGTTGTTGAGCTTGCTGGTGACGAAAACGTCGGCGCGGTCCAGGCCGGCGTCGCGGATGCCTTGGCCGACTTCCCTTTCGTTCCCGTACATTTCCGCGGTGTCGATGTGCCGGTAGCCGATGTCGAGGGCGCGCTTGACGGCCGCCGCCGTTTCGTCCGGCTTGATCTGGAACACGCCGAAACCAAGCTGCGGGATGAGCACACCGTCGTTGAGTTTGATCGTTGGAACGTTATTCATGCGTCTCCCTTTCGTCCTTGTGCATATACCCGGGTGCATATACCCGGCCGTGGAGGCACTTATTCCCGCGGCGCCCGCAGGCGCCCCGCGGTCACCGACGACGCCGCGAGCGCAGGTAGTCGCCCACCACGGCGGCGCCCAGGCCGTCGACGTCGGGCACCACGACGCGGCCCTCGCCGCGCCGCGCGACCTGGTCGATGAACCGTGCCAACCCCGGGTCGTCGCCCAGCCGGAAGATCGTCACCTGCGCGCCGAGCCTTGCCATGTCGTCGAATCCGCGCACGGTGTGGGCGATGGTCCGCGGATGCGGCGGGTAGTCGAAAAACACCGCCGAACCGTCGCCGTTGAAATCCTCCAGATGGGCCGTCGGCTCACCGTCGGTCACCACCAGCACGACGGGCTGCGCGTTCGGGTGCCGGCGCAGGTGGCGACCCGCCAACGCCAGCGCGTGATGCAGGTTGGTGCCCTGCTCGTAGACGCCCTCCAGGCCGGTCAACTCGGCGGCCGTCACCGTGCGCGCGTAGCGGCCAAAGGCGATGATCTGCAAGGCATCCGAGCGAAAGCGTGTGCACACCAGGTGGTTGAGCGCGAGCGCCGTCTGCTTCATCGGCAGCCAGCGATTCTCCATCACCATCGAAAACGACGTGTCGACCAACAGCGCCACGGCGGCCTGCGTGCGCGTCTCGGTCTCGGACACCTCGACGTCGTCGACCGTGATCCGCAGCGAAGGGCCGTCCGGCCCCTGCACAGTCGCGGTTCCCGCCCGCCGCAGCACCGCGTTCGTCAGCGTGCGGGGGATGTTCCACGGCTCGGTGTCACCGAACTGCCAGGGCCGCGTCGCACCGGTCAACTCGCCCGCGGCGCCCGCGCGCCGATGGTCGCGCTCGCCGTGGCGACCCGAAAGCTGTTGCGCCACATCGCGCAGCGCCGTCTCCCCGAGCCGCCGCATCGCCTTGGGCGAGAGTCGCCACTGGCCGTCGGAGCCACGATCCAGGAAGCCCTGGTTGACCAGGGCGCGTTCCAATTCGGCGAGCGTGCGCGCATCGATGGCCGCCTCGTCGCCGAGCTGGCGGGCCAGCGCGTCCAAGTCGACGTCGTCCATGGTGGCGCCCGGGTAGCTTTGCGACAGCTGCTCGGCCAGCTGCTCCAGCTCGGCGATGTCCGAGATCGCCTGCGTGCCTTCGCCCATGCCGAACGGATTGTCACCGGAGAACTGCTCGGAGCCGGTCCAGTCCTCGCCGGGCCGCGCCGCCTGCAGATGGGAATCGAGCCTTCCCAACGCCTCCATCAGCGCCGGTGAGCCAAATGCCTGCTGCGCCAACGCGTCCAGCTCAGCGCGCTGGTCGGGGCTCAGGCTGTTGCGGAAGCGTTGCGCCGCCGCGGCGCGCTTGGCCAGCGAGTCCAGCAGCTCGTCGACGTTGCGCGGGTTCTCCGGGAAGAACTCGCCGTGCTTGTCCATGAAGTCTTCGAAGTCCTGCTGGGTGTCCTGGCCTTTGGCGTGCTTGTCCAGCAGCTCGTTCAGGTCGTCCAGCATCTCGGTGACGCGCTGGCGATCCTCGTCGGTGGCGCCCTCCAGGGCCTGCTTCATCCCGGCGAAGCGCTGGTCCAGCATCTCGCGGCCGAGCAAATCCTTGATCTGCTCGTACTTTTGGCGGGCCTCGCCGCTGCGCCAGTCGTAGTCCGAAAGCTCCTGCACCGCCTTGGCGGGCGACGCCGGAAGCGCGTCGAGCTGCAGCTCGCCGAAGCGGGCGTCGTCGTCGAGTGCGCGGGCCAGCTCCTTGCGTTCGGCCAGCACGGCCTCGTCGAGCAGCTTCTTGATCTCCTGCAGGGTGCCGTCCAAGTTGTTGCGGCGCAACAAATCCCGTCGGCGCTTGTTCGCCTCGGCCGCCAGTCGATCGGCGCCGGGAAGGTTCTTGGTGCCGCGGCGCAACAACTCCGAGAGGGCGCGCCGCGGCGAGGTGCCGGCCATCACGTCCTGGCCTATCTGTTCGAGGGCCTCGCGCAGATCCACCGGCGGCGCCAGCGGGTCGGGGCCGCCGGTGTACGCGGAGTATCGGGACGAATGCCCTCTAGCCATAGACGGTTTGGCCCTCCCCGGACACCTTGTCGATCCGCTTGGCCAGATACAACGCCTCGAGCGCCAATTCCAATGCCGCCGCGCGCTCGCCCTCGGATTCGGCGCCCAGCTTGGCCGCGATCTTGTCCACGACCGGCAGGTTCGGCACCGCGGCCAACACGTCCTTGGCCGACACCCGCTCGCCCGTCGTGACCGCCGAGCCGCCCTCGACCGCGGCCACCAGCGCGCCGACGTCGATGCCGCCCAGCACTCGGGCCGCGGTGTCGGCGGTCGCCCGGCGCAACAGGTGCTCCAGCACGGCCTGTTCGCGGCCCTCCTCGCCGGACTCGAATTCCAGCTTGCCGCGCAGAACGTCGATGACCGTGCCCAGGTCGACCACCCGGGCCACCGGGTCGGTCTCCCCCAGGACCGCGCCGCGGTGCCGGGCGGCGGCCGCAACGGTCTCGGCCGCCGCGATCGCGAACCGCGCCGACACCCCGGATCGCTGGTCGATCGAGTTGGACTCGCGCAGGTATCGGGCGAACCGCGCCATCACCTGCATCAGATAGTCGGGCACCTGCGCGGACAAGTGCGCCTCCTGGACGATCACCCCCACCTCGGCCTCGAGCTCCAGCGGGTAGTGGGTGCGGATCTCGGCGCCGAACCGGTCCTTGAGCGGGGTGATGATGCGGCCCCGGTTGGTGTAGTCCTCCGGGTTGGCGCTGGCGACCACCAGCACGTCCAGCGGCAGGCGCAGCGTGTAGCCGCGGACCTGGATGTCGCGCTCCTCCATGACGTTGAGCATCGACACCTGAATGCGCTCAGCCAGGTCGGGCAGCTCGTTGACCGCGACGATGCCGCGGTGCGCGCGCGGGATCAGCCCGTAGGCGATGGTCTCCGGGTCACCGAGGCTGCGGCCCTCGGCGAC